>NZ_JABUYN010000015.1:0-97738 GCF_014897305.1 Pseudomonas sp. FME51 | reverse complement strand
CCGCGGCTTGCGAGGGGCGAATTATAGACCCGCCAGATTTTACGTCAAGGGGTTTATTCAACTTTCTCGGTTTCATTTACCTGACTGTCCCGACGGCGCCAGCGCCAGAGGGCCTGAACAGGGCCTGAGAGACTGTAGGCGATGAAGATGAACCAGAGAATCCGCGAAGGGTCAGTCGAAACTATGGCGAATACCAGCACCACCAGCAGGATGACAAAGAACGGCACCCGGCCGCGCATATCCAGATCCTTGAAACTGTAATAGCGGACGTTGCTGACCATCAGCAATCCGCCCAGCGCAGTCAGAATCCCCACCAGAACGGAAATATCACCACCATCAATACCGAAATCACTCAAAGCCCAGACCATACCCGCCACCAGGCCGGCAGCCGAGGGACTGGCCAGACCGGTAAAGTAGCGCTTGTCTTCCGATCCTATATGAGTATTGAAGCGTGCGAGACGCAATGCCGCCCCAGCCACATAGATGAATGCGAATACCCATCCGACCTTACCCATATCGTCCAGCGCCCAGGTAAAGGCAATCAGCGCTGGCGCCACACCAAAAGCCACCATATCGGAGAGTGAATCGTATTCTGCACCGAATGCACTCTGGGTGTTGGTGAGACGTGCGACCCGACCGTCCAGTCCATCCAGCACCATGGCCACGAAAATGGCAATCGCAGCATGGGAGAAATTGCCATTCATGGCACTGACAATGGCGTAAAAGCCGGAAAACAGCGCGGCAGTGGTGAACAGATTAGGCAACAGGTAGATGCCGCGATGACGAACCTTCTTGCCATCTGGCCCCGGCATTTCCTCTATATGCTCATCGATTGGCAACAGCGTGTGCGGGCCATCCCCATCGAAGTTTGAATCATGCTGCAGATCATCTTTCATATACGTTCCTTGACACTTTGCCGGATAATACAGTGTGGCAACTTGGCCTTCAAATGACCAGTGCCGACACCGACCACAAACAAAAAACGCGGCCGAAGCCGCGTTTTTTCCCCCGAACTGGAATCAGTTCTTGGACTTGTCCACGATCTTGTCGATCCACGGCATCATACCGCGCAGCTGCTCACCAACCTGCTCGATCGGATGCGCGGCGTTGTTACGACGTGCAGCCGTCATCGATGGGTAGTTATGTGCACCTTCAGCGATGAACATCTTGGCGTATTCGCCGGACTGGATGCGCTTCAGAGCATTGCGCATGGCAGCACGGGATTCGTCGTTGATCACTTCCGGACCAGTAACGTACTCACCGTATTCAGCGTTATTGGAGATCGAGTAGTTCATGTTGGCGATACCGCCTTCGTACATGAGGTCAACGATCAGCTTCAGCTCGTGCAAGCACTCGAAGTAGGCCATTTCCGGCGCGTAACCTGCTTCAGTCAGGACCTCGAAGCCGGCTTTGACCAGCTCAACCGCGCCACCACACAGAACTGCCTGCTCACCGAACAGGTCAGTTTCAGTCTCGTCCTTGAATGTGGTTTCGATGATACCGGTACGACCACCACCCACACCGCTGGCGTAGGACAGAGCAACATTCTTGGCGTTGCCGGAAGCGTCCTGGAAGATCGCGATCAGGTCGGGAATACCACCGCCCTTCACGAACTCGGAGCGTACCGTGTGACCCGGCGCCTTGGGTGCAATCATGATCACGTCCAGATCCTTGCGCGGCACGACCTGGTTGTAGTGAACAGCGAAACCGTGAGCGAAGGCCAGAGTAGCGCCCTGCTTCAGGTTCGGCTCGATCTCGTCACGATACAGTTGGGACTGGAACTCGTCAGGCGTCAAGATCATGACTACGTCGGCAGCCGCAACGGCAGCCGGTACGTCAGAGACCTTCAGGCCATGAGCTTCGGCCTTGGCAATCGAGGAGGAACCCGGGCGCAGACCAACGGTAACATCGACGCCGGAGTCTTTCAGGTTGCAGGCATGGGCATGACCCTGTGAGCCGTAACCGATGATGGCAACTTTCTTGCCCTGGATGATGCTCAGATCACAGTCTTTGTCGTAATAAACTTGCATGTAAATCCCCTTCTATGCGGGTCCCGCCGGACCACAGACTAATATTGTTTAAATGCTCAGCACCTTTTCACCGCGCGCGATACCGGACACTCCGGTGCGCACGACTTCCAGCACTGTCGCCGGGCCAACCGCTTCGATAAAACTATCCAGCTTGTCAGACGTACCTGCAAGCTGAACGGTATACACGCTACTGGTCACATCGACAATCTGGCCGCGGAAGATATCGGTGGTCCGCTTGACTTCGGCGCGCTGCGCGCCGGTAGCCTTGATCTTGACCAGCATCAGCTCACGCTCGATATGCGCGCCTTCGGACAGATTGACCAGCTTCACCACCTCAATCAGCTTGTTGAGGTTCTTGGTGATCTGCTCGATGACATCTTCCTGGCCGATGGTGGTCAGCGTCAGACGCGACAGCGTCGGGTCTTCCGTAGCCGCTACGGTCAGGGTTTCGATGTTGTAGTTACGCTGGGAGAACAACCCGACCACGCGAGACAGTGCACCAGGCTCGTTTTCCAGCAGTACGGAAATGATATATCTCATGTCAGGTACGCTCCGTCTTGCTCAGCCACATATCGCGCATCGAGCCACCCGCGATCTGCATCGGGTAGACGTGCTCGGTGTTGTCCACGCGAATATCCATGAACACCAGTCGCTTGGTATGGGAAAACGCCTCTTCCATTGCCGACTTGAGATCTTCCGGTTTTTCGACACGCATGCCGATGTGACCGTAAGATTCAGCCAGCTTGATGAAGTCCGGCAGCGATTCCATGTAGGAATGCGAGTAACGGCTGCTGTACTGCATGTCCTGCCACTGGCGGACCATGCCCAGCGCCTGGTTGTTCAGGGTGATGATTTTCACCGGAAGATCATATTGCAGACAGGTCGACAGCTCCTGAATATTCATCTGGATACTGCCCTCGCCGGTAACGCAGGCGACGGTTGCATCCGGATGGTGCAATTGAATCCCCATGGCTGCTGGCAAGCCAAAGCCCATGGTACCCAGACCACCGGAGTTGGCCCAGCGATTGGGCTTATCAAATGGATAGTACTGAGCAGCGAACATCTGATGCTGACCTACGTCTGAAGTGACATAGGCATCACCCTTGGTGACATCCCACAGGGTTTCGATAACCGTCTGCGGCTTGATGATGGATCCGTCACCCATATCGTAGGGGAACATCTTGCCATCGCCACGCCACTCATCAATCTGCTTCCACCAGGCAGCCAGCACATCAGCCTTGGGACGCAGCTTGTGCTCACGGGTCATTGACAGCATCTCGGTTAGAACGCTGTCCACCGGGCCGACAATCGGAATGTCCGCCTTGATAGTTTTCGAGATGGAGGCCGGATCGATGTCGATATGGATGAACTTGGCGTTCGGGCAGAACTTGGTAGCGCCGTTAATGACCCGGTCATCAAAACGCGCGCCGACACACATGACCACGTCAGCATGGTGCATCGCCACGTTGGCGGTGTAGCTGCCGTGCATGCCGAGCATACCGAGGAACTGTCGATCAGTACCTGGAAAACCACCCAAGCCCATCAGGGTATTGGTCACCGGAACACCCAGCTCCTTACCCAGATCGGTCAGTTGCTTGGCCGCACCACCCATGATCACGCCACCGCCGGAATAGATGATCGGGCGACGCGCCTCGACCAGCATATCAAGCGCCTTGCGGATCTGCCCGGAATGACCGCGAACCGCTGGATTGTAGGAGCGCAGCTTGACCTTTTTCGGGTAGCTGTACTCGTACTTGTCGGCAGGGTTGGTCATATCCTTCGGGATATCGATGACCACAGGACCGGGGCGACCGGTCTGAGCCAGATAGAAAGCCTTCTTGATGATCTCCGGAATATCACGCGGATCCTTGACGATGAAGCTGTGCTTCACGATCGGTCGGGAAATACCGACCATGTCGGTTTCCTGGAACGCGTCGGTACCAACCATGTGACTGGCAACCTGACCGGAAATGACCACCATCGGGATGGAGTCCATATAAGCGGTGGCAATACCGGTAATGGTATTGGTTGCGCCTGGCCCCGACGTCACCAGCACCACGCCGGGCTGGCCGGTGGCGCGCGCATAGCCATCAGCCATGTGCGCGGCAGCCTGCTCATGGCGTACCAGCACGTGCGTTACGTCATCCTGACGGAAGATCGCATCATAAACGTGCAGCAAGGCACCACCTGGGTACCCGTATATAAATTTAACACCCTCGTCACGCAAAGAGCGGACGACCATCTCAGCGCCGGATAAAAGTTCCACGTTTGAATCACCTCTAGCATGCCGTTCACTCCAAGCGAGCGGCAGGATACCTGTTTACTGCTCGGCAGTGCAGTGGCAACGGTGGTTGCCATGCAAAGCTTGACTGCGTGCAATGGAGACGCAATCCAGCAGGTAGCCGGAAGGGTCTCACCCAGCGCGAGGTAGCGCGTGCGGGGCCAGGCCAGGAGTAAGCGGGTTATCGCCTCCTGGATTGAGCAACAAAGCCTACTGCTCCGGATGCCGAGTAGGCCCGAACGACAGCACACTTATGAGAACCCCGAATTGTTTACACTCAGCGGCAACAAGTCAAGTCAAGTTGAACAAAAGCCAACCGCATACGCATCTTTACGGTTGCCATGTACCGCTCGCCCGATGATTGGCTATAGTAGCCGAGCCGGCCAACTGGTTGGATGCATAAAACAAGGAAGAAGATAGCATGCAGAAATCACTGATCGCCGTGCTGACACTGGGTTTGCTGAGCACCGGCGCACTGGCGCAACAGATGTATCAATGGACTGATGAACGCGGAGTGACGCAATACGGGCAGCTGCCACCAACAGGCAGCCATTATCGGCAGATCACTGTTCAACCGCCACCGCCGCCCAGCGGCCAACTGCGCCCGCCCGCCTCCTTACCACTGAAAGCTGACACCCGTGTCGCAGACACGGCAGCCGAACAACGTCGGCAACAGCGCGCCGAAGCCGAGCAGCGTAGCGCCGCCTGCGAAAAGATCCGCAGCAATCTCGACACGCTGCTCAACAATCCGCGTTTGCGCCGTACCACGGCAGCCGGTGAAATCGAGCGAATCGGCGAAGACGAGCGCCAGCTGATGATCAGTAAGGCGCAGGGCAATCTGCGGGAAAGCTGCCGAAATCAGCCCTGACCCGCCAGCACCGCGGCTAACCTGTCAATACGTTTCAGTATTGACAGAAGGTCATGCCGGCGGCGCCCCAGATGAGCAAAGGATTCTTCCGCCATCGGCTGGATATTGCAGCCAGGCGGCATGCTTCCGCCTGCTTCAATGATAACCGCCATGCGCGGAATGAAAACCCACTGCAGCCATCGCTCGAAATCCAGAGTATCCAGACAGAAGGGCTCCTGACTGGACAAGTCTGCGGCCGATGGCGCCTGAGAAGACCACAGCTCCAAGGCACGCAGCTCGCGCTCAAGCTCCAGCAGGGCATCGGCCATTGCGTGCCATTGCTGCACTACAGTGCCACCTTGGCGCGCTGACGCGCCTGCGCAGCGCCGGCAGCATCACCTTGCCGCTCACGTGCATCCGCCACCAACCCCCACAAACCGGCCTGGAGCGTAGGTCGGCCGGCAGCATAGGACAACCCGCGGCGCGCCAGCTGCTCGGCTTGCGCCGCATCGCCCTGGTCAAGACGAACCTGCGCCAAACGGTAGAGCACCTGGGGCTCGCGCGGCGCGATACGCAGCGCCCGCTCCAGGCTGGCAGAAGCACTGTTCAGGTCGCCGCTGCCCTCATGCTGACGGGCCGAGGTCAGCAGCGCCAGTACCGGACCACCCAGCTGCTCATCCTGCTGCAAACTGCCGCTTGAAGGAGCGCCGCTCGATGGCTGACTGCTGACCGGCGCACTGTCCAGCGGATAGGACTCGATGGCACTGGAGCCGCCATCTTCGTCAGGAACCAGCACCACCACACCACCTTCATCCCGCTGTGACGTTTGTGGTGTCTGCGGCGTAGGCGCCGACATTCCCGCGCCCGACTGCATATCCTCATTGGATACCGGACGCCCTGAATCCGTCACAGGGATGGAGCCCCCCGATCCAGCACAACCTGCCAGTACCATGATGCAGCCAGCCAGCAGGCCAATTCGCTTAATACCCATCGCCTTGCTCCTCATGTTCATTGCAGCCATCCGCGGATGACATCCATCACCCGACCAGCACCCTCCTTCACTGGTCCGGTGTCAATCAGCGGCCTGCAACCCGGTCCCGGCAGCGGCTCATAGCCGGCGCGGAATGGCATCTGCACCGTATCCGGACAACTCTGGTCACTACCCTCACCCGTCAATCGATTAACCCATGCATACACAATGTCACCGGGCGGCACGTCAGACAGGCTGGTTGGATGCGCCTCAGCCATGAAGGCACTCCACACCTGCAACGCACCGGTAGCGCCGGTCAGACGTGTCTGCCCATTATCATCACGACCCAACCAGGTCACCGCCAACAAGTCATCAGAGAAGCCGGCAAACCAGCTGTCGCGCAGATCATTGGTGGTACCTGTCTTGCCCGCCAGTCTGATACTCGACGGTACCTGATTATAGGCCGAGCGTCCGGTTCCTTCCGCCATGACGCGGGACAGCCCCTCCTGCATGAGGAAGATGGTTGCCGAGTCGAAGCGCTGCTGAACCTTGAATGGATAGCGGCTCAGCTGCTCGCCCTCTGCCGTCAGAACGTTGCGAATCGCCCGCAATGGGGTGTTGAAACCGCCGCTGGCGAGGGTCTGGTACATGTCCGTCACCTGCATGGGCGTCATCGCTCCGGAACCCAGCAACATGGCGGGGTAGGCCGGCCAGCCGTGGCGTACACCCATGCGCTCGACGGTTTCCAGAACCTTGTCGACACCGACGTCCATCCCCAAGCGCACAGTCGCCTGGTTATACGAACGGGACAGCGCCTCGTGCAGCGGCACGAGGCCATGGCTCACACGACTGTAGTTCTGCGGCGACCAGGTTTTGCCCTGTTCCGCAGGCAGCGTGATCGGTGAGTCATCCACGGGTGTGATCAACGAGTAGGTCTGCGGCTGCTCCAGCGCAGTCAGATAAACCGCCGGCTTGATCAGCGAGCCGATTGGCCGCGCGGCATCAAGGGCTCGGTTGAAGCCCGAGAAACGCGGGTTGCGACCGCCCACCAACGCCAATACCTCGCCAGTCTGGGCGCCGGTCACCACCATCGCCGCTTCCATTTCCTTGTCGGCCCGCTCACCCAGACGCTTGAATGAGGCTGCCACGGCCTTTTCGGCCTTCAGCTGCAGCAGCGGATCAAAGCTGGTGAAAATTCGCAGGCCTTCACTGGTCAGGTCGTCGTCCTGGTAATCCTCACGCAGCTGGCGCTTGATCAGGTCCATGAACGCCGGGTAACTGGTATCGGCCATACTACCGCGGACAGTGACATCCAGAGGTTTATTGATCGCCAGACGCGCCTGCTCATCGCTGATGACACCCTGCTCCTCGAGCATCTGAATGACCAGATCACGGCGCTTTTTGGCCCGCTCCGTCTGACGGCGCGGATTATACAGCGATGGCCCTTTGACCATGCCGACCAGCAGCGCCACCTGATGCAGCTCCAGTTCATGCAGCGGCTGGGCGAAATAGTACTGACTGGCCAGCCCGAAACCGTGTACCGCACGCTGTCCATCCTGCCCGAGGAAGACTTCATTCAGGTAGGCCTCGAGAATGGCTTCCTTGGAATAATGCAACTCCAGCAATACTGCCATCATCGCCTCGGTGCCCTTGCGGATCAGGCTGCGCTCGCTGCTCAGATAGAAGTTTTTTACCAGCTGCTGGGTCAGCGTACTGCCGCCTTGCACTACGCCACCCGCAGTGAAGTTGACATAGGCGGCACGAGCTATGCCTTTGGGCGACACCCCAAAGTGCTGGAAGTATTCCCGATCCTCGACCGCCACCAATGCTTCCACCAGATAGGGAGGAGCCTGGTCCAGGCGGATGAGAATCCGATCTTCATTATGCGCAGGATAAATACCGCCAATCATCAGCGGCTCGACGCGGGCCATGACCACCTCGCCGTTACCTGACAGCCCCGCGACCTGCTGGCCATTGAAGCGCACAGTGAGTCGCTGTGCCGGCTCGGAGCCTTCAAAGGATTGAAAGCCGCGAGTGTATACGTCTACCCGGCCGCCAGCGACGGACATCTGCCCCGGCTGATTGATTGCCGAAACCGATCGGTAACCCAGTGCCGACAACTCGGTCACAAAGTCATCACGATTGAGTTTCTGGCCGGCATACAGCTCCAGCGGCCGAGCAAATACCTTAGCCGGCACGGCCCAACGCTTGCCGGAGAATTTCTCCTGAACCACGGCATCCAGGTAGATTGCCAGGCCGGCAAACAATACCAGCCCCACCAGAGCCAGTTTCCATAGCAGGCCTGACCAGCGCCTCCAGAACCCGACCTTGCGGGCGGTCCGTTTACTGCGTTTTCTACCCATAATTCCCTGATCACTCCACGTCTCGGGAGGCCGCGCCCGCACCTGCGAACGTCGGCGATGGTTGGCCTCGCTGCCACCAACCCTCATAATGCCCACATTGCCAAGCCACTACAGGATCCAACGTGAGCCAGACACTGCTGACTGCCCTGCAAGACCCGGCCTTATACGACCATCCGGTTACCGGTTTCACGCTGATGGAAACCCATATTTCCTGGGTAATTCTCACCGGCGACTTTGTCTACAAGATCAAGAAGCCGGTCAATTTCGGCTTTCTCGATTATTCCACGCTCGAACAACGGGCGCACTTCTGTGCTGAAGAGGTGCGCCTGAACCGCCGCCTCGCGCCCGAGCTCTACCTGGACGTTATCGCCATCCACGGCAGCGAAACAGAGCCCAACCTGCGCGGCGATGGTCCGGCCATCGAGTACATGGTCAAGACCCGTCAGTTCCGTCAGCAGGATCTGCTCGGCAACATGCAGCGTGCCGGCGAACTTGCGCCAGCCCATATCGATTCGCTGGCGGCAACGCTCGCCGATTTTCATCGACAGATCGAACGCGCGCCCCTGGATTCGATCTGGGGCCAGCCGGAACAGGTTCACGCTCCCGTAGCCCAGAACTTCGAGCAGATCCGTCCGCTGTTGAGCGACCCGGCCGACCTGGCTCAGCTCGAACAGCTCGAGCAATGGGCGCATACTACCTTCCAACGACTGATTCCCCAACTGGCACAACGTAAAGCCGAGGGTCTTATTCGTGAATGCCACGGTGATATCTATCTGGATAACGTCACCCTTATTGACGGACAAGTGACCCTCTTCGACTGCATAGAGTTCAATGACGCCTTCCGCTGGATTGATGTCATGAGTGATGTGGCCTTCATGGCCATGGATCTGGAAGACCGTGGCCTGTCGGATCTTTCACAGCAGTTCGTCAATGTCTGGCTGGAACACACCGGGGATTATGCCGGTCTGGGCGTACTGAACTACTACAAGGCCCACCGGGCCATGGTGCGTGCCAAAGTAGCTCTGTTGAGCCTTGCGCCGGATATCACCGAGCAGCGACGCGCGGAAATCATGACGCGCTACCATGGTTATATTACCCTGGCCGAAAGCTACACAGAGATTCCGCGCCGCTTCGGCCTGCTTACCCACGGCGTCTCCGGCTCCGGCAAGAGCACCTTGAGCCAACAGCTGGTCAGCCGCCTCGGGGTCATCCGCATACGTTCCGACATCGAACGTAAGCGCCTGTTCGGCAGCGACGGTCATGGTCGACTGGACGCTGGCCTGTATTCCGCCGATCTGAGCCAGCAGACCTACACCCGCCTGGCCCAACTCGCCGCCCAGATTCTCGCAGCCGGCTATCCGGTGGTAGTCGATGCCACTCACCTGCAGCAGGCTCAGCGCCAGCAAGTCCGTCAGGCCATCGAAGATCAGGGAGCGCCCTGCCTGATCCTGCATTGCCAGGCATCGCTGGATACCATCGAAATCTGGCTGAATGAACGCCAGCGCAAGGGTGGCGATCCATCCGATGCCGACATTCATGTCGTTCGCCACCAGCTGGAGCAGCTGGAGTCCCTGAATGAGGACGAACAGCAAATCACCTTGCTTGTCGATACCGAACAGCGCGGCAGCATCGATCAGCTCACCGAACAACTCAGCACTCGGGTGTGAGCAACTCCGCCAGCTGTACGGATCAGCTGGCGGCCACTACACTGGTTATCGGGAACCAATAAAAAGAAGCCCGAAACCATGCCAGAAATCAGAATCAAGCCGGCTGTCTCAACCGGCGCCCGCTCTACGTCCTCATCTCGCTGCATGCCAGCCGTTCGCCCATTCCGGCAGCGAGGTGGCCATGGCAGAGAATGAACTCCTCACCCTGCGCAATCTCGGCAAGACCTCGGTGCAATGGCTGCGTGCCAGCGGCATACACAGCGCCGAAGAGCTTCGCCGGCGCGGTCCGGTCGCGGCCTATTGCGCGGTCCGTTCACGCGGCTTCGGAGCATCCCGGACCTTGCTGTTCGCCATCGCCGGCGCCCTGCAGGATGTGCACTGGAACCAGCTCGATCCAATCTATAAACAACAGCTGTTGCAGCAACTGGAAGAACAGCAGAACCCTTAAGGCAGGCTGATATTCACTACGACCACGCCGTAGCTTGTCAGTAACCGGTTTTGCCAACTCGACCGCGCTTTTCCATTGGCGGAAACAGAAGGAATTGCAGTATGGTTACGGCAGTTCATGACCCGGATAAAAGGAATTAGGCATGTATCTCATCGGCGACCAACCTCCCTATGCAGAAAAGCTGATCAGCACCCTGCAGCGCATACCTGCGCAGCTTCTCGAGGGGCTTGAACCCTGCGCCGAGCCGATCAGACTGGAATCGGTAGATGATCTTTACAGCATGGTGGGCAACAAGAATCTGTACTTGCTGAAAAGTGGGCTCTTGCACGCATGGATCGACGGAAAACCTCTGTTCTATCTGCAGGAAGGCGATCTTATCGGCCTGCGCCAAGGTCTCAATACCGCCCCCTGCGTCTATATGAGCGACGAACCTCTGGTATTGATGCCTTATGATCGCGAGGCCCTGTTCCGCCATATCCACGCCAGCAATATCCGCCAGGAGCAGTTCACCCACTATATCCTCGGCCAGGCTGCGCTGATGTCTGATGCACTGGCTCGCAGCAAGCCTTCGGATATGCGCCCGACTACCGGCTTCCAGCACTTTGCAACGGGCGCAGTATTGATTTGCGAAGGCGATGACGCAGGCCATGTTTTCATCATCACCGAAGGACATGCAGAAGCCTTCGTCGGCGGCATCAAGGTCGGCGATGTACAGAAGGACGAGATCTTTGGCGCCATGGCGCTATTCACGCGGGAAAAACGTTCAGCCACCGTCATTGCCAGCGCACCCACCACGGTGATGATGATTCCCAAGGAACAGTTCCTGGCGCTGATGCAGAGCAACCCGCGTATCGCCCATAGCCTGATTGAAAGCATGGCGCGGCGGATAGATTTGATGAACAAGGAATTGACCCACTACAAACAGCTGGCGGTGAATTAATTCATTCGATTGCTTGACATGCAAATGATAACGGTTATTATTAGCAACAAGTCGCCGCAAGGCGGCTTGGATAACAGACTGTCGCGAGACAAACGGTTATCTCCTCATCAGGCTAATCACGGCTTCGGCCCGCTCTTTTGAGCGGGCCATTTTTTTACCTGACACCCACCCGAAAACCACGACATTGAACCGCGCCAGCGACGCTGACGCAGCCCGGTTCCATTATCAGACCTCGGGGACTGTCGAAGCGGCAGCCGTATCTTCGATTTGCCAGCCACCGCCCAACGCCTTGAACAGATTCACTTCACTGATCAGCTGATTGCGACGGTCGTTGACCAGCTGCTGCTGCGCCGACAGCAATTGCCGCTGCGCATCGAGCAAGGTCAGGTGACTGTCCACACCGGTCCGGTAACGCTGCTCGGCGACCCTGTAGTAACGCTCACTGACATCCAGCAAATTGCGCTGGGCCTGCACCTGCTCGGCATAGGTTTCATGGGCCGCCAGACCGTCCGCCACATCCCGGAATGCATCCTGGATCGTCTGCTCATACTGGGCCACCCGAATATCACGGGAGATTTCCGTGTAATCGAGGTTCGCCCGCAGCCGTCCGGCGTTGAAGATCGGAATACTGATACTGGGCATGAAGTTCCAGTAGCCCGACCCGCTGTCGAACAGATCGGACAGGTCGTTGCTGGCGCTGCCCGCTGCACCCGTCAACCTAATACTCGGAAAGAATGCCGCCCGTGCCGCACCGATACTGGCATTCGCCGCCAACAGTTGATGCTCGGCGGCGACAATATCCGGGCGCTTGAACAGCAGCTCGGATGGTAACCCGACCGGCAGATCAGCCAGCAGCTCCATGTCCAGCCCGCCAGCTTCCACATCGTCCAGCGGGATGTTCTGGCCAAGCAACTGGGTCAAGGCGTTGCGATCCTGCGCCACCAGCCGACGATACTGCGCCTGCGCAGAGCGTGCGGTTTCCACCGCAGTGCGCGCCTGGGTCAGCTCCAGGGTCGAAGCAACACCTACATCGTAGCTGCGCTGCACCAGCGACAGACTGTTCTCGTAGGCTGCCAGAGTCTGCCCGGTAACCGCGAGCAACTCGCGATCAGCCTGCCAGGTCAGGTAGCTGTTGGCGACGCTGGCAATCAGACTGATCTGCACACTGCGCTGCGTGGCTTCGCTGGCCAGATACTCTTCCAGCGCCTGTGCACTGAGGCTGTTCAGTCGGCCGAACAGGTCCAGTTCCCAGGCCACACCCAAGGTTGCAGAATACTGCCCGCCAGTGGTTGCCTCGCCGGTTGGGCTGAGCCCCTCCGGTGTGCGTGTGCGTGTGCCGCTGCCGTCAGCCGTTACATCCGGGAATACCGCGGCACGCTGAATCCCGTATAACGAACGATAGGCTTCCACATTCAGCACAGCGATTCGCAGGTCGCGGTTATTTGCCAGGGCAATACCGATCAGGCGCTGCAGCTGCCGATCCTGGAAAAAATCCTGCCAACCGAGGTTCATTGCCTGAGTTTCGGAATTCTGCGGCGCGTAGGTTTCCCCCGTCGGCCAGACATCAGCTACCGGCGAGGTGGGACGCTCATATTCGGGAATCATCGAGCAGCCGCTCAAGACTCCCAACACAGCCAGACACATCAAAGACCGTTTCACTGTGTTTCCTCCTTGTCATCGTAGCTGACCTTGCGCGAGAACAGCGAAGACACCAGCACATAGAACAGCGGTACCCAGAAGATCACCAGCACCGTTGCCGTGAGCATGCCGCCTACCACCCCGGTACCGATCGCATGGGAACTGCCTGCGCCCGCACCACTGGCAATGGCCAGCGGCACAACGCCCAGAGTAAAGGCCAGCGAAGTCATGATGATGGGGCGCAAGCGCATACGGCACGCCTGCACAGCGGCATCAACCAGCGACATGCCTTGTTCACGCAGGTCCTTGGCAAACTCGACGATCAGAATAGCGTTCTTGGCCGTCAGACCGATAGTGGTCAGCAGGCCCACCTGGAAGAACACGTCATTATCCAGCCCGCGCCCCATGGTCGCCAACAGCGCACCGATCACACCCAGTGGTACCACCAACATGACTGCGAACGGGATCGACCAGCTTTCATACAGAGCCGCCAGACACAGGAACACCACCAGCAGCGACAGGGCATACAACGCCGGTGCCTGGTCTCCCGAGATGCGTTCCTCATAGGACAGACCCGTCCAGTCCACCCCGACCCCAGTCGGAAGCTCAGCGGCCAGACGTTCAATTTCTGCCATGGCATCCCCGGTACTGTAGCCCGGCGCCGCTTCACCCTGGATTTCCATGGCCAGCACACCGTTGTAGCGTGCCAGTTTCGGCGGACCATAGATCCACTCCCCGGTGGCAAATGCACTGAACGGCACCATTTCCCCCTGGTTGTTGCGCACGAACCATTTATCCAGATCCTCAGGGTTCATCCGCGCATCCGCCTCACCCTGCAGATACACCTTCTTTACCCGGCCACGATCAATGAAGTCGTTGACGTAGCTGGAACCCCAGGCAATCGATTGAGTGCTGTTGACGTCACTGAGTGCCACTCCGAGTACCTGGGCCTTTTCATCATCAATGATCAGCTTGTACTGCGGTTCGTCATTCAAGCCATTCGGCCGGACAGCGGTCAGGATGTCGCTTTTTGCAGCCAACCCCAGCAACTGGTTACGCGCCTGCATCAAGGTCTCGTGGCCCAGCCCGGCATTGTCCTGCAGGAAGAAGTTGAAACCGGTGGCATTACCCAATGCCATGACCGCGGGTGGCGCGAATGCCATGACCGCGGCATCCCGGAAGCCGGCAAAGTGCTGCTCAGCCCGCTCGACCAGGTTGAACACGCTCATACCCTCTTCGGTCCGTTCGCTCCAGGGTTTGAGGCCGACGAAGGCGATGGCGGCGTTCTGACCGCGACCGGCGAAACTGAAGCCGGTTACGGTAAATACCGACTCAACGATATCGCTCTCCTCGGTGAGCAGCTTTTCACGCATACCATCCACGGTCTTCTGCGTCCGTTCCATGGTTGAACCAGCCGGACCCAGCACCTGGACGAACATCACGCCCTGGTCCTCATCCGGCAGGAACGAGCTGGGCAACTTGCCGAACAGCATCACCATCGCGCCGACGATCACCACATAGAGCAGCAGATAGGGCGCCTTGCGCTTGAGCACGGCAACCACGCCTTTCTCGTAGTGATTGACGCCACGCTCGAAGGTACGGTTGAACCAGCCGAAGAAGCCACGCTTCTCCTGGCTATGGCCTTTGGGAATCGGCTTGAGAATGGTTGCGCACAGCGCCGGCGTAAAGATCAGCGCGACCAGCACCGACAGAGTCATCGCCGACGCGATGGTGATGGCGAACTGGCGATAGATCACCCCGGTGGAACCACCGAAGAAGGCCATCGGTATGAATACCGCGGATAATACCAGCCCGATACCGATCAGCGCGCCCTGGATCTGGTCCATGGACTTGCGGGTCGCCTCCAACGGTGACAAACCGTCCTCGGCCATGACCCGCTCGACGTTCTCCACCACCACGATCGCGTCATCCACCAGAATACCGATGGCTAGTACCATGGCGAACATGGTCAGGATATTGATACTGAAGCCGAACAGCGATAACACACCGAAGGTACCCAAGATCACCACCGGCACGGCCAGCGTCGGAATCAGGGTAGCCCGGAAATTCTGCAGGAACAGGTACATCACCAAAAACACCAGCACGATCGCTTCCATCAGCGTGTACACCACGCCGGTGATGGATTCGGATACCACCGGCGCGGTCTCGAACGGGTAAACCACCTCGACACCCGGTGGGAAGAAAGGCTGCAGGTCGGCAATGGTCTGCTTCACTGCTTCGGTAGTATCCAGCGCGTTGGCCCCGGTGGCCAGCTGGATCGCCATACCTGTGGCATCCTGGCCGTTATACAGCGCACGGAAACTGGAGTTCTGTGCACCCAGTTCGACCCGCGCAATATCACCCAGACGTACCTGCGAGCCGTCGCTGTTGACCTTCATCAGAATATTGCGAAACTGCTCCGGCGTCTCGAAGCGGGTCTTGCCAATGATGGTAGCGTTGAGCTGCTGACCGGGCACTGCAGGCGCACCACCCAGTTGCCCGCCGGAGACCTGCACGTTCTGCGCGGCGATGGCGTTGCGTACGTCGACCGGCGTCAGTTGAAAGCGATTCAGCTTTTCCGGATCCAGCCAGATACGCATGGAATACGCCGAGCCGAACACCTGGAAGTCGCCCACCCCGTTAGTGCGGGAAATCGGGTCCTGGATCGTGGAAATAACAAAATCCGAGAGATCCTCGTTGTTCATGCTGCCATCAGCCGAGATCAGGCCAACCACCATGAGAAAGTTGGATGACGCCTTGGTAACGCGGATGCCCTGTTGCTGCACTTCCTGGGGCAACATCGGTGTGGCCAACTGCAGCTTGTTCTGCACCTGCACCTGCGCGATATCCGGGTCGACTTCCTGATCGAAGGTGACGGTGATGCGCATGCTGCCATCAGAGCCGCTTTCGGACTTGATATAGCGCAAGCCATCGATACCGTTAAGCTGCTGTTCGATTACCTGAGCTACCGTGTCTTGCACCGTCTGCGCAGATGCCCCGGGGTAGTTGACCGCAATATTGACCGCCGGCGGCGCAATGCTCGGATACTGGTTGACTGGCAGGCCGAGAACGGCCAACCCGCCCATCAGCATGACCAGGATGGCCAGCACCCAGGCAAAGATCGGACGGTCGATGAAATAACGTGGCATGCGGAATTATCCTTCCTGTTCGGCTGTATTGACCGTACCGGCATTATCGACATTGGTAGCGGGAACCGGCTCGACCGTCATCCCCGGCAGGACCATGTGCAGTCCCTCGGTGATCAGACGATCACCGACATCCAGTCCTTCGCTGATCAACCAGCGATTGCCAACAGTACGCTCGGTCTGGATGATGCGCTGTTCAACCTGATTGTCAGCATTCACCAGCATCGCTATCGCCTGACCGCGCGGATTACGCGTGACGCCCTGCTGGGGAGCCAGAATGGCCTCGCTCCGCTCGCCGGCAACCAGCTGTGCATGCACGAACATACCCGGCAGCAGGATACGGTCAGGGTTCGGGAACACCGCGCGCAGGGTCACCGAGCCGGTGCTGGCATCAACCGATACCTCGGAAAACTCCAACTCGCCTTCGTGTTCATACTCGAACCCGTCCTCCAACCGCAAGATCGCCTTGGCCGCGTTGTCACCCGCCCGCTCCAGCCGGCCGGCATCCAGATCCCGACGCAGCGCCAGCAGGTCACGTGCCGGCTGAGTCACATCGACATAAATAGGATCCAACTGTTGAATGGTAGCCAGCGCTTGGGCCTGACCATTGCTGACCAATGCCCCTTCGGTCACTGCGGAGCGACCGATACGCCCGGAAATCGGCGCCGATACACGGGTATAGCGTACATCGATCCGCGCCCGCTCCAGTGCAGCATCGGCCTGCAATTTGGCTGCCCGAGCCTCATCGTAGGCCTGCTGACTGACCGCCCGATCCTCTACCAACAGCTCATAGCGTTCAGCCAGCGTATTGGTCGACAGCCGGTTTGCCTCGGCGCTTTTCAGTGCAGCTTCATAGACAGAGGCATCGATCTGATATAGCTGCTGCCCCGCGTTGACCTCGCTGCCCTCCTCGAACAGGCGCTTCTGGATAATGCCATTCACCTGCGGTCGCACTTCAGCTACCCGATACGCCTTGGTGCGCCCCGGCAGCTCGGACGTCATCAGGAAACTCTCGCTGGCGATGGTGACAACACCCACCTGCGGTATCTGAGCCGTCTGATCTGGCGGCGCTTCTGAATCACCGCAGGCGCTGAGTAAAGCGGTTACGGCGAGCAAGGGGATCAGGGCAGCGCGAACTGACTTGACTGGCATGGGCGGGGCACCTTTTGGAAAATAGTGTGGTCAGCAAAGACGATAACGGAAACCGACTCATTTCGATGGAGCACAATAATACTTACATCCACGAATGTTTGTAAGTTGTTTTCACATTGGCTAACATCTTTTACGTTATCGACCTCGCCTATCAGCGGACCTCTATTGTCCAGAGAGCCCGTAGTCAATTCAGAGAAACCAATGGCCAGACGCACCAAGCAGGAAGCCCTGGAAACCCGTAATCAGATCATCGATGCGGCAGAGCTGTGTTTTTTCAAAAAAGGCGTTTCGCACACCTCCCTGGCCGAAATAGCCAAAACAGCCGGAGTCACCCGCGGAGCAATCTACTGGCATTTCGAAAACAAGGGCGAAGTGCTTGATGCACTGCTGGTGCGCGCCAAGACCCCGATCCAGCATCTGGAAGAAGCCAGCCGCAACAGTGACGAGCCTGACCCGCTCGGCCGCCTGCAGGCCATGATAGTCGAAGTATTCCGTCAAGCCGAACGAGACCCTACCACCCGACGCATCAACGAAATCGTCTTTCACAAGTGCGAATATACCGACCAAATGTGTGATCTGCGTGAATATATGCGCCAGCTGCGCCTGCAATCAGACAGCAAGCTGGAAAGCGCATTGCGCAATGCCATTTCCAAGGGTCAGCTGGCCGCTGAGCTGGATGTACCCATGGCTGCCCGCAGTCTGCATGCCTTCGTTATCGGCATGCTCGACATCTGGCTGCTCCGCCCCGAGGACTTCTCTCTGGCTGAGCGTGCCGATCAACTCGCCCGAACGGTTATCGAGATGTTGCAGAACAGTCCGGCAATGCGACCCTCAGAGCCGCACTGACTGCCAGTGCAGCAATCATTGTAGTCCACTGAAGACAGTTTCAGAATTCGCCCCGGCTGCGCGCACGGACCAACACAGTCAACACAATGAAAATGACCAGTCGCAGCCGAGCAGCAATCTGCATGAATATTCCTTTTGCCACGCACGCTGGCCTTGGTTGGGCCGGGCAGAGACAATATGAGCATGAAACAACCAACCGACAACCAAGCTGTTGCCCTGTGCCAACTCGATGACATCGCCGACCCTGGCAGCAAGGGCTTTCTCGTGCAGGGCCGGCAACTGTTCGCTGTACGCCAGGGCTCGCAGATATTCGTCTACGCCAACCGCTGCCCGCACCGCAGCATTCCGCTGGAGTGGGTGCCGGACCAGTTCCTCGACAGCTCCGGTCGACTGATCCAGTGCGCCAGCCATGGTGCGCTGTTTCTACCCGAGTCAGGCGAGTGCGTGGCCGGCCCGTGCAGCGGCGCAAGCCTCACGCCCATTGCCTGCCGTATTGAAGACGGTCAGGTCTGGCTGATCTGATTTTCAGAGCATCACCGGTAACTGCCCGAGCACTTCCAGCCCCAGCGGAGTCGGCTTGATCGACCATGCCAGTACCAGCACCCCCGCTGCGGCGGCCTCGCGCAGCAGCTGACCGTACACCGAATCGATGTGATCCGCCGGCCGTACGCTGCGGATACCGCTGTGCATAACGCAGAACAGCAGACAGGCATGCTGCCCCGACTGCGCCAACAGCGTCAGCTCACGCAGGTGTTTCTGTCCTCGTAAACTGACCGCATCCGGAAATGCACCCACACCTTCTCCCAGTGCCAGCGTCACGCTCTTGACCTCCACCACGCAGCTCTCCGATTCGCTGGCAAGCAGAAAATCGAAGCGACTACCGCCCGGCGTCAGGGTTACCTCGCGACGAATACCGGGATAGCCAGCCAACGGCGCAATCAGCCCCGCCGCAAGCGCCGCTCCAATAACGCTGTTGGCCCGCGCGCTATGAATGCAGGCCAGCTCCCCTGGTGCGGCTTCCACCAGCTCCCAGGTGCCCGGCAGCTTGCGCCCCGGCCGCTGTTGCAGCGTAACCCAAACCCGACTCCCCGGCTCACCGCAGTTTTTCATCGACCCGGTGTTGGGGCAGTGTACTGTCAGTTCGCGCCCATCATCCAATCGAACATCCGCCAGAAAGCGCTTGTAACGCTGCACCAGCGTGCCGGCAATCAAGTCCGGCTGATAAGGAATCAACATCCCGGCCAACTCTGCAGACCGCGTGCGATACGCTCCACTGCCTGCTCGAGACGTTCCAGGGAATTGGCATAGGCGAACCGCACATGTTCAGTCGAGCGATAGTGACCGAAATCCAGACCCGGGGTGATGGCGACATGCTCAGTTTCGATCAGATGCTGGCAGAGGCGCTGACTGTCGGTGCCGAAGGCGCTGGCGTCGGCATACAGGTAAAAGGCACCATCGGGCGTCTGCGGAATGCCGAATCCCAGCTCCCGCAACGCTGGCAGCAGAAAGTCGCGACGGCGATGGAAAGCCTCACGGCGCGCTTCACAGATGGTCAGACTTTCCTCACTGAAGGCAGCCAGCGCCGCCCGCTGTGACAGATGCGGCGCACATATGTACAGGTTCTGCGCCAGCTTCTCCAATTCCGGCACCGCCGCTTCAGGGGCGATCAGCCAACCCAGCCGCCAGCCGGTCATCCCGAAATATTTGGAAAAGCTGTTCAGTACCCAGGCATCGGGCGCCACCTCCAGCACAGAGGCAGCCTCGCAGCCGTAAGTCAGACCGTGGTAGATCTCATCCACAATCAACTGTCCGCCCAACCGCCGCGTCGTGTCCGCCAGCGACTTGAGCTGCTCCCGACTGAGCACACTGCCGGAGGGGTTGGCCGGCGAGGCGCAGAGCACCGCCGCGCTATCCGCGTCCCAGTGTTGCTCCACCATCTCAGCCGTCAGCTGATAGCCGCTGTGCGCATCAGCAGGAATCAGCGTCGCCTGCCCTTCAACCAGTCGCAGAAAATGCCGATTGCATGGGTAGGCCGGATCGGCCATCAACACCTTGTTGCCGGGATCAACCAACAATGCGCTGACCAGCAGCAGCGCGCCAGAACCGCCCGGCGTGATCACTACTCGCCGCGGGTCAAGATTGATCCCGTAACGCTGCTGATAGAAACCCGCCACCGCCTCACGCAACGCAGGAAGCCCCAACGCCGGGGTATAGTCGGTATGGCCGGCGGCGAGAGCGGCTTGACCCGCACGTATGATGGGCTCCGGCGTGCCGAAATCCGGCTCGCCGATTTCCATGTGGATGACATCGCGTCCTTGCGCCTCAAGCGCCTTGGCCCGCTCCAGCACCGCCATGACATGAAAGGGCTCGATCTCCCCGATACGGCGCGCCCAGCGCTGTTTCAACATGACTACCTCCGCCTCACCCGCCGGCAAAATACGCCATGATACCCGTGGCACCGGTCCTGCGCCAAAACAGATGCCCCCGTAGAACATCGAAATAAAACCAAACCAACGACCCGCAACCTTCTGTCATTTAGGGCTATGCTGACTGCCATGGATTTCGGAAATAATTTTACCGCGGCAAAAAGTAGCTTCGCGGATCGGGTTCTGGTAGTTTTGCCCGCTCGCAGGCCACAGGCCGCACCCCCGCCGGTCAATAATAGTGGTGTCGACCTGGCACAGGATGATTGAGCTAAAAGTGAGGCTGTTCTCATGCCCAGCAATACCAAAGAAAAGAATGCAGTGTTGATTCGCGGCTTCGTTCCATACAAGGAAGAAAAAGGCGAGGAGTACATGAACGAGCGCCAGCTCGAGCATTTCGCCAACATCCTCAATGGCTGGAAGCGCGAACTGATGGAAGAAGTTGACCGCACCGTGTCCTACATGCAGGACGAGGCAGCCAACTTCCCCGACCCGGCCGACCGCGCCAGCCAGGAAGAAGAATTCAGCCTGGAGCTGCGTACCCGCGATCGTGAGCGCAAACTGATCAAGAAGATCGATCAGACTCTGCAGAACATCGAGGATGACGATTACGGCTTCTGCGACTCCTGCGGCGTTGAAATCGGCATTCGCCGTCTCGAAGCCCGCCCTACGGCCACCCTTTGCATCGATTGCAAAACGCTGGCCGAAATCAAGGAAAAGCAGATCGGCGGCTGATCCGCATCAGACCTGAGGGCAGACAGCCGCACCTGCAGCCGTCTGCCGCAGATCGACTCATCCTGCAAGGCCGCGCCGCCATGCCCTCCCCCTATATAGGGCGCTTCGCCCCTACTCCCAGTGGTTATCTGCATTTCGGTTCGCTGCTGGCCGCCGTCGCCAGCTATCTGGACGCACGCCATCATCAAGGGCAATGGTTGGTCCGGGTCGAGGATCTCGATACCCCGCGTAACGTGCCTGGCGCCACTGACCATATTCTGCATACTCTTGACGCCTATGGCCTGCATTGGGATGGCGAGGTCGTGCGCCAGAGTGATCGGCTTGCGCTCTATCAGCAGGTGATCGATGACTGGCTGGAAAACGGCCAGGCCTATCATTGCGACTGCTCACGCCAGACCATTCTCAATCATGGTGGAGTCTATCCGGGCATCTGCCGGGAGCGAGGCCTGCCCGCTGCAGCAGATCATGCCGTGCGCCTGCGGGTCAGCGACCAGACAATGGTTTTCCAGGATCGCCTGCAAGGCGCGTTCCGCCAGCAACCGGCTACCACGTCGGGGGACTTCATCATCCGTCGACGCGACGGCATCATCGCCTATCAGCTGGCGGTGGTGATCGACGATATTGCCCAGCAGGTAACCGATATCGTACGTGGTGCCGACCTGCTGGACTCCACGCCCCGGCAACTATGTTTATACCAGCTGCTGCAGCAACCGGCGCCGCGCTATCTGCATGTGCCATTGGTGATGCGCCATGACGGCGAAAAGCTCAGCAAACGCCTCGGCTCGACCCCACTGGAACCCCGCCAGGCCACCGCCACCCTGTACCGCGCACTCAGCGTGCTGGCGCAAAATCCGCCCTCACAACTGAGCACCGCCCCCATCAGCGAGCAGCTCGACTGGGCCGTGGCACACTGGCAACCGGACCGGCTGCCAGCAAAGCGGCACATACTGGACCCAACAATCTGAACGCCCTCAGGGTGACAACCCAACCGCGCATGATTACCATCGCTGCACTGTCCAAGGGTGTTCTCCATGTATATTTACCGCCTGGTATTGCTGCTGGTCATCGGCATCTACCTGTTCTCTCCGGCCATCATGGATTGGTGGATCGAGCCCATGGGTGCCTGGTATCGCCCCTACGTGTTGTGGCTGATCCTGATCATTGCCGGCATGCTGCTGCAGAGCCCAAGGGATACCGATGAGCTTTGAACTGAGTCTGCTGATACTGCTCAGCGTCGCCTACCTGATCATCCTGTTCAGTGTGGCCTGGGCCACCGAGCGAGGCCTGGTGCCAGCAGCGCTGGTGCGCCACCCGGTGGTCTACACCTTGTCGATCGGCGTATATGCCAGTGCCTGGGCTTTTTATGGCACGGTCGGCCTGGCCTATCAGTACGGTTACGGCTTCCTGACCTATTATCTGGGCGTATGCGGTGCTTTTCTGTTGGCACCGGTGCTGCTCAACCCCATTCTGCGGATAACCCGCACCTATCAGCTGTCATCCCTGGCAGACCTGTTCGCCTTCCGCTTTCGCAGTACCTGGGCCGGCACCCTGACCACAGTGTTCATGCTACTGAGCATGTTGCCGCTGTTGGCGCTGCAGATTCAGGCAGTGGCCGACTCGGTACAGATACTGACCCATGATCCACGCCAGCGACCGGTAGCACTGGGGTTCTGTCTGCTGATCATTCTGTTCGCCATCCTGTTCGGCGCCCGACATATTTCGGCCCGGGAAAAACACGAAGGGCTGGTATTTGCCATTGCCTTCGAGTCGCTGGTCAAGCTGGTATGTCTGTCCGCAGTCGGTCTGTATGCCCTGTTCGTGGTGTTTGAGGGGCCAGCCGGCCTGGAGCTGTGGCTGAGCCATAATCAGGAAGCCTTGAAGACCCTGCACAGCCCATTGCAGGAGGGTCCATGGCGGACCCTGTTGCTGGTGTTCTTTGCCGCAGCGATTGTCATGCCACACATGTACCACATGGCATTCACCGAAAACCTGAACCCCAGAGCATTGAGCTCGGCCAGCTGGGGACTACCCTTGTTCCTGTTGCTCATGAGCCTGGCGGTACCGCCGATTCTCTGGGCCGGTCTGTATCTCAATGTGCCGACCAATGCCGAGTACTACACCCTGGGGCTCGGCGTCGCCGCCGGCGCCGACTGGCTGACACTGGTAGCCTTCATCGGCGGTATTTCCGCCGCCAGTGGGCTGATCATCGTGGTGACGCTGGCGCTGTCGGGCATGGTGCTCAACCATATGGTGCTGCCGGTCTATCAACCGAGTGCCGACAACAATATCTACCGTTGGCTGCTATGGACGCGACGCGGTCTGATTGCCGCCATCATCATGGCCAGTTACGGCTTCTATCGATTGCTGGGTACCGATCAACACCTGTCCAACCTGGGTATCACTTCCTTCGTGGCTACCGTGCAGTTTCTGCCCGGTGCCTTGTCCGTCCTGTATTGGCAACAGGCCAACCATCGCGGCTTCATCGGCGGACTGATCGCCGGCATGACCATCTGGACGCTGACCCTGTTATTGCCGATGATCACCGGCATCGAAACCCTGCACATTGCGGGACTGCAGCTGACACTGGATGCCGAGTCCTGGCACGTTTCCGCCATAGTGTCGCTGACGACCAACATCGTCGTCTTCACATTGATTTCGTTGTTTACTCAACGCCCGACCGATGAAGTCAGTGCAGCGGAAGCCTGCCTGGTGGACAACGTCAGAAGGCCACAGCGCATGGAGCTGGTCGCCAGTTCACCTCAAGAGTTTGCCCAGCAGCTGGCCAAGCCATTGGGCAATAAAGCGGCACAACAGGAAGTCGAGCAGGCACTGCGCGATCTCAAATTGCGCTTTGACGAGCGCCGTCCCTATGCCCTGCGGCGCCTGCGCGATCGGCTGGAGGCCAACCTTTCCGGACTGATGGGGCCGGCGGTGGCCCAGGAGATGATCGAGACCTTCCTGCCCTTCAAGCTGGCCCGTAACGGATACGTTACTGAAGACATCCACTTCATCGAGAATCGCCTGGAGGACTATCATTCACGGCTGACCGGCCTGGCTGCGGAACTGGATGCACTGCGTCGCTATCATCGTCAGACCCTGCAGGATCTGCCGATGGGCGTATGCTCGCTGGCCGAGGACAAGGAAGTGCTGATGTGGAACCGTGCCTTGCAGGAGCTGACCGGTATCGCCGCCGACAGCGTAATCGGTTCCCGGCTGGAAAATCTGCCCGCCCCGTGGAATGATCTGCTGGAGCGCTTTGTCAACGATGAGTCGGCGCATCTGCACAAACAGAAGCTGCTCAACAACGGTCAGACCCAGTGGTTGAGTCTGCACAAGGCAGCGATCGACGAGCCGGGCAATGCCCGCGGCGGTCTGGTACTGCTGATCGAGGATCAGACGGAGACGCAGATGCTCGAGGATGAGCTGATCCACTCCGAACGCCTGGCCTCCATCGGTCGACTGGCCGCCGGGGTAGCCCATGAAATCGGCAACCCCATCACCGGCATCGCCTGTCTGGCGCAGAATCTGCGCGAAGAGTCCAACCAGGCCGAGACCCTGGAAGCTGCCGAACACATACTTGACCAAACTCGTCGGGTATCGCGTATTGTCCAGTCCATGGTCAATTTTGCCCATGTCGGCAGCCGGCACAACAACACCAATGATGAGGTGGATCTGGCGTCCTGCACCAACGAAGCCATCCATCTTCTGTCACTGAACCGCAAGGGACCCGAGGTCAACTATGTTAACCTGTGCGATACCGCCCACCGGGTAGCCGGTGACAGCCAGCGTCTGGTGCAGGTTCTGATCAACCTGCTGGGCAATGCCCGCGATGCCAGCCGCAGCGGTGACAACGTCACCATCCGCACGGTTCAGGATGAACACCAGATTCTGTTGATGGTGGAAGACCAGGGCAGCGGTGTCGAACGGGAACTCAAGGATCGTCTGTTCGAGCCTTTCTTCACGACCAAGGAGCCGGGAGCAGGAACCGGTCTTGGACTCGCACTGGTCTACTCGATCATCGAGGAGCATTATGGTCAGATCACGGTAGACAGCCCCATCGATGAAGCAACACAGCGGGGAACCCGATTCATCGTCACCCTGCCCCGCTATGGCGTCTTTAGTTCCGGTACCGTCTGATTTGCCGTCGACGGTGACCACAAGAGGTAAATATGTCGCATATTCTGGTTGTTGAAGACGAACCCATCATTCGCACCGCATTACGGCGATTGCTGGAGCGCCACCACTACCAGGTCAGTGAAGCCGGCGCCGTCCACGAAGCTGTTGAGAATTACCGCCTGGACGAGTTTGCGCTGATCATCAGTGACCTGCGCCTGCCCGGCGAGCCCGGGACCGAACTGATTCGACGCGCACCTGATACACCGGTACTGATCATGACCAGCTACGCCAGCCTGCGCTCGGCGGTAGACTCGATGAAGCTCGGCGCGGTGGATTACATCGCCAAGCCCTTTGATCATGAAGAAATGCTGCAGACCGTCGCCCGCATCATTGAGGCCAATCAACAAACCCGAGCCGCGCCCCCGGCAATCCCGTCAACAGCGACCACCGAAACCGAAACCCAGGAAATGGGCATCATAGGCGCCAGCCCAGCGATGCTGACGCTGTTCAAGCGCATTCGCAAAGTGGCACCGACCATGTCCACCGTGCTGATCCAGGGCGAATCCGGTACCGGCAAGGAGCTGGTGGCTCGTGCACTGCACGAGAACTCCCCGCGCGCTCGCGCGCCGATGATTTCCGTCAACTGTGCGGCCATTCCCGAAAGCCTGATCGAATCGGAACTGTTCGGCCATGAAAAGGGCGCCTTTACCGGTGCCGTAGCCGGTCGCACCGGTCTGGTCGAGGCCGCCAACGGCGGCACCCTGTTCCTCGATGAAATCGGCGAACTGCCACTGGAAGCCCAGGCACGCCTGTTGCGCGTCCTGCAGGAAAGCGAGATCCGCCGCGTCGGTTCCGTTCAGTCACAAAAGGTGGATGTGCGGCTGGTGGCGGCAACCCACCGCGACCTGAAGACTTTGGCACGCCAGGGTCTGTTCCGTGAGGATCTGTACTATCGTCTCAACGTAATCGAACTGCGCCTGCCGCCCCTGCGCGAACGCGGTGATGACGTCATGCTCATTGCCGAGGCGCTGCTGGCCCGTATCGGCCGCAACATGGCTACGCCTACATTGCATTTCAACAAGGAAGCAACCGATTCCATCCGCCACTACCAGTGGCCCGGTAACGTTCGCGAACTGGAAAATGCCATCGAGCGTGCAGCAATCTTGTGCGATGAAGACGAAATATCCACCGACTTGCTGGGCATCGAACCGGATATCGAACAGGAACGGACCTCTCAGGCCACCTCAGCACTGGAGTCCATGCGCTCCCCCAGCACGAGCAACACCGAGCCGGCAGAAGATCTGTCACTGGAGGATTATTTCCAGCATTTCGTACTCGAGCATCAAGAGCACATGACCGAAACCGAGCTGGCTTACAAGTTGGGCATCAGTCGGAAATGCCTGTGGGAGCGCCGCCAGCGCCTGGGAATTCCGCGCAAGAAGACGGCCAACTCCTGAATGTTGCTCCTTCTCCTCCAAACGGAGGATGCCCGCCACACATGAAGTGTTACCTGTCACCTATACAAACTGTTACCCCTGACCCGCGAGGGGTAACACTTTAACGGGGCATACGGTAACGAACCCCTCCCTCTCCCCTTTCTCTCAATCTGCAAAAAATCCTAACCCATTGTTTTAAAACGAAATTAAAAAGATGGCACGACAAGTGCTTTATTACTGACAGAACAAAAATAAAAACCGGAAGTACCCCATAACAAAAACAAGATTAAGCTCCACACCTAACAACAACAAAACGTGCGAGTGCAGCAAACTGATTTTTTTGGAGAGTGGGAATTACAGCAGGCGAACAGGATGTTCGATTGGAAACCAAGAAGAATAAAAGTTGCCCAAGCAACCTACAGGTTCCGATGCCGATACTGGCCCCCGCTGCTTCCTAAGCGTCCAAAGCAATCCGCTTGCTTTAGGCAACCCGGGATGGGTTTAACGGGGTGACACTGTCACCCAGCCCAAAAGAACAAGAAACAGCTCAAACAACAACAATAAAAAACCATTAGGGGGAGTGAACACTCCCCTTGAGCTTTTCCTCTCGAATTATCTTCAGCTTCACTTCGCTACAAATCCCCCGTCATTCACGCTAGAATGGCTGCCTGTTGATACAGGCAACGCTGTATTCGAACCCGAACTTCCGTCTATCCAGTGCTTGCCCATGACATTCATGTTAACTTCGGCTTTTTGAAGCCTCTGTAAAATGCAAGCGGCCAGGGACATCCGGCGCCACCGTTTTTCACAGGATTCGAGGTCTGGGTTGGATACGCCGGTGGACTCCCCGCTCATATGATTCGCAAGCTACTGAAAAAGATTCCCTCTCCTTTCGGGCGACCCGCCCATAGGCGCACTACGCCTGCCATAATCCCGCCCACCCAGCACGCTCTGCAACGCCGCCAGATCAGCCGTAATGCGGTGAATGTGGTTGAGCGCCTGCAACAAGCCGGTTATCAAGCCTTCGCCGTCGGCGGCTGCGTGCGTGACCTGCTGCTGGATATGGACCCCAAGGATTATGACGTCGCCACCAGCGCCACGCCGGAACAGGTTCGCGCCACCTTCCGCAACTGCCGTCTGATCGGCCGTCGCTTCAAACTCGCCCATGTGCATTTTGGTCGTGAGATCATCGAGGTGGCCACTTTCCGCGCGGGTCACGCCGAAGAGGACGACAGCGACCTAGGTCGCGAGCAGTCCTTGCAGAGCGAATCCGGACGGCTGCTGCGAGATAACGTCTATGGCACTCTCGAACAGGATGCCCAGCGCCGCGACTTCACCATCAACGCGCTCTATTACGACCCCTGCACCGGCAACATCCATGATTATGCCAACGGCCTGCAGGATATTCGCAATGCCCGGGTGCGCCTGATCGGCGATCCGGTACAGCGCTACCAGGAAGACCCGGTGCGCATGTTGCGCGCAGTACGCTTTGCCGCCAAGCTGAACTTCGAGATCGAACCGCATAGCGCGGCGCCGATTCCCGAGCTGGCCGAACTGCTGTACGACATCCCCGCTGCACGGCTGTTCGATGAGATTCTCAAGTTGCTGCTCAGCGGTCAGGGTGAACGGACTTTCGATCTGTTATTGGATTATGATCTGTTCGCTCCGTTGTTCCCCGATACCGATGAGGCCATCGACGAAGATCCGGGCTACACCCTGAAGCTGATACGTCAGGCCCTGCGCAATACCGACGATCGTATCCACCAAGGGCGCCCGGTCACGCCGGCCTTTCTGTTTGCTGCACTGCTCTGGCCGGCGCTGCCGCAGCGCACCCGTGAACTCCAGGCTCAGGGCATCCCGCTGATTCCCGCACAGCAGCAGGCCACCCACGAACTGCTTGCCGAACAGTGCCGGCATACCGCCATTCCCAAACGCTTCAGCATTCCCCTGCGGGAGATCTGGGACATGCAACCACGGCTGGAGCGACGCAATGGCCGCCGCGCTGATCAGCTGCTTGAACACCCACGTTTTCGTGCTGCTTACGATTTTCTGCTGTTACGCGAAACGGCCGGCGAAGAGACCGGCGGACTGGGTCAGTGGTGGACCCGTTATCAGGACGTCGGCGCCGATGAGCGCCGCCGCATGATCCAGCAGCTGAGTGGTGAGCCCGCAGCCAAACGCTCACGTAATCGCCGCAAACGCAAGCCATCAGGTGGGTCAGATAGTTGATGCAACGCTGCTTCATTGCCCTTGGCAGTAATCAGGCCGATCCCGCTGCGCAGGTAACCAATGCGTTCGCCGAACTGCAGAAGCTGCCGCAGTCCTGCCTGCTGGCGCGCTCTTCACTGTACCGCAGCGCACCGCTTGGCCCTCAGGATCAGCCAGCCTTCATCAATGCCGTGGCCATGCTCGAAACAGCCTTGCCGCCTGAAGCACTGCTGGATTGTTTGCAGGATATCGAACAGCGCAGCGGCCGGGTACGCAAAGCGGAACGCTGGGGACCGCGCATCCTGGATCTGGATATTCTGCTGTATGGTGACCGCATCATTGATACCCCGCGCCTGCAGGTTCCGCATTATCATATGCACGCCCGTTCCTTTGTGCTCTATCCGCTGGCAGAATTGGCGGCGGATCTGAGGATGCCTGATGGCACAGCCCTGCAACAATTGCTGGATGCCTGCCCATCAGAGGATCTGGAGCGCCTGTCCGGCGCCGTTTTAGGTTGAAAGGTGTATTTTCTGGAGCATCATCGTTCAAGTCAGGAAGACTATACTGCTGAGGCTGTCATCACCCTGAGCAGGCGGAGCGACAGACAGCTCGCCTGCCTGCCGATCACAGCCATGTTGCCTCTGAGAGGCCGAATTACTGGAACCTGCCATGCCTGACATAACCCTCACCACGCTCAACAAGCTCAAGCAGTCCGGCGAGAAATTTGCCTGCCTGACCGCTTATGATGCGCTTTTCGCCCACCTGGAAAGCACGGCGGGCGTTGAGCTGTTATTGATTGGCGACTCGCTGGGAATGGTACTGCAAGGTCACGACAGCACCTTGCCGGTTACCGTCGAGGATATGGAATACCACACCCGCGCAGTCAAACGGGGTAATCAGGGCGCGCTGATCATGTCCGACCTGCCGTTCATGAGCTGCGCCACGCTGGACCGCGCACTGGATGCCAGCACCCGACTGATGCAAGCCGGCGCCCACGTGGTCAAGCTGGAAGGTGCCGGCTGGCTGGCCGACACCATCAGCGTACTGACGCGCAACGGCATTCCGGTGTGCGCACACCTGGGTCTGACCCCGCAGAGTGTCAATGTCACCGGCGGCTACAAGGTCCAGGGTCGTGAAGAAGCCCAGGCCAGAGAACTGCTTGCCGACGCCATTGCCCTGGCTGAAGCCGGTGCCGCCCTGCTGCTGCTGGAGTGCGTACCCAGTACGCTGGCGGCAGAAATCACCCGCTCAGTGAATATCCCGGTCATAGGTATCGGCGCCGGTCCGGATACCGACGGTCAGATGCTGGTAGTGCATGACATGCTCGGCCTGTCGTTCAACGGTCGCATGGCCAAGTTCGTGAAGAACTTCATGACCGGCCAGCCGGATATCCAGTCGGCCCTGCGCGCTTATGTGGCAGCCGTGAAAGCGATTGAATTCCCGACGGCCGAGCACGAGTTCTGATACCCATGAATACATTGCATTCGATTGCCCAGCTGCGCGCTGCATTGACACGCGCCCGCCAGGAGAACAAACGCATCAGCCTGGTACCCACCATGGGCAATCTGCACGCAGGGCACATTGCCTTGGTGGAGAAGGCTCGGCAGCGTACCGACTATGTCGTGGTCAGCATCTTCGTCAATCCGCTGCAGTTCGGCGCCAACGAGGACCTGGACAGCTATCCGCGCACACTGGCGGAAGACCAGCGCAAGTTGCTGGATGCCGGCACCGACCTCATCTTTGCACCCAATGTCAGCGAAATGTACCCCGAAGGCATGCACGGTCACACGCTGATCAGCGTGCCGGTGGTGTCAGAGGGGCTCTGTGGTGCCAGCCGCCCCGGTCATTTTGATGGCGTATCCACGGTCGTCAGCAAACTGCTGAACATAGTGCAGCCGGATCTGGCGATATTCGGCGAGAAGGATTTTCAGCAGCTGGCGGTGATCCGCAAGATGAGCCAGGACCTGTGTCTGCCAGTGCAGATCATGGGTGAGCCCATAGTGCGCGCGGACGATGGCCTGGCGCTGTCTTCACGCAACGGCTACCTGAATGAAGAGCAACGCCGCAGCGCGCCCTATCTGTATCAGACACTGCGACATATTGAGCAGCAACTCATCTCGGGGCGCCGTGACTTTGCGGCAATCATCGATGAAGCTCGCGTAGCCTTGGTCGATGCCGGCATGAAGCCCGACTACCTCGACCTGCGCGACGCTGAAACCCTGCAGCCAGCCACCGCTGACACGCAGGATATCATCATCCTTGCCGCAGTCTTTCTTGGCACCACCCGCCTGATCGACAACCTCCGCCTCAACCTCGCCTGACGATCCACAGCCGGGCACCTGCCCGGCTGTTCCAACTCCAACATATAGACCAAAGAAGGGTTGAATTGCCTTCGATTCTGGTCAACCCTTGGTACAAACAACCTGAAGCAGAGGCTGCCGGCATCACTGCAGACCTCCTGCGGTCAACAATAACAACAGAGGACCATGCCATGTACAAAACTGAGCAGCACAAGGTTTCCGAAGCCGCGCGGCGCGAGACCCACCTTGACGCCGAGGGTTACGAACGCCTGTATCGCCAATCGATAGAACAGCCGGATACCTTCTGGGCCGAGCAGGCCACCCGCTTCGTGGACTGGATGCAGCCGTGGAGCAAAGTCCATGAGAGCAATATGGAAAAGGGCGAAGCGGCCTGGTTCATTGACGGCAAGTTGAACGTCAGCGCCAACTGTATTGACCGCCACCTGGCCAAGCGTGCCGACCAGACGGCGATTATCTGGGAAGGCGACGATCCGAGCGAAGACCGCCACATCACCTATCGTGAACTGCACCAGCAGGTCTGCCGCCTGGCCAACGTATTGAAGGCCCGTGGCGTGAAGAAAGGTGATCGCGTCTGCCTGTACATGCCGATGATCCCCGAAGCGGCCTTCGCCATGCTTGCCTGTACCCGTATCGGCGCGGTGCACTCGGTCGTGTTCGGTGGCTTTTCCCCCGACGCCTTGCGTGATCGCATCCAGAATGCCGAGTGCCGTGTGGTGATTACTGCCGATGAAGGCGTGCGCGGCGGCAAGAGCATTCCCTTGAAACAGAACGTAGACAAGGCGCTGACTGACTGTCCGGATGTGCACACCGTGGTCACCGTCAAACGCACCGGCGCCGATATTCCCTGGCATGAACATCGCGATGTCTGGTGCCATGAAGCTTGCGCTGCGGTCAGCGATAACTGCGAGCCCGAGCCCATGGACAGCGAAGACCCGCTGTTCATCCTCTATACCTCCGGCTCCACCGGCAAGCCCAAAGGCGTACTGCATACTACCGGCGGCTACCTTCTCAGCACCGCCCTCACCCATCACTATGTATTCGATTATCACGAGGGCGAAGTCTACTGGTGCACCGCCGACGTCGGCTGGGTCACCGGGCACTCGTATATCGTCTATGGCCCCCTGTGCAACGGCGCCACTACGCTGATGTTCGAAGGCGTGCCGACCTATCCGAATGCCTCACGCTGCTGGGATATCGTCGACAAGCACAAGGTCAATATCTTCTATACTGCACCAACCGCGATCCGCGCCTTGATGGCACTGGGTGATGAACCGGTCAAGTCGTCCTCCCGTGCCAGCCTGCGCCTGCTCGGCAGCGTCGGCGAGCCGATCAATCCGGAAGCCTGGGAGTGGTATTACCACGTGGTCGGCGACGGTCGTTGCCCGGTGGTTGATACCTGGTGGCAGACCGAAACCGGCTCCATCCTGATCGCGCCCCTGCCTGGCGCAACCGATCTGAAACCCGGCTCTGCCACCCGCCCCTTCTTCGGCGTAGAGCCGGCACTCTATGACAACGAAGGCAATGAACTGCATGGGGTAGCCGACGGCAACCTGGTGATCAAGCGCTCCTGGCCCAGTCAGATCCGCACCGTGTATGGCGACAATCAGCGCTTTATCGAAACCTATTTCAGCACCTACAAGGGCGTCTACTTCACCGGTGACGGTGCGCGCCGCGATGAAGACGGCTATTACTGGATCACCGGACGAGTGGATGACGTGCTGAACATTTCCGGTCACCGCATCGGCACCGCTGAAGTGGAAAGCGCGCTGGTATTGCATGATGCGGTTGCTGAAGCCGCCGTTGTGGGCTGCCCGCATGACATCAAGGGCCAGGCAATCTACGCGTATGTCATGCCCATGCATAACGCCACACCGTCCGATGAACTGCTGGCCGAGCTCAAGGCCTACGTCAGCGAGCAGGTCGGCGCCTTTGCCAAGCCAGACTTCATTCAATGGGCTCATGGCCTGCCGAAGACCCGCTCGGGCAAGATCATGCGCCGCATTCTGCGCAAGATCGCCTGTGACGAGCTGGATACCCTCGGTGATACCTCAACCCTGGCCGATCCCAGCGTGGTCGAGGAGCTGATTGAACATCGTCTGAACCGGGCAACCTGACGGCAAACTGTTGTCCTATGTGACGTCGACCTCTATTCTTGCCGCTATCCCGGATAAAAGCAGAGGAAGTCTTCCATGCAAGAGGTCGTCATTGTTGCTGCCACCCGAACTGCCATCGGCAGTTTCGGTGGCCAGTTTGCAAACATCCCCGCCCATCAGCTGGGCGCCACGGTTATCCGCGCGCTGCTCGAACAGACCGGAATTGATCCGGCCAGCGTGGATGAAGTCATTCTCGGCCAGGTATTGACCGCCGGTTGCGGGCAGAACCCTGCCCGTCAGGCCGCAATCCATGCCGGCCTGCCGCACAGCGTGCCTGCGCTGAATATCAACAAAGTCTGCGGCTCCGGGCTCAAAGCCGTGCATCTCGCCGCCCAGGCCATACGTTGTGGCGATGCGGAGATCATGATTGCCGGTGGCCAGGAGTCCATGAGCCTGTCCCCTCACCTGTTGCCCAGCTCCCGAACTGGCCAGCGCATGGGCGATGGCAAACTGATCGATAGCATGGTGCATGATGGCTTGTGGGATGCCTTCAACAACTATCACATGGGCATTACTGCGGAGAATCTGGCCGAACGCTACGACCTCAGTCGTCAGCAACAGGACGCCTTTGCCCTCGCTTCACAACAGAAAGCAGTTGCCGCGCAGACCGCAGGTCGCTTCGCTGCTGAAATCACCCCGGTACTGGTGCCCCAACGTAAAGGTGAAAGCCTGAGTATTGCCCAGGACGAGCAACCGCGCGCCGCCACCACCCTCGAGTCCCTCGGCCGTCTGCGCCCGGCATTCAAGAGTGATGGCACTGTGACTGCCGGTAATGCTTCCAGCCTCAATGATGGCGCAGCGGCGGTGATGCTGACCAGCGCCGAAAAAGCCCGCGAACTCGGCCTGCCGGTGCTGGCCCGTATCGCCGCTTATTCCAGTTCTGGGGTAGATCCAGCCGTCATGGGGATTGGTCCGGTGAGCGCGACCCAGCGCTGCCTGAGCAAGGCTGGCTGGAAAGTCGAAGAGTTGGATCTGGTGGAAGCCAACGAAGCTTTTGCCGCTCAGGCGCTGGCCGTAGCCAGCGAACTGCGCTGGGACCTGGACAAGGTCAACGTGAATGGCGGCGCTATCGCCCTGGGCCACCCCATAGGTGGATCGGGCTGCCGGATCCTGGTGACACTGTTGCATGAAATGCAACGTCGCAATGCTGGCAAGGGCCTCGCCACCTTATGCATTGGTGGCGGCCAGGGCGTTGCATTGGCACTGGCGCGCGACTGAGCCTGCCGCTTCATGCCAGCCTGAAACGCTCGATTACCCGGTAACGCACACCGTGCTCACCGCGGCTGCTGAGAAACAGGCTGATGTGTTCTACCGGGAAAGCCGGCATGGACAGCTGGGCATGCCGCTGCAGAAACGCCTGCAGTGGCACACCCGGCTTTACCCGCGCCAGGGTGATATGCGGCGCGTACGGCCGATCTTCAACCATCAGCCCCAGCGGTAGCAGTCGCGCCTCCAGCGCCTGCTGTAATTGATGGAGCTGCAGGCTGGGCGCAAGCCCGGCCCACAGCACGGAGGGCCGCTCAGGCGTTCCGAAATATCCCACGCCCTGCACAGTCAGCGAGAAAGCCGGACCGGGCACGTCGACCAGCGCCGTCGCCATGCGCCCAGCACACTCCTCGTCCACACTACCTATGAAGTTCAACGTCAGATGCAAATGTTCCGGTTCATGCCAGTGGGCCGAAGGATAGTCCTCGCGCACCGCTGCCAGCCCCCCTCTGACCGACTCCGGCAATTCGATTCCGACAAATAGTCGCAGCATGGACTGGGCTCCACAAAACCGCTGATGAAAAAATCGGCGCACCGTCAGGCACCTTGGTTGACCTTATGCGAAAGCATTCGCAGCGGTACAATAACACCCATGCGCCTCGACCGATTCATCGCCAGACAGACCGAGCAAAGCCAGCAGACCGCACGTCTTCTGATCACAACAGGCCGCGTGCAGGTCGACGACCAGGTCGTTCGCGACGCTCAGCAAGCCGTCGACCGCTTCGCCACAGTGCGACTGGACGATAGACTCCTGCAACAACACACACCCTTGCATTTCATGCTGCACAAGCCACACGGTTACCTGAGCGCCACCTGCGACCCGCTTCACCCCACTGTGATGGAGCTGCTTGCCGAGCCGCTGCGCCAGCAGCTGCACCTGGCCGGGCGACTGGACCGCAGCACCACCGGCCTGCTGATTCTCACCAATGACGGCCTCTGGTCCCGCCGCCTGACCGAGCCCGGCCAGCGCATTCCCAAGGTCTATCTGGTGGGCACTGCCGAGCCGATCGCCGCCCACGCCGCTGAGTGCTTCGCACAGGGCATTCATCTGGCCCGCGAGGGTGTCGATACTTCCCCTGCGCAGTTGCAACTGCTGGGCCCCTGTCAGGCCCGGCTGACCATCCATGAAGGCCGGCACCACCAGGTGAAGCGCATGTTCCACGCCGTGGGCAATCGGGTGACTTCATTGCATCGCGAAAGCATGGGTATTATCGAACTTGACCCGACGCTGCATCCCGGCCAGTACCGGGCGCTGACCCCCAGGGAAATCGCCTGCGTGCCCGTCGCCGGCAGCCGCTTGGTTTAGCCGCGCCTGGATTGCTACTCTGTGGAGACACAGACAATCCGCAGGTTAAGCTCATGCATACCATCATTGCGGGACGATACGAACTCCAGAGCGGTGCAGATGCCGCTGTGACGGCGTTGCAACGGGCGGGCTTTCAGCGGGAGGCACTGGCAGCCTTCTATATCAACCCCAACGGCCAGCATGCCATTTACCCCATTGGCGGAGATGATGAAAGCTCACCCGGCGCCCGTCATTCCGGTATCGGCGCGGTAAAGGCTGGCGCTATCGGCGCGGTGGTCGGTGCGGCTGCCGGTGCGGCAACTATCCCCCTCATCGGCCCAGTGGGTATCGTTATCGGCGCTGGCATCGGTGCCTATACGGGCTCACTGATCGGCGCTGTCAGCAGCACCGACAGGGAATCGGCAGTGGATGAACAGACCGGCCAGCCCGCCGCGACACAGCCCAAGGTCACCGAGCGGGCACCGGGCGTGCTGGTGGCGGTACGGGTCGATGACCACTCGCGGCAACGGGCCATAGACACTTTCCTGGCCACTGGCGCGGAGGATATCGAGCACGCCCAGGGCGAACTGAGCGATGGCCACTGGCAGGACTTCGACCCGCGCGCCGTAGTGCAGCGCGTGTGATCAACCAACCAACCAGGCCAACGCGTCCGCTTCCCGCTCGGGCCGGAAGGACTTGACTTCCAGTCCGGGGATGATGGCACCTTCAATCTCGCCCATCTTTCTGATCCAGTCCTTGCTACTGATGATCGCGCATCGATCGAACTGCCGTGTCAGCCGGAACAACTCCGGCAGGTTCGACAGCTCCACACCAATCGCGCCCACAGTAGGCATTTGCAGCTCACCGATACGCATCAGCAACTGGCCATGCTGAATGCCCTGCGCCTGGGTGAAGAGTGCGCGCAAGCCACTGCGCATACCATCGCTGTCGAGGTGCCCGGCGATATCCATCTCCAGCCGTTCGTTGCCGACACGCATTACCTGAAACATGTGTATCTCCTCTGCCTGCCCGTGTACCCATCAGTATAGACAACCCATCGATTCCGACTGCTGATGATCAAACATGGAATCTTTTGCCCGCGCCCGACGTCCATTACTAAGACAGATGCGGAGGTGAATGATGAGCGATGATCAACACGAACCCGACGAACAGGCGCTGACCGACGCCGCCAGACGAAAGGTGGAAGAGGACAACCGCGAGGCCCCCGATGACCGGCCCATGGGCCCGATTGGCAATATCCCCTCCCGCGCCGAGTCGCTGGAGCGTGCCGGTGAAGCCGGGTTGACCGAAGCGTCCATGCCCGGCCAAGGCCCGACTGCGGACGAGGCCACCCCGGAAACCCTGAATCCTGATGACGGCTCGCGCTCGGCCGAGGAAGCGGGCAAACCCACCACGCCTGCCGATACCGAACTCACCGATGTCGGCAAGGCCGGAGCCGGTGGCCGCTACGGTCTGGACGAAGCGGAACTGGGTCGAGCCAAGCCGCTGGACGGCAAACCCTGGGATGGCGACCCCAACGAACCCCTGGAATCGGAAACCGCCACTGACCGGAGCCTCACGGCCGATCCCGACAGCGAGCCTGATCGGTCCTGACCAATTCCGGCGCATAAAAAACCCCGGCTCCAGGCCGGGGTTTTCATTGCACCGCCGCAAGGGCGGTACGACAGGGCTCAGACGCCGCTGTTTTCAGCCGCTTCCACATCCTTCATGGACAGCTTGATACGACCGCGGTTGTCCACGTCCAGTACCAGCACCTTCACTTCCTGACCTTCCTGCAGCACGTCGGTAACCTTCTCGATACGCTGGTTGGCGATCTGCGAGATGTGTACCAGACCGTCCTTGCCGGGCAGGATGCTGACGAAGGCACCGAAATCAACGATGCGCTCGACCTTACCGGTGTAGACCTTGCCGATTTCAGCTTCAGCAGTAATACCATCAACCCGTGCCTTGGCAGCGTTGGCGGCATCCTTGCTGGCAGCAAAGATCTTCACGGTGCCGTCATCGGTGATGTCGATGGACGCGCCGGTTTCTTCACAGATACCACGGATGGTTGCGCCACCCTTGCCGATCACATCACGGATCTTGTCGGAATCGATCTTCATGCTGATCATGGTCGGTGCGTTGGCAGACAGCTCCTTGCGGGAAGCCGGCAGCACCTGGTTCATCTGACCCAGGATATTCAGACGCGCGTCATGGGCCTGGTGCAGAGCCAGTTCCATGATCTCTTCGGTGATGCCCTTGATCTTGATGTCCATCTGCAGCGCAGTAACACCTTTCTCGGTACCGGCTACCTTGAAGTCCATGTCGCCCAGGTGATCCTCGTCACCCAGGATGTCAGTCAGGATGGCGAACTTCTCGCCTTCCTTGACCAGACCCATGGCGATACCCGCTACCGGCGCCTTCAGCGGCACACCGGCGTCCATCAGGGCCAGAGAGGCACCACAGACCGAGGCCATGGAGCTGGAACCGTTGGATTCGGTGATTTCCGAGACCACACGGATGGTGTAGGGGAACTGCTCCATATCGGGCATCACTGCCTCGATACCACGACGAGCCAGACGACCATGGCCGATCTCGCGACGGCCAGTACCGCCCATACGACCACACTCACCTACCGAGTAGGGAGGGAAGTTGTAGTGGAACATGAAGGGGTCTTTCTTCTCGCCTTCCAGGGTATCCAGCAGCTGCGAGTCACGGGCAGTACCCAGAGTCGTCACCACCAGCGCCTGAGTTTCACCACGGGTGAACAGCGAGGAACCGTGGGTGCGATCCAGCACACCGACCTCGATGTTCAGCGGGCGTACTGTTTTGGTGTCACGGCCATCGATACGCGGATTGCCGTTGACGATGCTTTCACGCACGGTGCGGTACTCGATCTCACCGAATGCGTCCTTGACTTCACCCGCGCTGAACTTGCCTTCTTCACCAGCCAACGCCGCGATGGAAGCATCCCGCAGCTCACCCAGACGGGTGTAGCGCGATTGTTTGTGAGTGATGGTGTAGGCTTCGCTGATGCCTGTGCCGAACTCCGACTTGATGGCATCCAGCAACGCGGTGTTTTCCGGGGCGGGCTGCCAGTCCCAAGCCGGTTTGCCCGCTTCGGCAACCAATTCTTTGATCGCTTCGATGGCCGGCTGGAATTCCATGTGGGCGAAGAGTACTGCACCCAGCATCTGGTCTTCGGACAGTTCCTGCGCTTCGGACTCAACCATCAGCACGGCGTCTTCGGTACCGGCAACGATCATGTCCAGACGCGAGGTCTTCAGTTGTTCGTAGGTCGGGTTCAGAACGTAGCCATCAACGTCGTCAAAACCAACACGGGCACCGCCGATCGGGCCGTCGAAAGGAATACCGGAAATGGCCAGTGCGGCCGAAGTACCGATCAGCGCAGCAATATCCGGATCAGTCGTCTTGTCTGTGGAGACCACGGTGCAGACCACTTGGACTTCATTCATGAAGCCTTCCGCGAACAGCGGGCGGATCGGACGGTCGATCAGACGCGAAGTAAGGGTTTCCTTCTCGGTGGGACGGCCTTCACGCTTGAAGAAGCCACCGGGGATGCGGCCTGCCGCATAGGTTTTCTCGATGTAGTGCACAGACAGAGGGAAGAAGTCGCGACCGGCATCGGCGTTCTTTGCGCCCACCACGGTAACCAGAACGCTGACTGCATCATCAATGCTGACCAGAACCGCGCCGGAAGCCTGACGCGCAATGCGGCCGGTTTCCAGGGTAATGGTGTTGTTGCCCAACTTGAATTGTTTGATAACCGGTTTCACGGTGTCTTCTCTCTCTGTATTTGCCTTTGGGGAAACTCTGGGCATGGTCGGGTTTCGGACCCGGCCATGTCCAAACGGGACCGGTCTTAGCGACGCAGACCCAGACTGCTGATCAAGCTGCTGTAGCGGCTCAGATCCTTGGACTTCAGGTAATCCAACAGCTTACGACGCTGGTTGACCATACGGATCAGACCGCGACGGGAATGGTGATCCTTCTTGTTGTCCTTGAAGTGACCCTGCAGCTTGTTGATGTTGACAGTCAACAGAGCTACCTGGACTTCAGGAGAACCGGTATCACCTTCGCCACGTGCATACTCGGATACGATTGCAGCTTTTTCTTCAACGCTCAGTGCCATGACAGCTATTCCTCTGAGGTAACAGGCCGGGACGTCTGTCCCGTGTTTTAAATCGAGGAATGACCATGCCTGTTGACAGCCACCCTCGTTGCGACCCTTGTGGGTCAACTTCTATAAATTCATTCAGCCATTGAAGCGCATCAGACGTTTGGGTGCCACTCGCGCATCGTCGGTCATTTCACCGATACCGATGAAGCGTCCTTCGTGGTCACGCAAGCGAACCATACCGAACGCCGGGCTGCCTGGCACCCGCACTGCCTGTCCATGATTGAGGTAAAAGGCGGTCTGCTCGGTAAGCTCCACCACCGGCCAATCTTCCAGCCCGCTGTCATTTGGCAACAACAGGTGATCCAGCGCGGTAGCGCCGCCTTCGGCATGCAAGGCTTCGAGCGTTTCCAGCGTTACCGCCTGGGTCAGATCGAACGGGCCGGCCTGAATCCGGCGCAGCTCGGAAACGTGCGCTCCACAGCCCAGCGCAGCACCCAGGTCTTCAACCAGGGTGCGAATATAAGTACCCTTGGTACAGTGCACTTCCAGCCGTAGTCGATCGCCCTCCAGCGCCAGTAACTCAAGCCGGTTTATAGTAACAGATCGCGGCTTGCGCTCCACTGTTTCCCCGGCGCGAGCCAGCTTGTACAGCGGCTGGCCTTCATGCTTGAGCGCCGAGTACATGGGCGGTATCTGCTGGATGTCGCCGCGAAAGCGCGGCAGCAAGGCCTCGACCTCGGCGACAGTGACCTGGCACGGCTTCATTTCCAGCACATCACCTTCGGCATCACCGGTAGTCGTGGTCATGCCCAGTCGCGCTTCGGTGACATAAGCCTTGTCTGCATCAAGCAGATACTGGGAAAACTTGGTCGCCTCGCCAAGGCACAGAGGCAACACGCCACTGGCCAATGGGTCAAGACTCCCGGTATGCCCACCCTTGCTCGCATTGAACAACCAGCGCACCTTTTGCAGTGCAGCATTGGATGTCATGCCCAGCGGCTTGTCGAAAATCAGTACGCCGTCGATATCACGACGCTTGCTACGCGGTGCGGACACGTCTACTCCTCAACATCCCCGGAGTGCTGACGATCCTGCGCAACAGCACGTTCGATAAGGGAAGACAAGTGCACGCCGCGGCGTACGCTCTCATCGTAGTGGAAATGCAGTTGCGGGATACTGCGCAACTTCATTGTCCGCCCGAGTTGCACACGCAAGAAACCCGCTGCGTCTTTCAACGCCGCCAGGTTGAGCGCGATATCTTCATCGGTCGCTTCGCCCATCAGGGTAATGAAGACCTTGGCATGCGCCAGATCACGACTGACTTCAGTGGCGGTGACAGTAATCATGCCTACACGCGGATCGCGCACTTCGCGCTGGATCAGCAAGGCCAGCTCACGCTGCATCTGATCAGCTATCCGCTGGGTACGACTGTATTCTTTGGCCATAACGTTACACTCGAAAAACGATGAGACTGAAAACACCAAAGCCGGAAGCCGCGCCAAGGCGACTTCCAGCTTCCAGCTACCAACTTCTGGCTGGTGTTACAGCGTCCGCGCTACCTGAACCCGCTCGAATACCTCGATACGGTCACCGGCACGCACGTCGTTGTAGTTCTTCACACCGATACCACACTCCATGCCGTTGCGTACCTCAGCAACGTCATCCTTGAAGCGACGCAGGGATTCCAGCTCGCCTTCGTAGATGACCACGTCTTCACGCAGTACGCGGATCGGACGGTTGCGGTGCACAGTACCCTCGATGACCATACAACCGGCCACCGCGCCGAACTTCGGCGAACGGAACACGTCACGGACTTCGGCAACGCCCAGAATCTGCTCGCGAACATCGCTGCCCAGCATACCCGTCAGGGCCTTCTTGACGTCTTCGATGATCTCGTAGATAACGCTGTAGTAGCGCAGATCCAGACCTTCGCCTTCGATGACCTTGCGCGCCGATGCATCAGCTCGCACGTTGAAACCGAAGATCACCGCGTTGGAAGCCAGGGCCAGGTTGGCGTCGGTTTCGTTGATACCGCCTACGCCGCCCGACACGATCTTGACCTGAACTTCGTCGTTACCCAGTTCGTTGAGTGAACCTTGCAGCGCCTCGAGCGAGCCACGCACATCCGCCTTGATGACGATGTTGAGTGTTTTCTTCTCGCCCTGGCCCATGTTCTCGAACATGTTTTCCAGTTTGGCAGTCTGCTGTCGAGCCAGTTTGATCTCGCGGAACTTGCCCTGACGGAACAAGGCCACTTCGCGCGCCTTCCTTTCGTCAGTGACCACGGTCATTTCGTCACCGGCACCCGGCGTACCATCAAGACCCAGAATGGCTACAGGAATGGACGGACCGGCTTCCTTCACGCTCTTGCCGTTCTCATCCAGCATGGCACGTACGCGACCATAATTGACGCCGGCCAACACTACGTCACCCTGACGCAGCGTACCATTCTGAACCATCACAGTGGCGATCGGACCACGGCCCTTGTCCAGACGCGATTCGATCACGACACCGCGCGCCGGTGCTGTCGGCTGAGCCTTGAGCTCAAGAACCTCGGCCTGCAGCAGAACCGCTTCGAGCAGTTCGTCGATACCGGTACCCACCTTGGCCGAAACGTGCATGAACATGGTATCGCCACCCCACTCCTCGGGGACTACGCCACGGGCTGCCAGATCGTGCTTGATACGATCAGGGTCAGCTTGCTCCTTGTCGATCTTGTTCACTGCCACGACCAGTGGTACACCGGCCGCCTTGGCGTGCTGAACAGCCTCTTCAGTCTGTGGCATCACACCGTCATCAGCGGCCACTACCAGAATCACGATATCGGTGGACTGAGCGCCACGGGCACGCATCGCGGTAAAGGCGGCGTGGCCGGGGGTATCAAGGAAGGTGACCATGCCGCGATCAGTCTGCACATGATAGGCACCGATGTGCTGAGTAATACCGCCGGCTTCGCCTGAAGCCACCTTGGCGCGACGGATATAGTCGAGCAGCGAGGTCTTACCGTGGTCTACGTGACCCATAACGGTCACTACCGGAGCGCGGCTGATTTCCTCGCCTTCAAAGTGCATCGCTTCTGCCAGGCGATCTTCCAACTCGCTTTCACTGACATGCTTGACCTGGTGACCCAGGTCTTCGGCGACGATGGTCGCAGTGTCCTGATCCAGCACCTGGTTGATTGTCACCATGTTGCCGTTCTTGAACATGTACTTGATGACTTCGGCTGCCTTCACCGACATCTTCTGGGCCAGTTCGGCCACGGTGATGGTTTCACCGATTACCACTTCTCGCACTACAGGTCCTGTCGGCTTCTCGAAGCCGTGCTGATTACTACGTTTCTTCTGCGCCTTGAGCTTGCCGGCACCACCCCGACGACGTGCATTGTCATCATCACTGGTACGTGCGGCGCTGCGACCCTTGCCAGGGCCTCCGGCGCGCTTGCGGCTACGCTCGTCTTCCTCGGCCCGGGCCTGGCGACGTTGCTCATCCTTCTTCTTCGCGGCAGCAGCCGGTGACGGCGCCGCTTCCACAGAAGCCTCATCGGCTACTGCAGTCGGTTGCGGCGCAGCCGGCGCTGCGGATTCGGGCTGCGGCGCAGCCTCGGCTGGCTGCGCTACGGCTGCCTGACGCGCAGCTTCTGCCGCCAGGCGCGCTTGCTCTTCCTCGGCCTTGCGCTTAGCTTCAGCTTCGGCTGCTGCCTGACGCGCTTCTTCGGCCGCACGCAGCTCTTCCAGCTCACGCTGGCGTTCAGCTTCGACGTCTACTTCATCGCGCTTGACGTAGGTTCTCTTCTTGCGCACTTCCACGCTGACAGTTTTGCTGCCCGCCACTTTCAGAGTGCTTACGGTTTTACGCGTCAGAGTAATCTTGCGCGGCTCCGTTGCCGAATCGCCATGATTGCTTTTCAGAAACGTCAGCAACCGCTGTTTTTCATCGTCCGAAACGGATTGTCCCGCACCAGTCTGCGGCAACCCAGCTTCCTGCATCTGTTGCAACAGGCGCTCTACCGGCGTACCTGTTACTTCAGCCAATTCTTTGACCGTCACTTCCGCCATTCACTTTCTCCTCAGTCGGGGGCCGGGCGTTGCCGCCCAGCGATGCTGCCAGCCGACCGGTTTATTCAAACCAGGGGGCCCGGGCTGCCATGATCAGGGCGCCGGCGCGGGCTTCGTCGATTCCATCAATATTCAACAGATCGTCCACGGATTGTTCCGCGAGATCTTCCATGCAAAGGATGCCTTGGGCTGCCAGCTGGAATGCCAGGGCGCGATCCATGCCCTCCATATTCAGCAGATCGTCCGCAGGCTGGACCTCTTCCAGTTTTTCCTCGTTGGCAATCGCCTTCGTCAGCAGGCGATCCTTGGCTCGCGACCGCAGCTCGTTGACGATATCTTCATCAAAACCGTCGATCTCCAGCATTTCCTCCATGGGTACGTAGGCAATCTCCTCCAGTGAGGTAAAGCCTTCGTCGACCAGAATCTGAGCCAGCTCTTCATCTACATCCAGCTCATCGAGGAAATTGCGCAGCACATCACCGGTTTCGGCTTCCTGTTTTGCGCGAATATCGTCTTCGGTCATGACATTGAGAGTCCAGCCGGTCAATTGACTGGCCAGCCGGACGTTCTGGCCACTACGGCCGATTGCCTGGGCGAGGTTGTCCTCCGCCACGGCGATATCTATGGTATGCGTGTCTTCATCCAGAATGATCGAAGCCACTTCGGCTGGCGACATGGCGTTGATCACGAACTGGGCCAGGTTGTCATCCCAGAGCACGATATCCACCCGCTCACCACCCAGCTCGCCGGACACCGCCTGAACACGCGAGCCGCGCATACCGATACAGGCACCCTGCGGATCAATACGCTTGTCTTTCGAGCGCACCGCAATCTTGGCCCGTGAACCCGGATCGCGAGCAGCGCCCATGACCTCGATCAGCTCTTCGGAAATCTCCGGCACTTCGATACGGAACAGTTCGATAATCATTTCCGGGCAGCTGCGCGACAGTACCAACTGCGGGCCGCGATTTTCGACACGGATATCCTTGAGCAGCGCGCGGATGCGGGTGCCGGTGCGGAAGGTCTCGCGCGGGATCATTTCCTCGCGTGGCAATACCGCTTCGGCATTATTGCCCAGGTCCACGATGACACTGTCACGGGTAACTTTCTTTACCGTGCCACTGATGATCTCACCCAGCCGGTCGCGGTACGCGTCAACCACCTGGGCACGCTCTGCTTCACGGACCTTCTGGACGATGACCTGCTTGGCGATCTGCGCGGCGATACGACCGAACTCGACTGAATCGATCTTCTCTTCAACCACATCACCGACATTCAATGCCGGGTCGCGAGCGTGCGCCTGATCCAGCGCTAACTGCATATCTGGCTCTTCGAAGTCATCGTCCACTACCACAGTCCAGCGGCGGAAGCTGTCGTAGTCGCCGGTCTGGCGATTGATTTCCACCCGCACGTCGACTTCGTCTTCATAGCGCTTTTTGGTGGCCGTTGCCAAGGCCAGCTCCAGCGCCTCGAAAATGACTCCGGGCGGCACGCCCTTCTCATTGGATACGGATTCCACAACCAGCAGCACTTCTTTGCTCATCGTATGCCTCGCCTAACGCCGTCCATTGGGGCCACTGGAGCCCGAAAAATGCTCAAAACCGCGGAATGATGTTACTTTTATCGATGGTATCGATGGGCAGCAGGTACTCGTGTTCTTCCACCTGCAATACAACCTCATCGCCTTCCACCCCGCGGATGACACCTTGAAAATTCCGCCGGCCTTCATAGGGCACGCGCAATCTGATTTTGGCCTGTTCGCCAACATAAGCGGCAAACTGCTCGAGAGTGAACAAAGGTCTGTCCATTCCCGGAGAAGATACTTCCAGAGTGTAATCGCCACTGATGGGGTCTTCCACATCCAGCACCGCACTGGCTTGCCTGCTGATGGTCGCGCACGCTTCCACGCTCACGCCGTCAGGGTGTTCGATATACACTCGCAGCAGACTGTGACGCCCCTGCGAAAGAAACTCGATCCCCCAACAACGATAGCCCAGAGCTTCGACAATCGGGACCAGCAGGCCCTCCAATTCGGTAACTTTGCCGGACAATTTCACCGCCTTTCTTGAATGAATAAAAAATGGGCCTAAAGCCCATCCTGGTTCCGGCCACTTCATCTTGTGAAGTCCGGAGTTAACAAAAAGCCCCTGAAAAGGGGCCTTTGACTGGTTGCGGGGGCAGGATTTGAACCTACGACCTTCGGGTTATGAGCCCGACGAGCTACCAGACTGCTCCACCCCGCGTCGAATCTAGGGCATGAATTATACGCTCGGCAGCCTAACAAGACAACCTGGCATATTGTGCCCGGAAAAAACAAAGGGCCTGCGTTGCTGCAGGCCCTTTTTATTGGTGCGGAAAATGGGACTCGAACCCATACACCCTAAGGCACTACCCCCTCAAGATAGCGTGTCTACCAATTCCACCACTTCCGCAAAACTGTTGGCTTACTCTACGACCGGAATATCGCTGGTCACAGGTGCCTGAGGAGCCTGATCTTCAAGAACAGGAACATCTTCACTAACCGGGGCGCGCGGCTCGCTCTGCATCATCGGAACCGGAAGGCCCGCATCACGAACGTCGCTCGCCTTGTGGCTGGCATAAAAAGCCAGACCCAAAGAGGTGACAAAGAATACAGTCGCCAGCACAGCTGTCAAGCGACTTAGAAAAGTAGCCGAACCCTGGCTGCCAAAAACCGTACCGGACGCACCGGAACCAAAGGACGCACCCGTCTCCGCACCCTTGCCTTGCTGGATAAGAATCAACCCAACCAGACCAATGGCGACCAGGAGATGTACAACCACAACTACGGTTTGAATCATTTAGCTTGTCCCGCGGCGCGCGCTATCGCACCAAATTCATCTGCATTGAGAGAGGCTCCACCTACCAACCCCCCATCGATATCCGGCATGTCAAACAGTGCCTGAGCATTATCCGCTTTAACGCTGCCACCATAGACAATCTGTACGCACCGGGCCTGCTCATCATCAAGCACTGCAAGGCGCGCACGAATCATGGCATGGACGTCCTGAGCCTGTTCCGGCGTAGCCGTCAGACCCGTACCAATTGCCCAGACCGGCTCGTACGCCACCACACCCTGAGCCAAACCGCCAACACCGAAGGTGTCCAGCACAGCCTGCAATTGACGCTCGACCACATTCGCAGTTTCGCCGGCATCATACTGCTCGCGCGTCTCGCCAACACAAAGAATGGGGCGAAGACCGCAAGCCAGTGCCGCGGCGAACTTACGACAAATCACTTCGTCAGTCTCACCGAACAGACTGCGCCGCTCGGAATGACCAACCAGTACAAATTCACAACCCGCATCACGCAACTGTGCCGGAGATATCTCGCCGGTCAACGCGCCGGATTCCGCCTGAAATGCGCAACTCTGTCCAGCCAGCCGCAGCGGCGAACCCGTCAGCGCGTGATGACACTGCTGAATATACAGTGCCGGAGGCGCAACCAGCAGATCGACCTCTTCGGGCCACTGCTGCTCATTCAATCCGGAGAGCAACTCATCAACGGACTGCCGAGTACCGTACATTTTCCAGTTTCCGGCGACCAGCGGACGACGCATGCCTAACCTCTCAGCTCAAGCGGGCGCCAATGTTAACCAAGTTGCCAACCCGACACAACTGCCTTTTCAGCGGTCACCAAACATTTTTTGCACTTGCCCGGCCAGCGCTTCAGCCTCGCGTGCAACCTGCTCCGAATTTTGCCCTTCAACCATCACCCGAATCAGCGGCTCGGTGCCCGACAGACGCAATAGAACCCGACCGGAATCGCCCAGCCGCGCCTCTGCTGCTGCCACCGCAGCCTGCAACTCAGGCACCTCCAAGGGAGACTCTCCGGTATTCTGATAACGCACATTGATCAGCTTTTGCGGACACTTGCTCATTCCTTTGCAGGCTTCCGCCAGGCTCTTACCCGACATCCGCAGCGCACGCACCACCTGCAACGCGGCGATGATCCCGTCACCCGTGGTGGTGTGCCGCAGACACACCAGATGCCCGGAAGCCTCACCACCCAGCTGCCAGCCACGCTGATGCAGCTCGGCCATGACATAACGGTCACCGACCTTGGCACGCACAAAGGGAATATCCCGCTCACGCAGCGCTAACTCTAGGCCGAGGTTGGTCATCAGCGTGCCGGCCACGCCACCTTCAAGCAAGCCACGCTCGTACAGATCCAGCGCCATGATATAGAGCAGCTCATCGCCGTCTACTTCATTACCCAGATGATCCACCATCATTACCCGGTCACCATCACCATCGAAGGCGATGCCCAGGTCCGCCTGACACGCAACCACTGCCCTGCTCAGCGCAGCCAAATCGGTGGAGCCAACACCCGCATTGATGTTCAGACCATCCGGACTGGCACCGATCACGCTGACTTCGGCGCCCAGCTCGCTGAACACGCTGGGGGCGACCTTGTAGGTAGCGCCATTGGCGCAATCCAGCACGATCTTCATACCCTTGAAGCTGGTACTGGTCGGTACGCTGCTTTTGCAGAATTCGATATAACGACCCGACGCATCCTCAACCCGCGCCACCTTACCCAGCTCGCCAGACTCAACCACCTGCATGGGCGTGTCGACCAATCGCTCAATTTCATGCTCCAGGGTATCGGGCAACTTGGTGCCCTGAGCCGAGAAGAACTTGATGCCATTATCGTAATGCGGGTTGTGCGATGCGCTGATGACGATGCCCGCATCTGCCTTGAAGGTGCGCGTCAAATAAGCAATAGCGGGGGTCGGCATCGGACCCAGGAGCTGCACCTGCGCACCGGCGGCGGACAACCCCGCCTCCAACGCTGATTCGAACATGTAACCGGAAATACGTGTGTCCTTGCCGATAACCACACGACACTGACCATGGTGCTTGAATGCCATGCCAGTCGCCCAGCCGAGTCTGAGCATGAATTCAGGTGTAATCGGGTGGGTCCCAACCGGACCACGGATGCCATCAGTGCCGAAATAGCGCTTTTCCATTTAGGAGTATCCTGAAAATCAAATATCTGAAGATCCCGCAACATTCACTGCATCGACCATACGCACCACATCAGCGGTTTCCGCCACATCATGCACACGAATGATGCGCGCACCCTTGGCTACCGCCAATGCCGCCAACGCCAAGCCTCCACTCAGACGTTGATCGACCGGCCGACCCAGCGCCTGACCTATCATGCTCTTGCGTGACACTCCCACCAGAATAGGCAGATCGAGCGGACGCAGCGCTTCCATATGAGCGAACAGTTCGAGGTTATGCTGCAGAGTTTTACCAAAACCGAAACCGGGGTCGAGCACCAGCCTGCTGCGCTCGATTCCCGCGTCCAGGCAGGCTTGGACCCGCGCCTCGAGAAAAGAGTTCACCTGGACCAATACTGAATCGTAGACCGGTGCCTGCTGCATGCTCTGCGGCTCACCCTGCATGTGCATCAGACACACGGCCAGCCTCGAGTCTACCGCCGCCTGCATGGCACCGGGACGGCACAGTGCACGAATATCGTTGATCAACCCGGCACCCACGGCCGCCGAACCACTGATGACCTCGGGCGTACTGGTATCGATCGACACCACCACATCAAAGCGCGCCTTGATCGCCTCGACCATAGGCACCACTCGATCAACCTCTTCCTGGACACCGACCAGCGCAGCGCCGGGACGCGTCGACTCGCCACCAATATCGATCAGCGTCGCACCCGCAGCAAGCATCTGCTCAACATGCGCCAGCGCAGCATCACGATTATTGTAGCGACCGCCGTCGGAAAACGAATCAGGGGTGATGTTCAGAATACCCATGACATGGGTACGGGAAAGGCTCAGCTCCCGGTCGCCGCAAGGCAACCGGGAGTTATTACGTGGTTCTGTCATGCTGTCCTCAGTGCTCGCTGGCAGGACCGCCAATGATACCGTCATTCTCCTGAGAATCCTGGGGCGCATCCGCATCAGGAATCATTGCGCCGGGGCCACGACGGTCATCGTCCGACCACCCTTTGGGATCCCGCACCGGCGTGCCGCTCATGATGTCATTGATCTGCTCGAGATCGATGGTTTCGTACTTCATCAGCGCTTCAGCCATCACATCCAGCTTGTCGCGGTTCTCTTCCAGAAGACGCTTGGCGGTGGCGTAGCAGCCATCGATAATGCTGCGTACTTCCTCGTCGATCATCCGCGCCGTTTCGGCGGACACGCTGGTCTGCTGGCTGCCGGCACTGCGCCCGAGAAACACTTCGCCTTCTTCCTCGGCATACATCAACGGACCCAGCTTTTCCGACAATCCCCATTTGGTCACCATGTTCCGCGCCAACTGGGTGGCACGCATGATGTCGTTGGATGCACCCGTGGTCACACCATCAAAACCCAGCGTCATTTCCTCGGCAATCCGACCGCCAAACAGCGAGCAGATCTGACTGATCAGTGCGCGCTTGGACAGGCTGTAACGATCTTCCTCAGGCAGGAACATGGTCACACCCAACGCACGTCCGCGTGGAATGATCGACACTTTGTAGACCGGATCATGCTCGGGCACCAGACGCCCAACGATGGCATGGCCGGACTCGTGGTACGCGGTATTGAGCTTTTCCTTGTCGGACATGACCATGGACTTGCGCTCGGCGCCCATCATGATCTTGTCCTTGGCCATTTCAAATTCGTTCATTTCGACCAGGCGCTTGCCGGCACGAGCGGCGAACAGCGATGCCTCGTTGACCAGGTTGGCCAGATCAGCACCCGAGAAGCCGGGCGTGCCACGGGCGATCCCCGATGCCACAACGTCGTCACCCAGCGGCACCTTGCGCATGTGCACCTTGAGAATCTGTTCGCGACCACGGATATCAGGCAGCCCCACCACCACCTGGCGGTCAAAACGGCCGGGGCGCAGCAGTGCGGGATCAAGCACGTCGGGGCGGTTGGTTGCAGCGACCACGATGACACCGTCATTGGCCTCGAAACCATCCATTTCCACCAGCAACTGGTTCAGGGTCTGCTCGCGCTCATCATGACCACCACCCATACCGGCGCCACGATGACGACCGACCGCGTCGATCTCATCGATGAAAATAATGCAAGGCGCATGCTTCTTGGCCTGTTCAAACATGTCGCGCACACGGCTGGCACCGACGCCGACGAACATTTCCACGAAGTCAGAGCCGGAAATGGTGAAGAAGGGTACCTTGGCCTCACCTGCTACCGCCTTGGCCAGCAACGTTTTACCGGTACCTGGCTGACCGACCATCAGTACGCCGCGCGGAATATGGCCACCCAGACGCTGAAACTTGCCCGGATCACGCAGAAACTCAACCAGCTCACCAACCTCTTCCTTGGCCTCATCACAACCAGCGACATCGGCAAAGGTCGTCTTGACCTGATCCTCCGTCAGCATCCGCGCCTTGCTCTTGCCGAAGCTCATCGGACCACCACGACCACCGCCGCCGCCCTGCATCTGCCGCATGAAGAACATGAAAATGGCGATGATGATCAGAATCGGGAAGCTGGCGATCAGCAACTGAGTCCAGATGCTCTGACGCTCCGGCTGCTTGCCTTCGACGACCACGTCGTTTTCCAGCAGATCGCCAATCAGGCCGTTGTCCTGAATGGCTGGACGCACTGTCTTGAAGACTTCGCCATCACGGCGCTTGCCGGTAATGATGAATCCATCCACGGTAACGCGTTCGACCTGGCGATCACTCACCAGCTCAAGAAATTCGGTGTAATTCAGTGCTCGCGGTTCGGTCGGACTGCTGAAATTGTTCATCACAGTCACCAGCACTGCAGCGATGATCAACCACAGAATGAGGTTTTTCGCCATATCGTTCAAATTGCTATCCTCTTGCCCCGCCATCTGAATGGTCGAAGCCTGGCTGTATTCGTCTGTTTATCCGGCCATCTACCTTACACCAGATTCTGCCACTGCGGCAGTCGCACCTGTGTAACGCGCTGTGTCCTCAGCCCACCACTCAGGCTTCACCCTTGAAGCCCTTACCCAGGAGATAGGTCTCTCTGGATCGATCCCGGGAGGCACCCGGCTTGCGCGTAACCATCTTGTCGAAACGGCCACGCATCTCCTTGAAATAATCGTCGAACCCTTCGCCGTGAAACACCTTGATCAGGAAATCGCCGCCTGGATGCAGTACCCGGCAGGCCATATCCAACGCCAGCTCACACAGATAGATTGCACGTGGCTGGTCGACTTCGGGCGTTCCACTCATATTGGGGGCCATATCCGAAATTACAAGATCCACACGACTATCACCGATGGCAGCGAGTATCGCCTCGAACACGGCGTCTTCGGTAAAATCGCCTTCAATGAAGGTGACATCCGGGATACTGTCCATCGGCAGAATATCCGAGGCAATGATACGCCCCTTCTCGCCAATCACCCGACTGGCCACCTGCGACCACCCGCCCGGCGCCGAACCAAGATCCAGCACGGTGATGCCAGGGCGCAGCAAGCGGTCCTTTTCCTGAATCTCCAGCAGCTTGTAGCTGGCACGGGAGCGGTAGCCGTCCTTTTGCGCCTTCTTTACATAAGGGTCATCGAAATGTTCTTTCAACCAACCCTTGCTGGTCTTTGATCTTGCCACGGAATACCTCATGCAGCGGATTGCTCCGCCGGTTATACTAGATCCCTTAAACGACCTTCATCGAACATCGCACAGGGATTCAAACGGATTATTATGGCGCTCAGCTCTGAACAGAAGAAAGCCTACAAACGCATTGGGCACCATCTCAAGCCGGTGGTGATAGTCAGCGAGCAAGGCGCCAGCGAAGGCGTGCTGGCCGAGCTTGACCGTGCCCTGAACGATCATGAACTGATCAAGATCCGCATCACCGTTGGCGATCGCGATACCAAGCAGACCCTGATCGAAGAACTCTGCAAAGCCAGTGGTGCAGAGCTGGTTCAGGTTATCGGCAAAATGGCCATCCTGCTGCGTCGCAACAAGAAAGCCAACCCCAAGCTGTCAAACCTGGCTCGCCTCAAGGATCTCTGATCCCGGCCTGTCAGACAGCCTGTCTGGCAGCTTCTTCCCGAAGCAGGCATTTGTATGAGCGGCCACCAAAAGCCGCCCCTACATCAGTGTTCCGCAATCTCATCCGGGCGCGGCTGCAGTGTCAATACCAGACCGGCAAACGCCAGCACCAGATAACTGAAGAACTGCCAATATGCTCCGTTCGGCAAACCGCCGACAACGAAAAAAGCAGCAGCTGCCAGCATGACCAACAGCAGCAACTGCCCACGCAAATCCCGCCAGATCACCAAACCCAACACCGAGCACGCTACCACGCACTGCAATAGCGCACATACCGCTGCAAAGCCCACCAGCAACGGGCGCATGAACCCGCCTATTTCATCAATCAGCAAGGGCGCCAGACCAAATCGCTCCAGCGCCGGCAGCATGACGAAATGCAACATCCATACGCCGCCCACCCACAACGTCTGAGCCAGCTGCCAGGCTACCCTGCCGCTGCGCATGGCCGGCAGAGTAGCACCCGGTCTCACAGGTGCTGCACCTCGACGATCTCATACTCAACGACGCCGCCAGGGGTTTTCACCGCCACGATGTCGCCCTCTTCCTTGGCGATCAATGCCCGGGCAATGGGTGAGGTGACAGAGATCTTGCGCTGCTTGATCTCCGCCTCGTCCTCACCAACGATCTGATACTGCACTTCCTCGTCGGTATCCACGTTGGCGATAGTCACGGTCGTGCCGAAGATCACCTTGCCGGTACGCGCGATGGCAGTGACATCGATCACCTGGGCATTGGACAGCCGACCTTCGATATCCCGCACCCGCGCTTCGACCATGCCCTGCTGTTCGCGGGCGGCATGGTATTCGGCGTTTTCCTTCAGGTCGCCCAACTCACGCGCTTCGGCGATGGCCTGGGTAATCTGCGGACGCATCACTGACTTCAGATGCTTGAGCTCTTCTTCCAGGGCTTCGGCGCCCTTTTTGGTCATCGGGTACTTCATATTCATAATCTCTCGTGCAGATCCTGCAGGCAACGCACCGCCCGCTCGGGTCCGAATTTCAATGCCATGCAGACTGCCTGACCGCCGGCCAGCGTGGTGGTGGAATACACCTTGTGCTGCAGCGCGTTACGACGAATGGAGTAGGAGTCAGCAATCGACTGGCGACCTTCGGTAGTATTGATCACCAGGCTGACCTGTTCGTTCTTGATCATATCGACGATATGCGGACGGCCTTCAGTGACCTTGTTCACCCTGCGCACCGGCAACCCGGCAGCCTCGATAACCTTGGCGGTCCCTGAGGTCGCGACAATATCAAAGCCCAGCTCAACCAGCTCGCGAGCCATATCGGCGACAAAGGGCTTATCATCTTCGCGTACGCTGATGAACACCGTACCGGAAGTTGGCAGCACTTCGCTGGCACCCAGCTGGGACTTGGCAAAGGCTTCGGCAAAGCTGTCGCCGACACCCATGACTTCACCGGTAGACTTCATTTCCGGCCCAAGAATGGGGTCAACGCCCGGGAATTTGGCGAACGGGAAGACCGCTTCCTTCACAGCGAAGAACGGCGGGATCACTTCCTCGGTAAAGCCCAGCTCCTTCAGCGTCTTGCCAGCCATGACGCGTGCCGCAATCTGCGCCAGCGACTGGCCGATGCACTTGGACACAAAAGGCACGGTGCGCGAGGCGCGCGGGTTCACTTCAATTACGTAAATGACACCATCCTGCAGCGCCAACTGCACGTTCATCAGCCCCACCACTCCCAGCTCCAGCGCCATGCGCTTGACCTGATCACGCATCTCGTCCTGAATCTCGGACGACAGGGAGTACGGCGGCAGCGAACAGGCCGAGTCACCGGAGTGCACACCAGCCTGCTCGATGTGCTGCATGATCGCGCCGATCACCACATCGGTGCCGTCAGATACGGCATCCACATCCATCTCGATGGCGCAGTTGAGATAGTGATCCAGCAGCACCGGGCTGTCGTTGGACACCTTCACAGCGTCACGCAGGTAGCGCTTGAGCTCGTCTTCCTGATAGACGATCTCCATGGCGCGACCACCCAGTACGTAGGACGGACGCACGACCAGCGGATAACCGATCTTGTTCGCCGCAGTAATGGCTTCATCTTCGCTGCGCACCGTGGTATTCGGCGGCTGACGCAGATTCAGACGCTCGACCATCTGCTGGAAGCGCTCGCGATCTTCGGCGCGGTCGATGGCTTCCGGGCTGGTACCGATAATCGGCACGCCGGCTTCTTCCAGAGCACGCGCCAGCTTCAGCGGGGTCTGCCCGCCGTACTGCACGATCACACCCTTGGGCTGCTCGACACGAACGATTTCCAGTACGTCTTCCAGGGTCACCGGCTCGAAATACAGGCGATCGGAGGTGTCGTAGTCGGTGGAAACGGTTTCCGGGTTACAGTTGACCATGATGGTCTCGTAACCGTCTTCACGCATGGCCAGTGCCGCATGTACGCAGCAATAGTCGAACTCGATGCCCTGACCGATACGGTTCGGCCCGCCACCCAGGATCATGATCTTGTCGCGGCTGGACGGATTGGCCTCACACTCTTCCTCGTAGGTCGAGTACATGTAGGCCGTATCGGTGGCGAATTCGGCGGCGCAGGTATCCACCCGCTTATACACCGGGAACACCCCCAGCTTATGACGCTGCGAACGCAGGTTCTTCTCGCTCACGCCCAGCAACTGCGCCAGGCGGGTATCGGAAAAGCCCTTGCGCTTGAGACGGTACATCAGAGTCTTGTCGAGATCAGCCAGACCAAGCTTCTTGATGCGCTCCTCGTCCTTGATCAGATCTTCGATCTGCACCAGGAACCAGGGATCGATATTGGTCAGCTCGAAAATACGCTCCACACTCATACCGGAACGGAAGGCATCGCCGATATACCAGATACGCTCGGCACCGGGGACGGTCAGCTCACGAGTCAGATTGGTGGGGGTATCGGCGGCATTCAGATCCAGCTGCGGATCAAAGCCACAGGAGCCCACTTCCAGACCGCGCAAGGCCTTCTGCAGGGATTCCTGGAAGGTACGGCCGATGGCCATGACCTCACCCACGGATTTCATCTGCGTAGTCAGGCGGGCGTCGGCATTCGGGAATTTCTCGAAGGCGAAACGTGGAATCTTGGTGACAACGTAGTCAATCGACGGCTCGAAGGACGCCGGGGTGCGACCACCGGTAATGTCATTCTGCAATTCGTCGAGGGTATAGCCCACTGCCAGCTTGGCCGCGATCTTGGCGATCGGGAAGCCGGTCGCTTTGGAAGCCAGCGCAGAGGAGCGCGATACCCGCGGGTTCATCTCGATGACTACCATGCGCCCGTCCTTCGGATCGATACCGAACTGGACGTTGGAACCGCCGGTTTCCACACCGATTTCACGCAGCACCGCCAGCGAGGCGTTGCGCATGATCTGGTATTCCTTGTCAGTCAGCGTCTGGGCTGGTGCAACCGTGATGGAATCGCCGGTATGCACGCCCATGGGATCGAAATTCTCGATCGAGCAGACGATGATGCAGTTGTCCTTCTTGTCGCGGACAACTTCCATTTCATATTCTTTCCAACCGATCAGCGACTCGTCGATCAACAATTCCTTGGTCGGTGACAGATCCAGACCCCGGTTGCAGATTTCTTCGAACTCTTCGCGGTTGTAGGCGATGCCGCCGCCGGTGCCGCCCATGGTGAAGGACGGACGAATGATGCAGGGAAAGCCCACCTGCTCAAGCACGCCGTGGGCTTCGGCCATATTGTGAGCGATACCCGAGCGAGGGCATTCCAGACCGATGGCCCGCATGGCCTGGTCAAAGCGCGAGCGGTCTTCGGCCTTATCGATGGCATCCGCGTTGGCGCCGATCATTTCCACACCGAATTTTTCCAGCACACCGTGCTTTTCCAGATCCAGCGCACAGTTCAGCGCGGTCTGGCCGCCCATGGTCGGCAGCAGCGCATCAGGGCGCTCCTTCTCGATGATCCGGGCTACGGTCTCCCACTTGATCGGCTCGATATAGGTAGCATCGGCCATCGCCGGGTCGGTCATGATGGTGGCCGGGTTGGAGTTAACCAGGATGACCCGGAACCCTTCCTCTCTCAGTGCCTTGCAGGCCTGAGCACCGGAATAGTCAAACTCACAGGCCTGGCCGATCACGATGGGACCGGCGCCGAGGATCAGAATACTTTTGATATCAGTACGTTTTGGCATAGTGTTTCATTAATCCTTGGAGTTTACCGGCTCAGCAATTTTTACCCATAGCGGCGATGAACCGCTCGAACAGCGGCGCCACATCACCCGGTCCAGGGCTGGCTTCGGGGTGCCCCTGGAAGCTGAAGGCAACCTTGTCGGTGCGCTCGATACCTTGCAGAGTGCCGTCAAACAGGGACTTGTAGGTCGCCCGGACGTTGGCCGGCAGACTGGCTTCGTCTACGGCAAAGCCATGATTCTGGCTGGTGATCATGACGGCACCGGTACGCAGGTCCTGCACGGGATGGTTGGCACCGTGGTGCCCACTGGCCATTTTCATGGTGCGAGCGCCGGAAGCCAGGGCCAGCAGCTGGTGGCCCAGACAGATACCGAGAATCGGCATTTCGGCCTCCAGCAGCTCCTGAATAGCCTTGATTGCATAATCACAGGGCTCCGGATCACCCGGACCGTTGGACAGCAACACGCCATCGGGATTCAGCGCCAATACTTCAGCGGCAGTGGTCTGCGCAGGCACAACGGTCAACCGGCAGCCACGCGCGACCAGCATCCGCAGAATGTTGTATTTGACACCGAAATCAAACACCACCACATGGTAGGGCAGATCAGCCGCGTCGATTTCCGCATGGCTATCGGTCGCCAGATCCCAGGCACCTGAACGCCATTCGTAAGCCTCCTTGACGCTGACCTCCTTGGCCAGGTCCATACCCTTCAGCCCTGCGAAGCCGCGCGCCAGTTCGAGAGCCTTGGCTTCAGTCGCATCCTCACCCGCCATGACACAACCATTCTGAGCGCCCTTCTCGCGAAGGATGCGCGTCAGACGACGGGTATCGATACCGGCAATGGCAACGGTACCGTGCTCCTTCAGATAGTCCGGCAGCGGTTGCTTGTTACGCCAGTTACTGGCCATCAACGGCAGGTCACGAATTACCAGGCCCGCAGCCCAGACCTTCCAGGATTCTGCGTCTTCGGGAGTGGTGCCGGTGTTGCCAATGTGAGGATAAGTCAGCGTGACGATCTGGCGTGCATAGGAAGGATCGGTGAGGATCTCCTGATAACCGGTCATGGCTGTATTGAATACAACCTCACCGACGCTGTGACCGTCGGCGCCGATGGCCTCACCGTGAAAAATGCTGCCGTCGGCGAGGGCGAGAATGGCGGGCTTGGACAAGAAAACCTCCGAAAGACTGACACGTTTTTACCAAACGCGGGCTGCACAAAAGCGGGAATGACGTGTTCACCACTTCACCCCACTGCATAGGCATTGTCAGATACGCGCTGAATAGACAGATTAGCGCGATAGTTTAACGGTTTGATCAGTAAATATCCATACCGCCCGCACTGCTCTGTGAACCGATATTACCTTCAAGCTCTGTTTCATAATCGCGATGAACATGCTAAAACTGCAGATGGATAAGATCCCCGACCGCAGAGTCAGGGGATATTCTGCCGGCACCACGCAGCGTTGTCGGATCAGGATCTACAACAACAAAAGGGACTCCAGGCAATGAAAACACAGCTGAAACACCTCTTGATTCTGTTTCTGCTCGGCTTCGCCGCCCAAATCCAGGCGAATACCGAGGCGCAAATGGCACAGAACCTCCACGAGCTCCGCAGCGAGAGCTATCGCGCCGCCACCTATCTATTGATCGACAACAATCTGTTCGAACGTGTGCGCGAGCCGGGCAACCGTGAGAACTACAATGACGCACTGAGCAATATGGAAAAGCTGCTGCGCCTGGTAGACAACCCCGCAGAGCTGCGCACCCCTTTCAATGAATTCATCAGCTTGATTCGAGAGCTGGAAAACCAGACCCAGGAAGAAGCTCACTACCACCTGGCAACCGTCAACCGCATCATGATGGCCCATGGCAATCTCGACAAGGCCGCCGCCGCGCAATATTCCACATTGGCCGGCACCATCAGCGAAAACCTCCATACCCTGCACCAGCAGAGCCTGGAAACCAGCCAGATCCTGTTGCTGTACCAGAACAGCATGTTCAGCTCGATCGGCATCTATTTCATCGAACCCGGCGAAACCGTATTCCAGAACATGGATGCCAGCATCGTCAAACGCTCGGCAACCCTCAAATCGCTGTTACCGGAACTGTCCGAAACCCTGACCGATCTGGACAAGCAATACAGTTTCATTCAGCCCCGTCTGCTCAACCACCGCTCCGACTGGGTGCCAACCATCGCTGCTTTCTATCTGTCGCGCAATACAGAGAAACTCAATGACCTGGCCCGCGAGCAGGTGCGCCAGAACAAGACCAGCTGACGCAACCTCGTGAACAATAAAAAGGCTGACCCGCGAGGGTCGGCCTTTTTGCGTCATGAGGGGTATGAAGACAGCCATGCTATTTAGCAACCCCCCATTACCGCCGCGTGCGCCTTCCACCATGCTGTATTTGCAGATGACCGCAAGATCCTCACCTACCGCATCCAGCACCCGCCGCAACACCTCACGCGGGAAACGCAGACGATTATCCAATGTGCCGCCGTAAAGGTCGTTGCGTTTATTGTAAAGCGGCGACAAAAACTGGCTGAGCAGGTAGCCATGGCCCATATGGATTTCCACAGCATCAAAGCCCGCCTCCCGCGCCAGCTGCGCACCACGGGCAAACTCGGCGGCGATGCGCTCCATATCCGCCGCATTCATCTGGCGTTTGAGATACTGCCCACTCATCAGGCCTATCTTGTTGGACCCGCCACTGGCCGAAAGCGGCCTGCTTTGCCCGGGTACTTTGGTGAACGTGAAGCAGCCACCATGGGTAACCTGCGCCGACACTGCACCGCCTTTTGCGTGCACTGCATCGGTCAGGGCACGCAGGTGGGGTAGCGTGGCGCGGTCCAGGCAAATCTGGTTTGGCAGCGTGCAACCCTGGGTGCTGACAGCGCAATAGGCCAGTGTTGTCAGCCCAACCCCGCCAGCTGCCATATCCGCATGGAATTGCACCAATTGCCGAGAAGGCACGCCATCGGGTGACATACCTTCATTGGTTGCCGATTTGACGAAGCGGTTACGCAGCGTCAAAGGGCCAATGACCACCGGGCTGTATGCCAGAGCCACATCATGTGCTGCCGCATCCTTCATGCGCACCTCCGAGGAGAACACCAGCCCGCGCCGGCCAAACATGACCAGAGGGGGTTAGCGTTCATGCAAATCGAGTAGGTAGGCAAGAACATCAACGCCCACCTGGGACGCTCTTGATTCTCAGAGGCAGGCCACAAGACAACATCGTCTGATCAGACGAGAGGAAGCTATTTAGGCGTAACCCAACCGCGTCCTGACAGACACAAAAAACCCCGGCGCAGCTAACTGGCCGGGGTTTTTGCTGGTTCCGCTACTGCCACATAATCAATCGCGCAGCGACAACACATCCTGCATGTCGAACAAACCACTTTTGCGCTCGCCCAGCCAGATCGCCGAACGCACAGCACCCTTGGCAAAGGTCATGCGGCTGGAGGCTTTATGGGTGATTTCGACGCGCTCGCCTTCGGTGGCAAACAGCACCGTGTGATCACCGACCACATCGCCGGCACGCACGGTGGCAAAACCTATGGTCTCGCGATCACGTGCGCCGGTCTGACCTTCGCGGCCATACACCGCCACCTTCTGCAGATCACGACCCAGCGCATCGGCAACCACTTCACCCATGCGCAGCGCAGTACCGGACGGTGCATCGACCTTGTGCCGGTGGTGGGCTTCAATGATCTCGATATCCGCCTCATCACCCATGACCCGAGCAGCCATATCCAGCAGCTTGAGGGTCAGGTTGACACCCACACTGAAGTTAGGCGCGAACACCACCGGCACCTGCTCGGCCGCCTTGGCAATCACCAGCTTCTCCTCTTCGGAGAAGCCGGTAGTACCGATTACCAGCGCCTTGCCCGCCGCGCGGCAGGTCTCGAGGTTGACCAGAGTACTGGTGGGATGCGTGAAGTCGATCAGCACATCAAAGTCACCCAGCACCCCGTGCAGATCACCGACGATATTCACGCCCAGTTTGCCCAGGCCCGCCAGCTCACCGGCGTCAGCACCGATCAAGCTGCTTTCCGGACGCTCGATTGCCGCCGTCAGGCTGGCTCCTTCTGCTTGCTGGATGGCCTCGATCAAGGTCTTGCCCATCCGCCCGGCTGCGCCGATAACCGCTACTCTTTTCATGCTTGCCCCGGTCAGAACTTCATGTCTTCAAAGAAATTTTTCACACCTTCGAACCAGTTCTTGGCCCGCGGCGACTGATTGCTGCCTTCGGCCTGCAGCGTATCACGCAGCTCGCCCAGCAGCTCGCGCTGACGCTTGGTCAGGTTGACTGGCGTTTCCACGGACACACGGCACAGCAAATCACCGGCAGAACCACCACGCACCGGCACCACACCCTTGCCGCGCAAGCGGAACAGCTTACCGGTCTGAGTGCCCTCGGGAATCTTCAGCTTGACCCGACCATCCAGCGTCGGCACTTCCAATTCACCGCCCAGGGCAGCATCAGCAAAGTTGATCGGCACTTCGCAGTACAGATTCTTGCCATCGCGCTGGAACAGCTTGTGCTCACGTACCGAGACGACTACATACAGATCCCCGGACGGCCCGCCATTGACGCCCGCCTCACCTTCGCCGGACAAACGAATGCGATCACCGGTATCCACCCCAGCCGGCACCTTGACCGACAGGGTCTTGTGTTCTTCAACCCGGCCCTGACCATGACAATCCTTGCACGGATCGCTGATCATCTGCCCGGTACCATGACAGCGCGGACAGGTCTGCTGCACCGAGAAGAAACCCTGCTGCATGCGCACCTGACCATGCCCACCACAGGTGGTACAGGTCACCGGGCTGGTGCCCTTCTTGGCGCCGCTGCCATCACAGGTGGTGCAGCCAACCAGCGTCGGGACGCGAATGGTGACCGAGGTGCCGCGAACGGCCTCCTCCAGGTCCAGCTCCAGGGTATAACGCAGGTCACTGCCGCGCTGCACGCTGGAACGACCGCGCCCACCACCGCCGCCGCCACCGCCACCGCCACCGCCACCGAAGATGTCACCGAACACATCACCGAAGATGTCGGAGAAATTACCGCCACCACCGAAGCCGCCGGCACCGGCGCCCATGTTCGGATCCACACCGGCGTGGCCGTACTGATCGTAGGCTGCGCGCTTGTTGGCGTCGGTGAGCATCTCGTAGGCCTCATTGGCCTCCTTGAATTTCTCTTCCGCTTCCGCGTCATCCGGATTACGGTCCGGGTGATGCTTCATTGCCAGCCGGCGATAGGCCTTTTTCAGCTCGGCTTCACTGGCGCCGCGCTCCACGCCCAGCACTTCATAATAATCACGCTTGGCCATAAATCCTGTTTCCTTTAGAAAGCCTTACGGCACAAACAGCAACGCGGGAATAGCTCCCGCGTTGCCTTGCCGCGTTGTGTACCGGGCCTCAGGCAAGGCCCGACGCCCGGTCACGCAAGGACTACTTGTTGTTGTCCTTGACCTCTTCGAACTCGGCATCCACTACATCGTCGCCATCGGCATTGCCGGCGTCTTCCTGCGCGCCACCCTGCTCCGCCTGGGCCTGTTCAGCATACATCTTCTGCACCATCGGACCGGAGGCCTCGGACAACGCATTGATCTTGGCTTCGATGTCGGCCTTGTCATCACCCTTGATAGCCTGCTCCAGATCGGCCAGCGCCGTCTCGATGGCAGTCTTCTCTTCCTCGGTGGCCTTGTCGCCGACCTCAGTCAGGGTCTTGCGTGTCGCGTGAACCAGTTGATCGCCCTGGTTGCGGATATTCACCAGTTCCTCGAACTTGCGGTCTTCATCGGCATTGGCCTCAGCATCGCGCACCATCTGTTCGATCTCTTCATCAGTCAGACCGGAAGAGGCCTTGATGATGATCGACTGCTGCTTGCCGGTAGCCTTGTCCTTGGCGGACACGTTGAGGATACCGTTGGCATCGATGTCGAAGCTGACTTCGATCTGCGGTACACCGCGCTGTGCCGGCGGAATGTCAGCCAGGTCGAAACGGCCCAGTGACTTGTTCTGCGACGCCTGTTTACGCTCACCCTGCAGCACGTGAATGGTCACGGCAGTCTGGTTGTCATCAGCGGTCGAGAACACCTGCGACTTCTTGGTCGGGATGGTGGTGTTCTTCTCGATCAGCGCCGTCATCACGCCACCCATGGTTTCGATACCCAGCGACAGCGGGGATACGTCCAGCAGCAGCACGTCCTTCACGTCACCAGCCAGTACCGCACCCTGAATCGCTGCACCCACGGCAACGGCTTCATCCGGGTTGACGTCCTTGCGCGGCTCCTTGCCGAAGAACTCGGCAACGGTCTTCTGAACCAGGGGCATGCGAGTCTGACCACCGACCAGGATCACTTCATTGATCTCGGATACATCCAGACCAGCGTCTTTCATGGCCACACGGCACGGCTCGATGCTGCGCTTGACCAGCTCTTCAACCAGCGATTCCAGCTTCGCACGGGTCACCTTGACCTGCAGGTGCTTGGGACCGGTGGCATCAGCCGTGATGTACGGCAGGTTGACGTCGGTCTGCTGACTGGTGGACAGCTCGATCTTGGCCTTTTCGGCAGCTTCTTTCAGACGCTGCAGGGCCAGCGGATCGTGGTGCAGATCAACGCCGTTTTCCTTCTTGAACTCATCCGCCAGATAGTCGATCAGGCGCATGTCGAAATCTTCACCACCCAGGAAGGTGTCGCCGTTGGTGGCCAACACTTCGAACTGGTGCTCGCCATCCACTTCAGCAATCTCGATGACCGAGACGTCGAAAGTACCACCACCCAGGTCATAGACCACAATGGTGGAGTCGCCACGGGCCTTGTCCATACCGTAGGCCAGCGCTGCCGCGGTCGGCTCGTTGATGATGCGTTTGACGTCCAAACCGGCGATGCGGCCGGCGTCCTTGGTGGCCTGACGCTGACTGTCGTTGAAGTACGCAGGCACCGTAATCACCGCCTCGGTGACCGGCTCGCCCAGGTAATCTTCAGCGGTCTTTTTCATCTTCTTCAGGACTTCGGCTGACACCTGCGGCGGCGCCATTTTCTCGCCCTTGGCTTCCACCCAGGCGTCACCGTTGTCGGCCTTGATGATCTTGTAGGGCACCAGCTTGATGTCCTTCTGCACGACGTCTTCGTCGAAACGACGACCAATCAGACGTTTGACGGCGTTCAGGGTGTTCTGCGGGTTGGTGACCGACTGACGCTTGGCGGACATACCCACCAGCGTCTCGCCATCATTGGTATAGGCAACGATGGACGGTGTGGTGCGACCGCCTTCGGCGTTCTCGATAACCTTGGCTACGCCATTTTCCATGACCGCGACGCAGGAGTTGGTAGTCCCCAGGTCGATACCGATAATTTTACCCATGTGCTGTATCTCCAAATATGCTGGCCGCGTATTGTTCAGCGGCATTGTTCAATCTGTGTATGAACCCTAGATGGGGTCAAAAAAAGTCAATTTCAAGCCTTCTCGTCAATCGATCCGGCAGCACCGCCGACACCGGCTTTGCTGACCACCACCATGGCCGGACGCAACAGGCGACCGCTGATGGTGTAGCCCTTCTGGAATACCTTGATCACGGTATTGGGCTCGACGTTGTCGCGCTCTTCCATGGTCATTGCCTGATGCAACTCGGGATTGAAGGGCTCGCCATGCGGATCAACCGCCACCACCTGATAGCGGGCCAGGGTGTCACCGAACAACTTCAGGGTCAGCTCCATGCCATCGCGCATCGGCTTGATGGCTGGATCTTCATCGCTGGACAGCTCCAGGCCACGCTCCAGGCTGTCGACCACGGCCAACAGGTCATTGGCAAAACGTTCCAGAGCGAACTTGTGCGCCTTCTCCACTTCCTGCTCAGCGCGGCGACGGGCATTCTGCACATCGGCAGCAGCACGCAGTGCCTGATCCTGTGCCGCAGCCAGCTGCTCTTCCAGGCTGGTAATCCGGGCTACCAGATCTTCTTCTACGGCGACCGTACCCTGCGCCTGATCAGCTGCGGCGTCGTCGTCCTGCAGCTCCTGTCTCGGTTCGTCCACCATGCATATCTCCTGTCTGACAAAAAAGGCGACACGGCCCGCAGGCCGGATTGATCTTTACTGGTCCCTATATGGGGCTTCACTCTCCAGGTTCAAGTGCATTTTTTCAGAGGTTGCAAAGGGGGTTGTAGAACAGCACACCACTACTGTATAAATAACCAGAACAACAAACTCCGGAGAACGACGCCATGCTGGTGCACCTGGCGGTTAACAATTACGCGATTGTCGATCATCTCGAGCTGGAACTGGAGCGGGGCATGTCGGTCATCACCGGTGAAACCGGGGCTGGCAAATCCATCATGCTCGATGCCCTGTCGCTGGCCCTTGGCGATCGCGCTGACAGTGGCGCCGTGCGCCCCGGCGCCGACAAGGCGGACATTCTCGCCACCTTCGATATCAGCGATATTCCCGAGGCCGTGCAATGGCTGAGCCAGCGCGATCTTGCCAACGATGAAACACAGGTCATCCTGCGCCGCGTAGTCACCGCTGAAGGTCGCTCACGCGGCTATATCAACGGCAGCCCCTGCCCCCAGCAGGACCTCAAGGCACTGGGCGAAATGCTGATCGATATCCACAGCCAGCACGAACACCAATCATTGTTGAAAACCGATACCCACCGCCGGCTGCTGGACGAGTATGCCGGCGCCGGTGATCTCGCCCGCCAGGTGCAACTGGCTGCCCAGCGCTGCCGGCAGACCGAACAGGCACTGAAACAGGCCAGCGAAACCAGTGACGAACAGAACGCCCGGGTTCAGCTGCTCAGCTATCAGCTGGAAGAACTCGACAACCTGAGCCTGCAGGATGGCGAACTGAATCAGCTGGAAACTGAACAGCGCCAGCTGGCCAACGCCGAGCTGATCATGCAGTCATGCCAGCAGATCATCAATATCTGCAGCGAAAATGACAGCGGCAGCGTACTGCAGGCACTGACCTCCAGCCTCAGCCGACTGGGCGGCCTGAAAGAACATGGCCGTAGCCTGGACGAAGCACACAGTCTGCTGGCCGGTGCACAGATTCAGGTGGAAGAAGCGGTCGGTGAGTTGACCCGCTATCTGGACCACTTTGAGGCCGACCCCCAGCGCCAGCAACAGGTCGAAGAGCGGCTGGGCGTGATTCATGATCTGGCACGCAAGCATCGTATCAACGCTGACCAGCTGCCCGCTCTGCAGCAACAGCTGATCGACGAGCTGGAAAACATTCAGCAACACGGCGCCGACAAGGAACGCCTGGCAGATGAACTCGAAGCCTATCGCGAACACTTTCACACGCTGGCAAATAAATTATCCGCCACCCGCAGCAAGGCAGCAGCACGCCTGGCCAAGGCAGTCACCGGAGAAATCAAGCAGCTGGGTATGCCGGGTGGACAGATAAAGGTGGAGTTGCATCCGCTCAAGCTGGACCAATATCCCCTGCAAGGCCTGGAAAATGTCGAGTTCCTGGTCAGTGCCAACCCCGGACAACCGGCCAAGCCGCTGGCCAAGGTCGCTTCCGGAGGCGAACTATCACGTATCAGTCTCGGCATTCAGGTCATCACCGCGCAGACTTCACGGGTACCGACGTTGGTATTTGACGAAGTAGATGTGGGGATTGGCGGGCCGACCGCGGAGATCGTTGGCAAACTGTTGCGACAGCTGGGCGAGCGCGGCCAGGTGCTGACCGTGACCCACCTGCCCCAGGTGGCGGCACAGGGGCATCAGCACCTGTTTGTACGCAAGGATCAGAAACGCGACTCTACCCGCACCTATATTGATCGTCTGGATCAGGAAGGCCGAGTGCATGAAGTGGCGCGGATGTTGGGAGGAGTTGATCTTACCGAGGAATCTCTGGCCCACGCCCGTAAACAACTGGCGGGCAATAAGCCATGATCGGCTGACGGGTTGCCCGTCAGCTTAAGCAGGCCAGGCTGTTGCCCGGCCTGCCGTCATTTCAGACTTTCTTTTTCACGTACAACACGAGATTGTGGTCCACCATCTCGTAACCGTGCTCCTCGACGATTTCTTTCTGCCGGCGCTCGATTTCGGCATCAAAAAACTCGATCACCTCACCGGTGTCCACACAAACCATGTGGTCGTGATGCTCACCATCTGCCAGCTCGAACACGGCATGGCCGCCATCGAAGTTGTGGCGCACCACCAGGCCAGCTGTCTCGAACTGGGTGAGAACCCGATAAACGGTAGCCAATCCGACATCCTCACCCGCCTCCATCAGCGCCTTGTATACATCCTCAGCACTCATATGACGGTCTTCGGTATTGTCCAGCATCTGCAGGATCTTGACGCGCGGCAGGGTTACCTTGAGCCCTGCTTTACGGAGTTCGTGATTTTCAACCATGGTCAGTTTCTCTCTCAACGCTTCGCAGCGCGGGATCAGTCGGGTATGATTCAGGGCCATTCAGCCAACTCTCGATAGTGGATGTTACCACGCGATGCCAAATAGTCTGAACCGTATCCTTTGTATCCTAGTATTATGCGCCGCCGGCGCCAGTCTCAGCGGCTGCGGCTTTCCGGGCGTGTACAAGATCGACGTGCAGCAGGGCAACGTCGTCACCCAGGAAATGATTGACCAGCTGCGTCCCGGCATGACCACCCGGCAGGTGCGCTTCATCATGGGCACCCCGCTGCTACAGGACACCTTCGAGCCCAATCGCTGGGATTACCTGTACAGCATGCAGGCCGGACACAATCCCCGCGAACAGGAACGCGTCAGCCTGATTTTTGAAGGTGATCAGCTGGTCGGCCTGGCCGGCGATTTCGTTCCGGGCACCAGCCGTGATGAAGCCATCATGAGCGGCAGCAGCGACAGCGAACCGGCAGCGAGCAGCTATCCGGTCGACCTCGGCGCCCCTCTCGGCACCGGCGAATAAGCCATTGGGCGGACTCTTCCGCCCGATCTCGCCTGGCTCAATCCTCTCGGACCGCATCCTTGGCTCGGGCAGCCCGCAGCTTGCGGGCTTCCTTGGGATCGGCAATCAACGGCCGGTAGATCTCGACGCGTTCACCCTCGGTCAGTACCCGCTCCCCGGGTTTGGCCAGCGTCTTGCCGAATATTCCCATATCGCTGGTTTCCACATCCAACCCGGGGAAATGCTCGGCAATACCTGACAGGCAAGCCGCCTCCAGCGCGGTAGTTCCGGCGGGCACGGCAATGCGGGTAATGCGTTGCTTGTCCGGCAGGGCGTAAGCAACTTCCACGGTAATCGCCGGCTCACTCACCATACAATTCCTGAGCCCGCTTGGAGAACGCTTCCACCATGGTATTGGCCGCATGATTGAACAGCGGCCCCAGGGTCGCGCGGACCAGCGCACCGGAATAGTTGAATTGCATATCCAGGGTGATCTTACACGCCTGCTCATTCAGCGCCTGGAAGGTCCAGACCCCATTCAGCTCGGTGAAGGGCCCATCTTCGAGATGCATCTCGATACGCTCGCCAGGCACCAACTCATTGCGGGTGGTGAAGGTCTGATGCAATCCCGCCTTGCCCACCGTCAGGCGCGCCTGCATGGCTTCATCGCTTTCGCTGATGATCTCCGCCTTGGTGCACCAGGGTAGGAATTCGGGATAATGCTCAACCCGGTTGACCAGGTCGAACAGACGCTCCGCCGGGAAAGGCAATAAAGCAGAACGCTTGATATGCGTCGTCATAGGCTATTCACTTGAACAGTTCGGTTAGAAAAATGATCATTACTCCCACGGGCGCAACATAGCGTATCAGTGTATAGACCACCGGGAACAGACGCGATTTCTCCATCGCCAGCTCGGCTCTGACCACTTCCCTGTCCAGCACCCAGCCGGCAAACAGCACAAAACACAGCCCGCCCAACGGCAGCATGATACGGCTGGTGAGGTAGTCGATACTGTCGAAGAAGGTCTTGCCGCCGGTCTCAGTCCAGGCGAAGAAATGCCAACCCGCTTCATCAATAACAAAAAACCGCGCGTCGGCCAGTATATTGAATGACATCACCGTGCCCAGCCCGACCACCCAGCAGCCTATAGCAACAATAGTAGTCACCAGAGCACGACTTCGCTTGGTGCGTTCCACCAAATAGGCCACCGCAGGCTCCAGCATGGAGATGGATGAGCTCCAGGCCGCCACCCCCACCAACACGAAGAAGATGAAACCGAACAGTTGGCCCATGCCGACCTGACCGAAAGCATAAGGCAACGTAATGAACATCAGACCCGGGCCAGCGCTGGGCTCCAGCCCGGCGGCAAACACGATGGGAAACAACGCCATGCCGGCGGTCAGCGCCACCGCGGCGTCAATCAAGCCTACGGTCAGCACCGCCTTGCCGATGGAGGTCTTCTTCGGCATGTAAGAGCCAAACGCCATGATCGAGCCCACGCCCACACTGAGCGTGAAGAAGGCGTGGCCCATGGCGGCCAGAATACCGTCCGGCACCTTGGAGATATCGAAATGGAACAGGAATACCAGGCCTTCCTTGAAGTGACCGCTGGTCATACTGAAGCCCAGGAGCACAAGAAGAAGCAGAAACAACAGGGGCATCATCACCCGTAAACTGCGCTCCAGCCCGGCATTCACGCCCCGCGCAATGGTCCAGGCAGTAAAAATCATGAACACCGTATGCCACAGGGTCAGACGCAAGGGGTCGCCGGTCAACGCACCAAATCGCTGTTCCGCCGCATCCGCGGTAATGCCGCCGAACTCAGCGTTACCCATCGCCACTATGTACTCGAACGCCCAGCCTGCAACCACGCTGTAGAATGACAGAATACACAGCGCGCCGACCATGCCTACCATGGCGGCCCAGGACCATTTTGCAGACCCACCGGATTGCGCAGCCAGACTCTTAAGGGTATTCACGGGGCTCTGGCGCCCGCGGCGTCCGAGCAGCGTTTCCGCCAGCATGATGGGCAAACCGATCAACACAATACACAGCAGATAGACCAGCACGAAGGCACCGCCGCCGTACACGCCCACCATATAAGGAAACTTCCAGATATTGCCCAGTCCCACTGCCGAGCCGGTGGCGGCCAGAATAAAAACCCAGCGGCTCGCCCAGATACCGTGCACCGACACATCATTATTCGCCATCAGGACATACCCGGTTTGCAAAAAGAGAGGCATTGTCCGGATTCTGACCAATGCCGACAAGGGCAGCTCACGATCAAAGATAGCCGAAGCCGACGTCAGCCCCTATAATACGTCGCCTATGAGCAAGCAAAACAAACCCCAGGCCAACGGCGGCACCATCGCGCTGAACAAACGGGCCAAACACGAATACTTCGTCGAGCAACGCTTCGAAGCCGGCATCGCCCTTGCCGGTTGGGAAGTGAAAAGCCTGCGTGCCGGCAAGGCACAACTGGTGGACAGTTACGTGCTACTGAAAGATGGCGAAGCCTATCTGTTCGGCGCACATTTCACACCACTGCTGACCGCCAGCACCCACGTTATTGCCGACCCCACCCGTACCCGCAAACTGCTGCTCAACAGCCGGGAGCTGGACAAGATTCTCACCGGTGTCGAGCAGAAGGGCTACAGCTGTGTGCCAATGGCTCTGTACTGGAAAAAGCATCTGGTCAAATGCGAGATAGCGCTGGTCAAGGGCAAAAAGGATTACGACAAGCGCGAGACCGAGAAGAACCGCGACTGGGATCGTGAAAAACAGCGCCTGGTCCGCGAGAACAACCGCTGAACCACAGCTCTGTTACCAAAGATTTCCCGGCTGTACGTCAGTGAGTCTTTGGCGTAGAATCACCACTGTAATACCAGCACCATGGTTTTGGGGCCGATCAGGATTCGACGACGGTTACAAAGCTTGAGGGGCATGCCGAGTTGGTAACAGAACTCGTAAATACACTGTTGCAAACCTATATAATTGCCAATGACGACAATTATGGTGCACAACTAGCTGCGTAAGCAGCCAAGTAGCACTTCTGGTAGCTTCGGCTCCAGCAATCATCAGAGGATGTCTGTAAACTCGAAATGATTGTCATATAGAACAGAATCGCCGCCAAGTTCGCTGTAGACGTAACGGCTAAAACTCATACAGCTCGCTCCAAACACCCTGTCACTCGGGCGGTGAGGAGTTAACTCAATAGAGATGACTACGCATGTAGAACCGATAGTGGCGGACTGACGGACGCGGGTTCAAATCCCGCCGGCTCCACCAAATAAGCATCTAAAGACGTCTCCGGACGTCTTTTTTTATGCCTGAAATCCAGTAAATACGGGGCCTTCAGGTCTATCGACGTCCATGGAGATCTACCAGCAGCCACGACACTTGGCATACCAAATGGTATTCCAAGCGTTGATCTGGTATTTTTTGGAATACCAAAGCCTGCTGTGGAATACCGGAATGTGTGCTCAAGCGGTCCGCCTGACTGAAGCCAAGATCAAAAATGCCAAAGCCCAAGAAAAGGACTATGTCATGGGTGATGGCGACGGCCTTCAAATGCGAATACGAATCAATGGATAAAAGCTGTGGAATTTTAATTATTACCATCCAGTAACCAAGAAGCGTCTCAACATGGGCTTGGGCACCTACCCCGAGATATCGCTTTCTCAAGCTAGAAAGATGACGGTAGAGGCCAGAGAGCTAATCGCAAAAGGGATCGACCCGAAGGAACAACGCGATCAGGTACGCCAGGAGCAAAGAGCAGCCGTCGAGCACACCTTGGAAAAAGTTGCCGAGGCCTGGTTTGGCCTGAAGAAAGAGAACGTCACCGCAGCCTACGCCGAGGATATCTGGCGCTCCCTGACTCTGCATGTATTCCCAGATATTGGCCGAACCCCAATCTCCAAGATCACTGCTCCCAAGGTAATTGACCTTCTACGCCCCCTGGAAACCAAAGGCAGCCTGGAGACGGTCAAGCGCGTATCCCAGCGGCTAAACGAGATCATGACTTACGCAGTCAACTCTGGCCTGATACATGCCAACCCGCTGAGTGGTATCCGTGCTGTCTTCAAGAAGCCCAAGAAGCAAAACATGGCAGCCTTACACCCCGATGAACTCCCAGAGCTCATGGTCGCCTTAGCAAACGCCAGCATCAAACGAACCACACGCGCCCTGATCGAATGGCAGCTACACACCATGACTCGACCGGTAGAGGCTGCGACCACGCGCTGGTCTGATATCGATCTGAAGAAAAAGACCTGGACGATTCCTGCTGAACGAATGAAGAAGCGCCGACCGCACACCATCCCACTAACCCCACAAACCCTGGCTATCCTTGAGACAGTCAAACCCTACAGCGGACACCGTGAGTATGTGTTCCCCGCCGACCGTAACCCACGCGACCACTGCAACAGCCAGACCGCCAACATGGCGCTAAAACGCATGGGGTTCGCTGGCCGCTTGGTCAGTCACGGCATGCGTTCCATCGCCAGCACCACCTTGAACGAACACGGCTTTGAGCCAGAGTTGATTGAGGTGGCTTTAGCTCATGTGGACAAGGATGAGGTTCGCAGTGCCTATAACCGCGCTGATTACGTTGAACGCCGCCGTCCGATGATGGAGTGGTGGAGCAAGCATATTCAGCAGGCAGCCACTGGGAGCCTCTCGGTATCGGCTATCACCGAAGACAGCGCAAGAAAGGTTGTGTCGATCAGGTGATCGGAGGAAGCTGCCGGCCAGAAGCAGTCACAAGTTGACGGATGGACCGATCAGGCGTCCGCCTCTGGCGGCGTCTCATCATCGAGCGAACGCAGCCAAGCGAGTCTTTCCCCAGCCTGCGCTCAACACCTCTGTCCGTTGGCTGATACCAACCCGGCCGCGCCACGCCCTCGGGAAAATAGGTTTGCCCAGCGGCTTAAAAAGCTAGAAATGGTGTCCACTTAAATCAGGTGGACACCATCGCCTTTGGCGTCGGGGCCAGGAAGGTGTGTTGGCCGGACGGATACACAGAATCGGCCAAAAGCGGTCATCAGGGCTGGCTTGAATCGGGGCCGAAGGATTACGCTCTCAGCCCCATAATTGCTGGTCAGACAGTTACCACGATCTTGCCGATCTGCTGATTGGCTTCAAGGAAACGATGGGCATCCTGGATGTCGCTAAGTGCGAATGTCTTTGCGATGATCGGGCGCAACGCACCGGACTTCAACCCTTGCAGAATAAAAGCCTTCGCTCTCTCCAGGGCTTCAGGGTCGGCCACAATCTCTGCGTAGAGATAACCCTTCAAAGTCAGGCTTTTGCCCAGCACGGTAAACAGTGGGAATGGTGTCGGTTCAGAGCTGAGTGCGCCGTACACCAGCAAAATTCCGCCCCGCGCCATGCTCTGCGTGAGAGGTTCAAAGGACGGCCCGCCTACAGGATCGAATACAACGCGAGCGCCTTGACCGGCAGTTATCGTCATAACACGCTCGACGATATCCTCTTCATCGCTGACGATGACATGCGCAGCGCCTGCATCAAGCAGGGCCTGCTTCTTCGCGTGAGTTCGAGTGATCGCAATCGATGTGGCGCCGACCATACGAGCCATTTGGAAGGCGGCCAAGCCAACACTGCTTGACGCGGCGGTAACGATGACAAAATCGCCCTGCCGTAGCTTCGCCTGTTCAATCAATGCCCCCCAGGCGGTGACGTACTGCATCCAAGACGCCGCAGCCTCTTCAAAGGACAAGTTCTCAGGGCTCTTTACCACCAGGTGGGCCGGTACATTGGCCAACTCGCCGTAGGTGCCCCAGCGAGCAATATCCAGAGGTGGGATCAGAGCGACCGAGTCACCAACCGTGATCTCGGTTACGTCGCTCCCGACTGCCGTTACGATGCCTGCGGCCTCGTAGCCTAAGCGGCTGGGGAACTCCGCTTCTTGCAGGTATGCGTGATTGCGAAACATCACTTCGGCTCGGTTCAAGCCAATAGCTTTAACACTAATCTGCACCTCGTTTGCTGCTGGTGCCGATACTTCCAGATCTTCCAGCTTCAGAACGCTGGCGTCACCGTATTCATGAATTCTGACAATGCGTGCCATCATAAATACCTCGTTTATCAATGGGCCTCGACGTACATCCGGAAGGTATCCGGGCACTCGAAAGGTGACAAAAATTTAGTCATTGGTTGGCGCTAGATAAAGGCCTATGATGGCGTATTACTAGAAACAGAGTGTTTATAATGGATCGCCTGACCCAGATGGCCACGTTCGCCAAAGCAGTTGAGCTGGGCTCATTCAGCGCCGCTGCGGACGACCTGAATCTGTCCCCTCAATTGGTAGGGAAACAGGTGAAAATGCTCGAGCAACATCTGGGGGTTTCCCTGCTGCACCGGACTACGCGCAGGCAAAGCCTCACCGACTTCGGCAGGGCGTTCTACCCGCGAGCAAAACTGATCCTTGCAGACATGCAGTCTGCCGAGAACCTGGCTGCCCTCACTCGGGGCACACCAAGCGGCCGTCTTCGCATCAACGCGCCGGTCACGTTCGGAGTTCGCACGCTTTCGCCACGCCTGCTGGAATACATGGTTCGGTATCCTCAGGTGTCTGTTGACCTAACGTTATCGAACGAGCTGGTCGATATCGTTGATGATGGTTACGACGTGGTATTTCGCATCGGCGAGCTGGTGAGCAGTGGGTTGAAGGCAGTGCCACTGGAGCCCTATCAGATGGTTTTATGCGCTGCGCCGTCCTATCTTGCACGTCGCCCTCCCATCATCAATCCGTGGGATCTACAGCAGCAGGAGTGTCTGGGGTTTACCTATTCTGATGGCCGCTCACACTGGAGCTTCGACAGCCCGGAGGGGCGTATAGATGTTCCTATTAGAAGCAAATTAACGATCAATCAAGGTGATCCACTGCTGGCAGCGGCTGTAGCTGGCCTAGGTGTGGTTCTACAGCCGATAGAGTTGGTTAGCGATGCACTGCGCGATGGGACACTGGTGCGCCTGTTGCCGCAGTACCCGGTGCCGAATACCGCAATGCACATCCTCTATGCCCCTGACCGAAGAATGACTCCAAAGCTGCGCAGCTTCTTGGAGTTTGCACGTGAGGCTTTTGGGCAGCGAGGCCCTCTCTAACGCATGAAAATCAATCACGCCTACGCTATCCGGTATTCGTAAAGGAGGGAGGGTTTCACGCAGATGCCCCAGCAGGTCGTCCAAGGGAAGCAGGGTGCGGCGCCTGAAATCGACCACCATCGCTTCTTCAGCATCCGAGAGCCGGACGCTACATGGTTTGGCAGGCCCCATGGGTTTGTCTGTTGTCGTCGAGCGCGAACCCCACTTGGCTACGGTCTTGACGTTCAGTCCGTAGCGGGCGGCAAGGGCGCGCGTCGACTCTTGCGACGCTTGGAGCTCGGCTCGAACTCGCGGGGCGGTGTTGTGCGGGCTGAGCCATGAAGACCTGTTGCCATAGCGCATCCTCCTGATGAGGGCTCAAGAATGCACCATGACTTCGTGGGACTGCACACCTAGATTCTTTCTTGCAGCGCCTTGAGGAAGGCATCGATATTCTCATCGTGGCGTTTGTAGTAGGTCCAAGGGCCGATCCGCTGCGATGTCACCAATTGCGCGCGCTGTAGAGCTGCGAGATAAAGCGATGTCGTTGACTGCGAGAGGCCCGTGCGCTCTTGGATGATACTGACGCACACGCCTACCGTTTCTGGGTCGACCTCCTGCCCGGGAAAGGCTGTCCTGGGATCCTTGAGCCAATTGAGGATGGTAAGACGCATCGGGTTCGCCAATGCTTTCAGGGCTTCGTTGACGTCAATAGTCATGAATTTTTTATACCTACTCTTCCGATATCTGGATATCTTCCTGATTCACGCAGCAAATTGGAAGGCTTCACCATGATCTCCGCGCCTGCCCTTCGCAGTGATGGACAGGCTTGGACTGGAATCCTATTGTCCTGTCAGGTAGGACTATCGGACACCTGTGCGCCGAATTGCGGGACGATATGTTTGCCAAGTTCCTCGATAACCTCTGCTGCGGGGCGTTTACCATACTTGAGGTTCAGGATGACGTGATCTACACCGATTTCCTGAAGTGTATCCAGCAAGGCCAGAAGGTGGTTACGTCCCAGCCGGAATCCTAGATGGATAGGCGAGGGCGGCGTGGATGGGTGTTCGTCCAGGTCGATATACAGCGATTGCAAGAACGGCTTGTAGATAGTGCCACATTGTTTAGCCGTTTCCTGTCGCCAATCTTCCACGATGAGTCGCTGTATTTTTGGCGGACGTGGATAGTTGATCCATCCATGGCTTTCACGCGCGATCCAATCGAGCGACTGGCGGCTATGTCCGGTTACGAATAGCGGTATTTCCCGAGTCGTAGGTTTGGGAACGAGGTCGGCCCCCAGTAACTCACCGTGACTCCAGCGAATGGGCTCGAAGTGTGTTCGATGGGCTTGGCGTATCACATTGAGGTTTTCTTGAAAGGTCTCGCCGCGCTGTTCTGGATCAACGCTGAATGCGGGAAACTCCACGGGACGATCGCCAGAGGCTACTCCCAGGAGCAAGCGACCTCCGCTCAACTGATCAATGCTCGCTGCGGCCTTTGCCGTGTGCAAGGGATTACGCAAAGTAAGGGCGATGGAGGCGGTGCCTAGTGCGATTTTTGTTGTATGGGCTGCCATGTAGCCCAGATACACCCAAGGGTCGAAAACCTGGCCGACATCGCCGAAGCTTGGGTCTCTGAGCGGCACGTCGCGAAACCAGAGCGCCGAAAAACCAAGTGCCTCTGCACGTTTGGCCAGCGCGACCTGATCCAGCATGCGCGGTGTGTCACCCTCGAAAGCCTCCAGGGGAAAGAACAGCCCAAGGCTTAGATGACCCTGCCTGAAGGTCCGTTTGAATCCCCTATGCTCTTGGTAGGGAATCGTGCTCGGTTGGTACATGCTTAACTTCCTCGGTCAGCAATCGCTGAGCCACGCCCCTGAGTTATGGGGCGTGGCTCTGAGCGTTTAGGATTTGTAAGTCGGGTAGTCGGTGTAGCCCTTATCGGTACCGCCGTACATGCTGCTTGGATCAACTGGGTTAAGCGGCCAGTTGTTGGCGATACGAGCGGGCAGGTCGGGGTTCGCAATGAAGGGGCGGCCAAAAGCGATCAGATCGCCCCAGCCAGCTTTTATCACGCGATTTCCTCGTTCAGCGGTGTACTTGCCGGCATAGATAATCTTGCCGCTGAAGGTCTTACGAACATCTTCCCGGAACGTCTCAGGCAGCTCGGGTGCGTTTTCCCAATCGGCTTCGGCGAGCGACAGGTAGGCAATGCCCACTTCCTCGAGGATCTTCACTGCCTCGATGTAGGTTTGGTGAGGATCTTCTTCGACCAGGCCGAGGTAGACGCGGTCTTCGTCTGTGGTCGCGAACAGCGGGGCGAAGCGAACGCCAACGCGCTCCTTGCCGACCACACCAGCAACGGCGAGGGTGATTTCGCGCAGGAAGCGAAGACGGTTCTGCGGCGAACCGCCATATTCATCATCACGCTGGTTGGTATGGGCCGAAATGAACTGGTTTACCAGGTACCCATTCGCGCAGTGAAGCTCCACCCCGTCAAAACCTGCTTCCAGAGCATTTCGGGCTGCTTGGGCGTAGAGCTCAACCAGTTCCTTTACCTCCTTGGTGGACAGGGCTCGTGGGGTCGAAGGGTCGGCCAGTGTACCCGTGCCGGGGCCAGTTTCGATGAACACCTTGACGTTGTCCGCGCGGATGGCTGATGGCGCGATGGGCGCTTCACCACCGGGTTGCAGCGATGTGTGCGACACGCGGCCCACATGCCAAAGTTGAGCAAAGATCACCCCTCCTTCGGCGTGAACAGCGTCGGTGACCTTACGCCAGCCTTGTATCTGTTCCGGGCTATGAATGCCGGGTGTCCAGGCATAACCCTGTCCTCGGGGTTCGATCTGTGTGCCCTCGGTCACCATGAAGCCAGCACCGCTGCGCTGACGGTAATAGGTAGCCATCAGGTCGTTCGCAATATTGCCGGGTTGGGAGCTGCGCGAACGCGTCAGTGGCGGCAGAACGATACGGTTCTTGAGGGTGTATGGGCCCAGCTGAGTGGTTTTGAAAAGTTCTGATTGTGTCACTTCATTTACCTGCATATCTAAATTATTAGATGTCATAAGTCAAAGAACATGGATCAACGAGGTCAGAAGAGCCTAGCGGTGCTTCGTTGAGGCTGACGTAGATATTCTTCTTCTGGCTGTAGGCTACGCGCATATCGTTGCGAATACCGGCCAGGGAAGGTGATTCGGATGGGTATCGCTGGAATCTTTCATAGGGCTACCTCCTGAGGTTTCTAGCGCGGGCTACGAGTCAATACTATTCGCGATATCTACATATGTCAATATGTCGCTACTGTTCCCGGCACCTATGCATATTTTTGCGCCCTTGCAGCTCACTTCTGGATCAGCTGGGAATGCGCCGTGCTTCGCGCCAGTGTTGCCTATGTGTCGCATCCCGGACGATTGCATAGATATAAATCGCCATCCGCTGTTTATGGCGCGAACCGTGCTGCGGGAGTTGATACAGCCCCTGCCATCAACCAGGAGCCTGTAATGCAAATCTCTCTGCACAAGAATGTACGCACCACACCTGCCATGCGCGCCGAGATCGCCGCCACGTTGATCGGCAGCCGTCTCAGTACGTCGGCGCAGGCGCTGCGTCGATCTTCACTCGCAACAGGCTGTAAGGCTTTCTACGTAGATCCTGACCTTCGTTAAAGCCAGGTGAGCGATGCAGCTGGTTGGCGATGAAATACAGGTAACCGTCTGGGCTGATGGAAAGGGTGTCCGGCCAGAGAACCCGCGGATCATGGACGACGGTTTGCCATCTGCCGTCGGGCAGGCGCTTGCGAATACCGTTGTGCTCATAGTCAGTGGTGTAAACGGCGGACTCAGCATCCGCCTCAAGTCCATCGGAGGCTCCCTTCTCGTCCAGGTCACGTACACCGGACTACAACTGCGCCTCACTTATGCCTGGATCGCGCAGTAGTGCAGTAGACACGGCGTACAGATGGCGGCTGTACAGCGGGGAGAAATAAAGGTCTTTTCCATCGGCGGACAAGGCGATACCGTCGGAAGCAACACCCAGCGCCTTCGGCTTGCCATCGGCGTCCCTGGTCAGCAGCGCCGGCTTTCCTTCTACGACCGGCACAAAATCCGGATCGACAGAGGTCTGTGCCGCGCCGCTCAGGCGACGGATGGCTTTGCCACTGGCGATATCCATGACGATGATTCCTCCAGGGCCGGAAACGGATGAATCGGTTACATAAACCGTGCCTTGCTTACCCACCCGGAAGTCGAAGCGCATGTCATTGACATAGGTGCTCGGCAGGATCACTTCAGGTGGAAATACTAGGGTTTTGACAACTCGATTTCTGGTCAGGTCGATGGCTACCAGCTTTGCCCCGCCAGCACGTGGTGTGGCGAACTCCGGCGCGGCGGTGTCCAGCGCCCAGATACGCCCCTTGCCGTCGGCGACAACGCTTTGAACGCTGATGAAGCCCTTTGCAGGGTCGTTGGGGTCTTCGGTATTGATGGCTGCATTGGGGTATGGTTGGATCTTCCCGTCTCGAATTTCAGCGACGGTGAAAGCTACGGCGTCGCCCCAGCGCGGGAAGTTGACGAAGATGTGTCCGGTTTCGCTGACGGTTACGCCGGTGGGCATCGCGTCATGGAAGGCAAATACCTGGTCAATCACACCAATCGGCCGAGCCGACGGAGCACTGGCCGGCAGCGGCTGGAGTCGCGTGGCGAAGGTGACTGGACTGGCTAGCGCCAAGGCCAACAGGGTGTGGCGGAACCGCTTTTCGATCCGCATGTTGGGGCTCCTGCCCGCGTGGCCGGCGCTAATGCATGGATAAATCAGAAGCCTTCCAGGACGATCTTGCCCACGGCCTTGCCGCTTTCGATCAGTGCATGGGCACGCCGCAGGTTGGCCGCCTCGATGCGCCCGAAATGCTCCCCTACAGTCGTCTTCAGCACACCAGCGTCGATCAGCTCCGCCACGCGGTTGAGCAACAGGTGCTGCTTGATCATGTCGTCCGTCCCGTACAGCGAGCGGGTGAACATCAGCTCCCAGTGCAGCGCCAGCGACTTGCGTTTGAGTGGTACTACATCGAGCACAGCCGGATCGTCGATCAGTGCCAGATGACCCTGGGGCCGCAACACCTCAATCAGTTGAGGAAGGTAGCTGTCGGTGTGGGTGAGGCTGATCACATAATCCACCACCTCGATACCGATGTGCTTTAGCTGCTCGGCCAGCGGTCGGCTGTGGTCGATCACATGATGCGCACCCAGGGCGCTGACCCATTCCCGGGTTTCCGGGCGAGACGTAGTGCCGATCACCTTCAGGCCGGTCAACTGGCGGGCCAGTTGCGTCAGGATCGAACCCACGCCGCCCCCGGCACCCAGGATCAGCAGACTCTGCCCTGCTCCACCGTGCTCGCCGATGCCCAGGCGGTCGAACAGCAGTTCCCAGGCGGTAATCGACGTCAATGGCAAAGCCGCCGCACTGGCATCGTCCAGGCTACGCGGCTTGCGCCCGACGATGCGTTCGTCGACCAGATGCAACTCGCTGTAGCTGCCAGGACGGTCGATGGCGCCGGCATAAAACACTTCATCGCCGGGCTGGAACAACGTTACGTCGGAACCCACGGCGCCCACTACACCGACCGTGTCCCATCCGAGCACTTGGGGCTGGGGGGTGGCACCCTTGCCGGAACGCACCTTGGTATCGACTGGATTCACCGCGATGGCCCTGACCTGCACCAGCAGGTCATGCGGGCCAGGGGTAGGTTCTGGAAGCTCGCTGTCGAACAATGCACGAGGGTCGTCGATTGGCAGGCCGTATTCGGTGAAGACGATAGCTTTCATGTGGGCCAATCCTTGAAGGTCAGGAACAAGTAAAAGTTTGGTAATTATCGTCTTCCAATACCTCTGGAAAAAGGCTAAAAATGCACCAGCACTTTCATCGCAGGCGTGAAAATGGTTCGGATCGAAGACCTTCAGTTGTTTGTGCGCACAGCCGCGCTGGGTAGCTTCTCCAACGTCTCTCGCGAGGTCGGCCTGCTTCCAGGCCAGGTGGCTGCGGCGATCAAACGCCTCGAGCGAGAGCTGGATACCCGTCTATTCGCTCGTTCTACGCGCAGCCTGCGGCTGACTGCCGAAGGAGAGCACTACTTGCCGTTTGCCCGCGAGGCGCTGGATACGTTGCACGAAGGTCAAGACCGGATACGTCGGGAAAGTACCCAGCTGCAGGGTTTGCTGCAGGTTTCGGCTCCATCAGATCTAGGGCGCAACCTGCTGTTGTTATGGCTTTCCGAGTTTCGCCGTCAGCATCCAGCGCTCAGTCTTCGTCTACTAATTTCCGATCAAGTGGCGGATGTTTTTCGAGATCCGGTCGACGTTGCCCTGCGCTACGGCGTGTTTGACGATGCGAGCTGGGTGGCATTGCCGCTAGCTCCCTGGAACCGCCGTGTACTGGTGGGCGCTCCCGATTATCTAGAACGTAACGGCAGACCTCAAAAGCCTACCGATCTAGCCCAGCATCACTGTCTGCTGTATTCGCTCAATGGGCGGGCGCATGACCGCTGGCAGGTAGGTGATCAGACAGTGCAAGTCACCGGTCCACTTTTCAGCAACGATGCCGAAATCGTGCGCCGCTTGGCGGTAGCTGGGGAAGGACTGGCCTACAAATCCTGGCTGGACGTACACGATGACATTGAGGCGGGACGGCTGGAAATAGTGCTGGCCAACTACCAAGGCGAGCCCACACCGTTGAACCTGGTGTGCCCGCATCGCAAGCAATATTCGCCGGCCGTTCAGCAATTACATGCACTGTTGCGCAGTCGTCTTGATCCGCTGAAACAGGAGCTGCCGCCGCTCGCGCCTGATCCTGGTTTGATCGATTGAACGGCAACGCCAAAGAGCGCCTGCCGGGTTCACCCCCCGTTTTCACGGACACTAACAAGAAGGCCGATACAGGCCATGAGGAGTGTTCATGTCAAAGCGTCGCAAGTTCAGTGCCGAGTTCAAGCGTGGTGCAGTGGAACAAGCCAGTCGGCCAGGTGTCAGCTGCGCCCAGGTGGCCCGCGAATTGGGTATCCGTGACAGCCTGCTGACCCGCTGGAAGCGGGAGGCGGATATGGCTGGGAAAGCCGCCTTTGTTGGCACCGGGAGCCCGCGTGACGAGGAATTTGCCCGGCTCAAGCGCGAGTTGGCCCGGATCACCAAGGAACGGGATTTTTTGCGCGAAGCGGCGGCGCTCTTTGCCAAGGGATCATCCTGAGGTATCAGGTGATCGAGCGTTGCCGCGATGAGTTTCCGATTCGCCTGATGTGCCGCTGCCTGCGGGTTTCGACCAGTGGCTACTACGACTGGAGCAAGCGCCTGCCCAGTGCCCGCCAGCGCGACAATGAGCGCTTGCTGTGCCGTATCCACGCGCTGCATCAGGACAGCCGGGGCACACTGGGCGCCGGCCGCATGCAGGAAGATCTGACCGAGGAAGGGCTGACGGCGAGTCGGAACCGGGTTGCCCAGCTGATGGCAGCGGCTGGCCTGCAGGGCTGGCCGCGCCCGAAACGGCGAGGTCAGCGTGCTCAACCGGCACTGACGCCGCAGGGCGTTTGCAATCTGTTGTAGCGTGATTTCAGCGCCCTGGAGCCGGAAACCAAGTGGGTGACCGACATCAACGAGATCAAGACCCAGCAGGCCAAGCTGTATCTGTGTGTCGTGCTGGACCTGTTTGATCAGCGCATTGTGGGCTGGTCCATGCATCACCGGCAGGACCGGCAGATGGTGATCAGGGCCGTGCAGATGGCGGTTTGGCAGCGTCAGGAGCAGCATCCGCTGATCCTGCATTCCGACCGTGGCAGCCAATTTCGTAGCGGTGATTACCAGGACTACCTGGCCGCCAACGGCCTGCTCTGCTCGATGTGTGCGGTGGGGCATTGTGGCGACAATGCCGCCTGCGATGGGTTCTTTGGTCTGCTCAAACGCGAACGGATCTATCGCACAACGTATCCAACACTCGATCCCGCCAGGTCCGATGTGTTCGAATACATCCAGCGCCGCCACAACCCCAGGATGCGACGGCGCCGGGTCAAGCAGGACCAGAAGTTTTCAGCTCTTTCCAAACCGTCCGTGATTTCGGGGTAGAACCCCTCCTTACCCAAACAATGTAAGGCCGTGTGACCCCATCCTGCAGCGTGACCTGATTTGGTCAAGGCCGGGTTGTCATGCAGGCAGCTTGGCTGCAAGGAGTTCGACCTTCTCGATATTGGGCGGAGAACTGAGCAAGGTCGCGGCGTTGGCCATCAAGGCCGCGGCGATCTGGCCGTTCAGATGTGCCTGGCGACCTACCTCATCGGCAAAGGCATCGAACACACCGAACGTCGAAGGGCCAAACTTCAATGCGAACCAGGCAGTGGTGCCGGACTCGGCGTTGGCGAGCGGCAGTGCGCTGGCCAGGAAGTCGGCAAGCGCAGCCTCCTGGCCGGGTTTGGCTTCGAGGCGAACAAACAGGGCGAGCTTGGTCATACTGTAATCCTTTGGGTAAATGGGTTAGGTGAATGGATCGACGAGCCTGCAGTCTAAGTCGTCATGACAGCCATCTCTATAGACAATAATGACAATATTGATATCATTGTTGCCATGAAACTCCACATCCTTGTTTGTGACGGCGTGTTTGATCTGGGGCTTGCGGCGCTCACCGACACAGTGGGCTTGGCCAATGCGATGGCGGGCTCGCTTCCACAGGCTCCCGCGCACATAGAGCTCACGCTGGTGGGCGTGCGGCGTCGCATCCGAACTGCGCAAGGCTTGACGGTCCCCGTGGTCCCTGCGCGTGGTGTGCCGGAACCAGACGTCGTGCTCGTGCCCGCGTTTGGTGACAAGATGCCCGACACGCTCTCGGCTCGGCTCACACGCCCCGACGTGCCCGATGCGGTCGCCGCGCTACAGCAGTGGTCCACCGCTGGCGCGCACCTTGGTGCCGCCTGCTCCGGTAGTTTCTTGCTTGCAGAGAGTGGCCTGCTTGATGGGCATCGTGCGACGACGTCATGGTGGCTGGGGCCGATGTTTCGGCAGCGCTATCCGAACGTCACGCTGGACGAGTCACGCATGATCGTGAACTCGACACGCTTCACTACCGCGGGTGCCGCTTTGGCCCACGTCGACCTGGCCTTGCGCATCATCCGGGGGCGCAGTCCGGCGCTGGCGGCCCTAGTAGCACGCTATCTGCTGGTCGAGGCACGCAGTTCGCAAGCCGAGTTCGTGATTCCCGACCACCTTGCGCATGCCGACCCGATGGTGGAGCGCTTCGAGTGCTGGGCCAGAAGTCAGCTCGCGAAGGGGTTCTCGCTGGCCGAGGCGGCCAGCGCCGCGGGCACAAGCGAGCGCACCTTGGCGCGGCGGCTGCAAAGCGTTTTGGGCAAGACACCGTTGTCGTATTTCCAGGACCTGCGCGTGGAGCATGCCGTCCATCTCTTGCGCACCGGAAACGCGAGCGTCGACCAAGTCGCCGCACAGGTCGGGTACTCGGATGGGGCGACCCTGCGGGCCCTGTTGCGCCGCAAGCTGGGCCGGGGTGTCAGGGAGTTGCGACGCGGTGGATGACCAGAGGCGTTTGGTGTATGTACAGCTGGAGACCGCCGGGAAACTGACGCATGCCAAACGGCGCATTTGGACCTGATAAAACTACTGCGCCACGTTATTTGAACTGGTTTGCTAGGGTCTGTTGCCATTTCGCGCTAACCCATTGATCTATAAGAGCAAGCCCGTATCGTTGAAGCTCTGACCCAACATCGATACGAGCTTGCAATGCCCCGATTACTGCTCAGCGATGAGCATTGGTCGAAGCTGCGGGAAATTCTGCTGCACAAGGCCATCTACAACAAGCGTGATCTACGAATGACCGTGGGGGGCATGCTGTACCGCATGCGCACGGGATGTCCCTGGAGAGACCTGCCCAAGGCGTTTGGCTACTGGAATAAGGTCTACAAACGCTTCAATGCAGGCCGCAGCGGTACAAGAGGATTCACCGAAAGAATTGCTTGGCATGTTGTTCTCCTCTGTTCAAACGGACGGCGCAGCTATCGCGCGCCAGGACGGCAGCTCGTCAGGAAGATTTCTCTTCCGCCGCCGTGTCGCTGTGGGCGTGTCTTATCCTGCGGACGATCCACCAGATCGTCAGCATCACCGCAGGTACCAGAACCGCCATCACCGGCGCCACGCTGTCGTGAACGATCGGAATGCCCTTGAGCAGGTAGCCGAGAAGACTCACGACGTAATAAGAAATTGCCGCGACCGACAGGCCTTCGACGGTTTGCTGAAGGCGCAATTGCAACTTGGCCCGGTTGTTCATCGAAGCCAGCAGATCGCGGTTCTGGCGTTCAAGTTCGACGTCGATCCACGAACGCAGCAACGCGATGGCTCGGGTCAGTTTGTCGGAGAGCTTGGCCTGGCGCTCCTTTACGGATTGGCACGTCCGCATGGCTGGAGCGATGCGACGCTGCAGGAAGTCCGCCCAGGTGCTGTATCCGGATACGGCCACTTCTGAAAGCGCAGCCAGCCTTTCCTCGACGATCTCGTAGTAGGCACGGCTGGCGCCGAAGCGATAGAGATTTGCCGCGACGCCAGCTTCCAGTTCGGCGGCCAGACCGGTCAATTCGGAAAGCAGCACGTCGCTATCGCGGCGTTCTACCAAACTCGTACACATCTCGTCAGTGATCGCTGCAAGGCGCGACTCCATGCGTCGCAGCTCCGACGTCATCGATCGCGTCAACGGCAGAGACAGCAACGCCAAGGTACGGTACGTCTCGATCTCCAATAGACGTTGAGCCAGCGCACCTGCCCGCGCCGGGGTCAAATCACGAGCAAGGATGAGGATCTGCGTCAGGCCATCCTCATCCTGTCGGAAGTCGGTCAAGATGGCGGCAGAGCCGTTCTCTACCAGCGAGTAGCACAGGCTGGCAGGATCGAAGCGATCAGCCTCCTTCTCCGTTTCTGGCATCCACGGAAGAAGTCTCAAGCGGATGCCGGATACGACCGGGCCCGGAGGAACAAATCCATGTTTGAAGGGATTTTCTCCGCAAGGCTCTCCCGTCTTGGAATCCAAGACGGGCGCACCAGAGATACGTAGAGAACTCGGTGTGCTTTTCACAGTGAAGGTCTCCCTCATCCCATGTCACGCCGTGTAGCGGCGTAGCGTGGTCGGGCTCGGCAACGCCGAAGCGATGAGATAACTCGCTCATCGCCATCTGATCCCTGGCCTGGTCGCCTTCGGTCATGAAAGAGAGCTGCAATATACCGCGGGGGGCCTGAAGCAACAGATGCGGGCGCGCATGCACTTCACCCACGGCTGCAGCACGATCGGCATAGGCCGGCATGCCGTACACGGTGGCGGTCGGGGTGGGTTGTACGGTCGTCGTATTGATATTGGCCGGCTCTTTCATAACGACCTCATTTCTCATTGGTTGAAAAGCACGCTTCAAAACAAATGCCCGCAGCCATGCGTTTCACACATGGCTGCGGGCCGATCTTCATGAGCAGGCACCGCGTTACACAGTCCGTCTAACAGGCTCGCCGTATAATAGAGGCTTGTGCTGACCCTGTCAGAACGCTCTCAGCTTCCTTGCTTTCAGACGAAGGTGTACGAGCAGACCTTGTTGCCCGCCGGATCACGCAGGTAGGCCGCATAGGCACCCGGCAGGTGACCACGTGCGCCAGGTTGGCCCTCGTCAGTGCCGCCTGCGGCAAGGCCGGCGGCGTGGAAGGCATGCACTTCAGCGGGAGTGGCGACCGCAAAGCCGATCGTCACGCCGTTGCTGGAAGGCGCTTCACCATTGCCCGGGCGGGCGATGATGAAAGCCGGCTTTTCGCGACCGAAAAGTACCCATCCGTTGTTGAAAGGACCGAGGTTCTTGATGCCAAGAGCACCCAGAGCGGCGTCGTAGAACGCGACCAACTTCTGAAGGTCGGCAGCGCCGATAAAAATGTGCGAAAAGATGCCATCGCCAGAAATGACAGGAGTGGACATGATTAATTTCCTTGGTGGTTGGTGTTGAATGGGTAGTGGGCGGTCAGTAGTGGATCACCGTGCGAATCGACTTGCCTTCATGCATCAGGTCGAAGGCCTTGTTGATGTCGTCGAGGCCCATGGTGTGGGTGACGAACGGGGCGAGATCGATCTCGCCTTTCATTGCGTCCTCCACCATGCCGGGAAGTTGAGTGCGGCCCTTGACCCCGCCGAAAGCCGAGCCCTTCCAGGTGCGACCGGTGATCAACTGGAACGGGCGCGTCGAAATTTCCTTGCCTGCACCAGCCACGCCGATGACGATCGACTGGCCCCAGCCACGATGTGCTGCTTCCAGTGCCGAGCGCATCACGTTGACGTTGCCGATGCACTCGAAGGTGTGATCGACACCCCAACCGGTCATCTCGATGAGAACCTCGTGAATCGGCTTGTCGAAGTCCTTCGGGTTGAGGCATTCGGTCGCGCCGAAGGTACGAGCCAGCTCGAACTTCGCTGGATTGGTGTCGATGGCGATGATGCGACCTGCCTTGGCCTGGCGTGCCCCCTGAATCGCAGCGAGCCCGATGCCGCCGAGGCCGAAGATGGCCACAGAGTCACCCGGCTGAACCTTGGCCGTGTTGTGAACAGCGCCGATGCCGGTGGTCACACCGCAACCCAGCAGGCAGACATGCTCGGGATTGGCGTCCGGGTTGATCTTGGCCAGCGAGACTTCGGCCACCACCGTGTATTCGCTGAAGGTCGAGCAGCCCATGTAGTGGTAGATCGGCTGGCCGTTGTAGCTGAAGCGGGTGGTGCCATCGGGCATCACGCCCTTGCCCTGGGTGGCGCGCACCGCCACGCACAGGTTGGTCTTGCCGCTCTTGCAGAACAGGCACTCACCGCACTCGGCGGTGTACAGCGGGATCACGTGGTCACCCGGCTTGACCGAGGTCACGCCCTCGCCGACCTCGACCACGATGCCGGCGCCCTCATGGCCCAGCACCGCCGGGAACACGCCTTCCGGGTCCTCGCCCGACAGGGTGAAGGCGTCGGTATGGCAAACGCCGGTATTCGTGATCCTGACAAGCACCTCGCCCTTGCGCGGCGGCTCGACGTCGATCTCGACGATTTCCAGTGGCTTTCCAGGCCCGAAGGCAACTGCTGCACGTGATTTCATGATGTCGCTTCCTTTACTAGCTAACTAAATTTTCCCTCACCGAGGGCACCCTGGTGCCTTTACCGCAGGTAGGAGCGGACGATGGAGATGGTCTCGTCAATGGACTTGTTCTGCGAATCGCTCCTGATTTCGCTACTGGGAAACTCTTCCCGTAGATAGCTCTCCATAACCGTTGCCATCAATCCGTTGTCAGCCCCACGAACAGCTGCAAGCTGCTGAAGAATTGCAGGGCATTCAGCACCTGCATCGAGCGCTTGCTTCTTTTCTTCCGGGCCATGTGGCACTCACCGCTTTTCACTCCAGATAAGCGGGGCCTGACGCCGAAGAGACAGGCCCTCAACTCATTAGAATTCCTGCACGGTTGGGCGCAGAACGATCTCGTTAATATCCACGTCAGCAGGCTGCTCAATTGCGAAGGCGATAGCTCGAGCGACCGATTCGGCGGGAATTGCATGCTTGTAGAAGTCCACCACGAAATCGCGGCTCTGTTGGTGGGTGCTGCCGAATTTCAGTTCGGAGTCCACGGCGCCCGGTTCGATAGTCGTGGTGCGGATGCTGCCACCGACTTCGTGACGCAGTCCTTCGGAGATAGCCCGCACAGCAAACTTGGTGCCGCTGTACACGGTGCCACCTGGGCTGAACACCTTCAGGCCTGCAACCGATGCGATGTTGATGAAGTGACCACTGTTTTGTTTCTGGAAGACTGGCAATGCAGCCGCGACTCCGTACAGCAGACCCTTGATGTTGATATCGATCATGCGATCCCACTCGTCAGTGCGAGTATCGCTGAGCGGTGCAATCGCCATCAGTCCGGCATTGTTGATCAGTACATCAATGCGACCGTAGGTGTCCACGGCACCTTGAATGAGCGTTTTGACCTCTTCCTGAGAGGTAACATCGGTCTGATACGCGATTGCCTGACCACCTGCATTGGTCAGCTCAGCCACCAATGCGTCGAGTTTATCTTTGCGACGTGCAGCCAGCACTACGCGAGCGCCAAGCGCAGCAAGGTGGCGTGCAGTAACCTCACCCAGGCCGCTACTGGCACCGGTGATAACGACAACTTTTCCAGAAATGTTATTGCTCATGCTGAGAACCTCATCGGCGGGTTTGTACTTCGCCATGGCTGGTTAACCTGGCAGTGCGCAAACTTTAGACCCATGATTGATCTCAATAAATGGAAATGATTGGATTATGCTATTCCTGAAAATGGAATAAATGGGAGGGGCAACATGCTTAACCGCATGGAGATGGTTAGGATTTTTTGCACAGCAGCAGAGGCAGGTAGCTTCCGCGAAGCGGCAACTCGATTAGGCATCTCCCCACAAGGGGTGACTCGAGCCATTCAAGCCCTGGAAACTGAGCTTGGCGAATCACTGTTCCACCGCAATACCCGCCAGGTGAGCATCACTGCTTTCGGTCAGGATTACGCCAAAGATGCCAGGTCAGCTCTGGATCATTTCGATACGCTATTCCGGTCGCACAGGACGGAGCCTGAGCTGTCAGGTAGGGTGGGGATTACGGCTCCACATGCTATTGGCAGGCGCTTCCTAATACCGTTTCTTCAGCCCCTGGCCGCTGCACATCCTGACCTGCAATTCGATCTCCGCTTGGAAGATCAGATGACTGATGCCGTTGAAGCGCATATCGATATTGGTATCCGGGTGGGGGTTATTCGCGACCGGCGCTACGTTGCACGTGCCTTAGCTCCCGTGCCGTTTTACGTTGTCGCGTGCCCGTCTCTCATAGGCCAAAAGACACCACCTGAATCTTTGGATGCCTTAGCTAAGCTGCCACTTTCAGTCCTGATCGACCGGAAAAATGGCCGCCCTTGGCCTTGGCTATTTGCCGACGGGCAAACGTTCGCGCCCAGGCAGCCAGCGCTTATCTGTGATGATCCAGATACGGAATTGGAAGCCACCCTGGCAGGCATGTGTTTTGGCCAAATTCCTGCCTATCTGGCTGAGCCTCATCTGCGGTCAGGAAAGCTGGTTGCCGTTTTGGCTGATCACGCTCCAGCACCATGGGATCTGTTCATATACCGCCCGCAGCAGGGTCCTGTATCGAAGCGGGTGCGATTGGTGTACGACCACCTTAAGCAGGCTTTCTCAAACCCCAAGCTATTTCCCCAGGGCCTGGGGACATAGCTTGAATACCTGCCAGCAATCGTCCGCTTTTGGCCGATTCTGTTGAAAAAGTAGCGGCCTTCCCATGCCGTTGGCAAAATTGCGTTGTCAGCGAGCGTGGGGGCGAACAGCATGATGGGACAGTTACCGGGAGGACAGCAGCGCTTGTTCTACTCGTTCAACCTGGAAGATCACGTCCCGGCCCAACATCTCCTGCGCAGCATCGACCAGTGCCTGGATCTCAGTGATCTGCGTGCCTACCTAGCGGATTTCTATAGCCCCATCGGGCGTCCCTCGATTGACCCGGAGTTGATGGTGCGCATGCTGGTCGTCGGCTACTGCTATGGCATTCGTTCCGAGCGGCGATTGTGCGAAGAGGTGCACCTGAACCTGGCCTATCGCTGGTTCTGCCGGCTGGGTCTGGAAGACGAAGTCCCCAATCACTCGACCTTCTCGAAGAATCGCCATGGGCGTTTTCGTGACAGCGATTTATTCCGCTGGTTATTCAATGAGGTGCTGCGGCGTTGCATGGCAGCCGGCCTAGTCAAGAGTGAAGGTTTCGCCGTCGACGCCAGCATCATCAAGGCGGATGCCAGCCGGCAACGTGGGGTGGCGGGAGATGAGGTCGATTGGAACGATCCAAAACTCAGCAGCCGCGCAGTGCGCGAGTACCTCGAAGCCCTTGATGAAGAGGCGCTGGCTGAGGCTCTTCCCAAGAAAATTTCGCTCACAGATCCTCAATCCCGCTGGACAGCAGCGCCAGGTGGCCCGGCCTTTTTTGCCTACTCCACGAATTACCTGATCGACACTGAGCACGGTGTGATCATGGACGTGCAAGCTACCCCGGCGCACCGTACCGCCGAAGTCGATTCGACTAGGACGATGGTCGAGCGTGTCGAAGCGCAGTTCGATCTCACACCGGAACGCCTTATCGGCGATACCGCTTATGGCACCGCCCCTATGCTGGCCTGGATGGTCGAAGAAAAGGACATCGAACCGCATGTGCCGGTGTGGGACAAGACCGAGCGCAAGGACGACAGCCTCTCCAGTAACGACTTCCACTGGAATCAGGACGCCAATGAATATCGCTGCCCAGCCGGCAAACCGCTACGCAGTGAATGGCGCGCCTTTACCCTGCAAAGATCGCGGGTAACCAAGGCCAACACAATCATTTACCGCTCCAGCCAAACCGACTGCGCCACCTGCCCGTTGAAAGCAAAATGCTGCCCCAACACGCCGAATCGGAAGATCGTCCGCAGCATCCATGAGGCTGCCCGCGACGTGGCTCGACGCATCGCCAAGACACCGGAGTACCTCGTCTCTCGCTGCGAACGAAAGAAGGTGGAGATGCTTTTCGCCCACCTCAAACGGATCATGAAACTCGACCGTTTACGACTGCGTGGCCTAACGGGTGCCACTGACGAATTCAGCTTGGCTGCGATGGTGCAGAACCTGCGCCGCATGGCCAAGCTTTTGCCTCAAGGGCCACCGCTGACGGGATAGGTACGCCTGCTACGAGCAGAAACCCTCAAATTAACCCTTAAACCTGAGCAAGGACGCTCAGTGAAACGCCGGAAGGCAACTTGAAGTGGCTTGCAGCCACTTCGACAGCAGGCGCACTTGATCGGCAGGCTGCCGCTGAGGCTACTTTTTCAACAGAATCGGCCGAAAGCAAACACTTCACCACCGGCGTCAGTCACCAAGTTTCGATTCAAACTTTTTTCAAGCCTACATAACCCCCATGAGCCTACCACAGCCAGTCCGCTCAACTGGCCTGTCTCATGAGGAATCCCCTATGACCAAGCTTTGTCCCCGCTGCGGTTCGCTGCGGGTGGTACACACCCATTACGGCCAGCGTGTCGGTGGCACTGTCGGAACCGTAGCGGGCGCTGTCAGTGGTGCTGTCACGTCCGGCCCTACCGGTGCTTTGATCGGTAGCCGCATTGGCATGCAGGTCGGTGTCATCGCCGGGCCAGCAGGTGTCGGTGCGGGTGCTGTGCTCGGTGCTATTGCCGGTGCTTTTGCTGGCTGTCTGGCCGGTCTGCGGCTGGGCAAGGTGGTCGATCAGCACCTGCTCTGCCGTTATCGCTGCCTCGACTGTCGCTCGCATTTCTGACGTTTTAACCCACTACTCCCCTTCTACCTTTCCCTTCACGGCCCGGGCCTATATATGGCTCGGGCGGTTTATGCCGTCTGGAGAAATTACCATGGCGCACGAAATCGAAAATATGGCCTATGTAGGCACCACACCCTGGCATGGCCTGGGTAATCAACTGTCCCAGCATCAGCCGCTGGAGGTCTGGCAGCATGAGGCCGGGATGAACTGGCATATCGAGGAATCCCCAGTGCGCTTCGTGACCAACTCCGCATCGCACCTGGGCAGCATCCATGCCTTCCCTGAACAGAAGGTGCTATATCGGTCAGACACCAAGGCACCGCTGTCGGTGGTGTCCAAGCGCTACAAGGTGGTGCAGCCCTTTGATGTACTGGAGTTCTATCGGGATCTGACCGAGTACGCCGGTTATGAGCTGGAAACGGCTGGCGTGCTCAAGGGTGGTCGCAAGTTCTGGGCACTGGCCCGTACCGGGCAGGCGTCGGTGCTCAGGGGAAATGATCAGGTCAACGGCTATCTATTGCTGGCCACCTCCTGCGACGGCACGCTGGCCACCGTAGCCACGCCGACAACGGTACGGGTGGTATGCAACAACACCCTGGCCATTGCTGTGAACGGCGCACCTCAGTCGATCCGGGTACCTCACAGTACCGCGTTCAACCCCCAGTCAGTGAAACGCCAGCTGGGTATCTCGGTATCCCAGTGGGATGAGTTCATGTACCGCATGAAAACGCTGTCACACCGCAAAATCAGTTCTGCAGATTCCCTGAAATACTTCCTCAAAGTCATCTGTGATGCGGAGAAGGATGTCGAGGATCGGCGGCAACTGAACCAACACCGCGCTCTGCAGAAGGTGCAGGAGCTCTATGCAGGTAAAGGCCGTGGCTCGCAGCTGGAATCTGCTCAGGATACCGCCTGGGGCCTGCTCAGCGCAGTGACCGAGTACGTTGACCATGAGAAACGCGCTCGCAGCGTGGATCATCGGCTGGACTCCGCCTGGTTTGGCCAGGGTGCAGTGCTGAAACAGAAAGCACTGGATCACGCCTTGGCATTGGTCGCTTGAGTACCCGCCTACCCTTCTCTTATTCCTGTTTTCCCTTACCAACGGCATAAGCCCGGTCAGCAGCGCTGACCGGGCTTTTATGCGTTATGGAGTCATACCATGAAAACTCATTCATCTACCCCCGCCGCGTCTGTCTCTCGGAAGGCCGGGCGCGGAGTCTTACGCTTGGTCAGCACCAAGGAACTCAGCCGAGACGCCTGGTTGGATGTCCGCAAGCGCGGTATCGGCAGTTCTGATTCGTCTGCGGCTATTGGCCTCAACCCTTATAAATCACCGCTGGAGCTGTGGTTGGAGAAGACCAACCGCGACCAGCATCTGGCCAAGCCGAACCCGGATGATGACAGCGCCCCGGTGTTCTGGGGTGTGGTACTGGAGCCGGTTGTTGCCTCCCAGTACCAGCGGCGTTCAGGCAATAAGGTGCGCAAGATCAATGCGGTACTACAGCACCCGGAGATCCCCTGGATGTTGGCCAATATCGACCGTGAGGTGGTCGGCAGCGCCGATGTGCAGATTCTGGAGTGCAAGACCGCTGGCATCAACGGGGCCAGGCTCTGGCGTGATGGGGTACCCAAGTACGTCGAGGTGCAGGTGATGCACCAGTTGGCGGTGACCGGCAAGCAAGCGGCAGACGTGGCGGTCCTGCTGGGTGGTCAACAACTGGAGGTCTATCGCATCGAGCGCGATGAGCTGCTGATCAAGCACCTGATCGAGCTGGAACGCCAATTCTGGCATTACGTTGAAACCGATACGCCACCACCGGCAGATGGCTCTGATTCAGCCGAGCGGGCACTGCGCCTTCTGTACCCCGAAGATGATGGCGAGGAGCTGGACCTCACTCAGGATCAGGCGTTGAACGAGGCTTTCTTCACTCTGAAGCAGGTGCGCCACACCCAGGCAGAACTCAACCAGCGCGAAAGCGAACTCAAGCAGATGCTTCAACAGGCCCTCGGCAGCGCCAGCAAGGCGGTGTTTGCTGACGGCAGTATCAGCTGGAAGAAGTCCAGGGATTCTGTTGGTGTGGATACCACTGCCCTGCTCAATGAGCGCCCTGAGCTGAAAGCCCGTTATCAGGTCAGCAAACCTGGCAGCCGACGCTTTCTGGTCAGCTGACTCATTCCTACCCGTTACATCAAACCTCAGCCATAAGCCGACCGCTATCCGCCGTCGGCTTTTTTGTATCCGTTTATCAGGAGTAGTCCCATGATCAAAGGTCTCGTCATTACCCCACCTGCGCTGGGGCGCATATCCATCGGCCGAGTCGTCGAGAAGAACCGCAAGCGACTGCCAGAAAAGGACGACCAGTTCACCATTATTTCCCAAGTTCAAACCCGCGACGGCTGGCTTGCTCATCCGTTGGACGACAGCCTGCGCCAGGAACAGGGCGGCAAGATCCGCACCATTCCGGTACGCCTGCTGTTCAACGATCCGGCATTGAATTTCCGAGCTGAATACAGCCTGTTTGACCGCAACACCGGACGCCCGCTGTGCGTGGGCAATGGTGACACCTGCAAACGCTCTACCGCCGAGGGCATCCAGTCCCTGCCCTGTCCGTCACCAGATGGCTGCCCCTTGGCGCAAGGCGGCAACTGCAAGCCCTATGGGCGACTCAATGTCGTCATTGGCGATGATGATCCGCTGGGTAGCTTTGTATTCAGAACCACCGGTTACAACAGCATCCGCACCCTGCTCGCTCGCTTGAGCTACTTTCAGGCGCTGTCCGACAACCGGCTGGCCTGTCTGCCCCTGGAATTGAGGTTACGTGGCAAGTCTACGCGCCAGAGCCACGGCACCCCGATCTTCTACGTGGACCTGACCCTGCGCAGCGGTATCAGCCTGCAGGACGCTTTGCAGCAAGCTCAACAGCTGGATCAGGCGCGACAGGACGCAGGTTTCAATCAAGCGGCACTGGATGCAGCGGCGCTGGCCGGATTGCACAACGGCACCTTCGAAGACAGCGAGGAAGACGGCGGCCAGGTACTGGACGAGTTCTACCCCGACTCAGCCATTAGCCAGCAAAACGACGCAATGACCTCTGCTGTGCCTAGATCACGACAGGCCAAACCGACATTGCACGATCTGATCCTTGAGCGCACCCGCCACCTGCCAGACCCACCAACGACAGCAGCAGAGGCCCGCTGACGCAGGCCAGCCCTTTGCCCACCCATCTGGAGAACATCATGGAACGTACCCCTCTACAGCCGAGTCAACGCTCGCTGGCGACCAACCTGTCTGAAAAAGAAGTCCTCGTCTGGGCGCATGCCATTCTGGAAGCCCGTTTCAAACGCAGCAATTACCTGACCAGCCCCGCCCTGGTGCGGGCCTACCTGAAAGCCAACCTGAGCACCGAAGAACGCGAGGTATTCGGTGTCATTCTCCTGGATAGCCAACACGGCGTACTGGGCTTTGAGCGGCTGTTTTACGGCACCATCGACAGCGCCAGCGTCTATCCACGAGAAGTCGTCAAGCTTGTTCTCAACGCCAATGCCGCCGCGGTCATCCTGGTTCACAACCACCCCAGTGGTCATCCCGAGCCCAGCCAGGCGGACATTCATCTGACCAAACGCCTGCAAGACGCCCTGACAATTATCGATGTGCGCGTACTGGACCATTTGGTGGTCGGCGGGACCGACACCGTGAGCTTTGCAGAACGGGCTCTGCTGTAACCCTCACCTTTTTGATTGAATCGGAGGAACGATCATGCCCACCCCCACCTGTTGCATTTGCCAGTCAGCTACCTTGATCAACCGGCAGAACCTGCGCACCCTGACGGCCCTCGCCGGCGTGCTGGATGTGCTATTACGTGAATACAGCGCCCAACAGCGCAAACAGTCGTCCAGCCCTGCTCCCTGGACACACGTGGGTGATCTGCTGACAGTGTTATCGGACGCTCACGCTTTCAGGCTTGAAGGTCAGGCCCAGGGAAGGACGCTGGCTGCCAATGTTGAGCGGTACTGGCTGGGTGAGTTCGACAGCCTGTGCCTGAGCTGCGGATTTATGCTGATGAAAGACGCTCCACCGGACTGACCTGCCTACAGGGGCCGAGCCCGGGTCACCGAGACAAACGGTTACTCAATTGTTCGACCAATCGCAGGACCAGTTCACGGTCCTCAGTACCAAGCGGCTCCAGCAACCGCCTCAGATGCCGCACCTGATCATCGACATGCAAACTCCCCTCAGTCAACAGGTCCACCGCTTCACAGCCAAACAGGTCCGCAAGTTCATACAGGCGCTGAATTGACGGCGTGGCCAGCCCGCGCTCAATACGCGAGACCGCTTCATTGCCGATCCCCAGCTTGGCCGCCACCTTTTCCTGGGTCAGGTGGGCACGTGTTCGTTGCTGAGCGATTGCCCGCCCGATGCTTTTCGCCAAAGTGTTTTCTACTGCCGTGGCCATAACGCCCTCCTAGTCACCTTGAATAGTTGGGCATCAACCAATTGACATGAAGGACTTAATAAGATGAAATCCAACTTATAGAGTTGAATTCACCCTGATTTAACATCATCTAGCTGTGACTGGCGTCAGCATGAATAGGTTCGCCTTCCCTCCCATGGCACATACGCCATCAACTGGGCCGGGGCAGAATCAATACGCTGATCGGTGCGTATTCCGCGCCATCGTGACCACCCATTCCGTTTCAACGTGACCGCCTGTTC
>NZ_JABUYN010000057.1:0-305 GCF_014897305.1 Pseudomonas sp. FME51 | reverse complement strand
AAAAGATACGTGTTATGTGTAGTGCTCACACAGATTGTCTGATGAAGAACGAGCAAAAGCGCGTCTGCGAAGCTGACAAGAGTCCCCTTCGTCTAGAGGCCTAGGACACCGCCCTTTCACGGCGGTAACAGGGGTTCGAATCCCCTAGGGGACGCCAATTGCGCGGTATGAGTGAAAGGCGTACCACACTATGTCTGATGAAAATCAGAGAATAGTTAAGATAATTTTAACAAGTTATTTTAACTATTTATGCTCTTTAACAATCTGGAACAAGCTGAAAAATTGAAAACAAATCAATATATCAC
>NZ_JABUYN010000014.1:0-108231 GCF_014897305.1 Pseudomonas sp. FME51 | reverse complement strand
TTGGTGGCGGAATTTTGTTTTCAAGAATCATCATTGTTACCCCTTGAGGCATAACGACAAGCTTTGGGGCGGCTGGAGCGAAGCGTAAGCCGTCCCAGCCGCGACAGCGGCGACAAGAGCGCCTGGTTATGCATTTTCGACCTCAATGAACCACTTTGGCTGCATGGCGTCGAAATCCTGACGGATATTGGATGGCAGGTAACTAGCCGAATCCAGCACAAATGGTTCACCTCCCACGCGCTTGAATACAACCCAGTGCCAGAAGTCCTTGCCTTCTTCCTGATGGTGCTTGATAGACAACAATGCCAGATTGGGCAATGCCTCCCAAGATTCAAATGGGGCTTCATCAGCGGAGGTTTTGACACCTGCACTCGACAACATACGCCGGACATACTGTGTATCTGACCACAGCGATTTGTCCGAAGCATGGATGCCCATAGCATTGGCTACGGCCTTCATCTCTGAGTACGTCTTGCCCAGAATGTTGGCAACCGACGCGATTCCGCATCCCGTGGTTTCTTCCTGAACTACTGGCTCGAGCACTGACTCCCCCTTTAATGCATAACGCCAATATTCAGCGGCGGCCTTTGCGTAGCGAAGCGGAGAAAAGGCCGTCCGGTGGAGGCCCATCAGGGCCGTAACGAACTGGAATGACTGGTTATGTGGTTGTACGTTCATTGAACAAAATTCTGTTTGAGAACGGATCTACCACTTCGAACACCCTATCACCCCAAGGTGCAGTCGTAATCTCTGGCCGAGAATACCTGTAACCTCGTGAACTAATTTCGCGGTGCAGGGCTTCAAGTTCATCAGTATTCACGAACGTTTTGGAACCGGGGGTACAATCTCCAGAGTGTTCACTGAGGTGGAAAACCAACCCATCTCGAGAGACTTGCATGTAGATAGGGAATCCCGGCTCAAAGCGATGCTCCCAATCGAGCGACATGCCGAGGAAGTCCAGGTAGAACTCCTTGGCCCTGGTCTCATCGAAGATTCGGATGATTGGAATGGCTTGAAATCGCATCCATGCTCTCCTCACACATAACGCCATTGTTTAGCGGCGCCCATGTAGCGCAGCGAAATGGGCGTCCGGTGTAGGGCCGGAGGCCCGGAACGTACTACAACTACTGGTTAAATGCGCCTCACAACCAACCTTATGGCCAGACCACCAGCAACACTTGGCATGAAGAACATCGACAACACGATGAAAAGGATTCCTTCGAGGCCTTGCTCAGCGCCGGGCTTTGCTAGAAGTGACATTCCAATCGTAACCAATAGGGGCATGCCAACAGCTAGAACGAGAGCCATTCCCCAAGACAGAAAGAACGTCAGTACAAAACCAACAGTGCACAGTACACCGATCATTACCCAGAGATCCAAGCTCTGGTGGTGAACCAATCTGTTGATGAGCCCCAAAATTAATGCCATACCAACGCAGGAGCCTAGCACTATCAGGAACTGCTTTTGTCTGGCCATCCGATTTACCATTTAACGCCTTGGCTTTGCGGCGCACCGAAGCGCAAGCGTAGGTGCGTCCGACAACAGCCACTTGTTAGGCTCTATGACTTTTTACCTAGACCGGGCGCCCCACCTTGTACAATCTTTGGGCGGCGGCGATTAAAACCCGAAATCTTATGAATTTCTTGGATTTTCTCTGTCACCTTTTTTCGATAACTCAGTTTAATCTGATCAACTGTCTTAGGCGGCTGCCTGGTTTGACGAGATTTTTTAGGTTTGATCGATTTCTTTATCTTCTTGAGCTCTTTTCTGCTCTCTTCATATACTGCCTTGTTCGTCTCATAAAGGCGGGAGAGAACCTCTTGGTCATCATTTGAGAGCGCCAGAACCTTGAGAGCCTTCTTCAGCCCTTGCACGATCGGAGCCAAATTATGTACTTGGGCCTCAAGCTCCTTTTTCCGATCACTTAGTTCATTCATTAGTAATGCCTAACGCCTGAGCTCAGTTGCGTTTGATGCGACGCCCGCTTTTGCGACAGCAAAAGTGGGTGGCGGGTCAAACGTCAACTGCAGCGACTTGTTAGGCGCACACACTACTCCACCTTCTCGGCTTCGACTGCCGTGCCAGTTGCCACCACAAACAGCATGCTCTTGTCTTTACCGGAAAATTCGCTGTAATCAAGATCTACGCCGATGACGGCATTTCCACCAACCATCATTGCCTCTTTCTTCAACTCGACCATCACATTCGCCCTAGCGGCGCGAAGAACCTTTTGAACGTTTTGGCTGCGCCCTCCGACGAAATCTCGAATGTCTGCAAAGAGGTCGAAAAGAATATTCATTCCGTATGCACACTCGGCAGACACGACATCTTTAATGGCTTTGATCTCGTATCCAGGAATTGTATGGGTTGTTGTCAATACAACCCCCTGAAATATACCAGCGACCTCGTCTTTGGATATGCCACTCCAGTCTCCAGACCGCTTCGCGTTCTCGATCCGATCGGCCTGCTCGACACGTTGACGCTCGGCTTTTTGGCGTTTCTGCCGTCGTAGTTCCTCTTCGTCTCGTTTGACCTTCTCAACATATGCCGCGACAGACAATCCGGCTTTTGCGGCCTCATCCTCAAGTTGCCGTTCGGCTTTTTCACGACTCTGCCGGCGTAATTCTTCCGCTTCTTGTTTGGCTTTCTCAAGGTACTCGGCCACCGACAACCCGGCTTCCGCGGCAAGCCGTTCAGCTTGTGCTTCGAACTTGTGATAGTAAACGCCACAGCTTGGGCATTGTGCTGTGGGATCGGCCGCCTCAACCTCAGCCGAATGCCCGCACTTGAGACAAGTTTTGCTCACGGTTTCAATCCTCCTCTAAGTGTCACTGGGCGCCTAACGCTGAGCACAGCGGCGACCTTGGAATGGCGACGAAGGAGCCATGGAAAGGGCGTCCGGCGGCCATCGGCCGCGTACTGCTGCGACTTGTTAAGGGCCTGTTCACCCTTGGTTTTTGATTTGGCACCCACTGCTGAATGCCGACTCCCGATACTGTGTACCAGCTTGACCCATTGCGCCAGGAACCAGAGCACCGAATGAGCGGAAACTGCACGACGAACGCGCCGGATTGCCCCGCGACCTGAACACCGAATTACCAGGCAAAGCCGTTGCCAGACTGGGGGCTGTTTTCTGCCTGCCGGCAACCTGCCAAACCGCGGCAAAACACCAAACCCAAGAACACCGGAGTAGGCCTTTAACGCCAATGTTGAGCGGCGGAAAATCGCGAAGCAATTTTGCGTCCGCTCGAACAACTTGTTAGCCCTGTGCTTCTGTCGACAGATAGATCAACTACGCTCAAACTCTCCCAAGAACTGTCTTAGTAAATCATCCAATTGAGCGCGCTGCTCATCAGTGAGAGCAGCAACCAGTTTGGCTTGCGTCTCGACATGGGCGGTCACTGCCTCATTAATGAGTTCGTGCCCTTTCGAAGTAAGAGAAATCAGAAAACCACGACCATCGTCAGGATTCCTGACCCGTTCGACCAGTTCGCTCTTTACCAATTGGTCGACGCGATGCGTCATCGTGCCCGAAGTCACCATGGTCGACGCCATCAGGTCTCCGGGCGATAGCGCATAGGGTGAACCTGACCGGCGCAGAGTAGCCAGAACATCGAAGCTCGCGCCGTTCAAACCGTGCGCCGACCAGGTTTTTTCCATCCCACGGGTGAGCTTTTGATTTAACAGCTTAATCCGCCCGATTGTCCCCATCGGAGCGACCTTAAGATCAGGCCGCTCTTGCCGCCATTGAGTAAGAATTCTTTCGATATGGTCCATAAGATTCAGTTTTACACGAATGTATCTTGACATCAAGATTGTCGATATATATCTTGACGTCAAGATACTATCCGGAGTGGACTCTATGACGATCCCGATAACAAACGCATCTAAGCGCCAAAGGTTGTGGCTAGCCCCGCTGTTATGCTTGCTGTCCGGCGGTGCGCTGTTAGGCCTGTCGACTAACCTGGCAAAACTTGCAGGTGAGACGCATCTGCCGCCTTTAGCGTTTCTGTGTTGGTCAATCATTGGTGCGGCGATTGTCCTGATGGTCGTGGCAGCACTGCGCCGAAATCTACCGCCAGTGAACACCCGCACTCTTGAATACTATGCCGTGTCTGCATTCGTGGGTGTGGCCGGCTCCAACTTGATCTTTTTTTCGGCCGTTCCGCATGTTGGCGCCGGCTTTGTGGCGCTGATCATCTCATTGCCACCGCTGCTGACCTATGTCGGAGCCCTGGCACTCAAAATGGAACGGTTTCAAACAGTCCGCGCCACAGGAGTGGTGGCGGCGTTGGCGGGAGTCGGTGTTCTGGCGGCGCGCAAGATTTCCGCACCCGATGCCGATGGGTTCTGGATTCTCCTTGCCCTTGTGGGGCCGGTTCTGTTGGCCCTCGGCAATCTTTATCGAACGCTGCGCTGGCCTAAAGGTGTATCCGCCGATGCGTTGGCACCGGGAATGCTGGTTGCCGCTGCGATGATGTTGCTGGGTGCCGGGTTCTTGCCTGGTCTCTCGCTCTCCGTACCTATGGATCAGAGCCTGACGCTTGTCTTGATCGCCGTGCAGTCCGTCGTTTTCGCCGGGATGTTCCTGCTGTTATTCCTGCTGCAGAAAACAGGCGGGCCGGTTCTACTGAGCCTGCTGGGCTCTGTCGGCGCACTTGTGGGCGTACCAGTCGCGATATTTCTGCAGGGCGAAGCGCCACCCGAGGGCCTGTTCCTGGGTGCTGCCCTGATTGCCGCTGGCATTGCCCTGCTCACGCTTGGTAGCCCCAAATCTAAATAACCTATCAACACAATTCTACGAAGGAGATACCTTATGAATATCACTATCTACGGAGCCGCCGGGAACGTCGGTAAACGCATTACTAGTGAAGCGCTAGCGCGCGGGCACAACGTTACCGCCGTCGTGAGGACGAAGGCTCAGTTTGGCAAGCTGCCCGATAATGTGCGCCCATGTGCCACGGATGTATCCGACCAGCAGCAACTTGCCCTCACTATGAAAGATCAAGACCTGGTCATCAGTACACTCCGACCGTCGGATGGGCACGAGGATGCCTTGGCGGCGTTAACTCACTCAATATTGGACGGGGCCGCCGCCGCAGGTGTGCGCGTCCTTGTCGTTGGTGGCGCGGGGCGATTACTGATACCGGGGCGCGACGGCGAAACGGTACTGAGTGCACCGGATTATCTGCCCGCGGCGGCGGTTGCGATCGCTCGCGCCTGCCAGGCGCAGTATGAACTCTGCTTGGGTGAAACCCGTGTGGACTGGACCTACCTTTCACCGGCCGCCATGCTGACTCCGGGAGACCGCACAGCGCGCTATCGTCTTGGCACGGATACCCTCGTGGTTGACGAAAGCGGTGTGTCTCATATCTCAATGGAAGATTTTGCTGTGGCGATGTTGGATGAAGCGGAAGGGCACAAACACGTTCGGCGTGCTTTCACTGTGGGGTACTGAACTAGTCGAATATTGTGAAGAGGCCGGGAGTGAAACTAACAGCTTATGAAATATCCTTAGATGTACGTACACCTAAGCGGGACGCCTTGTAGTTGGGCTAACAGTGATTAGACCGCATGCGGCACTAATGCATAAGAATGACTTCGGTATAACTCCGGATAGCCTGGATTACGCGCCATATTAAATTCCTTCAAAATCAGTGACTTATCCATAACCATCTCTACTCCTTCTGTATTCGCTTGACTTCGTCATTTCGCACATCTATTACTACTGTATAAAAAAACAGCAAAGGACGACACATGGACAGCCTAGCTCCTAAGCCTCGCCTGAGGGAGCAGTTTCGCTCGGTGATGCGCTTAAATCACTACAGCATCCGCACGGAGAAAAGCTATTGGTACTGGATCCGTTATTTCATACGCTTCCACGGAATGCGCCACCCTCTTGAGCTGGGAACGTCTGATGTGAATGCGTTTCTCAGCTGGCTCGCCACTGACCGTCAAGTTGCGGCTGCGACCCAAAATCTGGCACTGAATGCCATTGTATTTCTATATGCACGCGTCCTTGAACAGCCTCTAGGCGAGATCGGTGACGTGGTCAGGGTAAAGCGGCCACCGAGGTTGCCGACGGTACTCACCCACCAGGAGGCTATGTCTATCATTGAGCATTTGGGCCAACCGTACCGCTTATTGGCTTCTCTTATGTACGGTGCGGGGCTGCGGGTAGTCGAGTCGTCCCGTCTGCGCATCAAAGATATAGACTTCCGAAATCAGACGATCGTAGTCAGGGACGGCAAAGGTGGAAAAGATAGAACCACTTTACTGCCCGCTCCCTTGATAACCCCTATTAAGCATCGTATAGAGCAGATTGAGGCTGCATGGCGCTCACAGGAGGAAATGTACAAGGTTCCTGTGTCTCTCCCTTTCGCGTTGCGACGTAAATACCCACGCGCTTCTGTTTCGCTGGCGTGGCAGTGGCTTTTCCCTTCAAGCGGGATCTGTCTTGACGAAGATGGTCGAAGCGTTCGCCATCATGTGCATGTCAGCACCATTCAGCGTGCTGTTAAACAGGCGGTTCGCGTTACCGGTATCGAGAAGCCTGCTGGTTGTCATACTTTCCGGCACACTTTTGCTACCGAGTTGTTACGCCGAGGTAGTGATATTCGTACGGTACAAACCTTGTTGGGTCATGCGGATGTCCGCACTACACAGATTTACACTCATGTGCTTGGTCAGGGCTTTGCTGGGGTGCAGAGCCCGCTGGGTTAATCATTACAGGTGTTCAGGCACGCTACCGCCCTACCTCGAGCATTCAGGCATATGCGGTAATTATTCTGGAGGGAATTGAAGGCTGTCCGGTGCCCTGGAGGAGAGTGTCTGCATTCCCTGCGTGGCTTTAACCATAATGCAGGCATCTGGCCATTTCAATGACGTTAGGGGCAGTTGGTTATTTCGTAGCCCGCGCCGCGCTCTTGGTTGATCAGGTTGTTGGCGTCTTCGTAGCCGAGTTCTTTGGCTTTCTGCACATCGCCGGTGTTGATTTGGTGGAGATGGATGCCCAGGGTTGGGGCGCCACAGACGGTGATTACGGCCATGCCGGTTTGGGTGGCGCAGTTTGAGGTCAGGACTTTAATGCCGGCGTTGGTCAGTTGATTGCTGCTCTCGGTGAGAGTGGTGGTGGCGGGCTCGCACTGTTTGGTGCCGTCGGGTTTGTAGATGTGGGTGGTTTGGGTTGTGCAGGCGGTGGTGAGGAGGACGAGGGTTGTTAGGGCTGTTGTTTTCATGGGGTGGTCTCTGAAGAAGGTAATCATTGAAGCATATTAGTTCTTCTTGAGACTCCCTACCCTCTCCCGCGAGGGTAAAGGGAATCGGGCTGTGCAGCAGCTGTTCTGTGCATACAAAAATCCCGGCGCTTGGCCGGGATTTTTGTTGGTGCGGGGTGGGTTGTTAGCCTACCCATACTCGGGCGTTGCGGAACATGCGCATCCAAGCGCCGTCTTCACTCCAGTCATCGGGATGCCAGGAGTTCTGTACGGTGCGGAAGACCCGTTCCGGGTGCGGCATCATGATGGTGACGCGGCCGTCGCGGTTGGTCAGGCCGGTGATGCCGCGCGGGGAGCCGTTGGGGTTGGCTGGGTAGCGGTCGGTCATGCGGCCGTGGTTGTCGACGAAACGCAGGGCAACGCTGCTGCTGGCTTCGCAGGCATCGACAGCGGCACTGTTGGCGAACTCGGCGAAGCCTTCGCCGTGGGCGATGGCGATCGGCATGCGTGAGCCAACCATGCCGCTGAGGAAGACCGACGACGATGGCTGGACTTCGACCATGGCGACGCGGGCTTCGAACTGCTCCGAGCGGTTGCGCACAAAACGCGGCCAGTGCTCGCTGCCGGGAATCAATTCACGCAGGTTGGACAGCATCTGACAGCCGTTACACACACCCAGAGTGAAGGTATCCGGGCGGGCGAAAAAGGCGGTGAAGGCTTCGCGGGCCTGTTCGTTGAACAGGATCGATTTGGCCCAGCCTTCGCCGGCACCCAGTACGTCACCGTAGGAGAAGCCGCCACAGGCGACCAGTCCACGGAAGTCGGCCAGATCGACACGACCACTGAGGATGTCGCTCATGTGCACGTCGATGGCGGTGAAGCCGGCGCGGGTGAACGCGGCGGCCATTTCCACCTGACCGTTGACGCCCTGCTCGCGCAGGATGGCAACTGCCGGGCGCATGCCGGTGTTGATGAAAGGCGCAGCGACGTCTTCGTTGATGTCGTAGCTGAGCATGGCCTGCAGACCGGGGTTCTTGTCGTCGGCCAGGCGTTCGTGCTCCTGATCGGCGCACTCGACGTTGTCGCGCAGGCGCTGAATCTGCCAGCTGGTTTCGCTCCAGGCTTGCTGCCAGTCGGCACGGGTGCCGTTGAGCACGCTTTCACCGGCAAACCAGAAGTTCAGCACCTGCTCTTCCGTCGGGCTGCCGATGACGGCGCTGCAATCGCCCAGGCCAGCGGCGGACAGCTGGCTGAGTATTTCTTCAGTATCGCTCTGGCGCACCTGAATCACCGCACCCAGCTCTTCGTTGAACAAGGCAGCAGGCAGATCGCTGGCGTTATCGGCCAATACGTCCAGGTTGATATCCAGACCACAATGACCGGCGAAGGCCATTTCCGCGACGCTGGCCAGCAGGCCGCCGTCGGAACGGTCGTGGTAGGCGAGCAGCAAGTCGTCCTGGTTCAGGCCCTGGATCACTGCAAAGAAAGCTTTGAGGTCTTCGGCGTCGTCCAGATCCGGTGCCTGTTGGCCAATGCGGTTGTAGACCTGCGCCAGTGCGGAGCCACCGAGACGGTTCTGGCCGCGGCCCAGATCGATGAGAATCAGGTCAGTATCACCTTGATCTACACGCAGTTGCGGAGTCAGGGTCTGGCGCACGTCCTGCACTGGAGCAAAGCCAGTGACGACCAGCGACATGGGCGAGGTAACGCTCTTGTCCTGTCCGTCATCGCTCCAGCGTGTCTGCATGGACATCGAGTCCTTGCCTACCGGGACAGTGATACCCAGCTCCGGGCACAGCTCCATGCCGACCGCTTTGACCGCATCGTACAGGCGGGCATCTTCGCCGGGGTGACCGGCAGCGGCCATCCAGTTGGCAGACAGACGGATATCCGACAGTTTGTCGATGCGCGCAGCGGCCATGTTGGTGACGGTTTCGGCAACGGCCATGCGACCGGAAGCCGGGGCATCCAGCAGGGCCAGCGGTGTGCGCTCGCCCATGGCCATGGCTTCACCGGTGTGGACGTCGAAGCTGGTGGCGGTGACGGCACAATCTGCGACCGGTACTTGCCAGGGACCAACCATCTGATCGCGGGCAACCAGACCGGTGATGCTGCGGTCGCCGATGGTGATCAGGAAGTTCTTGCTGGCCACAGCCGGCAGGCGCAGTACGCGCAGCGCGGCTTCTTCCAGCGCGAGACTGGAAGCGTCGAAGTCATCGCCCTGCTCTGCTTCGCGGGTGACGCTGCGGTGCATGCGTGGGGCCTTGCCGAGCAATACTGACAACGGCATGTCCACCGGTTGGTTATCGAAGTGGCTGTCGTTGAGGACCAGCAGCTGCTCTTCGGTCGCTTCGCCGACGACGGCGAAAGGGCAACGCTCGCGTTCGCAGATGGCCTGGAAACGCTCGAAGTCGGCGTTAGGCACAGCCATGACGTAGCGTTCCTGAGATTCGTTGGACCAGATTTCCAGCGGGCTCATGCCCGGCTCGTCATTCGGTACGTTGCGCAGCTCGAAACGGCCGCCACGGCCACCATCATTGACCAGCTCGGGGAATGCGTTGGACAAACCACCGGCGCCGACGTCGTGGATGAAGGCGATGGGGTTCTTGGCGCCCATTTGCCAGCAACGGTCGATGACTTCCTGGCAGCGGCGCTCCATTTCCGGGTTTTCCCGTTGCACGGAGGCAAAGTCCAGGTCTTCGGCACTGCTGCCGGTGGCCATGGAGGAAGCAGCGCCGCCGCCCAGACCGATCAGCATAGCCGGACCGCCCAGCACGATCAGCTTGGCGCCCACGGGAATCTCGGCTTTTTCGACGTGATCCGCGCGGATGTTACCCATACCGCCGGCGATCATGATCGGCTTGTGGTAACCACGGATTTCCGGGCCACGGGGCGACTGTACGGTCTGCTCGAAGGTACGGAAGTAGCCGGTCAGCGCGGGGCGGCCGAATTCGTTGTTGAACGCAGCGCCGCCGAGCGGGCCGTCGATCATGATCTGCAATGGGGTGACAATGCGACCCGGCTTGCCGTTGTCTTCTTCCCAGGGCTGTTCGAAGCCGGGGATACGCAGGTTGGAGACGGTGAACCCGGTCAGGCCGGCCTTGGGCTTGCCGCCGCGGCCGGTAGCGCCTTCGTCACGAATCTCACCACCGGAGCCGGTGGAGGCGCCGGAGAACGGGGAAATCGCAGTCGGGTGGTTATGCGTCTCGACCTTCATCAGGATGTGAATCTGTTCCTGATGCGAGCGGTATTCTTCGGTGCCCGGCTCGGGGAAGAAACGTCCGCCGACAGAACCTTCGATCACCGCAGCGTTGTCCTTGTACGCAGACAATACGCCTTCGCTGCGCATCTGATAGGTGTTCTTGATCATGCCGAACAGGCTCTTGTCCTGCGCTTCACCATCAATATCCCAACTGGCGTTGAAGATCTTGTGACGGCAATGCTCGGAGTTGGCCTGGGCGAACATCATCAGCTCGACATCGCTGGGGTTGCGCCCCATGTCGCTGAAGCTCTGTACCAGGTAGTCGATCTCGTCATCGGCCAGAGCCAGACCCAGCTCGCTGTTGGCCTGCTCCAAGGCAGCCTTGCCGCCTTCAATGATGTTCACACGGTTGAACGGCTTGGGCTCGGTGTGGTGGAACAGCTGCTCGGCAGCCTCCAGGTTGTCCAGCGCCAATTCGGTCATGCGGTCATGCAGCAATGCAGTAACCTGTTGCAGCTCAGCCGCGCTCAGCTCGCCGGTAACATAATAGGCGATGCCGCGCTCAAGGCGTTCAATAGCCCGCAGCCCGCAGTTATGCGCGATGTCTGTCGCCTTGCTCGACCATGGCGAGATGGTGCCGAAACGCGGCAACACCAATACCAGCGTGCCAGTCGGCTCTTCGACCGCAACAGTCGGACCGTACTTGAGCAGGCGATCCAGCACCGCTTGCTCGCGCTCTGCCAGCTCACCGGTCAGGTCGGCAAAATGCATGAATTCGGCGTATACACCACTCACGCCGGGGACCTGTTGTTGCAGACGAGCAAGCAGCTTGTTGCGTCGGAAATCGGAAAGGACAGGGGCTCCACGCAGTATATGCATGTTGATTTCGGCCTCAGAGACGTGGGAGATTGGAAAAGAAGACGCATAGGATAACCCATGCTGCGCGTTCGGGCTATTGTAGGCCGGAACGGTGTGACCAGCTGCCGCAACCAGCAACTTGCTACAATCCCGAGCTATTGCCGAGAGGCGTATTTACATATACTCGGGATATGTCGAAAAACCTGCTTCGCCCTACTGCTATTTCCGTACTGGCCGTCCTGTGTTCAGTGCTGCTGACTGCCTGTGAACAGCCCAGCCGCCTGGAACAGTTGCGCGAGGAAGGTACGCTGCATGTCATCACCCGCAACACGCCGACCACTTTCTATCAGGGCCGACACGGTGATACAGGGCTGGAATACGAACTGAGCAGACGCTTCGCCGACAGCCTGGATCTCGAGCTGAAGATGGTCGCCAGTCCGACGCTGGACGACCTTTATCAGCAACTCGCACAGGACAAGGGACCGGATATTGCCGCCGCTGGCCTGACCGCCAATCCAGCGCGCGCGGATCAGGTACGTTTTGCAGAAGCCTATCTGCAGGTGACTCCCCAGGTCGTCTACCGCCGTGGCAATCGCCAGCCAGGCGGCATTGAGGATCTGTACGACAAGCGCATCATGGTGCTCAAGGGCAGCTCGCTGGCAGACCAGCTGCGCGAACTGCAGGCCGAGCATCCGCAGCTGGTGTTCGAAGAGTCGGATAATCTGGAAGTCGTCGACCTGTTGCGTCTGGTCAACGACGATGAAATTGATTTTGCGGTGGTCTATTCCAATGAGCTGATCGTCAACCAGGCCTTCTATCCTGCTGTGCACGTCGGCTTCGATCTGAGCCCGGCAAAGCCGATGGCCTGGGCGCTGCCCGGCGGCGATGATGACAGCCTGCTGCTGGAAGTGAACAAGTTCTTCGAGACCATTCGCGCCGACGGGACGCTCGATCAGTTGCTGGAACGCTTCTATGGGCATGCCGATGTGCTGGATTACGTCGGCGCTCGTGCCTTTGCCCGGCATATGCAGCAACGCCTGCCGCGCTTCGAGAAGCTCTTTCGCCAGTCAGGCGATCAGCAGGGAATGGACTGGCGCCTGCTGGCCGCCATGGCCTATCAGGAATCACTCTGGGATGTGGATGCCCGCTCGCCGACCGGTGTGCGCGGCCTGATGATGCTGACCCTGCCCACGGCCAAGTTCGTTGGCGTGACCAACCGCGTTGACCCGGCGCAGAGCATCGCTGGTGGTGCGCGCTATATCGTATGGGTGCGCGATCAGCTGTCCACCGACATCCCTGAACCTGATCGTACCTGGTTCGCCCTGGCGGCGTATAACGTCGGTATCGGCCATCTCGACGATGCCCGCATCCTGACCCGCAATAATGGCCGCGACCCGAACCGCTGGATAGATGTAAAGGATCATCTGCCGCTGCTGTCGAAGAAAGAATGGTACAGCCAGACCCGCTACGGCTATGCCCGTGGTGCTGAGCCGGTTCACTATGTGCAGAACATCCGCCGCTATTACGAGATTCTCACCTGGGTGACTCAACCCCAGTCGGAAACGCCGCAACAACCGAGCGAGCAGTATCACGCGCCGGGGATTCTGGATCAGTTGCCGCAGGGGATTTAAGGGGGACTTGACCGCCGCGCCCGAAAAAACGCCGTCAACAATGCCCCACACTCCTCCGCCAGCACCCCACCCTCCACTTGCACCCGGTGGTTCAACCACGGCTGGTCCAGCACCTGGCTGCGGCTGATCACGGCACCGGAGCGTGGCTCACTGGCACCGAATACCAAACGCGAGATGCGACTGTGCACCAGCAGGCCGGAGCACATGGTGCAGGGTTCGAGGGTGACGTAGAGAGTGGTGCCGGGCAGCCGATAGTTTGCGTCATCAGCGGCGGCCTGGCGCAAGGCGACCATTTCCGCGTGGGCACTGGGGTCGTGACTGCTGATGGGTTGGTTGAAGCCGCGGCCAATGATCTTGCCCTCGCGCACCAGAATGGCGCCCACCGGCACCTCGCCCAGTTCAGCGCCCTTGCGCGCCTCGGCGATTGCTTCAAGCATGAAGTCGATATCAGCAGGTTTCATCTGGCACAGGATACACAATTACGCAGAATCAGTGGCGGGCATTGCTGCCCGCCGGAGGGAGACAACGTTAAATCAGCGACCGCTCGCGCAGCAGCTCGATGACCTTGTCGACACTGGCTGCCAGATCCAGCTCGGCGGTGTCGATGACCAGATCGGCGTCTTCAGGCGCTTCGTAGGGGAAGGAAATCCCCGGAATCGTACCTTCTTCACCGGCCGCATACAGCCCGGACGGATCCCGCGCCTGACATACCTCCAGCGAGGTATTCAGATGCACCATCAGGCAACGATCACCCAGAATGTGTTTGGCAGTCGCGCGGCTTTCTGCCGTGGGTGCAACGAAAGCGCCCAAGGCAATCAGACCGGCCTGATTGAGCTGACGGGCAACGCGAGCGCCCTTGTGCAGGTTTTCCGCACGGCCAGCCGCATCACGCCCCACACCTTTGCTCAGATCCTGACGCATGGCTTTGCCATCCAGCACGAAGCAGGCACGGCCGCGGTCGAACAGGCGGCGCTCCACAGCGTAGGCCAGAGTGCTCTTGCCCGCGCCGGACAGGCCGGTGAACAACAAGGTAACCGGCTCCTGGCCGTAACGCACGGCTCGCTCGCTGGGGGTCACGTGGGCAAACTCACCCTGCTGGCTGCCACCGGTGCTCTTCTCGCCCTGCGCCTTGGCCAAAATCATGCCGGCACCAACAGTGGCGTTGGTCATACGATCAATGACAATGAAGGCGCCGGTGGTGCGGTTGGCGCGGTAGTCGTCATAGGCGATAGGCCGTTCCAACGCCAGCTCGACCCGCGCAATTTCATTCAGCGCCAGTTCCGCGGTTTCTTCCTGCGCCAGGGTGTTCACATCCTGACGGAAAAGGATGCGGGTAAAGGACCCCGGGCTATAGCTGGTCGCACGCTTGATGTCATATTTGCGGCCAGGCTGCATGGGCTGCTCGGACATCCAGACCATATTGGCTTCGAACAGATCACCGATCAGCGGTCGGTTGTCAGCACTGACCAGCATGTCGCCGCGGGAGATATCGATTTCATCTTCCAGCGTCAGGGTAACAGCCTGCCCTGACCCAGCCGCATCCAGCTCGCCATCGAAGGTGACAATGGATTTGACCCGGCTGCTCTTGCCGGAGGGCAATACCACCAACTCATCGCCCTTGTTCACCACACCGGAAGCGATGGTGCCGGCAAAGCCGCGGAAGTTGAGGTTGGGACGGGTGACCAGCTGCACCGGAAAGCGCAGGTCGGTCAGATTACGGTCAGCCGACACATCTACCGTTTCCAGAATTTCCATCAGCGCTGGCCCGGTGTACCAAGGGCTGCGCTCGCTGCGGTTGACCACGTTGTCACCCTTGAGGGCAGACATGGGTACAAAATGCACTGTGCTGTCAGCCAGGGTTTCAAGGCCCTTGGCGAACTCGCTGTAATCGGCGCAGATCTGATTGAAGACGGTCTCGTCGAAGTCCATCAGATCCATCTTGTTGACCGCCACGACGATATGCCGGATACCCAGCAGCGAGGCGATGAAGCTGTGCCGGCGGGTCTGGGTCTGCACACCGTAGCGGGCGTCGATCAGGATGATCGCCAGATCACAGGTCGAGGCACCGGTAGCCATGTTGCGGGTGTACTGCTCATGGCCGGGAGTGTCGGCAATGATGAACTTGCGCTTGGCAGTGGAGAAATAGCGGTAAGCCACATCGATGGTGATGCCCTGCTCGCGCTCAGCCTGCAGGCCGTCGACCAGCAGCGCCAGGTCCACTTCTTCGCCGGTGGTACCGGATTTCTTCGAATCGCGGGTGATGGCTTCCATGTGATCTTCGTAGATCATCTTGGAGTCGTGCAGCAGACGCCCGATCAGGGTGCTCTTGCCGTCATCAACGTTACCGCAGGTCAGAAAACGCAACAGTTCCTTGCGCTCGTGCTGCCCCAGATAGGCCAGGATATCCTGGCTGATCAAATCAGATTGGTGACTCATGTAACAATTCTCCGGGCTGGGCGCTTACTTAGAAGTAACCTTGGCGTTTCTTTTCTTCCATCGATCCGGCCTGATCGTGATCGATCACGCGGCCCTGGCGCTCGGAAGTACGGGTAAGCAGCATTTCCTGGATGATTTCCGGGAGCGTTGCAGCTGTGGACTCCACAGCACCGGTCAGTGGATAACAGCCCAGAGTACGGAAACGCACCATTTTCATTTCCGGCGTTTCACCCGGTTGCAGCGGCATGCGCTCGTCGTCGACCATGATCAGCGAGCCATCGCGGTTGACCACCGGACGCTCTGCAGCAAAGTACAGCGGTACGATCGGGATGCTTTCCAGATAGATGTATTGCCAGATATCCAGCTCGGTCCAGTTGGACAGGGGGAATACGCGGATGCTTTCGCCCTTGTGAACCTTGCCGTTATAGATGTTCCACAGTTCCGGACGCTGGTTCTTCGGGTCCCAGCGGTGGTGCTTGTCACGGAAAGAGTAGACACGCTCCTTGGCTCGGGACTTCTCCTCGTCACGGCGCGCACCACCGAAGGCAGCGTCGAAACCGTATTTGTCCAATGCCTGCTTCAGACCCTGGGTCTTCATCACATCAGTATGCACGGCGCTGCCGTGGGTGAAGGGGCCTACGCCCTGCTCCACCCCTTCGGGATTCATGTGCACCAGCAGATCCAGATCCATCTCTTCGACCATGCGTTCGCGGAAGCTGTACATCTCGCGGAATTTCCAGCCGGTATCGACGTGCAGTACCGGGAACGGCAGCCGGCCGGGGTAGAAGGCCTTGCGCGCGAGGTGCAACATCACGGCCGAGTCCTTACCGATCGAATAGAGCATCACCGGATTCTGAAATTCGGCTGCAACCTCACGAATGATGTGGATGCTTTCAGCTTCCAGCTGTTTGAGATGGGTCAGTTTTTCCAGCATGGGGTACTCACGGTGAAGGGCATGAACGAGAATGTCGGCATTGTATCAAAGCCTTCCCATTCTAATAAGCAGACCTGCTATACCTTTAAGCTATAAGCATATATACCCTGAGCCAGCTCACACCGGGTTATCTATATCAATGAACTGGTGCTCCAAACCGAAATGCTCGGCCAGATGCTCCCCCAGGGCTTTCACTCCATAGCGCTCGGTGGCGTGGTGCCCCGCTGCGTAGAAGTTGATCCCGCATTCACGGGCGATATGAATGGTCGGTTCTGAGACTTCACCGGTAATGAAGGCATCCACACCCAGAGCCACGGCCTTTTCTATATAGCCTTGAGCCGCACCGGTACACCAGGCAATGCGTTTGACCGGTCGGCTGTGGCCACTGATGAACAAGGGCTCACGGCCCAGCGCCACATTGAGCTGCTGCGCCAGTTCGGTGCCGCTGACGGCCTCGGCCAACTCGCCCTGCAATCCCACCGACCGCGGATTGTTCGGCTCCAGACCACCGGTAATGTGCCAACCGAGCAACTGTGCCAGCTGCACGTTGTTGCCCAGCTTGGCGTGTACATCCAAGGGCAGATGATAGGCAACCAGATTGATACCATGCTCCAGCAAAGCGCGGATCCGGCGCTGCTTGAGTCCGGTAACAGGTGCAGCTTCGCCCTTCCAGAAGTAACCATGGTGCACCAGCAACATGTCAGCCCCCTGCGCGGCAGCCGCCTCGATCAATGCCTGACTGGCCGTCACCCCACTGACCACGCGGCGGACTTCGCCCCGCCCTTCCACTTGCAGGCCGTTGGGGCAATAATCCTGAAAGGCATTGCTTTCCAGCAGGTTGTTGCAGTAGGCAACCAATTCTGAACATTGTGTCATGATGACTCTCCCCCAATAAGAAAATGGCAGTCTGTTGTGTGCTGCAGAATGATACAAGGTTGTGAACTGGACCCCTGCCCAATCCATATCAATCTATCTATAATGGCAAATTCTCGGGCTGACTCTGGCCTCACTGGAAGGTTCCCCCAATGAAAGGTTTTTTGCGTAATCTGGGCTGGCCTGCAGTTTGCGGTCTGCTGTTCGCTCTGCTGATTATCCAGCAGTTCCCCCAGTGGCTCGGACTCCCGGAAAATTCAGCATATCAAATGGCTCCCGCCCTGACGCTGCCTACCACCAAGGGCGTGGTGTCCTATAGCGATGCGGTCAACAAGGCCGCGCCAGCGGTTGCCAACATATTCACCACAAAACAGATCAGTCGCTCTGACGACAGCTCGCAGTTCAACACCCCCCCGACCCTGCGCGATTACTCCAATACAATACCGGAACCTTCCCGCCGCCAATCCAGCCTCGGCTCTGCGGTCATCCTCAGGGAAGACGGCTACCTGCTGACCAATAACCATGTGGTCGCTGAGGCCGATGAGATTCTGGTGGCGCTGCGCGATGGTCGCGAAGCCCTCGCCGAACTGATCGGGACCGACCCAGAGACCGACCTGGCAGTACTTAAAATAAACCTTCCGGATCTACCCGCCGTAACAATCAGCCAGACGGATCAGCAGAAAACCGGCGATGTCGTCATGGCCATAGGTAACCCTTTCGGCCTCGGGCAGACAGTCACCATGGGCATCATCAGTGCCACCGGCCGCAATCAACTGGGCCTCAATACCTATGAGGATTTCATCCAGACCGATGCTGCTATCAACCAGGGCAACTCAGGCGGCGCATTGATTGACGCTCGTGGCCAGCTGATCGGCATCAACACCGCGATCTTCTCCCAGTCCGGCGGCTCTCAGGGCATCGGCTTTGCTATCCCGGCAACGCTGGCATTGAACGTGATGGAGCAGATTATCGAGCGCGGACGGGTCATTCGTGGCTGGCTCGGCGTGGAAGTCCAACCCCTGACCAACGATCTGGCCGAATCCTTCGGACTGATTCAGGCCGAGGGTATCGTCGTTTCCGGTCTGTACCGCAACGGTCCCGCCTGGGCTGCAGGTCTGCGTCCGGGTGATGTCATTCTGAAAATAGACGGTGTGGCCATCGTCCATGGCAGGCATGCGATGAACCAGGTAGCCCGAGCAAAACCGGGCGCCAAGGTGGAACTCGACGTGCTGCGCAGCGGCGAAGCCATGACGTTCACTGCCGAGGTTGGCGTGCGGCCAACCTTCGGCGCCTGATACCTCAGGCGGTCAACAGCTTGTCGAGGGCATGCAGCAACGCCTGATTCTGCTCCGGCGTACCTATGGTGATACGTAGAAACTGCTCTATCCGCGGCGAACGGAAGTGCCGCACGATGACCTTTTGCGCGCGCAGCCCGGCTGCCAGCTCTTCCGCGTCACGTTCGGCGTGGCGCACCAGAACAAAGTTCGCGGCTGATGGCAGCACAATGAAGTCCAGCGCCTCCAGACCCTTGCTCAATGCCTCGCGGCTGGTCATCACCGCCTGACAGGTCTGCTCGAAATACGTCTGGTCTTTGAATGCAGCCACGGCACCCACAATGGCCAGACGATCCAGCGGGTAGGAGTTGAAGCTGTTTTTGATCCGTTCCAGCGCCTCGATCAGATCCGCATGCCCGACCGCCAGGCCGACCCGCAATCCGGCCAGTGAACGGGACTTGGACAACGTCTGGATGACCAGCAGGTTGGGATAGCGATCGACCAGAGCGATAGCAGTTTCACCACCGAAGTCGATATAGGCCTCATCTACCACGACCACCGAGTCGGGGTTGGCCTGCAGGATCTGCTCAATGCCCGCCAGTGGCAGCAACATGCCGGTCGGCGCATTGGGGTTGGGGAAGATGATGCCGCCATTCTCACCCCGGTAATCCTCGGGTCGAATGCTGAAGTCCTCGGCCAAAGGCAGGGTTTTCGCCTCGATGCCATACAGACCGCAATACACCGGATAGAAGCTGTAGCTGATATCCGGCATCAGCACCGGCTTGCCGTGTTGGAACAGCGCATGAAATATATGCGCCAACACCTCGTCAGACCCATTGCCAACGAAAACCTGCGCGGTGGTCACGCCGTAATACTCGGCGATGGTTTCCTTCAACAGATCCGCGTTGGGGGCGGGGTACAGACGGAGGCTGGCGTCCAGTTCGCCGCGAATGGCCTCGAGCACATCCGGCGAGGGGCCATAGGGGTTCTCGTTGGTGTTCAGCTTGATCAGGTTATCCAGCTTGGGCTGCTCGCCCGGCACATAGGGCACCAGATCCTTTACAAAAGGGCTCCAGAAACGACTCACGGGGCAATCCTCAACGGAAATGAAACTGGAAACTATCAGTGTTTGATTCGATCAGGGCTTGATTCGGTATTCCGCGCTGCGGGCATGCGCGGTGAGGCTTTCACCGCGGGCCAGCACCGACGCCGTCTTGGCCAGTTCCGAAGCGCCTTCAGGCGAACAGAAGATCACCGACGAACGCTTCTGGAAGTCGTACACACCCAGCGGCGAGGAGAACCGCGCCGTACCGGATGTCGGCAGAACGTGGTTCGGGCCGGCGCAGTAATCGCCCAGCGCTTCAGGCGTAAAGCGCCCCATGAAGATGGCACCGGCGTGGCGAATCTGCGACAGCATGGCGTCAGGATCAGCCACCGACAGCTCCAGGTGCTCGGGAGCGATGCGGTTGGAGAGCTCGCAAGCCTGCTCCAGACTGTCGACCTTGATCAGCGCGCCACGGCTTTCCAGAGAGATACGCACCATGTCGCTGCGCTCCAGACTGCCAAGCAGCTTGTTCAGACTGGCTTCGACAGCGTCCAGGAACGCTGCGTCCGGTGACAGCAGAATGGACTGGGCATCTTCGTCATGCTCTGCCTGGGAAAACAGGTCCATGGCGATCCAGTCAGGGTCGGTCTGTCCGTCACAGATCACCAGAATTTCCGATGGACCGGCGATCATGTCGATGCCGACCTTGCCGAACACTGCACGCTTGGCGGTGGCTACGTAGATATTGCCCGGGCCGACGATCTTGTCCACACCGGGAATACTTTCGGTGCCGTAAGCCAGCGCTGCAACGGCCTGTGCGCCACCCACGGTGAACACCCGATCAACACCGGCCAGACAGGCAGCGGCCAGTACCAGCTCGTTGATCTCGCCGCGCGGCGTCGGTACCACCATCACCACTTCGGGCACACCCGCAACCTTGGCGGGAATCGCGTTCATCAGTACCGAAGAAGGATACGAAGCCTTGCCACCCGGCACATAGAGACCGACCCGATCCAACGGCGTTATCTGCTGGCCGAGCACGGTGCCATCAGCCTCGGTGTAGCGCCAGGAGTCCTGACGCTGATGCTCGTGGTAGAGCCGCACCCGCTCGGCGGCCACTTCCAGGGCCTGACGCTGCTCGGCAGTGATACGGTCGAGTGCCTGCTCCAGCCGGGCACGATCCACTGTCAGATCGGCCATGCTGGCCACTTCGAGCCCGTCAAAGCGGGCAGTATATTCCACCACCGCCGCATCGCCACGGGCACGTACGGCGGCGATGATTTCCTCGACCCGCTCATTGACGGCCTTGTCGGATACGCCTTCCCACGCCAGCAGACCATCCAGATGATGGTTGAAATCGGCCTGATTGATATCCAGACGGGCGATTTTCAACGGCGTGCTCATGGTGTATTCCTCTCAGATAAGGGTCAGGGTGCAGCAATCAGCTGGCACGACGCTCAACAGCATCGGACAGCAGGTCAATCAGGGCCTTGATACGGGCGTGCTTCATCTTCATCGATGCCTTGTTGACGATCAAGCGCGAGCTGATGTGCGCGATCAGCTCCTGTGGCTCCAGACCATTGGCCTTGAGCGTGTTGCCGGTATCGACGACGTCGATGATCTTGTCCGCCAGCCCCACCAGCGGAGCCAGCTCCATGGAGCCGTACAGTTTGAACAGTTCCACCTGACGGCCCTGCTCGGCATAGTAACGGCGGGCAACGTTGACGAACTTGGTCGCCACACGCAGGCGGCCCTTGGGTTCTGGGGTACCCACCGGTCCGGCGGTCATCAACCTGCAATTGGCGATTTTCAGATCCAGGGGCTCATAGAACCCCTGGCTGCCGTATTCCATGAGCACGTCCTTGCCGGCCACGCCCAGATCCGCAGCGCCCTGCTCGACATAGGTCGGCACATCAGTGGCGCGAACGATCAGCAGGCGCACATCCGGATCGCTGGTGCCGAAGATCAGTTTGCGGCTTTTTTCCAGATCTTCCAGCGGCTCGATACCCGCCAGCTTCAGCAGCGGCAGCGTATCGTCAAGGATGCGACCCTTGGACAGGGCGATGGTCAGGCTATTGCTCATGTGAATCCTCTCAAGCAGAAACGCGGCGGATAGCGGCGCCAAGCATTTGCAGCTTTTCTTCAATACATTCGTAACCGCGGTCGATGTGGTAGATGCGGTCGACCAGCGTGTCGCCATCAGCCCACAGCGCGGCGATTACCAGACTGGCGGAAGCGCGCAGGTCAGTCGCCATGACCGGTGCACCCTTGAGCTTTTCCACACCGGTGATGATCGCGGTATTGCCTTCAACCTGAATACGCGCACCCATGCGGCTCATTTCCTGAACGTGCATGAAGCGGTTTTCGAATACCGTTTCGATCACAGTACCTGTGCCTTCGGCCACCGCATTCATGGCCATGAACTGCGCCTGCATGTCGGTGGGGAATGCCGGATAGGGAGCAGTACGCAGGTTGACCGCACGCGGACGGTTGCCCTTCATGTCCAGGCTGACCCAATTCTTGCCGGTGTCGATCTGTGCGCCCGCCTCTTCCAGCTTCAGCAATACCGCTTCCAGAATCGAGGGATCGGTATCCTTGAGCTTGACGCGGCCGCGGGTAGCAGCGCCCGCCACCAGGAAAGTGCCGGTCTCGATGCGGTCAGGCATGACCGAATAGGTAGCGCCGTGCAGGCGCTCAACGCCATCCACGGTAATGGTATCGGTACCATGACCGGTGATCTGGGCGCCCATAGCGATCAGGCATTCCGCCAGATCAACCACTTCGGGTTCGCGCGCGGCGTTCTGAATCACGGTCTGACCGCGGGCCAGAGTGGCCGCCATCAGGATATTCTCGGTACCGGTGACACTGACGGTATCGAAGAAGTAATGCGCTCCCCGCAGACCACCTTCCGGTGCCCGCGCCTTGATATAGCCGTCTTCGACAGTAATCTCGGCACCCATGGCTTCCAGACCGCGGATGTGCAGATCCACGGGGCGCGAACCGATGGCGCAGCCGCCGGGCAGTGCCACTTCGGCATAACCAAAGTGCGCCACCATGGGCCCCAGTACCAGGATCGAGGCGCGCATGGTCTTGACCAGCTCATAGGGCGCAACCAGGGTGGTGATACTGGTCGGATTCACTTCAACATTGAGCTTGTCACCGACCACGGGCTGAATGCCCATGCGACCGAAGAGTTCGATCATGGTGGTGATGTCGTGCAGGTGCGGCAGGTTGCAGATGGTAACCGCTTCATCGGCCAGCAGGGTTGCGGCCAGAATCGGCAGCGCGGAGTTTTTCGCGCCGGAAATGCGGATCTCGCCATCCAGGCGATTACCGCCGGTGATCATCAATTTGTCCATACGGATTCTCTTGTGCTGGGTCCGATTAACGGTTGCCCCAGGCTTCGCGGGTAAAAAATTTCATGGTGACCGCATGGATGCTGCCGTCGGCAATCGGTCCGTTAAGCAGCGCATAGACCTGCTGCTGACGCTTGACTGGCGACAGCGCCGCCAATTCGTCGCTGATCAGCAGCAGCTGAAAATTGCAGCCCTCGCCTTCCACTTCCACCTGTGTCTCGGGCAGATGCTGTTCGAGCAGCTTTTTGACTTCAATGGCCTGCATGGGGTATCTCCGTTGTGCTGACAGTTGCAGCAGAAAGTGTTTCCAGCCAGGCTTCCAGACCGCAGACTGTCGCCATGCTCATCAGTCCAGCTGGCAGGCCATCAGCCTGCAACTGGACCTTGCTCGCCTGGGCCGTACGAGCAGCAGACAGAAGCAGCGACAAGCCAACGCTGTTGACCCGGGTAACGCCGGATAGATCAAGCGTCACCTGTTTGCCGGCCGACGCCGTCAGAAAACGGTCAAGCTCTTCGCGCACCGGAATGACGCTGACAAAATCCAGCTCGCCTTCCAGGCGCAGCCGCTTGCCCTCAGGTACCCAGCGCGCCTTCACTCGCCAGTCTCTTTTTCAACGATTTCACGGGATTCAGCAACTACACTGCCCCAGTTGTTGATCACTGCATCCAGGTCGTTGCGCTGGGCCTGCATGGCCTGGGCAAACTGATCACGGAACAGCAGACCGATATTGATACCTTCGACAATCACATTGCGCACCATCCACTGCCCGTCGATATTGGTCATGGTGTAGGTGACCGGATAGACGTTGCCGTTATTGGCACGCACTTCCATATCCACGCTGGCACGCTCATCGGACTGCTGGGAGCCTCTGGCCGGCGGCAAAACGGTTATCTTGCCGCTATCGAATTCCAGCAGCGCATTGCCGTAGAACTCGACCATGCTGCGTTTGAAAGTATCGATGAAACGGTCCATCTGCTCGTCCGTGGCACTGCGGCTGTAACGGACGGTCATCACGCTGCGGGCAATGCCGCGAAAGTCCACTACCGGATCCAGTACTTCATTCAGACCCTGCAAGAAGGCGTTGGAGTCCTGTTTGTACAGTTCACGATTGGCATTCAGCACTTCCATCACCCGCACGGAAGTATCCTCAACCACCTGGTGGGGCGTGGCCGCAGCGGCGTGAGCCAGCAACGGAAAGCTCAGCAACAGAGCAAAGGCCCATGTCATGACATTGCGCATACTATTCTCCTTAGTCGTCTTTACTGACGGTATTGAGCAGGAAACGGCCGATCAGTTCCTCGAGCACCAGTGCCGACTGGGTATCGAGAATCTCATCACCCTCACCCAACACCAGCTCCTCACCGCCAACGGAAATACCTACGTACTTTTCACCAAGCAGACCGGCCGTCACGATCGAGGCTGTGCTGTCGGCCGGCAGGGTATCAACTTCAGAGTTGATGGCCATTTCAACCAGACCGGTATAACGGTTCTTGTCAAAGGTGATGCTTTTCACCTGGCCAATAGTCACACCGGCCATGGTGACCTTGGAGCGCGCCGTCAGGCCGCTGACATTATCGAAGTGGGCATATACCGTGTAGGTGCCCGTATTGGTACTCATGGTCAGGCCGCTGACGCGCAGGGCGAGTATCAGTAAAGCCAGCAATCCAGCCAGGATGAACAGGCCTACAGTCAATTCCAGTTTACGGGTGCGCATGGCAGTTTCCTTGGCTGATCAAAACATCAAAGCGGTGAGAATGAAATCCAGGCCCAGAATGGCCAGGGAGGCATAGACAACAGTGCGGGTTGTGGCCCGGCTGATGCCTTCCGACGTCGGTTCGCAATCGTAGCCCTGGAATACCGCAATCCAGGTGACTACTACCGCGAACACCACGGCCTTGATCAGGCCGTTGAGCACATCGGCTCCGAACAGTACCGAATTCTGCATGTTGGACCAGTACGAGCCGGAATAGACACCCAGCCAGTCGACAGCAACCATGGCGCCGCCCCAGATACCAACCACACAGAAGATCAGTGACAACAACGGCATGGAGATGAAGCCGGCCCACAAACGCGGGGCAATCACGTATTTGAGGGGGTCAACGCCGATCATTTCCAGGCTGGACAGCTGCTCGGTAGCCTTCATCAGCCCGATTTCGGCAGTCAGCGCGGAACCGGCACGCCCGGCAAACAGCAAGCCTGTCACCACCGGACCCAACTCGCGCAGCAGCGTCAGCGCAACCATCTGGCCGACGGCCTGCTCGGAACCGTAATCCTTGAGAATGTTGTAACCCTGCAACGCCAGCACCATACCGATGAATACGCCGGACACCATGATGATGGCCAGCGACAGAACACCCACTGCGTACAATTGCTTGAGCAACAAGGTAAAGCCGTTGCCGTACCGGGAACGTCCGGCCAGAGCCTGAAACAGGAAGATGCCGGAACGACCTATGGCAGCAACCACATCCAGGCCGGAACGACCCAGCAGCGCAATCCGATCTGCGGAATTACTCACTTTCTGCGCTCCTTCTGCAACAGATCATCCATATAGTCCGGGGCGGGAAAGTGAAACGGCACGGGGCCGTCCGGTTCGCCCTGCATGAACTGCCGGATGCGCGGATTATCGGAGTGCATCAGCTCGTCCGGCGCGCCATGCCCCAGCACCTGCCCGTCGCCTACTACATAGAGGTAATCGGCGATGCTGGCGGTTTCGGCAAGATCATGGGACACCACAATACTGGTCAGCCCGAGCGCATCATTGAGCAGCCGAATCAACCGCACCAGCACGCCCATGGAAATCGGATCCTGGCCAACGAAAGGTTCGTCGTACATCATCAGCTCGGGGTCCAGCGCAATGGCACGAGCCAGCGCAACACGGCGTTTCATGCCACCGGAGAGCTCGTCGGGCATCAGCTCGTTGGCGCCACGCAATCCCACCGCCTGCAGCTTCAACAGGACAATATCGCGAACCATATCTTCCGGCAGGCTGGTATGTACCCGCAGCGGAAAGGCCACGTTTTCGAATACGTTCAGGTCAGTGAACAACGCGCCGCTCTGAAACAACATGCCCATGTGCTGACGGGCGGCAAACAGTTCTTCACGGCCCAGCTGAGGAATATTCTGGCCATTGACCAGAATCGCGCCACTGTCCGGGCGCAATTGCGCACCGATCAAGCGCAACAGCGTGGTTTTACCACAGCCGGAAGGCCCCATGATGCCGGTTATCTTGCCGCGGGGAATCCGTATGTCTACATTATTGAAGATGGTCCGTTCCCCACGGGTGAACGTAACCTGCTGCAGATCGACGATAAAATCCGATGACTCGGGCATAGTTGTAGTCGGCCTTACCTGTTAACCGCCGCAATGACGGAAAAATGAACGGGGTAATATACCAGTTCCACTGATGCAGCCCAAGCTGTGCGGTTTTTCATTTGTAGCGAAACAGCACAGATGAGCTAACCGCCACAAAACGTTATACTCAGCGCTGACTGAAAACAGACAATCAGAGCCCATGCCAGAATTCGATTACACCGCATCAGCGCAGCGCACCATCAGTATGGAACGTGACGCCGTCAACAGCCTGCTCACTCGGCTCGAAGGCCACTTCAACACTGCCTGCGCCACTCTCATCCAGTGCCCCGGACGCATCGTAGTGACCGGCATGGGCAAATCAGGGCATGTCGGCAGAAAGATCGCCGCCACCCTCGCCAGCACCGGCTCCCCGGCCTTCTTTGTGCACCCCGGCGAAGCCAGCCACGGCGACATGGGCATGATTACCCGTCAGGACGTGGTGATTGCCCTGTCCAACTCGGGCAACACCGCCGAAGTGGTCACTCTGCTGCCGCTGATCAAACGGCTCGGCATTCCGCTGATCAGCCTCACCGGCAACCCAGACTCCACCCTGGCCAAGGCCGCCGTCGCCAACCTGAACACCGGCGTCGAGCAGGAAGCCTGCCCGCTGAATCTGGCACCGACCTCCAGCACCACCACGGCACTGGTGATGGGCGACGCCCTGGCTATCGCCCTGCTTGAAGCCCGCGGCTTCAGCGCCGAAGACTTTGCCTTCTCCCATCCCGGCGGCAGTCTGGGTCGTCGCCTGCTGTTGCTGGTGGATGACATCATGCACAGCGGCGCGCAGATGCCGCTGGTGTCACCTGAAACACCCTTGCGCGATGCCTTGCTGGAAATGACCCGCAAGGGCCTTGGCCTCACCGGAATCACCGACAGCCAGGGCCAGCTGGCCGGCATCTTCACGGATGGCGACTTGCGTCGCACGCTGGATCAGGACGTCGACATTCGCAACGCACGCATCGAACAGGTCATGACCCCGCGCTGCAAGACCGCGCGCCAGGGCATTCTCGCCGCCGAAGCATTGAAAATCATGGAAGACGGCAAGATCAGCGGCCTGTTCGTGGTGGATGAAAATGGCAAACCGGTTGGTGCGCTGAACATGCATGACTTGCTGCGCGCGGGGGTGGTATGAGTATCGAACCGACTCTGCTTGAACGTGCCCGCCACATTCGTCTGGCGATTTTTGATGTGGACGGCGTGCTGACTGACGGGCGTCTGTATTTCATGCCCGACGGCACCGAATTCAAATCCTTCAATACACTGGACGGCCACGGCATCAAGCTGCTGATTGCCTCCGGTGTGCAGACCGCTATCATCAGCGGCCGCACGTCACCGCTGGTCGAGCGTCGGGCGGCCAACCTCGGCATCCAGCATCTGATTCAGGGGCGAGAAGACAAACTCACCGCACTGAGCGAACTGCGCAAGCTGGTTCCGGTTGAACTGAATCAGATTGCCTTCCTTGGCGACGACCTGCCGGATCTGCCGGTCATGCGCCGCGTCGGCCTCGGCATGGCCGTAGCCACTGCTGATACCTTTGTCCGCGAACATGCCCATGGCGTAACCGTCAACGCAGGCGGGGCCGGTGCGGCACGTGAGTTCTGCGAACTGATCATGCGCGCCCAGGGCACGCTCGATAGCGCACAGGCAGAGTACCTGTGAATTTCCCGCGCTATCTGACCACCGGCGGCGTGGCGCTGCTCGCCGTAGCTTTGGCGCTGGCGGTCGGCTATTGGAATATTCGTCCAGCCAGCTTTACGCCGCAGACCGTGCAGGCTCCCTTGCAACCTGACTTCTTCATGGATAACGCTAAAATCCGCCAGCTGAATGAGCAGGGGCAGCCTGTCTACGATCTCCACAGCGTGCGAGCGGCCCACCAGGTCGGCAAGGACGTCACTGAACTGGACGCCCCCAAGCTGCTCCATTATCGCGAAGATGACCAGCAACCCTGGGATGTACAGTCCCGCTACGGTGAAGTGAGCGCGGGTGGCGATCAGGTGGTTCTCAGTCAGAATGTAGTGATTGAACAGCAACTGGCGGGACAGTCGGCGCGCCGTCTGTCGACGCCGGAACTGACGATTTTCCCCGAGCGCAATTTTGCCGAGACGGACCGGAGCGTCAGAATCGAAGCTCTCAATGGCGTGACCACAGCTACCGGCATGGAAGCGAATTTCAACGATGGCAGCATCAAACTGCTGTCCAATGTAAGAGGCGAACATGACGCTCTTTAGAACTCTATGCCTTGCCCTGCTGGCGGGCGCTGCCACGCCGGCCCTGGCGCTGCCTGACGACGCCGATCAACCGATCCGCATCCAGGCCAATGCCGCCACGCTGGACGATCGTCGCAACACTGCCGTGTATACCGGCAATGTCATCATCACCCAGGGCAGCATGCGCCTGACCGGCAGTCGCGTAACCTTGACCGCCGATGCCAACGGCGAGGTGAGCAAACTGGTTTCCGTTGGTTCCCCGGCCACCTACAAGCAGACCCCCGAGGCGGACGGCAGCCCGGTGGACTCGCGAGCCCTGACCATTGAATATCATGCTGCCGCCGACCGCGTGGTGTTGATTGAGGAGGCTTTCCTCGAACAGGCTGGTAATACCTTCCAGGGCCAGCGCATCAGTTACGACATCCAGCGCCAGGTAGTGGACGCCGGCAGGTCTGATGCGCAGGACAGCGACTCTGCAGAACGCATCGAAATCATCATCCAGCCACGCAAGCGCACTGAGCCGGTCACCAATGACGAAACTTGAAGCCCGCCACCTGGCCAAGGCCTATAAATCACGCCGGGTCGTAGAGGACGTATCGCTGTCGATCAACAGCGGCGAAATCGTCGGCCTGCTCGGTCCCAACGGCGCCGGCAAGACCACCTGTTTCTACATGATCGTCGGGCTGGTCAAAGCTGATCAGGGCAGTATATTGATCAACGAGCAGGACGTTACCCGCTTGCCCATGCATGGCCGGGCGCGCCAGGGTATCGGCTACCTGCCCCAGGAAGCCTCGATCTTCCGCAAGCTCAGCGTCGCCGACAACATCATGGCGATTCTCGAGACGCGCAAGGACCTGAACCGCAAGGGCCGCGAAGGCAAGCTCGACTCGCTGCTGCGGGAATTTCATATCCATCACCTGCGTGACAGCCTCGGCATGAGCCTGTCAGGCGGCGAACGTCGACGTGCGGAGATTGCCCGGGCACTGGCCACCGACCCGCAGTTCATTCTGCTGGATGAACCCTTCGCGGGAGTTGATCCGATCTCGGTGAATGACATCAAGCAGATCATCCAGCACCTCAAGGACAAAGGCATCGGCGTACTCATCACCGACCACAACGTCCGCGAGACCCTGGATATCTGCGACAAGGCATACATCGTCAACGACGGACACATTATTGCCGAAGGCGGTGCCGAGGAAGTCCTTGCCAACCAGCTGGTGCGAGACGTGTATCTGGGCCACGCCTTCCGTTTGTAATAACTCGACGGATTGAGGCATGCTAGGGCGAATAGCCATGATTTTGTTTTAACCATCAATGGCTTGAAAAAGGCATAAGGTAAACCGCAACACTATGAAACCAACGCTCGTCCTCAAGATGGGGCAGCAGCTGACCATGACTCCACAGCTGCAGCAGGCCATCCGACTGCTTCAACTGTCCAGTCTTGATCTCCAGCAGGAGGTGCAGGAAGCACTGGAAGCCAATCCCATGCTGGAAATGGCCGATGACAGCGATGATGATTTCAGCCCCAGCACCGCCGATACCCCCGGCAGTGACGATGATCCTTCCGCCACTGCATTGCCCGAACCCGTCGCCCTCGACGCAATAGACCAGCACAGCCACAGCGAAGAAGAAGGCAATTGGAACGAGCAGATCCCCAACGATCTGCCGGTCGATACCCAGTGGGAAGATATCTACCAGACCTCCGCCAGCTCCCTGCCCAGCTCCGATGATGAGGATTGGGACTTCACCTCGCGTACCGGCACTGGCGAAACGCTGCAGAGCCATCTGGAATGGCAGCTCAACCTGCTGCCCCTGTCGGATACCGACCATCAGATTGCCATTGCGCTGATCGACGGGATCACTGCCGATGGTTATCTGGAAGAGTCGCTGGAAGACATCCTTGCCTCGCTCGACCCCGATCTCGAGGTAGAACTCGATGAGATCGAAATGGTACTGCACCGGATTCAGCAGTTCGAGCCGACCGGCGTCGGCGCCCGAGATCTGAGCGAATGTCTACGCCTGCAACTGCAGCAGCTGCCCGTCTCCACGCCCCTGCTGGAACAGGCCAAGCAGATCGTCCGTGATCACCTGGAGCTGCTCGGCAGCCGCGACTTCACCCAGCTGATGCGCCGCTCGCGGTTGAAGGAAGATCAGTTGCGCGATGTAGTGGCGCTGATTCAGACCCTGAACCCGCGCCCCGGCGGCGAGATCGCCTCTGGCGAGGCAGAGTATGTGATACCTGACGTCATCGTGCGCCGCGACGAGAACCGCTGGATCGTCGAGCTGAACCAGGAAGCCGCACCCAAGGTGCGGGTCAACAGCCAGTATGCGTCCATGGTCAAACGGGCGGACAGCAGCAGCGACAACACCTACCTGCGCAACCATCTGCAGGAAGCGCGCTGGTTCATCAAGAGCCTGCAGAGCCGCAATGAGACCCTGATGAAGGTTGCCAGCCAGATTGTCGAGCATCAGCGCGGCTTTCTGGAGCACGGCGAAGAGGCCATGAAACCGCTGGTACTGCATGCCATCGCCGAGGCTGTAGGCATGCATGAGTCGACCATTTCGCGGGTGACCACACAGAAATACATGCATACACCACGCGGCATCTTCGAGCTCAAATACTTTTTCTCCAGCCATGTCAGCACGGCTGAAGGCGGAGAATTCTCCTCCACCGCCATTCGCGCTCTAATCAGAAAGCTGGTGGCGGCGGAAAATCCGAAGAAACCATTGAGCGACAGCAAAATCGCTGGTCTACTGGAAGAACAAGGCATCCACGTAGCGCGCCGGACCATCGCCAAATACCGCGAGTCGCTCAATATAGCGCCATCCAGCGAAAGAAAACGCCTGGTTTAAGCCTGTGCACAGGCAGACTCGACTAGAGTCAAGGAATACGAAAACGAGAAGTGGCACCATTGGGGTAACCAGAAACGGGGCCCCGGTTCATAAAGCCAGTCAGGAGAAGTATTATGCAAATGAACATCACGGGTCTTCAACTCGATATCACCGATGCTCTGCGTGATTACGTAACCGAAAAGCTCGCCCGCCTCGAAAGGCACTTCGACAAGATCATCAGCGTCCAGATCACTCTGGAGGTAGACAAGCTCAAGCAGAAGGCCGAAGGTACCCTGCACATCGCCGGCAACGACCTGGTTGCCGAAGCGGAACATACCGATATGTATGCCGCCATTGACCTGCTGGCCGACCGCCTGGATCGCCAGCTGATCAAGCACAAGGAAAAATATATTGGCCGCCAACAGGGCGTCAATGCCCGGTAGGACTTGAAAGAGACCCATGCAAATAGAACACATACTCACCCCCCAGCTCACCTTCGCCGGTGTGCAGGGGGGCTCAAAAAAACGTGTGCTGGAGATGATCGGCAAGATGATCGCCCAGCACACCGAACTGGATTCTGACGCCATTTACGAAAGCCTGATCGCCCGAGAAAAGCTCGGTTCGACCGGTTTTGGTAATGGCATTGCCATCCCCCATTGCCGTTTGGAGCAATGCACGGAAGCCATTGGCGCGCTGTTGCAGCTCAACAGCAAAATCGATTTCGATTCCCTCGATGGCGAGCCCGTTGATCTGATTTTCGTACTGCTGGTACCCCACGAGGCTACCGAGCAGCATTTGCAGATACTCAAGATGCTGGCCGAAAAACTTGATCAGGAAGACCTGCGTGAGGCCCTGCGACAGGCGCCGGATGCAGAAAGCCTGTATCGGGTCATGGTTGGCAACAGCGGAGACTGATAGTAATGCGTTTGGTTGTAGTCAGCGGACGTTCCGGATCCGGCAAAAGTACCGCTCTGCATCTTCTGGAAGACAGTGGCTTCTACTGCATCGACAACTTGCCGGCAGGCCTGCTGCCGGAACTGGCCCGACAGGCCAACAACACCGATTTGAGTCTGCCTAAAGTCGCCATCAGTATCGATGCGCGCAATCTGCCCAGCGATCTTCAACGCTTCCCGGAACTGCTCAAGCAGGTCCGTGATGCGGGCATCCATTGCGACGTGCTGTTCCTCGCCGCCACCGACGAGGTACTGATCAAGCGTTTTTCGGAAACCCGCCGCAAGCACCCGCTGACCGATGGCAACCTCTCGCTCGGCGAGGCAATTGCTACTGAATTGAAGCTGCTCGAACCCATCATCGATCTGGCCAGCCTGAAGATCGATACCAGCCATCTGACGCTGTACCAGTTGCGCGACCTGCTCAAGCAACGCTTGCTCAGCACGCAGAACAACAGTCCCTCGATCCTGATTCAGTCCTTCGGCTTCAAGCGCGGCGTGCCGGTGGATGCCGATCTGGTGTTCGACGTGCGCTGTCTGCCCAACCCCTACTGGAAGCCCGATCTACGGCCGTTTTCCGGCAAGGACCAGCAGATTCGTGACTATCTGGATGCCGAACCCGATGTCCAGGACATGTATCAGGACATCCACCACTTCCTGCAGAAATGGCTGCCGCGCTACGCCGCCGGCGAGCGTAGCTACATGAGTATCGGGATTGGTTGCACCGGTGGGCACCACCGCTCGGTATACATCGCCGAACGTTTGGTGAGAGAGCTCAGCGCAGAGTCTCCGAACCTGCTCATCCGTCACCGGGACCTGCCATGACCCGACTGTGCAAACAGGTAGAGATCATCAACAAACTGGGCCTGCATGCCCGGGCCGCAGCCAAGTTCGTCGGCGTGGCCAAACAACATGATTGCAGCATACAGATCGGCGGTAATGAACAGCAGATGGTCGACGGCAAGAGCATCATGCAGGTCATGATGCTGGCCGCCAGCAAAGGTACTGAAGTCTGCATTATCTGCGAAGGCGATCAAGCCGAGCAGGCAATGGACGAATTGCTCGGGCTGATCAACGACTATTTCGGCGAGGGGGAGTAAAGCGCCGCTTTACGAAGCCCCGCCGACGGTCATTCCGTCTACCAGCCAGCTGCCGGTCAGATAGTTGCCACGCCGCTCGATGTCCGAGCCGACACAGCGCAGATTGCTGAACATGTCTTTCAGGTTGCCGGCAATGGTGACTTCCCGGACCGGGTGACTGATCACGCCATTCTCTACCCAGAAGCCACCCGCTCCCCGGGAATAGTCCCCGGTGACGCCATTGACGCCCTGCCCCATCAATTCGGTGACCAGCAGACCGGTGCCCATTTCCTGCAGCAGCGCCGACAGGTCGCCGGCGTTGGAATTGATATGCAGGTTGTGCACGCCGCCCGCATTGGCAGTACTTGGCAGATTCAGTCGCCGTCCGGAATAGGTGCCCAACACCCAGCTTTGCAGCACACCCTGTTGAATGAAGCTCTGCGCCCGCGTAGCCAGACCATCTCCGTCGAAAGCGGTACTACCCAGCGCCTGGCGCAGATGCGGTCGCTCATCGATGGTGACCCACTCGGGGAATATCGAACTTCCCATGGCGTCCAACAGGAAAGTCGATTGACGGTACACCGCACCGCCGGAAATCGAACCGATCAGCTGCCCAAGCAGACCTGAAGCCTGGTCAGCGGCAAACAGCACGGGTACCTTGGCGGTCTTCACCGGTTTAGCGCCCATCCGTGCCAGCGTGCGCTCAGCGGCCTTGCGGCCCAAGGCCTCCGCACCCATCAGGCGCTCGGCCTTGCGATCCACCGTGTACCAGTAGTCGCGCTGCATGCCATCTTCGGTATTGGCAATCAGCACCGCCGAGGCGCTATGGCGCGTGCCCAGCGAGCTACCGATGAAACCATGGCTATTGCCATACACCCGGCAGCCCTGCTGGCTGCTAATATTGGCGCTGTCGCTGCTCAAGCGTGAATCCATCGCCAGTGCTGCCGCTTCACACTCCAGCGCCCGTTCGATGGCGGTATCGGCATCCAGTGCCCAGGGGTGATACAGGTCCAGGTCGGGAAGGTCATGCGCCATCAATGCCGCGTCAGCGAGACCGGAATAACTGTCTGCAGAGGTATTGCGCGCAATCACCAGCGCCGCCTCGACTGCCGAACGGATCGCCTCGTCGGAGGTATCCGATGTGCTTGCCGAGCCCTTGCGCTGATCCAGGTATAAAGTGATGCCGAATCCCTGATCCCGATTCAGCTCCACGGTTTCCACTTCACCACGGCGTACGCCAACCGACAGCCCGGTATTCTGACTGACCGCCACCTCGCAGGCTGACGCGCCCTGACGGCGGGCCTCGTCGAGAATGAAAGCCACGCGCTGCTCAAGTTGCTGGCACAGGGCGCTGGGGTCGTCATCGTGCTGGACAGGAAGCTGGTCGGTCATATGATCTCCTTGTAAGGCAGCCATTGTACCCCGGACAGCCGGCCTGTGAACGGGTATCATGGCGCATTGAACAGAACCGGCGAACGGGCAGCAACCATGACAGATTTCCCTGAAGAACACGACAACGACGACCAGGAAGACGAGGTAAGCAAAAGTCAGGTCAAGCGCGAGATGCGCGCGTATCAGGAGCTGGGTCTTCGGCTGACTGAGCTCAAGCCTCACCAGTTGGACAAACTGGATCTCACTGACGAGATGCGCAAGGCACTGGAGGAAGCGCACCGTCACACCGCACGCGGCGCACTGAAACGTCACCTGAGTTTCGTTGGCAAGCTGATGCAGGTTCAGGATGTGGAAGCCATTCAGGCCTATCTCGACCGGCTCGACAGCAGCAGTCAGGCCCACGCGCAATTCTTCCATCAAATGGAACGCTGGCGTGATCGCCTGCTTACCGGCAAGCCGGCGGAGCAGCAAGCTTTCATGGAGGCCTACCCGGACGCCGAGCGCCAGACCATTCGTCAACTGGTCCGCCAGGCCATGAAGGAAGCCGCGGAAGGCAAGCCACCCGCTGCATCGCGCAAACTGTTCAAGCTGATCCGCGAAGTCATCGAGAACGCAGCGTAACCCGACGGCAGGGCGAATGGCGATCTGCGGCTGATGTGCTAGTTTCAATGAGACCACCTAGCCACAGGACATGCCGTGAATATCGCCACGCCCTTGCCCCGTCTGGAAAATCTGCTTCCCCCTGATATCGATACCGAGCATCAGCAGCTGCTCGTCGGGCTCATGCAACCTCAAGCCTGTATCAACCCCAAATACTTCTACGACGACACCGGATGCGAGCTATTCACCCGCATCTGCGAGCTCGAGGAGTACTACCTTACCCGCACCGAAGCAGCCATTTTCGAGCGCAGCGCGGATGACATCAGCTCGGCGCTGGTCAATCACGCCCAATGGATAGATCTGGGCTGTGGTGATTGCAGCAAGTCGCGACGCTGGCTGAAGCATGTCACGCCAGCAAGACTGATCGGCGTCGACATCGCCGGCGACTTCCTGCAAAGCTGCCTGGCTGACATCGCGGATGAACATCCTGAGCTGGAATGCATCGGCGTGGTCAGCGATTTCACTCACCGCCTCGATCTCGGCAAACTGCTCGCAGAAGACCAGTCCAGTCCGCCACTGTTTTTTTACCCCGGCTCCTCCATCGGCAACTTCGCCCGCGCTGACGCACTCAGCCTGCTGCGCTGTATCCGCCGGCACTGCGGTGATAGTGGCCAACTGCTGATCGGCATCGACCTGGTGAAACCCAGACATATTCTGGAAGCAGCCTATGACGACGCCGAGGGTGTTACCGCTGCGTTCAACCTGAACGTGCTGCAGGTGGCCAACCGGTTGTTGCATGCGGATTTCGAGCCGGCCAATTTTGCTCATCAGGCGGTGTATGATCCGGTCCAGAGTCGCATCGAAATGCGTCTGGTAGCGCAGCGTTCACATAGCGTTCAGCTTCAGGATGCGGAGCGGCGCTTCGAAGCGGGGGAGCATATTCTCACCGAGTACTCCCACAAATACACCACCGACGATTTCAGCACCCTGCTCGCCCAGGCCGGCTTCAGTTGCCAGCACCTGTGGACCGACCCACAGCAATGGTTCGGCGTCTTTCTGGCGGAATCGTGAGATGACGATGCAAGCGCGTCACTCCGAGGCTGCACTACTGCAGTCTCGCTATCGCAACGTGCGTGATGACAGTGTCGAGCTGATTGACGGGTTGAGCGCGGAAGATTGCCAGCTGCAATCCATGGCCGAGGCCAGCCCGCTCAAGTGGCATCTGGCGCATACCAGCTGGTTTTTCGAAACCTTCATTCTCGGTGAACTGGCCTGCCCACCGGCACCTTTCGATCCCGCCTTCAGGATACTGTTCAATTCCTACTATATCGGCGTGGGCGATCGCCATGCCCGCCCCGAACGCGGCATGCTGTCACGTCCGTCGCTGGAGCATGTGCTGGCCTACCGCAGGCATGTCGATCAGCACATGCAACAAGCACTCGCCGCAGCAAACTTTCCAACCAAGCTGGCCAAACTGGTTGAGCTGGGCCTCAACCACGAACAACAGCACCAGGAGCTGATGCTCACCGACCTGAAACATCACTTTTCCCGTAACCCGCTGTTTCCGGCTTGGCGGGAGACCGGCACCGATCAACACACTCCCGCCGGTCCCGCTGCCACTCCATTGTCGTTTGAAGGCGGCTTGGTCGAGGTGGGACATGACGCCAACGGCTTCTGTTACGACAATGAATTGCCACGTCACCGCGTCTGGCTCGAACCTTTTACTCTGGCCAGCCGCAATGTGAGCAACGGCGAATATCTGGCATTCATCCGTGACGGCGGCTACCAGCGGCCAGAGCTATGGCTATCCGATGGTTGGGATCAGGTTTGCAACGAACAATGGCAAGCCCCGCTGTACTGGCAGCATGATGACAGTGGCTGGCATGTATTCACCCTTCACGGTCTCCAACCCGTGAACGATGAGGCGACCCTGACCCATATCAGCTTCTACGAAGCCGATGCTTACGCCCGCTGGGCCGGCGCCCGATTGCCCACCGAAATGGAGTGGGAGCACGCCGCAACGCAGAACCAGCAGCTGCAAGGCCTATTCGACGAAGTATGGCAATGGTGCAATAGCGCCTACCTGCCCTACCCCGGCTTCCAGCCCGCCGCAGGGGCGGTCGGCGAGTACAACGGCAAGTTCATGATCAACCAGATGGTCCTGCGCGGAGGCTCTCTGGCTACGCCCGGCGGTCATAGCCGGGCTTCGTATCGAAACTTCTTTCCGGCGTGGGCGCGGTGGCAATTCAGCGGGGTTCGGTTGGCTTGGGATGCAGGTTAGGCTTGATTCTATTTGGTGCTCAGTGCTGGTGCGAAGTCGGTAGGGGCTGTCCGGACACGCTGTGAATACATCCCTGTAAGCTCATTGATGCCATCCATGGCATCAAACGGTCCGGCCATCCCCTACCGACTCCGCACTCAATGGCCCTAGACGCCACTGATTGTTAAACATCCAAAACCTTTTGGTTTGAGAGCCCTCCTCACATATCCGAGAGGATTTCCACGATCATTTGCGGGGGTTTAACCATCAGCCAGCACATAGCTGATAAGTGGGGAGCCGGCTGACCCTGACCGGACCGTCGGTTGCCAGGGATGGCAACCGCGAGCTTACAGGGACGTATTTACAGCGTGTCCGGGCAGGGCCAGCCGGCTTCACACAGACACACAACCACAACAGCCAAAAAACAAAAAAGCCGCCCCTGTCACCAGGAGCGGCCTTGTAGATCACTCAACGCCAGCGATTAATAGCCCAGCGAGAAGTTCTCTTCGTCCATGTCCATCAGGTTCGCGGAACCGGACAGCATGGCCTCTGCGTGGGTGCGAGTACGCGGCAGGATGCGCTGGTAGTAGAAACGCGCAGTCTGCAGCTTGGCTTTGTAGAAAGCCTCTTCACTGGTGCCAGACGCCAGTTTCTCGACAGCGACACGAGCCATGTCAGCCCAGAAGTACGCCAGGCACACGTAACCGGAGTACATCAGGTAATCCACTGACGCAGCACCTACCATCTCGCGGTCCTTCATCGCAGCCATACCGACCTTCATGGTCAGGTCAGCCCATTCCTTGTTCAGCGTAGCCAGCGGGCCAACAAACTCCTGAACGGCTTCGTTGCCTTCCTGAGCCTTGATGAACTTGTGCACGATCTTGGTGAAGTTCTGCAGGGTAGCACCCTGCGTCATCAACACCTTGCGACCCAACAGGTCCAGCGCCTGAATACCGGTGGTGCCTTCGTACAGCATGGAAATACGCGCGTCACGTACGTTCTGCTCCATACCCCACTCGGAGATGAAACCGTGACCACCGTAGATCTGCACGCCGTGGTTGGCCGCTTCAAAACCGACTTCGGTCATGAATGCCTTGGCGATCGGCGTCAGGAAAGCCAGCAGGGAGTCAGCCAGTTTCTTCTGCTCGTCGTCCTGGCTGCGCTTGATGATGTCGACCTGCTTGGCAGTGAAGTACACCATGGCGCGGTTACCTTCAGCGAAGGCTTTCATGGTCAACAGCATGCGACGCACATCAGGATGCACGATGATCGGGTCAGCCGGCTTTTCCGGAGCTTTCGGTCCAGTCAATGCACGCATCTGCAGGCGGTCGCGGGCGTACTGGATGCCGCCCTGGAAACCTACTTCAGCGTGGGCCAGACCCTGCAGAGCAGTACCCAGACGTGCGGTGTTCATAAAGGTGAACATCGCGTTCAGACCTTTGTTCGGCTGCCCGATCAGGAAACCGGTGGCGTTGTCGAAGTTCATCACACAGGTAGCGTTACCGTGGATGCCCATCTTGTGCTCCAGCGAGCCACAGGTCACTGCGTTGCTTTCGCCGTTCTCGCCTTCGGCGTTCGGCAGAACCTTGGGTACGATGAACAGGGAAATACCCTTGGTGCCAGCCGGTGCGTCGGGCAGGCGGGCCAGTACGATGTGGACGATGTTCTCGGCCATGTCGTGCTCACCGGAAGAAATGAAGATCTTGGTACCGGAGATCTTGTAGCTGCCATCGCCAGCCGGCTCGGCCTTGGTGCGCAGCATGCCCAGGTCAGTACCGCAATGGGATTCGGTGAGACACATGGTGCCAGTCCATTGGCCGGAAACCAGCTTGGTCAGGTAAACCTGCTTCTGCTCGTCAGTGCCGTGGGCTTCGATGGTGTTCATCGCACCATGGGACAGACCTGGGTACATGCCCCAGGACCAGTTGGCCTGACCAACCATTTCGCTGACTGCCAGACCCAGGGAATCGGGCAGGCCCTGACCACCGTATTCGGGGTCCAGAGACAGGCTCGGCCAGCCGCCTTCAACGAACTGCTCGTAAGCCTCCTTGAAGCCCGTCGGCGTTTTCACGCCATCGGCAGACCAGGTGCAGCCTTCAGTGTCACCAACGCGGTTCAGCGGTGCGATGACCTGCTCACAGAATTTTGCACCCTCTTGGAGGATGGCATCGACCATATCGGGGGTGGCGTCTTCGCATCCCGGCAGGCTGCTGTAATGCTCTTCATAACCCAGTACTTCGTCGCGAACAAAACGGATGTCACGCAGGGGAGCCTTGTATTCTGGCATGGGTACTGACCTCAACGATTATTTCAGGATTCGGGACGGCGACGAGCCAGCTGGCCCATTCAAACGCGTGTTTGAAACTTACGTTTCAGTCGCAATAATGTCAAGCCCTGCTGGATGAAAAGCAGGAGAATGCACACGGGAAGCCTGAGACTATCAGTAAAGATCAAGAGACAGGAGTGGTGGAGGGTAGCGATCGGATTGGCAGGTGAGCGCGTGACTTTCCCCAAGAGATGGTTCCCGCACTCCGCGTAGTAACCGCACCGTGGACGCCTGCGTCCAAACTGTCAGCCTGCAGGGCGTGTGGGATGAGACGCAGGAGCGTCCCGACAGGCATTCCCACGCTGGAGCATGGGAACGATCTGGTGTTGCGGGATGGGTAACTATCGAGTGGCCAGCGGGAGAGCTGGGCCGCTCCTGCAAAGGCTGGTTCAGACTCTGATGTCGATCAGGGTGCCCAGCACCTCGTCGGCGGTGTCGATGACTGCGGCGGCTACTTCGACTTCGCGCTGGGCCTGTTGCAGTTCGACCAGGCTGTCAGCCAGATTGACCGGACGATTGCTGTCCACTCGGGTGCTGGCTGCGGGCTGGCCGGTTGCCGGCTGCAGGGGAATGGCACCAGTTGCTGCGGCGTTCACCGGGGCGCCGGCTCGGGCGATTTCCGCGGCAGCGGTGTTGGCGCGGTATTGACCCTGACGCATGGCATCAAAGCCGGAAGAAAGCAGATCAAGCGAAGCCATGGCTGGGACTCAGATAGTGGCAATATGCCAATTCAAGCACATAAAACCTCAGGATGACATGCCGCCGGTCGGAGCAATGAGCGTATCTATCGCCAGATGCTCAGCAACCGCAGCCGAGCTGAGCTGCTCCAGACGTGGCACCACCCCCAGACAGGGTGCCTGCAGCAGCGTTTTCAGGGTTTGCAGATTATGCTGTTGGCGATCCATTTGCGGATCAACCTGATTGGCAACCCAGCCGGCCAGCTTCAGACCGTCAGCGGCAATGGCCTCGGCAGTCAACAACGCGTGATTGATGCAGCCCAAGCGCAACCCTACCACCATGATTACCGGCACATCGAGCTCTATGGCCAGATCAGCCAGGGTCTCCTGATCATTCAACGGCACGCGCCAACCACCAGCACCTTCCACCAGCGTCAGATCCGCATCGCGTTCGAATACCTTGAGGCAGCCGGAGGCCAGACTCGCAGCCGTCAGCTCCAGGCCGGCCTCACGGGCAGCGATGTGCGGAGCGATCGGCGGTGCAAGCGCTACCGGATTGAGCACCTCGTAGCTCAGCGGCGGGGAGCATTCCGCCTGCAGCGTCAGGGCATCGTCGTTGCGCAAACCTTCAGGAGTGGATTCACAGCCGGCGGCCACCGGTTTCACTGCCGCGGTCGTCAGTCCACGCTTACGCGCCGCGTGCAGCAAGCCTGCCGCAATGGTGGTCTTGCCGATCTCGGTATCGGTGCCGGTGATGAAGAAACGCTGGGGCATGGAAGGCTCCGTCTCAGGTGGGTTTGAACATCAGTATCTGTGCCACTTGCCAACTGGCAGGGAGCCCCTGGGTCGTGCGGAACATTTCATAGGCTTCAGTCAGCCGGCGCAGTCGCGCCCTGCCGGTGAGGCCACCCGGCCGCCCGGGATTGATGTTATGCGCACCGAGCGCCTTGAGCTCCTGAGTCAGCTCGCCGAGCCGCTGGTAATGCAGAGTGTGCGCTTCCACATCGCAGCGCCAGTCGGCGAAACCGGCCGCAGCCAGTATGTTTTCCAGCTCCTCGAGCACCATGAAGCGGTTGACGTGAACAAAGTCATCCACCGCCCGCCAGGCCGTGCGCAGCTCGTGCAGACTGCCATTCAGCAAGGTATTGAAAGCCAGACAACCGCCGGGACGCAGCACCCGATACGCTTCGCGCAGCACCAGCAACAGCAACAGGTCAGGACACCATTGCAACGCCAGGCTGGAAAAGATCAGCCCCTGCGAGTTCGAGCGCAGCGGCAAGGCTTCGGCATCGGCTGCCACCCAATGGGTTATCTCCGGGCTGATCTGCCGGGCATGCCGCAGCATGCCTTCGGCCAGATCCAGCCCCATGACCCCTTGCTCGAACCGCTCATGCAGTGCTCGGCTGAAATAGCCGGTGCCGCATCCCAGATCGATCACCTCAGTGGGTGCGACGCCTTGTGGCAAGCGCGCCAGCAGATTACTGCCAACGGTACGCTGGAGCGCAGCGGCTTGATCGTAGGTCGCCGCAGCGCGGCTGAATGAATCGGCAATCAACCGCTTGTCAGGTACTTGCTCAGACATGCCTGGACTCCAGCCACCCGGCGATTTCCTCGGCCAACCAGAGAGGCTGCTCCAGCGGCAAGGCATGGCCGGCTTGAGGATGCACCGCCACGCTGGATACGTCATGCAACGCGGCAATGGCTGGTGCAACACCCTCAGGCACCAGCGCGTCCAGCGCCCCAAAACAATGCAGCATGGGCTGGTTTGGACGACTCAATGCCACGCGGTTATCGAGCATGCCCAGCACGGCCAGGGCATGCAGACGCTGATCAGCATCCAGAGCATCCCAGGACAGATTTTTGGCCAGCTGTCTGGCATGTGGACTGCCCTGGGTGACCAGCAGGGCGAAGCGTTTGAGGGTTTTCTCCGGCGTATCGCGGTAATCGTTATAGAACGTCTTGAATGTGTCGGTCGGCATGGCGTCGGCCCAGCTTTTGCGCTCAACAAAACAGGCATTGGCGGCCAGGGTGACGACCTGTGGGAAATGCTCCGGGAATCGCCGATGCAGCTGCACCGCAAGCATGCCGCCCAGCGACCAGCCAATCAGCACGCCCGGCCTGATCTGTTGGGCAAGACTACTCAGGTCGGTTTCCAGACTGGATAGTTGAATCGCTGGCAGCGACAGGATATCCACAGTGGCGTTCGGGATGCGCTCAAGCAACGCCTCGCGCAGCGGCTGCATATTGTCCGGCGCCAGCGCCCAGCCCGGTAATAGAGTGATGTGTTTCATGCGCTTATCTCCGGCAAGCTGGATAGAGCCTGCTGCAGTGCTTCCAGCAGGCGGTCAATATCCTCCGCACTATGCGCAGCAGACAGGGTAACGCGCAATCGAGCCGTGCCCTGCGGTACGGTCGGCGGGCGGATGGCGGTCACCAGAATACCGCGTTCACGCAACGCCGCGGACAGCTGCATGGCGCGTTGGCTGTCACCGATCAGCAGTGGCTGGATCGGCGTGGGGCTATCCATCAATTGCAAACCAAGGGCACTGGCTCCCTCACGGAAGCGCGCAATCAGCCGCCCCAGATGTTCCCGGCGCCAGCTCTCCTCACGTAATAGCTGCAGGCTTTTCAGCGTTGCCCACGCCACCGCCGGCGGTTGGCTGGTGGTGTAGATATAGGGCCGGGCAAACTGGATCAGGGTTTCGACCAGCTCTTCACTGCCAGCGATAAAGGCACCGGCAGTGCCAAAGGCCTTGCCCAGCGTACCCACCAATACCGGCACGTCATCTAGGCTCAATCCGTAATGCTCGACGACACCCCCACCCTGCTCACCCAGACAACCGAAACCATGGGCATCATCAACCATGACCCAGGCGCCTTGAGCACGGGCCTGCGCGCAGACGGCCGGCAGCTCGGCAAGATCGCCATCCATGCTGAACACGCCGTCGGTGACCACCAGTGTATTGCCGACGGCCTTGGCCAATCGCTTGTTCAGGCTGTCTGCATCATTGTGCAGATAACGGGAAAAACGCGCGCCACTGAGCAATCCGGCATCCAGCAGCGAGGCGTGGTTGAGTCGGTCCTGCAGAACGGTATCGCCCTGCCCGACCAGTGCAGTAATAGCGCCCATATTGGCCATGTAACCACTGGACATCAGCAGCGCCCGCGGCCGACCAGTCAACTCCGCCAAAGCGTCCTCCAACTGGTGGTGCGCCTCACTGTGACCAATCACCAGATGCGAGGCGCCGCCGCCAACACCCCAGCGGCGAACGCCCTCGACCATGGCCTCAGCCACCTCGGGGTGATTGGCCAGGCCCAGATAGTCATTGCTGCAGAACGCCAACAACCGCTGGCCATCGACAGTGATATGCACATCCTGCGGCGAGGTCAGCCGTGGGCGCTGGCGGTAGAGATGAGCAGCGCGGCGCTCGGCCAGGCGGCTGGATAGGTCAAACGGCATAGGTCCACGCAGCTGCCAGCAGCAAGCTCACACGCTGAGCTTGCTGTGCAGACTCAAGAATTCAGGATGCCGGCGCTCGCCGGGCCAACTATTCGGACAGCTTGATCACGCGGCGATAATCAGACCGCCGCCGCATTGGTAAACATGGCGCTGTCGCGCTGTTCGATCAATGCCTGCTCGATCGCTGCCTGATGCACTTCATCATCATGCTCCTGACGCTCCTCGGGCTTGATGCCCAGGCGGTCGAACAGGCGCATGTCTTTCTCCGCCTGCGGGTTGCTGGTGGTCAATAGACGGTCGCCATAGAAAATCGAGTTGGCCCCGGCGAAGAATGCCAGTGCCTGTGTCTGTTCGCTCATCTGTTCGCGGCCGGCAGACAGACGCACGTGGGATTTGGGCATCATGATGCGCGCTACGGCGAGCATACGGATGAAATCGAAGGGATCGATGTCCTCGGCGTTTTCCAGCGGCGTACCAGCGACCTTGACCAACATGTTGATCGGTACGCTTTCCGGGTGCTCTGGCAGGTTGGCCAGCTGGATCAACAGACCTGCGCGGTCTTCCAGCGATTCGCCCATACCAAGAATCCCGCCCGAGCAGATCTTCATGCCCGCATCACGCACATAGGATAGAGTCTGCAAACGGTCGCCATAGGTGCGGGTGGTGATGATGTTGCCGTAGAACTCCGGCGAGGTGTCCAGGTTGTGGTTGTAATAATCCAACCCGGCATCGGCTAGTGCAGCGGTCTGCTCTTGGGTCAGTTTGCCCAATGTCATGCAGGTTTCGAGACCCAGTTCACGGACACCACGCACCATTTGCAGCACATAAGGCATATCCTTCTCGGAGGGATGCTTCCAGGCTGCACCCATGCAGAAACGGGTTGCGCCGATGGCCTTGGCCGCTACCGCCTCGTCCAGCACCTTCTGTACTTCCAGCAGCTTTTCCTTGTCCAGGCCGGTGTTGTAGTGGCCGGACTGCGGGCAGTATTTGCAATCTTCAGGACAGGCGCCAGTCTTGATCGACAACAAGGTCGAGACCTGCACGCGGTTGGCATCAAAGTGCTGACGATGCACCGTTTGCGCCTGGAACAGCAGATCATTGAAGGGTTGGCGGAACAGGGCCAGCACTTCTGCCGGAGTCCAGTCGTGACGGGTAACAGACGCAGTCATCGGGGCATATCCTTGGAGTCGGTAGGGATTTCACTATGCAACGCATGATAATGACGGCATGGAGACTGTCAACCACTTATGATCACCAAGGTTTACAACTGGCTAGATTTCAACCAATTCAACCGCTGTCTTTTATGCTTGGGTCCAGCAGCGGGAATTCCGGAATGCCTGTGCCATGGATGCCTCGGCGACCTGCCCTGGCTGGGCCCGGCCTGCCGCCAATGCGCTTTGCCCATGCCCGCTCCGGATCAGCTGTGTGGTCAGTGCCTGCATAATCAACCCGCCTTCACTCAGGTAGTGACACCTTTCCGCTATGCCTTCCCGCTGGACAGCCTCATCCCCTCCTTCAAATACCATCAGCAACTGATCTACGGTCGATTGCTCGCGCACCTGCTGCAGCAAGCCGTTGCCCAGCATTACCATGAGCGACAGCAAGCGCTTCCCGACCTGCTGATCCCCATGCCCCTGCATCGTGCTCGCCAGGCACAACGCGGATACAACCAGGCACTTGAGCTCGCCCGCCCGATTGCCCGCCTGCTGAACCTGCCGCTGGATCGGCACAGTCTGGTGCGGCAGCGACCGACAGCACCACAACAAGATCTGGACGCCCAGGCCCGCCGGCAGAATCTGCAGAATGCCTTTGCCTGTCGTCATCCGGATCGCATAGCGGGAAAACACCTCGCCATGATCGACGACGTAGTGACCACCGGTACCACGGTCAACGAAGCCAGCCGTATCCTGCTGAACGCCGGCGCAGCCAGCGTCAGTATCTGGTGTGTCGCACGTACGCCCTAGACGCAGCGGCATTCAGGAATGCTGGCCGTGCGGGTGGCTGGTGCGTGGTGATTCCCTGTAAGCTGCAAGCCATTCAGTAGCGATCCGATTGATACGGACCGCTTGTAACTTGCGGCTCGCCGTTCATTAGGAGTTGTTGATGAGTCACCCTTTCGCCCTGCTGACCCCCGATACCGTGCTGGACGCGGTGGAGTCGCTCGGCTTTCTCAGCGATGCTCGTACCCTGACGCTGAACAGTTATGAAAACCGCGTATTTCAGATCGGTATCGAAGACGGCCAGCCACTGATTGCCAAATTCTACCGACCGGAGCGCTGGAGTGATGCGGCGATTCTGGAGGAACATCAGTTTTCCCTGGAGCTGGCCGAACGCGATATCCCGGTGATCCCGCCCATGCAAATCGACGGCCAGACCCTGTTCGAGTTTGCCGGCTTTCGCTTCAGTCTGTTCAAGCGTTTCGGTGGCCGCGCGCCGGAGCTGGACAACCCCGATCACCTGCTGATGCTCGGCCGTCTGCTCGGGCGACTGCACGCGGTCGGCGCCATGAGCCCCTTTGAACATCGCCCGGAATTGACCGTGCAATCCTTCGGCCACGAGAGCATTGCCTGGCTACGCGAGCATGACAGCGTGCCAGCGAACCTGCGTCCAGCCTATTTTTCCGTGGCCGATGACCTGCTCGCGCGCATCGATGAGATCTACCGCGCGCACCCTTACCAGACCACCCGCCTGCATGGCGACTTGCACGTCGGCAATCTGCTGTGGCGCGATGAAAGCCTGTATATGGTCGACATGGATGACTGCCGCCAGGGCCCGGCGATTCAGGATCTGTGGATGATGTTGTCCGGCGAGCGCGATCAGCGTCAGGCGCAACTGGCCGAACTGGTTGACGGCTACAACGAATTTCACGACTTCGACCCGCGCCAGCTGCCGTTGATCGAATCCCTGCGCAGCATTCGGCTGATCCACTACAGCGCCTGGCTGGCCCGCCGCTGGGATGACCCCGCCTTCCCCATGCATTTTCCCTGGTTTGCCAGCGAACGCTATTGGGCCGATCAGGTCCTCACCTTGCGCGAACAGCGTGCTGCGCTGGATGAACCCACGCTGCGGCTGTTCTGAAACTCTTCTGATCCTGCTTCATCAATACCATCAATGGCTGTTCCCCGACGACCGATGTGCCGCATACACTGCGGCACATTATTCTTCGCAGCCTCTGCAAATCAACGGATGACAGAGGTGATCTCACTGGGGTGCAACCATGACCGATACCTTGCTCGACCCACGCAACCTGGCGTTCGAACTCTATGAAGTATTGAACGCCGAGGAACTGACCCAACGCGAGCGTTTCGCTGATCACAACCGCGAGACCTTCGATGCCGCGCTGGCTACCGCCCGGCAGATAGCGGAAAAGTTCTTTGCCCCGCATAACCGCAAGAGCGACGAGAATGAGCCGGAGTATGTGGATGGCGCCGCGGTTCTGATTCCCGAGGTCAAGCCAGCGGTCGATGCCTTTATCGAAGCCGGCTTCCAGAATGCCGGGCGCAGTTTTGAAGATGGCGGCATGCAGCTGCCGAACCTGCTGTCCCGCGCCTGCTTTGCGCACTTCCAGTCGGCCAACATCGCCACCTCGTCCTACCCGATGCTGACCATGGGCGCCAGCAACCTGATCGGCACCTTCGGTACTGAAGATCAGAAACAGCGTTTCTTCCAGCCGATGATCGAAGGCCGCTTCTTCGGCACCATGGCGCTGACAGAGCCGCATGCCGGTTCTTCGCTGACCGACCTGCGCACCCGCGCCGAACCGGCCGGCGATGGCACCTATCGCATCAAGGGCAACAAGATCTTCATCTCCGCAGGCGACCATCCGCTATCGGAAAACATCGTGCACATGGTGCTGGCCCGACTACCCGACGCCCCGCCCGGTGTGAAGGGTATCTCCCTGTTCATCGTGCCCAAATTCCTGGTCAATGATGACGGCAGCCTCGGCGAGCGCAACGACGTGGTCCTGGCTGGTCTGTTCCACAAAATGGGCTGGCGCGGCACCACCTCCACCGCGCTGAATTTCGGTGACAACGACAACTGCGTGGGCTACCTGGTCGGCGAGCCGCACAAAGGTCTGGCCTGCATGTTCCAGATGATGAACGATGCGCGCATCGGCGTTGGTATGGGCGCTATCATGCTCGGCTACGCTGGCTACCTGTATTCTCTGGAATACGCCCGTGAACGTCCGCAGGGCCGCCACCCGGATGGCAAGGATCCGACCAGCCCGCAGGTGCCGATTGTCGAGCACGCAGACATTCGTCGCATGCTGCTGACCCAGAAAGCCTATGTTGAAGGTTCCTTCGACCTGGGCCTGTTCTGCGCCAGACTGGTAGATGACGCCAAGACCGGCACCAGCGAGGAGCAGCGCCAGCTGGCCAACGAGTTGCTGGATCTGCTGACGCCGATCGTCAAATCCTGGCCTTCGGAGTTCTGCCTCAAGGCCAACGAACTGGCGATCCAGATCCTCGGCGGCCACGGTTATACCCGTGAATACCCGGTGGAGCAGTACTACCGCGACAACCGCCTGAACCCGATCCACGAAGGCACCCACGGTATCCAGTCACTGGACCTGCTGGCCCGCAAACTGACCCAGAACAAGGGCGCAGGTCTGCGCCAGCTGACCGGCCTGATTCAGGACAGCATTAAGCGCGCCGGCGAGCACGCATCACTGCAGGAACTGCGCGCTCCGCTGGAGCAACTGCTGCAGCGCCTGCAGGCCACCACCCAGGTACTGTTGACCGACCTGGGCAGCGGCAAGATCAACGAAACCCTGGCCAACTCGGCGCTGTACATGAAAGTGTTCGGCCACGCGGTGATCGGCTGGCGCTGGCTGGAGCAGGCGATTCGCGCCGAGGAAGGTCTGGCCAGAGGCAACACCACCGATGAGAGCTTCTACCGTGGCAAGCTGCAGGCTGCTCGTTACTTCCTGACTTGGGAAGTGCCTGCCTGCCACCATGAATTGGACCTGCTCGACGCACGTGACCAGACTTGTATGGAAATGCAGGACAGCTGGTTCTGAGGCGCTAGCCCCCTCTCCCCAACCCTCTCCCGCAAGGGGAGAGGGAGCCTGAATCTGTTTGCTCGAGCGGGAGGCACCTTCGCCTCCCCCTATTCCCCTCTTTCATTACCCCGTCCCGCCGTCTAACCTAGTCATCAGCCCATTGCGGATTGCTATTCATGCCACACCTTCATCTGTTGCCGCTCATTCTGTTTGCCTGTCTGTCATTGCTGTTACCCACAGCCAATGCCCAGGAGAGTGACAGCGATGTCAGCGCCATCGAGCGCCTGCAGACGGATATCGCCGCTCTGCCCGACAGCGGCAAATCCGCTGCTGAACAGCAACAACTGCAGGAAGCCTGGGAGCAAACGCTGACTGCGCTGCAACGGACCGAATCCCTGCGGGAGCAACAGACCGAGCTGCAGTCGACACTCGACAACGCCCCTGAAGAATTACGCCAGCTGCGCCAGGAGATCCAGGCTCTCGAGCCGGTCAATGAAGAGCAGTTGCGCCAACGTTTTGCCCCCACCACGCTGCAGGCGCTGGACGCCACCTTAGGCGACCAGGTGGCCATCATGTATGACTGGCAGAACGAACTGACCGCAGTCAACAGCGAGCTGATCTCAGCTGAAACCCGCCCGGAGAAGACCCAGAGCCGGATCTCCGCCAACCAGTCACGCGCCAATGAACTCAATGAGCAGCTTCGCCAACTGCAGCGCCAGCCGCAGAGCCCGTTGAATCGTGCGCGGGAAGCAGCCATGCAGGCCGAGCTGTCCCAGTTGGAACAATCCAACTCTTTGCTACGCCAACAGTTGTCAGCCAACAATACCTTACTCGAACTGGCTAACGAAAAGCGTCGTTTACTGCTCGCCAAACTTGGCAATATCGACAATAAAATCAATGTATTACAGGACGCCCTCGATGAGAAAAGGCGCAACCTGTCAGAGCAGGTGATCAGCGATACCACCGCCGAATCAACACAGATCAGCAATCATCAACTGCTGCATGAGCAGAGTCTGATCAATCAGCAGATCAGTGAAGAGCTGCTGGAATCATCCAACCGCATCAGCAGCCTGTCACGCCGCAATATCCGAACGACCCAACAGGTCGATTACCTCACACAACTGGAAAGTGCACTGGATCAGCAGATCAGCGTGCTGGAAGGCAGTCTGCTGTTGTCGCGCATACTGCACCAGGAAAAGCAGGCGCTGCCGGTTGTACGGATTGATCGGACACTACCCGACGCCGTAGCCAACATGCGGCTTCGCCAGTTCGAGATCAATCAGCTGCGCGAGCAACTGCATAACGAAAATGGCTACCTCTTGCGGCTGCTCAATCAGTTACCGGAGGAACAGCGGGAAGCCCTGCGCCGGGATCTGCTACAGCTGATCCGCAGCCGGGGAACGCTGGTGGAACAACTCAGCAGCCACATCAACACCTTGCTGGGAGAAGCCGTCGCCCTGCAGATCAACGAAAACCAGCTGCAGCAACTGAGTACCAAGCTGCAGCAAACCATCGATGATCAGCTGTTCTGGGTAGCCAGCAACCCGCCGATCAACCGTACCTGGCTGCTCAACCTGCCACAGCAGATGCTTTCCCAGTGGCAGGATCTGCAACCCCTGTCCCAGATTCAGCGCCTGTTGCTGACGCTCAAGGACAACCCAGGCTGGCTGGCGCTGCTGTTGGCATTGGCGGCAATACCCTTGCTGCTGCGCAAACGATTGCGTGCGCGCCTGCAACAGCTTCACGACGAGGTCGGTCACTATCGGTTCGACAGCCAGCGCACCACTCCCCTCGCGCTGCTGCTGACAGCGGTCTGGGTGTTACCGATACCCATTTTGCTGGCCGGCGCCGGCTTCGGCCTGTGCTATGGCGACACACCGGCCATGCCCACACTCGGTCAGGCGTTACTACACCTGTCAGTGAGTTGGTTCGTACTGCACCTGCTATATCGGCTATTCGATCTCCAGGGCATCACCATCTTGCACTTCCGCTGGTCCGCGACCAAGGTCTCGCGCATGCGCAGATTGATTCGGCGTCTAGCCTGGGTGCTCTTGCCGATGGTGCTGATCATCAGTCTGGGCACCACCAATCCGGAGCATCTGGACCGGGACGTACTGGGCCGGCTGATAATGATCATCACCCTGTGCCTGTTCAGCCTGCTGGTCGGCCGTCTCATGCGCCAGAGCGAGCCTCTGAACAACTCACGGATATTCCACTCTGTTGCCTCGCTGATCCTGATCATGGCGCCCCTGGTGCTGGCTGGCATGACCATCTGGGGTTACCACTACACCGCCATCCGTCTGGCGGATCGGATGATTGATACCCTGTACCTGATCACCGCCTGGATGCTGCTGCAGGGCATAGTAGTGCGCAACCTGCGTGTGGCCGGTCGGCATCTCGCCTATCAGCGCGCGATCAGCAAGCGTCAGGCGGAAGAACAGGCCGATGGCACCGAGAACAACACACCGTTGGAAATACCCGAGCTCAAACTGGAGCAGATCAACCAGCAGTCATTGCGGCTCGGGCGGCTGGCGCTGCTGATACTGTTCAGCGTACTGGTCTATCTGGTCTGGTCTGACCTGATCAGCGCGGCCTCCTACCTGGAATCCATCACCCTCTGGGAATACAACAGCGGCACCGCCGACAACCCATTGATGAAGCCGCTTAGCGCGGGCGACCTGCTGGGTGCGTTCATCGTCGTGGGGCTGACCATCACCCTGGCGCGCAACCTGCCGGGACTACTGGAAATACTGGTGCTGTCACGAATGGAGTTGCGTCAGGGCAGCAGCTATGCCATCACCACCCTGCTCAGCTACGTGATCGTCAGTGTCGGCATCATCAGCTGCCTGTCCGCCCTCGGCGTCAGCTGGAACAAGTTGCAGTGGCTGGTGGCGGCACTGGGCGTCGGGCTGGGCTTCGGCCTGCAGGAAATCTTCGCCAACTTCGTTTCCGGGCTGATCATTCTGTTCGAGCGTCCGGTGCGCATCGGCGACGTGGTGACCATCGGCAACCTGTCGGGAACGGTCAATCGCATCCGCATTCGCGCCACCACCATCACCGATTTCGACCGCAAGGAAATCATCGTCCCGAACAAGACCTTCGTCACCGAGCACCTGATCAACTGGTCGCTGTCCGACACAGTCACCCGGGTCACGGTGAAAGTCGCCGTCGCCAACGGATCGGATGTGACGCGGGTACGCGAGCTGCTGTTACAGATAGCACAAGACAATCCGCGGGTTCTGGATGATCCGGAACCCCTGGTGTTCTTTCTCGACTTCAATGACCACCGGCTGGAGCACGAGCTGCGCATGCATGTGCGCCAGCTGATCGACCGCAACGCGGCCATCGATGAAACCAACCGCGAGATCGATCGCCTGTTTGCCGAAAACGATATTGAAATCGCTTCCCGGCAGATGGATGTCAATCTGATCAACATCGAGGAGCTGCAACGCCTGATCGGCAGCCAAAGAGAGTGAAGTGCGCAGCTTGCGCGGCGACAGGAGAGGAACGCACAATAGCGTTTTTCTCCCCGTGACCGAGCCAGCACAATGCCAAAAGCCGCCGAACTGAAGAAAGGCCAGATCGTTCAGATCAACAACCAACCGTATATCGTGTCGCAGATCGATGTGAAAAGTCCTTCCTCGCGCAGCGGTACGACGCTGTACAAGGTGCGTTTCAACCATGTGCAGACCAAACAGAAGCTCGACCAGAGTCTGACCGGTGATGACTTCCTCACCCCCATCGACTTTCAGAAGCGCGCGGTGCAGTTTCTCTATCTGGATGCTGACGGCTACACCTTCATGGATAATGAAGACTATTCCCAGTTCACCCTGAATGAGGATGCCCTCGAAGAGCAGATCCCTTATCTGCACGATGGTATTCAGGGCGTCTATGGCCTGATAGTGGAAGGCAACCTGGTGGGTATCGAACTGCCGGCCGTGGTGGAAATGGCCATTGAAGAAACACCGCCGGCGATCAAGGGATCCTCCGCCAGTGCACGTACCAAAACCGCTCGTTTTGCCAGCGGTCTGGAGATCCAGATTCCCGAATACCTGGAAACCGGCGAAGTGGTGCGCGTCCACACCGAAACCGGAAAATTCATGTCGCGCGCCTGAGGATAAAGCATGTCGAACCAACCCCTGATCATTGAATCACCCCAGCCGGCTGATGCCTGCGTCATCTGGCTGCATGGCCTGGGCGCGGATCGCTACGACTTTGTTCCCGTGGTCAAGGCGCTGCAATTACCGGCTGATCATCGTGTGCGTTTCGCTTTCCCGCAGGCGCCCACTCGCCCGGTGACCATCAACGGCGGCTATCCCATGCCCTGCTGGTTCGACATTCTGACGGTCACCCCGCAGCGGGTCATGAATATGCAGCAGCTGGCCGAATCGGTCGCCATGGTGCAGGCGCTGATCGACGAGCAGATCGCCAGCGGCATTGATGTCGGACGTATCATTCTGGCCGGGTTTTCCCAGGGCGGCGCGGTGATCATGCATGCTGCTCTGGAAAGCGGCCTGCCGCTGGGCGGCATCATGGCGCTGTCGACCTATGGTCCCACCCTGGAACAGCTGCTGAGCGATCACCAAGGGCCAGCACTGGATGCCTTCTTTGCCCACGGTCTGCACGACGATATCCTGCAACCGGAAATGGGCCGCCGCGCTCATGACCTGCTGCGTGACGCCGGGCACACCACCCATTGGCATGGCTACCCCATGGCCCACGAAGTATGCCCGCAGGAGATCACCGAAATACGCGCCTGGCTGGTCAGCCGACTGGGTCTTCGCTAACCGCCTGGGTTGCTTTACACTGCTCGATGATTATTCATATCCAATCGAGAGAATATTGTGCTCAAAGCACTGAAGAAGCTATTCAAGCCCGGCAAGACGCCCGCGCCGCATCACGAGACGCACATCGAGCCAGTGGCTGCTCCGGTCACCCCGAGCACCGCTGCACCGGTGCCGGAAGCACCAGCACGAGAGGAAAAAAGGGAAGCACGCCCCAAGCGCACCCGCCAGGCTCAACCGCGGCCCGCGCCGCCAGCCAAGCCGTGGTCCATCGCTGATTTCGCGGTCGAGCCGGCAGAAGGCAAGACACGCTTCCATGACTTCCCCCTGCCCGACAGTTTGATGCGCGCCATCCAGGATCAGGGCTTCAGCTACTGCACGCCGATTCAGGCGGAAGTGCTGGGCAATACTCTGCTCGGCCACGATGCCATTGGCCGCGCCCAGACCGGTACCGGCAAGACCGCTGCCTTCCTCATCTCGACCATCACCCAGCTGCTGGAAACCCCGGCGCCGGATGAACGCTTCATGGGTGAGCCGCGCGCACTCATCATCGCCCCGACCCGCGAGCTGGTCATGCAGATTGCCAGCGATGCCGAAGGCCTGACCAAATATTGTGGGCTGAACGTCATGGGCTTTGTCGGCGGCATGGACTACGACAAGCAGCTCAAACAGCTGGAAAAGAATTATTGCGACATCCTGGTAGCGACCCCCGGTCGTCTGCTGGACTTCTGCAACCGCGGTGAAGTGCACCTGGATCTGGTTGAAGTGCTGATCCTCGATGAAGCCGACCGCATGCTGGACATGGGCTTCATTCCCCAGGTACGGCAGATCATCCGCCAGACCCCGCGCAAGGGCGACCGCCAGACGCTGCTGTTCTCCGCCACCTTCAGTGATGATGTAATGAACCTGTCGCAGCAATGGACAGTCGAGCCGGCCATCGTCGAGATCGAACCGGAACGCCCCGCCTCGGAAAACATCACCCAGAAAGTCTACGCCGTCAGCGGCAGTGACAAGTACAAGCTGCTGTACAACCTGGTCACCCAGCTGGAGCTGGAGCGGGTCATGGTATTCGCCAACCGCAAGGACGAGGTGCGCCGCATCCAGGAACGTCTGGTACGCGACGGCGTCAATGCCGCCCAGTTGTCCGGCGATGTGCCGCAGAACAAACGGGTACGTACCCTGGATAATTTTCGCGAAGGCAAGTTGCGGGTACTGGTCGCTACCGATGTAGCCGGCCGCGGTATCCATATCGATGGCATCAGCCACGTCATCAACTACACCCTGCCGGACGATCCGGAAGACTATGTACACCGTATAGGTAGAACCGGTCGTGCCGGCGCCAAGGGCACCTCGATCAGTTTTGCCGGCGAGGATGACGCCTTCCAGTTACCGCCCATCGAGGAACTGCTGGGCGACAAGCTGGAATGCATTCCGCCGGAAGAGATCTACCTCAAACCGGTACCCAAGCTTCAACGCACAGCAGAGGAAAAAGCCGCCAGCGACGCCAACGAGGCGGAGCAGGCTGCCGCTGCAGCGGCCAATCGCAAGCGTGCGGGTAACAGAAAAGATGGACGACGGGACCGTCGCTGAGTTTTATGGAAGATTTTTCGATGACCGGGCCAATGACTATATCGCGCTCATCCGGCCCGGGTGAACCACCATTTGTCTATTAACCGCTATCGCCCACATTTATGCGCACAACGCTTGTGACTGTCATTTGTTTTAGGCTATACCTCAATCAACCGACCGAAACCCAGCGGTAATCCATTGATACCGCCGGGTAACGCGAGTCGGCCTGCGGACTGCCAGGTGCGGACCGGCGCCTGATCCAGTCTCGTGATTGCGACCATTGCGAGGTAATAGCCCATGGAAGCGTGCGGAGCGACCCGACACACCTTCTACGTACTTGATACCAACGTTCTCATCCACGACCCCAACGCACTGCTCAATTTCGAAGAACACCACGTCATCATCCCGATGACCGTCCTTGAAGAACTCGACAAGCTCAAATCCGGCAAGACCAGCACCGCAGCCGACTGTCGCCAGGCCATCCGGCTGATCGACCAGACACTGGCCGATGCGCCTCCCGGGCTGGTGGAGTCGGGCGTACCCATCCAGCGGGGCAAGCTCGGCGCCCAGGGCACCCTCGCCATCCTGATGGACAAGGCCCCTCTTCCCGCCCACTGTCTGCCCAACGACCTCAACGACAATAAGATCATCAACCAGCTGTGCCAATTGCAGATGCGCCACCCCGATAACCGCATCGCCCTGGTATCGAAAGACATCAACATGCGGCTCAAGGCCCGGGCCTGCGGTATCGACGCGGAGGACTATCATTCCGACCAGCTGCTGGATGACATCAACCTTCTGGCCCGCGGTTATCACGAGATAGAAGGCTCATTCTGGGACCGCGCAAACAAGGTCGAGACCCACCAGCTCACCGGTCAGACAGCGCATGATGTCCAGCTCATCGAGCCACTGCCGGGCTTGCATATCAACGACTTCATCATCGACGAGCAAGGCTTCATCGGCCAGATCAAGGCGGTTGACGGGAGCCACCTCCAACTGCTCGATATGCACCAGGAACCGCTGATGCATCAGGAAGCCTGGGGACTGCGCCCACGGGACACCTTCCAGGCGCTGGCCCTGCACGCTCTGCTGGACCCGAACATTCACCTGGTCAACCTCACCGGGGCCGCCGGCTCGGGCAAGACCATCCTCGCGCTGGCCGCAGCAATTGAGCAGACCATGGTCAGCAAGACCTACCGACGCATCATCGCCACCCGCAGCACCCAGGGGCTGGATGAAGACATCGGCTTTCTACCGGGTACCGAGAAGGAGAAAATGGAGCCCTGGCTGGGTGCAATCACCGACAACCTCGAAGCTCTGCACATGGATGACGAATGCACCCACGGTAGCGTCGAGTACATCCTCGACCGGGTGCCACTGCAATTCAAATCCCTCAACTACATCCGCGGACGCAGTTTCCAGCACAGCTTCATCCTGATCGACGAGAGCCAGAACCTCACCCCGCACCAGATCAAGACCATCATCACCCGCGCCGGCACCGGCTCGAAAGTGGTCTGTCTGGGCAACCTGGCACAGATCGACACGCCCTACCTGAACGCCACCAGCTCGGGGCTGACCTACCTGACGGAGTGCTTCAAGGACTTCCCCCATGGCGTACATATCCACCTGCAGGGCGTACCGCGCTCTGTGCTGGCGGAATACGCCGAAACCCATCTCTAGCAGCAGCGCTCGCCACGCCCGACGCCCTCTCCCCTCGCGGGAGAGGGCTGGGGAGAGTCGCGTCACTCTCAAACCACCCCATTAACTCCCTCAATCACCACCATTGGAAGCCTTCCCGCGTCACATCCGGCATAATATCGGGCAACGAAACGAAGGAGCCTTTGTCATGCTGATGGTGATTTCCCCCGCCAAGACCCTGGATTACGAGACAGCCCCGGCCACCGAGCACCACACCCTGCCGCGCTATCTGAATCACAGCCGGGAGCTGATCGACGTGCTCCAGGAAAAGTCCCCCCAGGACATCGCCAAACTGATGTCCCTGTCGGACAAGCTGGCTGCGCTGAACGTCGCCCGCTACGGTAGTTACAGTGACACCTTCACCATCGAGAACAGCAAACAGGCGCTGCTGGCGTTCAAAGGTGACGTCTACACCGGCATGAACGCGGTTGATTTCAGCGAGGATGACTTCGACTTCGCTCAGCAGCATCTGCGCATGCTGTCAGGCCTGTACGGCATTCTGCGCCCCCTGGACCTCATGCAGCCCTATCGCCTGGAGATGGGCACCAAGCTGGCCAACCCGCGCGGCAAGGACCTGTACGCCTTCTGGGGCAACGACATTACCGACTGGCTGAACCAGGACCTGCAGGACCAAGGCGATGACGTGCTACTCAACCTCGCCTCCCAGGAATACTTCGGCGCGGTCAAACCCAAGGCGTTGAAAGGTCGGCTGATCGAGACGGTGTTCAAGGATCAGAAGAACGGCCAGTACAAGATCATCAGCTTCTACGCCAAGAAAGCCCGCGGCCTAATGGCCCGCTACGTGATCAAGGAAAAACTCAAGGACCCCGAAGGACTGAAGGACTTCAATCTCGAGGGATACTACTACGACAAGGCCAGCTCCAGCCCCGACAAACTGGTGTTCCTGCGCGAAGAACAGAAATGAAAAAGGGCAGCTCAGCTGCCCTTTTCAAGCTTGTCCCGAAACATCAGATAGCCAGCCAATACCTGCTCTGGCGCTTCGATCTGCGGGTAATGCCCGATACCTTCCAATAATACCGTATCGGGCTCGGCGATCAGCTCCCGGTAACGCGCCACCATATGGGCGCCCGAGATCGGATCGACTGCGCCATCAATCACCCGCATCGGCACTGGGGTGCGCTGCATGGCGCCGACCCAGCGCTCACGGTGCACACGCCGCTCAGCCATGTAGTGAATCAACTTGTGCATCACCGCCGGGCCGTTGTTGGTCTCGATCATGCTCCAGAAAGCATCCAGTTCAGCTTCGTCAGGCTGCGTCTGCGGTCCAAATACCTTACCGAAGCTTTCAGCCAACCGCGCCCTACTGAAGCGCCGACCAATCAGAAAGCCGATCGGACTCATCAGCAGCTTCTGCAGCAGCACCGGCCGGTGCGTTTCCGGGAACAGGCCGCCGTTGAGAAAACACAGGCTGCCGATCCGCCGCTCACCTTCCAGATCCCGCGCCAACAGCTCCTGAGCGACGCTGTCGCCATAGTCATGGGCCAGAATGTGATAGTTCGATACACCCAGCAGCCGTAACAGATCCAACTGGATATCCGCCTGCTCCAACAGACTGTAGCCATGCCCTCGCGGCTTGGCGGAAAAGCCGAAACCCAGCATGTCGCAGGCGATTACCCGGTAGCGCTCGGCCAGCGGCTGCCACAGGTAGTGCCAATCCCAGGACCCCGAAGGAAAGCCGTGAATCAGCAACAGCGGCTCGCCCTGCCCGGCCTCCCAATAACGCATCGGGTGACCGCGGAAATCAAATTCCCGCGCCCGGGCCTGCCAGTCGCTCAGGGCGATGCCCGCGAGCCGATCCATATCAGACATCGAATCCCGGGTTGACCCGCTGCAGCTTGCGCAGCAGTGCCGGCCAGGCGATACCGCTACCGGCACCGCGCGTCACCTTGCGCATGCTTTCCTTGGCGCCATCGAGAATGCTTTGCGGAATGGTCAGCAGCTCACCGCCGCCCGCCTGGGCCGCGACCTGAATTTCACAGCAGCGCTGTAAGGTGTACATGGTCAGGAAGGCATCGGAGACCGTCTTGCCGCAGGTCAGCAACCCGTGATTGCGCAACACCAGGTTGTTGGCATTGCCCAGATCCGCCTGCAACCGCACCTTTTCCTCTTCGTTCAGCGCCACCCCTTCATAGTCGTGGTAGGCCAGACTGAACATGACGAACAGCGCCTGCTGAGAAATCGGCAAAATACCATCCTTCTGACAGGACACGCCGACGCCGGCCGGCGTATGGGTGTGCAAGACGCAACCGGCGTCATGCCGCACTTCATGCACCGCGCTGTGAATAGTGAAACCCGCCGGGTTGATTTCGTAGGGCGACTCCATAACCTTGTTGCCATGCAGGTCGATCTTGACCAGATTGGAGGCGGTCATTTCCTCGAACATCAACCCGTAGGGGTTGATCAGGAAATGTTCGGTGCCCGGAATCTTGGCCGACACATGAGTAAAGACCACGTCATCCCAACCGTGCATGGCGATCAGGCGGTAACAGGCGGCGAGATCCACGCGGGTCTGCCATTCCTCGGTGCTCACCAGCGCCTGGACATCGGTTGCGGGCAATGACTGAATTGCATTCATGGAGGTGATCCTCTTGTATGTAGGGACGTGCCGGAGGCAGGACTTTCCGGCCAACTGCGGCATACTGCGCATATTCAGAGGCAATATATCCTGACCGGGCATTTGAGGAGAGTCTAGAACGTGACAGCAGACAGCACTGTCAACCAGCTTACAGTGTCGCAGCATGGCAGCGACCAACATGCCGCGCTGCTGCAGCGTAACCGCTGGTTTCGCGATCTGCCGGCGGACTGCATCAGTGAGATGGTGTCGATGGCGCGGGTGCGCCGGCTGCAGGATGGCCAACGGTTGCATGCCCGTGGCGATCTGCCGGATGGCCTGTATGGTGTCAGCACAGGCGCCATGCGTATCAGCAATACCGGCGCCGATGGCCGCGAAGCGTTGCTGACGGTATTGAGTCCCGGCAACTGGTTCGGCGAAATATCATTGTTTGATGGGTTGCCTCGCACCCATGATGCTCACGCCATGGGCGTTACCGAAGTGCTGATGATTCCACGCAAGGGTTTCCAGCAACTGCTTGAACACCGTCCCGAACTGTATCCACATTTCATGCGGTTGCTGTGTCGCCGCTTGCGACTGTCCTTCAACATGATGGAAGACAGCGCTCTGCTGCCGCTGCCTGCCCGGCTGGCCAAGCGGCTGCTGATGCATGCGCAGTATTATGGCGACGTGGCCCTGGCTAACGAACGGCTGTCGATCCAGCTATCGCAGGAAATGCTGGGGCTGATGCTCAACAGCTCGCGCCAGAGCATCAACAAACTGCTGAAGAAACTCGAGCAGGCCGGCTGGATCAGCATCCACTACAGCCAGATCACCATTCTGGACGAGGCAGCACTGACCCGCCTGGCGACCGGAACCGATAGCCTGCTCTGAAGAAATACCTCAGACGCTTTTCAGCAGCACGATCAGCTCATCCAGCCAGGGCTCGGCATCCGTCTCGGGGGTCACCGTCTCGCTGGCATCAAGCTGCAACATAGGCAAGGCTTCGCGCGCCTGCAGCTCCAGCAGCAGTTCGCGAATCTGCTCACCGCCCTGACAAAAGGTATCGGCGTAGGATGAATCACCCAGCCCGATCACCCCGAAAGGAATGTCGGTCAGCAGCGGAAAGCGCGTCTGCATCTCGCTATAGAAGGGCACTATGGTGTCGGGCAGCTCGCCCATGCCGGTGGTCGAACAACACACCAGAATCGCATCCGCGCCAGCATCCAGCAGAGCATCGACCGTGGGTGGGTTGATCCGGCTGACCTGCAAGCCTGCTGCGGTACAGCGTTCAGCTGCCTCATCCGCGAGAAAATCGGCGGTACCGAAAACCGAACCACTGAGTATTGCCAGATGCATTGCTGCCCCCTTTGGAAATTGACCGGGCGCATATTATGCCCGAATCAGCACGCCGCTGCCGTGGAAGACTCCCGAGTCAGCGCCCGCGGCGGGCAGACATGCTAAGATGGCCGCTTTCCAGAACTAACCAGACCCCGGCCCAATGAACGATCAGCAGACCATTCTGATTACCGGAGCAGCACAGCGTGTGGGCTTGTATTGCGCCCAGCGTCTGGCGGCTGACGGCTTTCGGGTGATCATCACTTGTCGCCAGCCTCGCCCAGAATGGCAGGACAAGCCGCTGGGAAATATCGAGGTGCTGTTGGCCGACTTCTCCACCGAGGATGGCATACAACAGCTGATCGATACACTGACCAGCCGGCAGATCCGCCTGCGCGCCCTGATCCACAACGCCTCGGAGTGGATGAATGATGACAACGCTGCCGATGCGTTTCAGCAGATGTTCATGGTGCACATGCAGGCGCCTTATCTGCTCAACCTGGCCTGCGCCGAGCTGTTCGATCCTGATGTGACCGGTGATATCATTCATATCAGCGACCATGTAGCCCAGCGTGGCAGTGCCAAGCATATTGCCTACAGCGCCACCAAGGCCGGACTGGAGAGCCTCAGCCGCTCCTTCGCGGCACGGTTTGCGCCGCGCATCAAGGTCAACGCCATCGCACCGGCGCTGATCATGTTCAATGAAGGCGATTCGCCTGACTATCGCAGCAAGGCGCTGGCCAAATCGGCACTGGGCATCGAGCCCGGGCCGGATGTGGTCTACCAGTCCATCCGTTATCTGCTGGACAACCCCTACGTAACCGGTACCTGCCTCGACCTGAATGGCGGCAGAAACCTGAAGTGAATCCATGAGAGAATTCCGATGAGCCTCGAAAAACTGACCAGCAACTACCACGACATCCTGACCAACCTGGGTGAGAACCCGGAGCGCGAAGGTCTCAAGGGCACTCCGCTGCGGGCAGCCAAGGCCATGCAGTTTCTCTGCCGTGGCTACGATCAATCACTTGAAGAGATCGTCAATGGCGCACTGTTCGAGTCCTCCAGCGACGAGATGGTCATCGTCAAGAACATCGAGCTGTACTCCCTGTGCGAGCATCACATGCTGCCTTTTATTGGCAAGGCCCACGTGGCCTATATGCCCAACGGCAAGGTGGTGGGCCTGTCCAAGATCGCGCGCATCGTCGATATGTTCGCCCGCCGCCTGCAGATTCAGGAAAGCCTGACTCGGCAGATCGCCGAAGCCGTGCAGTCGGTTACCGATGCCCAGGGCGTGGCGGTGGTCATCGAAGCAAAACATATGTGCATGATGATGCGCGGCGTCGAGAAGCAGAACTCGTCCATGCTCACCTCGGTCATGCTCGGCAGCTTCCGCGAGTCGGTCAATACCCGCCAGGAATTCCTGCAGCTGATCGGCCGGAGCAACTGAGATGGAGCGTCTTGAGCCCGGCATGGCGCGCATCCGAGTCAAGAATCTGCGCCTGCGGACCTTCATCGGTATCAAGGAAGAGGAAATCAACAACCGGCAGGACGTGCTGATCAATGCCCGTATTCTCTACCCGGCCGACACTGCGGTAACCGAGAACGAGATCGACCACGCGCTGAATTACCGCACCATTACCAAAGCGCTGATCAGCCACGTGGAAAACAACCGCTTTGCCCTGCTGGAGCGCCTGACCCAGGAGCTGCTGGATATCATCATGCAGCACGAGCAGGTGCGCTATGCCGAGGTCGAAGTGGACAAACCCCACGCCCTGCGGTTTGCCGAGTCCGTGTCCATTACCCTGAGCGCCGAACGCCCATGACTGCCGAGCAATTCAAGGTCAGCCTGGGGTCACCCGAGCAGCGCTTTGCCGATACTCTTGCGTTCATCGAGCAGCATTATCATTACCAGCCCAGCGCGTTCAGCAACGGGCCAGTCCGCAATAGTGCGGAGCAGAATCAGGGCTCCTGTAAAGCCCTGGCCATGGCGCTGGACCAAGGGCTGACTGATGCGCAAGCGCTGCAGTGCTTCGCCGAGCATTATCAGTCCGTGCTGGCCAGTCCGCACGGCATCGAGCACGCCAATATCCGCGCCTTGCTGAAACAGGGATTGGCCGGCGTCAGCTTTGATCGCCAGCCTTTGACTCGTCGCTAGGCAACCCGCTTACCCTACTCAGATGGAGGCCGCATGGCGGTCAAGCAACTGCAACCCACCGGGGACTTCCCCGCCCCTGGCCTCGCTCGCCGCCTGGCCAGTACGCTGTATGACTTCACCCTGTGCCTGGCGTTGCTCATGGTGCTGACTCTGATCTATCAGCAGGGCGTTCTGCGCTTGATCCACGGTAGCGAAGCGCTCAGCGCCATGTCCGATGCCGGCGCACTGGATCGTGATCCGATGCTGAGCATACTGATGATTATCAGTCTCTATGGTTTCTTCGGCCTGTTCTGGACGCTCAAGGGCCAGACCCTGGGCATGCAAGCCTGGCGTGTTCGGGTGCAACAGCCCGACGGTAGATCCATCACCTGGAAACAGTCCATCAACCGCGTCACCATTGCCCTGATCTCATGGCTCTGCGGCGGCCTGGGCATCTGGTGGGCATTGTGGGACAAGCAATCGCGCACCTGGCAGGACATCGCCTCTGGAACCCGGACAGTGGTGCTGCCGAAGTAGTGATGTGCGCAGGCACATCACCCTGCCCTGCGCATCAACCAACCGCCCATCACCACCAATATCAAGATAGGCAACAGCACCGCAATCAACGGCGAAAAGCCGAACACCAAACTGGATGGCCCCAGCAGGTCCTGCAGGATGCGGAAACTGAAGCCGACCAGCACCCCGGTGAACACCCGCTGCCCAAGGGTGACCGAGCGCAGAGGGCCGAAGATGAAGGAGATGGCAACGAATACCAGCGCCGCCGTGGTCAGCGGCTGTAGCAGTTTCTTCCAGAATGCCAGCCAGTACTGACTGTTATTCAAGCCCTGCTCGGCAAGGTAGTTCTGGTAATGCCAGATACCGGTCAGCGGCAGCACATCCGGATCGAGCAGGACCACTCGCAGCAGTCGTGGGGATAGCCCCACATCCCAGCGCTGCTGCTCATGTTGCTCCACCCGACTGGTGCCATCGACCTCGAATAAAGTGGTGGCGACCCCTTCCAGCAACCAATGCTCATCCTGAACACTGGCACGCTGGGCGAAGCTGGTTTCCAGTAGTTCGCGCTGGTCATCGAAGCGATAGCGGGTAATGCCATGCAGCACACCATTTGGCTGCACCGCATTAATGTGGATAAAGTCATCACCTTCGCGATGCCACAACCCCTTGGACTTGACCGCCTCGCCGCTGCCGATCGCCAGCGCCCGGCGGCTTTCCGCCATGTTTTCGCTGTAGGGCGCAACATATTCCCCCAGCAGCACACCGGCAACCATCAGCACCAGCAGCGGTTTCAACACCGCGCCCATGATCCGCGCGATGGACATACCCGAGGCGCGCATGATCGTCAGTTCAGAGTTGCTCGCCAGAGTGCCCAGGCCGATCAGACAGCCGACCAGCGCTGCCATCGGCAGCAGGTCATACAACCGACGCGGCAGAGTCAGGAAGATATAGGTCAGCGCCTCGACTGCACCGTAGCCGCCCTCCAGATCCTCCAGCTCACCGATATAGGCGAACAGCAGATCCAGCGCAACGATGATCAGCGCCACCGTCAGTACGCTGATAAAGACAGTCTTGCCAATATGGCGATCAAGCAGCCGCATGACGACCTCCCGCTGGCGCACTGGGCGCGGTCAGAGCACGGAAATTGAGCGTCACACCGACAATCAGAAACAGCCCATGCACCCACCACAAACCCAATGCTGCCGGGGTTTTACCTGCCTCCATCCAGCCGCGGGCGCTGACCAGCAGACCGAGATAGGCCATATACAGAATGATGGCCGGTAACAACTTAAGGAAGCGGCCCTGACGTGGATTGACGCGCGCCAGCGGCACCGCAAAAAACGCGACTATTGGTACCAGCAAGGGAATTGCCAGGCGCCACTGCAACTCGGCCCGATTCCGCAGATCCGTGCTACCGAGCAGTTGTGTGGATGGCATCGCCTCACGGTCGGTCACTTCGGTCACCACCTCCGGCTTGGGCAGCAGTACCCCGTAGGCATCATATTCAATGGTCCTGAAATCAGCTGCCCCCGGGCGCCCGTCATAGCGGAAGCCGTTCTGCAGCACCAGATAGCGGCTGCCATCCGCATTCATCTGCTGCCGTCCGCTCTCGGCCACCAGCACGCCGACGCTGGCATCCTCACCTGAGCCAGTGCGTTCGGCGATGAAAATGGCTTCCAGCTCGGTGCGGTCATCGGACAGTCCACCGGCGTAGGTAACCCGCTGACCGCTGCCCAGCGACTGGAAGCGCCCGGCTGCGAGGGTGTCGAACTCAGTCATGGCGTCCTGCTCATTGAACAGCTGCTGGGTCTTGAGCACGCCGGCCGGCGCCACCCACAGGCTCAACCAGGCGACCAGCAGCGCCACCAGCAGCGCCGGGCCCTGCGTGTAGCCGAGGATCTTCCGGTCGCTGACGCCGGTGGCCGACAGGACCGCCATTTCGCTGTCCAGATACATCCGCCCGTAAGCCAGCAGGATGCCCAGAAACATGCCCAGCGGCAGAATCAGCACGACAAAGCCCGGCAGGCGATAACCCATGATCATGAACAGCACGCCGGGGTCAAGCTGCCCAGCGGCGGCCTGGGCCAGGTACTTGATGAAGCGGCCACTCATGATAATCAGCAGCAATACACCGCTGACGGCCGCAAGGGTCGTCAGCACCTCGCGGCTGAGGTATCGGAATACGATCACAATTGGTTTCCTTGAATCCGGGCTTTAAGGGCTCTCGGGAATAGGCCAGAATGCAGCTACAGCATCACCGTCTGCAGTTGTCCGGCCTGCTTCGGCACAAGTGCCGGTCATAATGAGCTGCATTATCGGTCAAACCACATGATTTGTCTTGGGGAGCACCATGGAGTTCAACGTCAAACACGGCGCAGCGGAAACCATTAAAACCGGTTGCCTGGTCGTCAGCATCAATGAATCACGCACCCTTACCGGCACCGCTGCCCATCTCGATGGCATCTGCGGTGGCCAGATCAGCGCAGCCGTCAAACGCGGCGACATCACCGGCAAGCCAGGCCAAGCCCTGATGCTGTTCGCCCTGCCCGGCATCAGTGCCGAGCGCGTATTATTGATCGGCAGCGGCAAGAAGCCGGAACTAGGCGATCGTGATTATCGCAAACTACTGCAGAAGACTGTCGCCACACTGAAAGATGGCGGCGCCACCGATGCGGTGCTGACCTTCAGCGAACTGTCCGTAAAGGACCGGGACCTGTACGCCCGCACACGCCTGGCGGTAGAAACCATCCGCGAGAGCCTGTATCAGTTCGATCAGTTCAAGAGCAAAAAAGCCGACAAGCCGCGTCTGAAGAAATGCGCCCTCTGGTCCGCCGACAAGGCCGATGCCGCTGCTCTGAAACAGGCCATCGCCCACGGCCAGGCCATCAGCGATGGTACTGACCTGACCCGCGACCTTGGCAACCTGCCGGGCAACGTCTGCACCCCAACTTACCTGGCCAAAGAAGCCAAGGCTCTGGCCAAGCAGTTCAAGGGCACGGAAGTGGAAGTGCTGGAAGAGAAAGACATGAAGGCACTGGGCATGGGTTCGCTATTGTCGGTCAGCGCAGGCAGCGCCGAGCCCGCCAAATTGATCCGCCTCAGCTACCAGGGAGCCGATGCCAAAACCAAGCCCCATGTACTGGTCGGTAAAGGCATCACCTTCGACACCGGTGGTATCAGCCTCAAGCCCGGTTCCGGCATGGACGAAATGAAGTACGACATGTGCGGCGCAGCCACCGTACTGGGCGTATTCAAGGCCGTGGTCAGCCTGCAGCTGCCGATCAACCTGACCATTCTGATCGCTGCCGCAGAGAACATGCCCAGCGGCACCGCCACCAAGCCGGGTGATATCGTCACCAGCATGTCCGGTCAGACCATCGAAATCCTCAACACCGACGCCGAAGGCCGCTTGGTACTCTGTGATGCACTGACTTACGCAGAGCGCTTCAACCCCGCCAGCGTGGTTGATATCGCCACCCTCACCGGCGCCTGCATCGTCGCTCTGGGCAGCCACACCACGGGTGTCATGGGCAACAATGACGCACTGGTCGAGCTGCTGCTCAATGCCGGCAAGCAGGCCGATGACCGCGGCTGGCAACTGCCGCTGTTCGATGAGTACCAGGAACAGCTGGACAGCCCCTTCGCCGACATCGCCAACATCGGCGGCCCCAAGGCCGGCACCATCACCGCTGCCTGCTTCCTGTCACGCTTCACCAAGGCTTACCCCTGGGCGCACCTGGATATCGCGGGTACGGCATGGATCAGTGGTGGAAAAGATAAGGGTGCTACCGGTCGTCCGGTGCCATTGTTGACTCAGTACCTGCTGAATAAGGCCGGCTGAGTCAGCCGTCATATTGACTGTGCCAAGCTATCCGAGCCGGGGCCGGCATTGCCAGCCCCGGTGACCCTACGAAGGCACAGTCAATATTTTCATCACGCGAGCGCCACCTACTTTCAGTCATTAACGACAGCCCATGACCAGAATCGACTTTTACGTACTCTCCAGCCCCAGTCCCGAAGCCAGACTGCAGTTCGCCTGTCGGCTGGCGCGCAAGGCCTGGGAGCAGAACCGGCGGGTGTATCTGCACTGTGCTGACGAGGCCGCGGTCGCCGCGATGGATGAGCTGCTGTGGTCATTCCGGCCCGACAGCTTTCTCCCCCATGCGCAGCACAACGATCAGCCGAACGAAGTCATCGTCTGCGGATGCGGAGATACTCCTGATCCGCATAATGACTTTCTGATCAACCTCAGCAATGACACGCCCGACTTCTTCAGCCGCTTCAACCGTCTGGCGGAAATACTGGTCGAACACGATGCAATCCTGGCTCCGGCGCGTGAACGATTTCGTTTTTATCGCAAACGAGGCTATCCTCTGGAAACTCATCAGATACGGATATAGCAGGATGATGTATGACGCAGCGCGAACAAACGGACCCATCTCGCTTGCTGAAGGATCTGGAATCCATCCGCACCTTGCTGGATGAACCATCCCCAGCGACCGGTCAACAACCAGACACCCAGTTCGACATTCCCCTTTTGCAGGACATCATCAGTTCCGGCGGCGATAAACCGACCCCGCCCCCAGCTGCCAGCAGTGATAAGACATCCAACCCCTTTCTACCCTACGAATCGCTGGCGCGGTTGGCAGGTGAACGGGTGCAGCTTGAGCGACTGTTACAGCAGGCCGTTCCGCAATCACTCGCAAGCCCTCATATCGGCGCACGGGAAGTACGCATGGAGGCCCGCCTGCAGGCCGAAGCGCAACTGGTCATGCAGGATGTGATTGACGAGATGCTGCCGGTGATCGAAGCAGAGTTGCGCAAGCGATTGAGCGGCAGGCTGGAGCAAATCGTGCAGGAACAGTTGAAACAACAGGCGATGGACAGCTGATAAAGAACCCCAGCCGCCATCACCCCAGCCCTCAAGACCCCAGCCCTCAAGCTGGTACCAACCCACCCAGGCCGGTCGCACGTCACAAAAGCAATGCCAGCCCGCCAATGATCGCGGCAAACAGCACCGACAGACCGATCAGTATTTTCCATGGGAAGGATGCTGGGGGCGGTTCTATCGCGAGCTGCTGGTTCAGGTGATTTCTCAACAAGCGCGTATTACGGCTGTTGGCTTTGTAGACAGCATCGAAGGCATCCCCAACAACCGGGATCAGACCACCGACAAAGTCGATCCCGATATTACGCAGCATGCGCCGCTTCACCTCCTTGCTCGCCCCCGCTCGCTGCGCCTCCAGCAATACATAACCAGACATCGCCAGCCCGACCAGATCACCGATACCCGGCAACAGGCCAATGATGGGTTCGACCCCGATCTTGAAGCGAGTGAAAGGCAGGCCGATACTGCTATCGGTAAAACGGCTGAATTTATCAAGCCGCGCGAGAATGGCCCGCTGTTCGGCTTCAGACGGCTTTTTGGTCATCACACCTCCGATTTCCCGAACACTCATTTTCATCACGGTTTGCTTGCGTGCTCTTCTGACCCAAAACCTCAGTCACGCGAGCCAATCCTGGGTTACCTGATAAGTTTTGCCATGGCCTGGCAGGCGCCTTTTGCATCATTTTCAAGTCCAGCCCTTACCCCAACCCTGTTCTGCTCCGGCTGGTTCTGGCTCGCCTTCAACTTGCCTGTCAGCGCTTCAATCTTGATCTCTATACCAACAATAGCCTGCACCAAACGGTCAGTGAATTCCGATGGCGCATCATCCACGGACCAGGGATCTTCCCTTTCAGACTCATGCTGGTCTGTTAACTGCCGCAGGTGCTGCTTCAGCCAAGCCGGATCCTGGACAAGCTGAGCATTGCCCTCGGCATGGATAGCCAGATAATTCCAGGTTGGCACAACCCGGCCGGTTTCTGCCTTGGTTGGATACCATGCTGGTGACACGTATGCATCTGGCCCCTGAAAGACCACAAGAACCCGAGCCCCCTCCTGCAGCCGCTTCCAGACGGGATTACTTCGCGCCAGATGGCACTGAAGATATCCCAGAGAGCCGTCATCCCCAGAAACCAGATGGAACGGGACATGATTAGCTTCAATCCCCTCACCATCGGCAACGATCAGCAACCCAAAACCGTAATCGCGAATATATTGCTGGAGCTGTTCTGTATCTTTTTCCTTAAAGTGATTAGGAACATACATCCAGGGTAACTCCTTGATTAAAGCTGTAAACCCAGAACCTTCAAGGCGGCTAAAGAGGGGCGCTCTTCTCACTTGCCCCATTTATTTCTCGAAAAGTAAGAAACAACCGCAGATCCAGTTCCAACTGATGGTAGTCCGCCTGCATATGCTGACAGAGCTGGTAGAAGGCCTTGTTATGCTCCTTCTCACGCAGGTGCGCAAGCTCATGCACTACGACCATTCGCAGCAGCGCCTCCGGCAAGGTTTTCAGCAAGGCTGAAACTTTGATTTCGTTCTTGCGCTTGAGTTTATTGCCCTGCACGCGGCTGACGAACTGATGCTGACCGAGCGCGTTGTCGATCACATGCATGCGCGTATCAAAGAACACCTTGCTTATCGGCCCACTGCTGCGCATGTGCTGCTGTTTAAGGCGCTGGGTATAGTCGTAGAGCGCGGCATCAGTCTGGATCGAGTGCCCGCTGTCCGGCGGGTAGCGGCGCTGCAACCAGGCACGCAGCTGATCATTGTCGATCAGCTGCTGCACCTGCTGCTTGATCTCAGGACCGTAGCCGTTCAGATACCTGAGCACAGTCACCCCAGCGGATTGCTGACACTTTCGATATCGCGCTTGACCTGCATGGGATCATCAATCCCCTTGAAGGTCACATCGCTGATACCTCGGCCGGTGATCTTGACGGTACCGTAGCCGAACAGCCGTCCGCCGATACCCTGCTCAATCTCGACCGTCTCGATTGACTGCAGCTTCATTTCTTCCGTGTTGCGGCTGATGATGCCGCGCTTGAGAATGACGCGCTTATTGGTCACGCCCTGCTCCAGGTGCTTCAGCTTGAGGTATTCATAGAGCGCGAGAATCAGCGTGAGGCCCAGCGTAGGAATAGCCAGCACCAACCAGAGATACATAGGCACTCGAGCGAACCAGTGCAGCGGAAAAAGCGCTTCGATTTTCTCGCCTGAAGACAGCGATTCTTCGATATAAGTCATGGTGACGGCTCCGTGGGCGCAGTAGAGATTAAATCAAGCAGGCGAGTTTACAGCAAATTCTGCCCCTGATTTTTCTCAAAAAAACGCCCCGGAGCATTGCTGCCTCCGGGGCGCTGGTCACAGCAGGCCGATCAGTGACCGCTGTTCGGGTCTATCTTCTCCTGAGTCTTGAAAATCTCATCATTTGCCTCGCCATTGACGGTCAGGATACCGGCCAGCCCTTTCTCGGCGCGGGACAACGCGTGATCCACCAGGATGTACTTGCCGGGATACTCGGTCTTGAACTCCACCATAGTGGCACCGCCCGGGGGAACCAGAGTGGTCTGCACGTCGGTCAGCGGCGGGCTGGTCAGGGATGCCTGGTCGTACACCCGGTCAAAGATCTCGCCGATGACATGGAAGCTGGACACCAGGTTGGGGCCGCCGACACCGAAGAAAATGCGCACGGTTTCGTCAACGTTGGATTCCATCTTGTGAGTGGCAGACAGGGCATCCATAGAGCCGTTGAACATCATGTGCTCAGGACGCTCGTCGAGCAACTTGTCCAGGGAGAACTCCTGCAGACCGGCCGAGCCATGGCGCTGCGCGGTATACAGCTCGCCCTGCATCACGTAGTACTCGCGATCCACCTTGGACAGGCCACCTTCAGGCTCCACCAGGATCATGCCGTACATACCGTTGGTGATGTGCTGAGCCACCATGGGTGTTGCGCAGTGGTAGACATACAGGCCGGGGGCCAGCGCCTTGAACGAGAAGCTCTTGGAGTGGCCAGGCGCAACCTGGGTCACTGCGGCGCCGCCGCCGGGGCCTGTCACAGCATGGAAGTCGACCGAATGGATATGCGCGCTATCGGGAGCGTTCTTCAGGTTGATATTGACGGTATCGCCCACCCGCACCCGCAACATCGGGCCGGGAACGGTATTGTTGAAGGTCCAGAACTTGTAGCTGGCGCCATCGCTCAGGCGACCTTCTACCTCGGTGGCTTCCAGATCGACAGTCAGCTCCTTGGGCCCACGCTTGCCCACTGGCTCACCCACCTCGCTGGGGTTTTTCGACAGATCCGGGAACTGACTGGCCGCCGTTTCCTGAGCGTCACCCACGATCATCTTGCCGAACATACCCGCCGCCTTGTGTCCCGGCAGCGAACACAGATACTCGAAAATCCCGCTCTTGTTCGCCCGGAAGACCACGGCGGTCGCCGAACCCTTGCCGCCGATCTGGTCGGATTTCACATTGAAATCAGGGATGGCAAAATCATGCAGAGCGCCGTCGCCGTTGACGATGTTGATCTGCACTACAGTGTCTTCTGCCACCCGGATATCAGGGTTCACCTGACCCTTGGTGGGCCCGGCCTCACTGATGTAGACCAGCTTGCCATCGGCAATATCGGTGCGCAGGGTAATGACCACATCGGGCACATATTTCACGTTGTCGGTGCCACTGGGGTGGTCGGCCAATGCCGGCACACCCAATCCGACAAGCGCGCAGAAGGTAAAGAAATAGAGAAGAATAGCTCTCATGGATTTGATCCCGGATCAGGTGAAACCCTGCCACTGCAGAGTCGAAACATGCTCGGGAGAGAGCGAAAAACATCCAACTATCGTCGGCATTGATCTTTCCCAAGCTTCATGCTCAGGCTACATTCAGCAGGTACGCGCCCCCTTGATGGATATCAATTCAACGGGGAACATGGAGGCTGGAGGGCGTGGTCAGTTGTCGCAGGGATAGAAACAGCAAGGGTACGACTACAGGCGTTGATGCGGCTGACGACCGACTTTCTCGAATAGGACGATATTCCATACATCTGATGCCAGAGACCCCGAGCTGCCACCATGAGCGTCATTCCCACTTCCCCGCCACTTATCGAGCAGATCTACCGCGACCACTCTCGTCGGGTCCTGGCGACGCTGATCAGACTGCTTAACGACTTCAATCTGGCCGAGGAGTGTCTGCAGGAAGCCTTCATCGCTGCCCTACGGCAATGGCCCCAGGAAGGCATCCCCGACAACCCGGCCGCGTGGCTAATCAGCACCGGCCACCGGCGTGGCATAGACCAGATCCGCCGCAACCAGACCGCGCGCCGCCATGCCCATCTGGTGGAGCCTGACGACCCACTCACGGTGGAAGCCGACGAAACGCCCATCAATGACGATCTGCTGCGATTGCTGTTCACCTGCTGTCACCCGGCGCTGGCCGTGGAAGCCCGAGTGGCGCTGACCCTGCGGGAAATGTGCGGCCTCACTACCGAGCAGGTTGCTCGAGCGCTGCTGCAGCGGCCCGCCACTGTGGCGCAGCGCATCGTCCGCGCCAAACGCAAGATCCGCGACGCTGGCATCCCTTACAAGGTGCCGGACAATCATGAACTGCCGCAACGGCTGCCCGACGTGCTCAAGGTGATCTACCTGGTGTTCAATGAGGGGTATTCGCGTAGCGAAGGGCTACATATTCTTGATGTCAGCCTCGTGGACGAAGCCATCCGGCTGGCCGAATCACTCGCCCGACTGCTACCCCACGGAGAGGTGTTCGGGCTCGCCGCCCTGATGTACCTGCAGCACTCGCGCCGCGATGCCCGCCAGGATCAGGATGGTGAACTGGTGACACTGGAACAACAGGACCGCAGCCTCTGGCATCAGGCCGATATCCGTCTCGGCCTCGACTGGCTGGCCCGGGCGCTGCAACTCACGCCTGTCGCCCCCTATACGCTGCAGGCTTCTATCGCAGCGGAGCATGCCACCGCCAAGCGTGCCAACGACACCAACTGGAAGCGGATCGTTCTGCTTTACGATGCCCTGCACCGGCAACAGCCTTCCGCCGTGATAGCTCTCAACCGCGCAGTGGCGGTGGCCATGCACGACTCGCCACAGGAGGGGCTGCGTCTGCTGGGCCAACTCAGCTCCACCAAAGAAGTGCTCAATTACCATCTGTTTCATGCGGCGCGCGCCGACCTGCTGCGCCGCACAGGCGACCTCGAAGCGGCCCGATTGGCTTACCAGCGGGCGCTGACATTGGTGACTCAGGAGCCGGAACAACGCTTTCTAGCGCGACAGCTGCGCTTACTGGAAGAGCAACTCGCCAGCCAATCATAAAAAATTCATCAGAAAATCGACATGGCTGTCGATCTGCTCTTCGTCCGCACGACTCAAGGTAACTACCCACCAGAGGAGGTCAACGCACCATGAAATATGTCGCACTGGTGTACTACCAGGAGAGTCTTATCGAAGCCATGACCGAGCAGGAGTGGCATGACCTCAATCAGCAATGCATCGCTGGCGTCGAGCGGCTGACCGCTGCGGGCAAGTACGTCACCGGTCAGCCACTGCAACCGGTGACGACAGCCACCACGGTTCGGGTGCGCAACGGGGAGACGCTGATTACCGATGGCCCCTTTGCTGAAACCAAGGAGCAGCTGGCCGGCTTCTACCTGCTCGAAGCCAATGACCTGAACGAAGCGATCCAGCTTGCCAGCCGCATACCGCCGGCGCGCCTCGGCAGCATCGAAGTGCGGCCCACCCGTGAACTACCACCGAAAGACTGAACAGTCCCGAATACCGGAACAGGAGATAAACATGAACTATATCGACGGATTTGTCGCAGCGGTGCCCACCGCCAATCAGGACGCCTATATCCACCACGCCCGCCTGGCTGCGGAGGTCTTCAAGGAACATGGCGCACTGCGGGTAACCGAATGCTGGGGTGACGATGTCCCCGAGGGCGAGACCACGTCCTTTTCCATGGCCGTGAAGCGCCAGCCCGAGGAAACCGTGGTCTTTGCCTGGATCGAATGGCCCTCCCGTGAAGTGCGGGATGCCGGCATGGCGAAGGTCATGCAGGATCCCCGCTTGCAGCCAGACGCCAACCCCATGCCTTTTGATGGTAAGCGCCTGATCTATGGCGGGTTCCGCATGCTATTGGATGAGTAAGCTCGTTCCACTTTTGCCGGCCGGGATCTCTCAGCAGAGGGTATTCCCGGCTAAACGGGCCATGCACTGAACATGGCCCGACTACATCCCCCTGACTCCTGCCTTGAAACTGCAATAGCCACGTAACACAACCTTCCTATAGTCCCGTGCTAGACACATCGCTGCGCTCCAGCAGGCGGTCACGTCACTTACCCATTTGATCCAGCCCTGAAAGCGAGACACTCATGCACTACCACTCCCTGCGTGGCGCCCTGCCGGCACGCCTGGCTTTGGCGATCGCGGTCGCCATTTCCCTGTCCGCCTGTAAAAACAGCAGTTCGAGCAGCGACCACTCACCCGTCACAATTGAAAAACCTGCCAAGCCTGCCGGTCTGGACAACGAGCAGACCGTCGCTCTGCCCGAAGTCAGCTATCCATTACCCGCCATCCGCTTTGCGGACAATAACGCAGATGGCACCGCCCGCTGGGTATTGGCTGACAACCCCATGGCCCACCTCCTGGACGGTATCAATTCCATATGGCAGGGCACCTCGGATCATTACCAGCAAGGCGCATCCGGTGACGGTCCAGACCATTATCTGGCTGACCCCATCGTCGATGCCGCAGCCTGGGAAGCCAACATTCAATATGTGATCGACGTCACCAGGGCCCGCTCCGATGATGAAGCGATCCTGGCCTTTCTCGATGACGTACGGTCAAAGAACTACAGCGTCATCGATGGCCTCGGGCCGCTGACCGAAGCTTACGTAGCAGCCTCCGGCGCCTATACCGATATTCCGGTACCCAGCGTCAGCCAGGTTCTGCAGGACGAGCACTTTCAATCCGGCGTGAACGACGGAATCATCTGGGCCGGAAATCAGAACGCCCCGGAACTGGGCGCCGTGGTGCGCCTGGTCGACGCCTTCCGCCAGCGCGCGCCAGCCTCGACCAACGCGTCTAAATACATCTTCTCGACCCCGCGCCCCTGGCGCATGAACGACCTCGGCGAGATCGAGTATCTCGGCACCGACAAGAACTACCAGTGCATGGATTCCAGCGGAGCAACAACCAGCCGCGTCATCGACACCTACATCACCAGCGTCAGCGTCGTCCCCGGCCTGATGTGCGCCCGCCGTCAGCACAGCGCAGGCGATTACGATAAAGGCCTGTATACGATCGAGACCGAGAACCGCCGCAAGGATGGCGGCTATCCCAGCGGACATACCAATGCCGGCTACCTCGCTTCCATGGCCTACGCCTACGCCCTGCCCCAGCGCTACTCGGAAATGCTCACCCGCGCCTCCCTGTTGGGTGAGAGCCGAATCATTGCCGGCATGCACTCCCCGGTTGATGTCATCGGCGGCCGTATCCATTCGATGATCGTCACCGCCCATGCGCTCAACCAGCCGCACCTTCTCGACGACGCCACAGCCGCCTACCAGGCCGCGCAGCAGTATTTCGGTGATATGGCAGCAGCCGAAGAGATGGATCTGTACGAATACGCCCATCGTCCGGTGAATAACGAGGCAGGCTTGACCGATGGTGCCTTCATTCGCACTGAGGTCTTCAATACCAGCAAGTATGACGACAACGAGCTGAACAAGGAGCTGTACCGCTTCCGCATGACCTACGGCTTGCCCCATGACGAGACCAAAGCAGGTCAGGCCCCTGTGGTACCCGAAGGTGCCGAAGCGCTGCTGGCCACCCGCCTGCCCTATCTGACCGCCGAACAGCGCCGCGCAGTGCTGTACACCACCGCGATCGATTCGGGCTACCCGATACTGGACGACACCAATGGCTGGGGGCGCCTTGATCTGGTCACCGCAGCGGATGGCTACGGCGCTTTCATTGGCGACGTCACGGCCGACATGGATGCGAGCCAGGATGGTTTCAACCGGCGGGACCAGTGGCGCAACGACATTTTCGGCGAAGGTCGCCTGACCAAGGCCGGCAGCGGGCACCTGGTGCTGACCGGTGAGAATACCTATACCGGCGGCACACTGGTGCAAGGCGGCACCCTGGAAGCCGGTTCCACCAGCGCCTTCGGCGAAGGGGATCTGTATGTGGAAGACGGTACCCTGCGAGTAGACGTGGAAGGTACGCTGACGATCGAGGGGAACCTGACCATGGACGCCGGCATCCTGTCGCTGAGCACGGATGGCAATGACATTCCGGTGAAAGCCAGCGGCATCGTCTATATCGATGGAGGTTCGCTGCAGTTGGACTTCGCAAACACCCCTGCGACCGGCACGCAGATTACCCTGCTCTCCGGTCAGGCGGTGACCGGGGCGTTTGATAGCGTGGATGCAGGCGACGTAGACGTGGAACTGGTTTACGACAGTAACAGTGTGGCTGCGGTCGTACTGTAACGCCGTAGCGTAAAGCGAGAAAAGGCGGTATCAGGAATGCCTGATCGTTGATCAGGCAGGCATCCCTATACGCGTTTCACGGCGCAGCTTGGTGACGTCTGCGCGCGGCGGCGCCCCGAACATGCGGCTGTATTCGCGGCTGAAGTGCGAGGGGCTTTCGTAGCCGACCCGATAGCTGGCCGTCGCGGCTTCGAGGCCTTCGCTGAGCATCAACCTCCGCGCCTCGTGCAAGCGCAGCTTCTTCTGAAACTGTACCGGCGACATGCACGTGACCTGCTTGAAGCTGTGATACAACGCTGACTCACTCATATTCACGTCTTCCGCCAGCTCGCGCACCCGCAGCGGCTCGGCAAAACGGCTCTTGAGCACGGAAATTACCCGGGAAATTCGATGTGACTGGCTATCGGCAGAAACAAATTCGCGCATACGCGGGCCCATCTCCCCGACCAGCGCGCGGTAGATGATTTCGCGTTGAATCAAGGGTGCCAGCACCTTCGCATCGGTTGGCGAATCGAGTAGCTGCACCAGCCGGGTCATGGCGTCGAGGATGCCCAGATCAACTTGGGCGATGCACAGGCCGCAGGCTGAATAAGGGCAGTCAGTTGGCTCTCTGGCCGCCGCGGCATCTCCCAATTGCAACACCAGATCAGCTACCTCTGCCGGATCGATACTGATCTTTACCGCCAGGTAGGGCTGCTCTGGCGAGGCGTCGATCACTCTCCCCCTCACCGGCAGGTCGACACTGGACACCATATAGCTGAGCGCGCCATAGACGATTTCCCGGTCGCCCAGCTCCACCGTCTTGCGGCCTTGGGCAATGACACACAACGAGGGCTCATACACGGTAGACACACAACCGGAGGGGGCATCGATGCGAAACAGCTCCAGACCGGGAATGATGGTTTTGTGAATGCCCTCGGTGGTGATTCTGGATGAGACCAGATCAGCCAATTGCCGGCACATGGGTTCGGCGGGTGGCTGTATCGAGGCAAGTTCAGGGGGCGAGTGGACAATATTGAGCATGGAAGACCTCCAGGGAGTGAAGGCAGTATATACAGGATCAGACAAGGCCCAAGCCCCGAGCCGACGATCTGCAGGAATAGGCAACAATCCAGCAGGATCGCTCAAGCCATCATGTATAAAGCCCTGCAAAGATGAAACAATCACGTTTTGACAGGCTTCGAGAGCTGGAAAACGCAAGATTGCGAAACCGCTATAAATAGGATCAGGCAATCATGCGACAGTAACGCGCTACCCGTTACAACAACACTGGCTTTAATGTTCGTTCCACCAAGGCGCCCCGCGCCAACGACTTGAACCAGTGATCCCTGACGGGAAGCGAGAACAGACCATGCATGCAATCCCCTTCAATCAAGCCAAAGTGGCTCTGCTCGGCGGCCTGCTGTTGCTCGTCCTGGCCGGCTGCGATGCTCGGGGTCAGGCCCAGGATAATGCTACGCCACCACCACCCGAAGTTGAGGTGGCCGAGGTCAACGCCGAGCCGGTGACCATCTGGGGTGCATTCAGCGGCCGGGTCGAAGCACCCCAAACCGTGGAACTGCGCCCGCGGGTCAGCGGGTACATTGATCAGGTCAACTTCGAAGAAGGCGAACTGGTCAGCGAAGGCGACGTGCTGTTCGTCATCGACCCACGCCCTTATAAAGCCCACGTGCAACTGGCCGAGGCCGAACTGGCACGCATGCGCAGCCAGTTGACGCTGGCCAGCAGCGAGGCGGCCCGCTCCGAACAGTTATGGGAGCGCCGGGCGATCTCCCGCGAAGAGTTCGAACAGCGCAATGCGGCGAAGACCATGGCCCAGGCCGCAGTGAATTCCGCAGCTGCGGCACTGCAAAGCGCCCAACTGGATCTGGAATACACCCAGATCAAAGCGCCGGTCAGTGGCCGTATCGGCCGCGCCGAGGTAACCCGTGGCAACCTGGCGACCATCGATGCCACCCTGCTGGCAACTCTCGTCTCAGTTGATCCGCTGTATGTGTATTTCGAAAGTGATCAGCAGACCGCGCAGGACAATCCCCACGGTCAGGCTGTACCGGTACGTATCGGGCTGTCGGGCCAGCAGGACTTCCCCTACCGTGGCCAACTGGACTTCGTCGACAACCAGTACAACGCACGCACCGGCACCCTGCAGTACCGCGCCCAGGTAGCCAACCCCGACGGCAAGCTGCGTCCCGGTCAGTTTGCCCGGGTGGAAATGCCGGTGGCCAACGCCTCCGCTGCCCTGCTGGTGGATCAGAAGGCGGTGCTGACCGACCAGGATCGCCGCTACCTGTATGTACTGGGTGACGACAACAAGGTAGAGCGGCGCACCGTGGAAACCGGCCGCCGGGTGGGCAAGCTGCTGGTCATTACCGCCGGTCTGAGCGAAGGCGAGCGGGTGGTGGTCAACGGCCTGCAGAAGATCGCCTTCCCCGGCATGGAAGTGCTGCCCCAGCGGGTAGCGATGCGCCCCGATCCGGCGCCCATGGTAGTGGCCACGGTGCCGTAACGCCCCGACCCCGCCTGCATTTTTCAATTAACTGATACGGGCGCGTCTCCCGGATGCGTTCCGGGAGGCTGTTGCCGTGAATTTTTCGCGTTTCTTTGTGGACAGACCGATCTTCGCTTCGGTGCTGTCGATCATCATCTTCGTGGTCGGGCTGATCAGCATTCCGCTGCTGCCGGTCAGCGAGTATCCGGAGGTGGTGCCGCCCAGCGTACTGGTCAGCGCCAGCTACCCGGGCGCCAACCCCAAGACCATTTCCGAGACCGTGGCCACGCCATTGGAAGAAGCCATCAACGGCGTCGAGGACATGATCTACATGAAATCGGTGGCCGGCAGTGACGGCAGTCTGGCGCTGACCGTGACCTTCGCCCTGGGCACCGACCCGGATCAGGCCCAGGTGCAGGTACAGAACCGCGTCTCCCAGGCGCTGCCGCGCCTGCCCGAAGACGTGCGCCAGCTCGGTGTGACCACCCAGAAGCAGTCGCCCACCCTGATGATGGCGGTGCACCTCACCTCGCCGGACGACAGCCTGGACGCCACCTACATCCGCAACTACGCGGTCCTGCATATCCGCGACGAACTGGCGCGTATCCCCGGCGTCGGCCAGGCCGGTCTGTTTGGCTCCGGTGACTACGCCATGCGCCTGTGGATCGACCCGCAGCGAGCCGCCGCGTTGGGCGTCACTGCGGGCGATATCAGCGCTGCGGTCCGTGAACAGAATATTCAGGTATCGGCCGGCCAGATCGGCGCACCGCCCATGCCGAATGGCTCCGACCTGCTGATCTCCATCAACGCCAAGGGCCGTCTGGAGTCGGTCGAAGAGTTCGAGAACATCGTACTGAAAACCGGTGAGCAAGGTGAGGTGACTTTGCTGAGAGACGTGGCACGGGTTGAGCTGGCTGCCTCGCAGGATGCGTTGCGGGCGCTGCTGAATAACCGCCAGGCCGTTGCCCTACCGATCTTTCAGGCACCCGGTTCCAACTCGCTGGAAGTCTCTGCGGCGATACGGGCCAAAATGGCCGAGCTGGCCGAAGACTTTCCCGAGGGCCTGAGCTGGGAGATTGCCTACGACCCGACCGTGTTCGTCAGCACCTCCATCAAGGCCGTGATCATGACTCTGCTGGAGGCCGTCGCGCTGGTGGTGCTGGTGGTGATCCTGTTTCTGCAGACTTGGCGCGCCTCGCTGATCCCCCTGCTAGCCGTGCCGGTGTCCATCGTTGGTACCTTCTCCGTCCTGCTGCTGATGGGCTTTTCCATCAATACCCTGACCCTGTTCGCCATGGTGCTGGCGATTGGCATCGTGGTGGACGACGCCATCGTGGTGGTGGAAAACGTCGAACGTAATATCGAAGAAGGTCTGGCACCATTGGCCGCGGCGCATCAGGCGATGCGCGAAGTGAGCGGGCCCATCGTCGCCATCAGTCTCGTGCTCTGCGCGGTATTCGTGCCCATGGCCTTTCTGGACGGCATCACCGGCCAGTTCTACCGCCAGTTCGCCATGACCATCGCAATTGCCACGGTGATCTCAGCGATCAACTCCCTGACCCTGTCGCCCGCTCTGGCAGCAGCTCTGTTGAAACCCCACGGGGCAGCGCCGGATCTGCCGGCGCGGGTCATTGATCGCCTGTTTGGCTGGATCTTCCGCCCCTTCAACCGTTTTTTTCTGCGCAACGCGCAGCGCTATGAATCACTGGTCGGTCACAGCCTGAGTCGTCGTGGCTGGGTGTTCGGGGTGTATCTGTTGCTGCTGGGCGGCACCGCATTCATGTTTACCCAGGTGCCCGGCGGTTTTATCCCCACCCAGGACAAAACCTACCTGATCGGCAGTATTCGTCTGCCTGAAGGCGCCTCGCTGGATCGTACCGAAGCCGTTGCGCGGCGGGTCAGTGAGCTGGCGCTGGAAACTGAAGGCGTCGCCGATGCCCTGGCCTTTGTCGGCTTCAACGCGCTGCAAGGCACCAACACGCCGAACGTCGGTACGGTGTTCATGGTGTTCGATGACTTCGCCGACCGCGACCGCACCGCCCAGGAAATATCTGATGAGATCAACGCCAAACTGGCCGACGTCAACGAAGGCTTCGCCATTACCTTCATGCCGCCACCGGTGTTCGGGCTGGGCGCAGGCTCGGGGTATTCGCTCTACGTACAGGATCGACGCGGCGCCGGTTATGGCGAACTGCAAACCGCCACCAATGATCTGGCGCTGGCGCTGAGTGAAACACCGGGCATGTTCTACCCGTTCAGCTCCTACCAGGCCAACGTTCCCCAGTTGGATGCAGATGTGGATCGTATCCAGGCCAAGGCCCAGGGGGTGCGGCTGGATGACCTGTTCGGTAGCCTGCAGCTGTACTTCGGCTCTCAGTACATCAACGACTTCAACCTGTTCGGTCGCACCTACCGGGTCATGGCCCAGGCGGATGCGCAGTTCCGTGATAACCCCAGCGACATCGACCACCTGTATACGCGCAACGCCAATAACCAGATGGTGCCGCTCAATACCATGGTCACCCTGCGCGAAAGCTTCGGGCCGGACCCGGTGATCCGCTACAACGGCTACCCGGCGGCGGACCTGATTGGCCAGTCCGACCCCGGCCTGCTGTCTTCGGCGCAGACGCTTGCCGCCGTCATGGGCGTTGCGGAAGAGGTATTGCCAGCAGGCATGTCACTGGAATGGACCGACCTGAGCTTCCAGCAGGTTACCCAGGGCAATGCCGCCATGGTGGTCTTCCCGGTGGCTCTGCTGTTGGTGTTCCTGGTGCTCGCCGCGCTGTATGAAAGCTGGGTAATGCCACTGGCGGTGATCCTGATCGTACCGATGTGTCTGCTCGCTGCGCTGTTTGGCGTGTGGCTGGTCGGCGGCGACAACAACATTTTTGTGCAGGTCGGCCTGGTAGTGCTGATGGGCCTGGCGTGCAAGAACGCCATCCTGATCGTCGAGTTTGCCCGGGAGCTGGAACTGCAGGGCCGCGACACCATCAGCGCCGCGCTGGAAGCCAGCCGTCTGCGCCTACGCCCGATCATCATGACCTCGGTCGCCTTTATCGCTGGCGTCGTGCCGTTGGTACTGGCCACCGGCGCCGGTGCCGAGGTGCGTAACGCCATGGGCATTACGGTGTTCACCGGAATGATCGGCGTGACCCTGTTCGGCCTGCTGCTGACACCGGTGTTCTACGTCGCCCTGCGGACCCTGGCCAAGCGTTTTGCTAAGGGAGATACGCCTGTCGGAGAGCCGAAAAAAGAGTCAGAAGCAGCATTGGGAGGAGAGTCGTATGAATAAGCTGGCAGGTATCTTCGCCATGGCCGCGCTGGCCAGCGCCTGCGCGGTCGGCCCGGATTATCAATCACCGGGGCCAGTGCAACTGGAGCAGTTTTCCAATGATCAGAGCGCACCAACGATCAGCTCCACCAACAACGACCGGCTGTTCTGGCAAGGCTTCGACGACCCCATCCTGGCCAGGCTGATCGAACAGACCATGAGCTCCAACCTGAGCCTGCAAGCGGCACTGGCCCGCTATCAGGAAGCAGAAGCCCTGTTGCGCGGCTCGCGCCGCGACCAATTACCCAGCGTAACCGCCGGTGCTGGCGTGGCCGGCCAACGCCTCGCGGAAGTGGAGCGCACCCGGCCGGATCAGGAGCGTGTGGAGTCATATCAGGCCGGTGTCGCGCTCAGCTGGGAGCTGGACCTATTCGGCCGACTGCGCCGCGCTACCGAGGCCAGCGCAGCAGAACTGCAGGCCGCCGGTGCAGACCAACAGACTCTGCAGGTAGCGCTCGCTGGCCAGATGGCCAGCAGTTACTTCCAGCTGCGCGGCCTGCAACAGCAACTGCGGGTAGCTGAGGAGAACGTCAGCCTGCAGCAGGCATCGCTGGATATCGTCAGTGCACGACTGGAAGCCGGCCGCGGCACCCTGTTCGATCAGGTACGGGCCCGCGCCCAACTGGATGCCACCCGGGCAGAGATTCCCCAACTCAAAGCCGATATCGGTGCCGCCATGCACCGCATCGCGGTACTGACCGGCCAGACGCCCACCGCCCTGGTATCCCTGCTTGAAGTAGCTGCGGATCTCCCGGACAACCGCCCATCCATCGCCGCCGGCAGCCCTGGCGACGTACTGCGCCGACGCCCCGATATCCAGGCCGCTGAACGGCGGATGGCAGCAGCCAGCGCGCGTATTGGCATCGCCACCGCCGACCTGTTCCCGCGCTTCACCCTCGGTGCCCTGCTCGGCTCGCTGGCCGGTACCGGCTCGGATCTCTTTACCGCCGGCGCACAGACCGGCCGTGTCGCCCTGGGTATCGACTGGTCCTTCCTCGACCGCGCCATGGTTCAATCACGCGTAGACGCCGCCGACGCCCGCTATGCAGAACTGCTCGCCGACTACCGGCAGACAGTGCTGCTGGCACTGGAGGAAACAGAAACCTGGCTGCTGCGCTACCAGCAATCGCACGAACGCACGGCCTTGCTGCAAAGCGCCACCGACGCCGCCACCCAGGCCGTGGAGCAGGCGCGGGACCGTTACGACCAGGGCTTTATCGGCTACTTCGAACTGCTGGCAGCGGAGCAGGAACTGACCGCCATGCGTGACAATCTGGTGCAGAGTCAGACAGCCATGGTGTTGGCGATGGTAAATGTGTATCGGGCGTTGGCGGGGGCACCGATGTCGTCAAGCGTATGAGCAAGCGAGCACCGCAGGGTGGCGGTACTCCCTCCCGGTAAGAGGCCCCACAGGAGCCCAAGGTTTGCCAGTGGACCTGTTCAACAGGCTGGCCGAGCAATATGAGTTGAACTCACCACTGGTAAGCCCGCGGCCATCAGATCGACAGCCGCAGCCAGCTTCTCATCGATGACATGAAGATACTCCGTCCAGTCATCGACGTGATGCAGTTCCGCCTTGCCATCCGAAATACCGCGCAACGCGATAAGCGGCACATCAAAATGCATGCAGGCGCGCAGGCAAGCGTAGCTCTCCATGTCCACCATCTGGGCAGAGATGGCGTCATAAGCTGGGCCCGACACAATGTTGGCGCCGGTGGAGAGCGTCGCTTCCGGTAGACCAGGAATCCGCAGCGGCAACGGCACAGTCGCCGACAGCGCGAGAAAAGGCGTGACTCCCTTATCAAAGCCCAGCGCGCTGGCGTCCATGTCGCGGTAGGCAACCGACGTCGCCTGATAGACCTCGGTCTGTTCCAGCACCCGGCTTCCAGCCGAGCCCAACGACACCACCAGATCAGGCAGACTCCCCCGCAGGGCCAGAGCAGCCAGCGCCGCTGTGAGCTGTACCGCCGCCTCGACCGGACCTATGCCGGTCATCAGCGGAGTAAAGCGTTGCTGGAGGTGCGGGCCGTACTCGGCCTTGTCCGCCATCACAAAGAGAATGTTACGGCCTGCCAGGGTGGTCAGGACGGAGGTACAAGTGCTCATCATCAGTATCGCTTGCATTGCCGATGGGTATTGCACCGCAGTGTACCCTTTTCAGGCAGCGGCCTGATGGTTGACTCTGCCACGTGAACGGAAACAGCGACGAAGTGCGTTTTCTCTCCATTACCTTGGACAAGATGGTTCCGGCCGTTACAATGCTCTCCGCTTCACCCGGTCGCAGCCTACCCGGAAAAAACAAGGAAACCTATGAACGCATTATTGATCTGCTCCGGCGGATTCGACTCCGTGACGCTCGCCTACCGGCTGGCGGCGGAGCAGTCCCTCGGCACCCTGTTGACCTTCGACTACGGTCAGCGCCACCGCAAAGAAATCGATGCCGCCCGCCTCGCCGCCGAGCGACTCGCGGTGCCCCATGTGGTAATGGATATCGGCCATATCGGCCGCCAACTGTCGGGCTCGGCCCTGACCGACGACATCGCTGTGCCACACGGTCACTACACCGAAGAGAACATGAAAGTGACGGTGGTGCCCAACCGCAACGCCATCATGCTCACCATCGCCTTCGGTGTGGCCGCTGCCCGCGGTCTCGACACCGTGGCCCTGGCGGTACACGGCGGCGATCACTTCATCTATCCCGACTGCCGCCCCGACTTCATCCGCCTGTTTGGCGAGATGCAGAGCAAAGCACTGGAGGGTGTGGCTGACGTCGCACTACTCGCCCCCTACGTCGACGCGGATAAGACCGCGATCGCCCGTGACGCGGCGCGCTTTTCGGTGCCCATCTCCGATACATGGTCCTGCTACGAAGGCGGCGATCTGCACTGCGGCCGCTGCGGTACCTGCGTGGAGCGCATCGAAGCCATGGTGCTGGCCGACGTGACCGATCCCACACCTTATCAAGACCAGCAATACTGGCAGGAAGCAGTCTCGAGGGTGAAGCCATGTACACCATAAAGAAAGAGTTTCACTTCTCCGCCTCCCATCAACTCAAGCAGATGCCCGAGGGACACCCCTGCGCCCGTCTGCATGGCCACAACTATGTGGTGGTGCTTGAGCTGAAGAGCGAAAGCCTTGACCAATACGGCTTCGTCCGCGACTACCTGGAACTCAAGGCGTTCAAGGACTACATCGACGCCGAGCTGGATCACCGCCATCTGAACGAAGTGCTGGGGGACGAATGCACCACCGCCGAGCGTCTGGCCAGACACTTGTACGAATGGGCCCAGGTTCGCTGGCCTGAAGTGAGTGCAATAGCGGTATCGGAAACGCCCAAGACCTGGGCGGAATACCGACCATGATTGCCATCAGTGAAATCTTCGGCCCCACAATTCAGGGTGAGGGAGCGCTGATCGGCTTGCCCACCGTTTTTGTGCGCACCGGCGGCTGCGATTTTCGCTGCAGCTGGTGCGACACCCTCTATGCGGTGGAGCCACGTTTCAAGAAGGATTGGCAGAGCATGAGCGCCGAAGCAATCCTGTCCGAGGTGAACCGGCTGAGTGGCGGCGAGCCCATATTGGTAACACTCTCTGGCGGCAACCCGGCGCTGCAGCCGCTCGACGAACTGCTACAGCTCGGTCACCAGCAAGGCCACAGCTTCGCCATGGAAACTCAAGGCAGCAAGGCCCAAACCTGGTTCAATAAGCTCGACCACCTCACCCTCAGCCCCAAGCCACCCTCCTCGGACATGCCCTTTCGCCGGGAGCGTTTCGAGGCCTGCCTGACTGCTGCCGGGTCCGATACCAAGGCCAGTCTCAAACTGGTGATAGCCGACGAGGCGGATTACCAATGGGCAAAAGCGCTGTCCGCCGACTACCCACAACTGCCGCTGTACCTGCAACCCTGCAACACCGCACCGGCTACTCCCGAGCAGCCGGAACGCGAGACCGACGTGGAAGCGCTGAACACCCAGTTACGCTGGCTGGTGGAGCGGGTAACCGCCGACCGCTGGTATCGGCCCCGGATACTACCGCAGCTGCATGTGTTGATATGGAATAACGAGCGAGGGGTATAACGACGATGCCAATGCCTTTTTCTCCTCGGATTAGCGCAGCGGCAAATCCTGAGCTTTAATGATTGAGCACAGCGAGCCGGCATATGCTGCGGCTCATTATTCCAGGAGAGCAATATGGCAGGTAAATTTGAGGTCTATCAGGACAAGGCTGGGGAATACCGCTTCCGACTCAATGCGTCCAATGGGCAGAGCATCCTTGCCAGTGAAGGGTACAAAACCAAAGCCAGCTGCATGAACGGAGTCGAATCGATCAAAAGCAATGCTTCGGATGACAGTCGCTACGAGCGCAAGCAGTCCAACTCAGGCAAGTTCATGTTCAATCTGAAAGCGGCAAACCATCAGGTCATTGGTACCAGCCAGCTTTATGAAGCCGTTGCCTCCCGCGACAATGGCATCGAGTCCGTCAAGAAGCACGCACCCGAGGCCACAGTAGTAGAGGTTTGATGACTTCCCCCCTCTCCCAGGTCAGGAGAAGGGGGGTATCTGTTTCGCGGCCCCTCGTCACCCAGTGGCACCAGTCTGCTCACGGGACAAGATCCGTTCTGGCTGCCCCCGGTGATTCTTGCTTTGCATGTTGTAATGCCACATCAATATCAATTAATCTTCAGCCCGCCTCATCACAGCCAACTCCGTTACTTGAAGGGACTCGCCCGAATGAATAAAAATATGGCCGCCATTGCTGCCTTTTGCACATTAATTATGCTCGCAGGTTGTGCCACGGAAAGTTCGCGCACACTGGAAGTACCCAAGGTAGCCAGCTATGGCAGCCAGTATCAGGGACAGCGTAACCAGATCGCGGTGGGGAAGTTTGATAACCGCTCAAGCTACCAGCGGGGAATTTTCTCCGATGGAGTCGATCGCCTCGGCAATCAGGCAAAGACCACACTAGTTACCCACCTGCAGCAGACCAATCGTTTTAATGTACTGGATCGCACCAATATGGAAGAAATACGTGCCGAAGCCGGGATCAGCGGTCAACAGCAGGCCCTGAAAGGCGCTTCTTTTGTCATTACCGGGGATGTCACCGAGTTTGGCCGCAAGGTAGTTGGTGATCAACAACTGTTCGGCATTCTGGGCCGCGGCATGACCCAGGTCGCCTATGCCAAAGTCGCGCTTAACGTGGTGAATGTGCACACCTCTGAAGTGACATTCTCTGTACAAGGTGCCGGTGAGTATGAACTCTCCAATCGGGAAGTGATCGGCTTCGGTGGTACTGCAGGCTATGACGCCACGCTCAATGGCAAGGTGCTCGATCTGGCAATTAGAGAGGCCGTCAACAACTTGGTAACTGGCATGGAAAGCGGCGCATGGCGCCCTGCCCCCTAAACACAAGGAAGCAACGTGAACACCATGATCAAAACCGGTGGCCTGCTATTGCTGGTCACACTGGCCACTGGCTGTGTCCAGACACCCCCGAAGCTTTATCAGTGGGATAGCTATCAGCCGTCTGTCTATCAGCATTACCAGGCAGACACTGCCAATTTAACTGAGCAGGTTGAGATACTCGAAGCAGCCGTGGAAAAAGCCCAGGCAGGCGGGGTCAGTGTACCTCCAGGCCTGCATGCCCACCTTGGCATGTTGTATTTCAATACTGGGCGCGAACAAGATGCACGTGTGCAGTTTGCCGCCGAGAAAGCACTGTTCCCTGAGTCCACACACTTTATGGACTACATTCTCAAAGCGCAGAAGGATATGCCGTGATGATGAGAATCAGCGCCCTCCTGATGGTTTGCATGACCACCTTACTCGCCGGGTGCGCCACACCGACACCCTACGATTATTCCGCCTTCCGCGAAAGCAATCCACGTTCGATTCTAGTGCTACCGCCAGTCAACCGAACGCTGGATACCAAAGCCAGCTACAGCTTCCTGTCCCAAGTTACCTACCCGTTGGCGGAGTCGGGTTACTACGTACTGCCAGTGGCAGTAGTAGATGAAACCTTCCGCGAAAACGGCATGGTCAACCCGGAAGACATTCACGGCTTAACGCTGGACAAGCTACAGACTGTCTTCGGTGCTGATGCCGCGCTGTACATCACCATCAACCAGTACGGTACCAGCTACCAACTGATAGCGAGTGACACTCGGGTCACTGCCGAAGCGTCCCTGGTAGATATGCGCAGTGGTCAATTGCTGTGGAAAGGCGCAGCTACTGCATCCAGTACCGAGCAAGGCAGCAATTCCGGCGGTGGGCTAGTGGGCATCCTGGTGCAAGCTCTTGTAGATCAGATAGCCAATTCCATTACCGACCGCAGTTACCAGATTGCTGGAATAACCAGTACAAGACTGCTGTCAGCTGATATGCCTAATGGCGTGCTGCACGGGCCTCGCTCGCCCAAGTACGTACGCCAATAAAACGATAAGTGCTCTCAGCACTTTCAGCGTCAGTTAAAGCAACCCCCAATCGAAGCTGCCCGGTTAACCGGGCGGCTTCCAAGCTACGCACTTCATGCGACGGGGCCAAAGGAGTTCAGGCAAGAGCTTTTAGCCTTGCGTGCCACCTCAACCGACGAAAGGGAGCGGAGTCCGTTCCGGAGTCGAGTCATTCGACCTCTGCATCACTGTATATCTCCACCCGCAATCCATGCTCACGGGACTTAGCATAAGCACAGAGGTCCGTCATCAACTGAATCCAGTCCGCCAGATCAGCCTTATCCACCTCCGCCGCGCCATCAATTGAAAAACGCCAGAGTGCAGGCTCTACTAACTGATCCACCTCATCAAGCAACAGGTCATAGGCTGCATCCCAGTTCTCACCGAAATAATCCGGAAAACGGAAAGACTCGCTGAGCGCCCGCAACAGGGTCGACTTGTTCAGCTTGTTACCTGCATCCAGCGCGATGGCCAGTTGATCAAGCTGGCCCCTTGGCTGCCAGGTGATGGCCGCTGGCTGGCTGGCTGCTGTGCTCATCTCAATGCCCCTTGATGCGGGTGAAGGAACGGTAATGATCCTCCGTGTAATAGAACTCCACAGGCGGATTGCCACCTGTCACCACTCGCCGTGGGCCGCGGTGTGATAAGCCCGGCGTGTCCACCGTGTATTCCCGGTAGTACCCCCTCGGCTTGATCGGCAACAGCCGCTCCCGATTTTCAAAGGTGATGCCATCACGCTGGTAGGGAAATGGCCCCTTCCGACTGATCCGCTCCAGCGTGTTGTACAGCTGCTGGTCCTGTGCCGACAGCTGCGAGTGGCTGGCGGAGCCAGACTGAGTAAAGCCGGCGCCATCGATAAAGGCATCGAGATGCCCACCCTGCTGGAGCTGGAACAGGCCAAAGGCAAAGGCCAGAACAAGTAAAATTTTCTTCACGGTACGTATTCAAGTCCTTTGTAGTAGCGCAATGAGTGGGGAAACTCCACCCTTATTTTTCATAGCTTTTCAGTTCACTGACAATCTTGTTTTCGTCAGAAAAATCAGTGACCCGAGCCACGACCGCATCATTTTTAATGATTAAAAGTGTTGGGAGGTCATGGATATCGTATTTATGAAACAAGCGATTGCTTTTGTCTATCTGCATTGAATGCGCTATTGAATATTTTCTTCTGTATTCCGCCATGTCTTCATCGCCAGTCCACAAGCGATTTATCACACCAAGCCAGGAGATATCGGCGGTTTCCTTGAAAACAGAATTTATTGTGTTTTGCGCTGCAGCGCAGCGCTCAGCGGACACTGGCCGCGTTTCTTTCAAATACCAATCACACCAGGTGGCAGTGAAAAACAGAGCATGTACATCACCATCATTGGTATCGATCGATATATCAGGTTCGTCCTCATTCAACACGGACGAGTCAATTATCTTGTCTTTCTCCGACAGGCTTCGGGAAACCAGGTCAATCTTATTATCCAGTGAGGAATCGGCTTCATGCCCCAGATGAATCAGGTTCATCTGCTTATCAAATAAAAGATGGTAAGGCGTACCGATAAGGCGGAATTTCTGGGCCAGATCACCACCTTCATCAATGGCCATCGGCATCGTTAATCCAAATTCTGCAATCGTGTCTTGTACCGCACGCAGGTCATCATTGAGGCCCAGGTTTATGCCGATGACTTCAATCTCGTCGCCATATTTTTCCTGGACATGCTCGAAGTGCGGCATCTGCTGGCGGCATGGCTGGCACCAGGTTGCCCAAAACTTCAAATACACAGGCTTTTCACCTTTGTATTCGGCCAAGCTGACAGTCTCTCCTGAGATAAGGTGTATGGGCGCGTTCAGCAGCTCATCAGGTAAACCGTCGGCAGCGGAGTGAGTGGCAATGAACAGCATCATGAAAATAATTTTATTTATATGGATCAGGTAGTTACGCATCAATCAGTCCTATTTTGATAGCAGGATGAGGAGTATCGATTGCAGTGCCCGGCTACCGCACTCACCATTCGGCAGGAGCCGCTTGCTGCTCATTGAGCCGCTCCAAGTATTGCTCTGCCAATATTCGTCGTATCCATGGTTGAGATCAGAGCTTCCCGATCTGCGTTCAGCTGCTCCTCATCGAGAAATGCCGTCGCTTGCAGAGGAAAGAACTGCAACGAAGTTACGCCCACGCATCCAAATGCAGCAGTCAGGTAAGGGATGAGAAAATCGGGCTGTTTTGCGTGGTCACCTGTGAATATACCGCCGGAGGCAATCCCAATATAGACTGGCTTGTCTTGCAGCAGGCCAATTTTCTCTCCCGTGGATGCGGCACCAATCGTGCGGCCCATCCGCAGAACCTGATCGATCCAGGCCTTGAGTACCGAAGGCACAGTGAAGTTGTTCATCGGCGTACCAATCACCAGCACGTCCGCAGCTTCCACCTCCTGGATCAATTGCTCCGACAGACGTACGGCGCTATCCGACTGCCCCGCTGCCAACTCCCCAGGTGACGAGATCGCCGTGGCGTAGCTGGTCTCCGCGTGCAGTATGGGCTCCCGCCCCAGATCACGGCGAGTGACATGAGCAGCGGGATCCACGGCGAGCAGCCGCGCAATGATGGCTGCCGACAATTTCCGGCTATGCGAATTGGGCCTGGGACTACAGTCAATCAGCAGTATGTTCATATCACCTCCGGCCATGGCCTCGTGAAAGGAGCAGAGCGATCGGGTAAGACCGCTCTGTTCGTTCAAGCAACAACGATGCGGCTGGGATCCGCCAGGGCAAAGACTTCAGCGCGATCGCCACTCGGGGGATAGATCCACTCGGTATTGATCTTCGTCTTCAGCGCCTTGGCCTCTGCACCAGCCAGCTTTACCTGGCGATCCCAGCCTTCCGTGTAGACGGCGCCCCAGGGGCCCAGGTCCAGGCACGTCACGTACTGCGGCTGGCTATACGGGATCGGCTCCTCACCGATCAGATCTGCAGCCACATTATGGCCTGCGGAGCGCCCGAGATTCATGGCGTGCTGACAGGACATCATTGCGTAATTCCCATCTTCATCGGTGGCCGCGTAGGCGCAGTCGCCCGTGGCGTAGACCGTATCGAGGCCGTTGACCTTCAGATTACGATCAACATGAAGCCGACCGAAGTTGTCGCGCTGCGCCGGGATTTGCGCGGTCAGCTTGCTGGCGCGCGCGCCAGCGGTCCAGATAACAGTATCAGCCTCGATATATTCCCCATTCTCGAGCGTGACTCCTTTCGCATCGATGCCAGCAGCGCCGGAGCCGAGCTTCCAAGTGACTCCCAGCTCAGCCAGCGCTTGGGTAATCACTGGCCGCGGACCGGCACCCAGATCCGGGCCCACGTCGGTATTGCGCTCAATCATGATCACGCGCACTGCTGCATCGTGACCGAGGACTTGGCGTAAGCGGGCTGGCATTTCGGCCGCGGTCTCGATGCCAGTGAAGCCGGCGCCGGCAACGACCACGGTATTGCGCCCTGCACTTTCCGCCCGACTGGCCAAACCATGGATATGTGTCTCGAGTTTCGCAGCGTCAGCAATCTGGTCAACATTGAATGCATGCTCAGCCAGCCCCGGGATCGGCGGACAATTCAACCGGCTGCCCGCAGCGAGTACCAGGCGGTCATAGCTGATGGACCGACGCGATGTATCCAGGCCGGTACCGGCAATGTTCACCTGCTGGTTCGTCACATCGATGTGCTCGACCAGCCCCTGAATGAACGCAACACCGGTCGCCTGGAAAATGTCCTGCAATGATGCCTTCATTCCCTCGGGATTATGCTCATACAAGCGGGGCCGGACATGCAGCTCCGGTTCTGGCGCAATCAGTACGACCTCCACGTCGGTGCGCCCCGCCTGATCGAGCAGACGAGCGGCGCCCAGCGCGCTCCACATACCGGCAAAACCGGCACCTATGACAAGAATACGTTGCGACATGCGTTATGCTCCTGAATCAAATCGCGCGCCAGGAACCTGGCGGCTATGGGGGTGTACTGATACTTACTGACGCATCCCGATCGCCAGGCGATTGAATGCGCTCATCAAGGCAATGGCAAAGGTCAGGTCGGAAATTTCAACCTCGTTGAAATACGCCTTGAGCGGCTCGAAATCCCCGTCGGGTGCGTGCGTGCGATCTACGTGCGTCAGTGCCTCTGTCCAAGCCAGTGCGGCACGCTCACGCTCGCTGAAACGATCACTCACGCGCCATCCCGCCAAGCTGTCGAGGTTGGCATCTGGAACGTTGTCGGCACGCAGTGCTTGCGCATGCATTTCCAGGCAGAAAGCGCAGCCATTGATCTGCGACATTCGCAGCCATACAAGCTGGATCAGCTCCATACCGAGACTGCTTTTCTCCAGCGCTGCTTTGGTAGCACCGAGCCCGCGATAGGCCTCGGGAGAGAGGGTGTGATAGGGCAAACGTTTTGGGGTACTCATGTAGATTTTCCTCAGGTGAAGATCCTTGTTGCATGGACAGTACTGTAGGAAAATCATGACCTAGCAGGTAGGTGCAAGAATTGACTAATTTAATGGGGCATTCGATATGGACTTGCAGCACCTCAGACCGAGCCAGGAACAGGGCGTACCGCTCTATCTGCAGTTGTATCGGCGCTATCGGGAGGCGATTGCTGCGGGCAAACTCCGTCCTGGAGACCGCGTGCCGTCCGTGCGCAACCTCGCCAGTGAGTTGACGCTGGCGCGTGGCACGGTCGAAATGGCCTATCAGATGTTGGCAAACGAAGGTTATTTCGTGACGCGTGGTGCCGCGGGAACCGTCATCTCGCCCCGCTTGGAAAGCCTGGCCGCAGATCATGCCAAGCTGTCAGAGCCTCCCGCTCCTGCATCACCGGCACTGCATGCAATATCCAGTGAAGTACTGCCGTTTCAGCTCGGCTTGCCGGCGTTGGATGCATTCCCACGAAAGACCTGGTCGCGCCTGGCTGGCCGCACCATGCGCTCGCTGCAGACCACAGCCATGACCTACCCCGATCCAGCAGGCTATGAACCTCTGCGGCGTGCCATTGCGACTTATCTGGGAATCTCACGCGGGATTGCCTGTTCGCCCGAGCAGGTGTTCGTGACGACAGGTTATCTGGGAGCGCTGGAACTGGTATGTCATGCGCTATTGAAGACGGGTGACCTGGGATGGTACGAGGACCCGGGATACATCCTCGCCCGGCAGTTCCTGGAGCGTACGGGGATGCGCCTGGAGCCGGTGCCGGTCGATGAGGAAGGTCTGAACGTGGCGGCTGGTCAGCGCCGGGCACCCCATGCGCGTTTCGCCGTCGTCACCCCGACCCATCAAAGCCCGCTGGGTGTCGCCTTGTCATTGCCGCGACGGCTGGAGCTGTTGGAGTGGGCGAACCATCGCCAGGCCTGGATTATCGAAGACGACTACGACAGCGAGTTCCGTTACCACGGCCGGCCCCTGCCCGCGCTGAAAAGCCTGGATCGCGATGGGCGAGTGCTCTACACCGGCACTTTCAGCAAAGTGCTGTTTCCCGGTTTACGTCTGGCCTATCTGGTGGTCCCTGTCTCTCAAATCGGTCAGTTCAGGGATGCGGTGAACCACCGCTCCGGCTCAGGCTCCATCCTGCCCCAAGCCATGGTGGCTGACTTCATGGAACAGGGTCACTTTGGCAGGCACCTGCGCAAGATGAGAGCCTTATACGCCATCCGGCGGGGCTATCTGGTTGATGCGTTGAAACAGGAGATGGGAGAGCACTTGTATATCCAGCCACAGGCGGGCGGCATCCATGTCCTCGCGCATCTGCGCACCGAGCAAAATGACAGGGCCCTGGCGGAAGCGGCCCAAACCAGCGGGCTCGCGGTTCATGCCTTGAGCGACTGGCAGATGTGCAACTCATCGCAGGGAGGTTTGCTGATGGGGTTCGCCAATTTTGCAACTGCAGAGGAGGCACGGCTGTCGGTTCAGCGGCTCAAGGCGGTGTTGGCCAAGTGCTGAGATACTTGCTCTGCCAAGTACCTGCACCACTACAACCGTTCACGAACCACATCCGTCACCCTGGCCTCGACTGTACGTTGAATCCGGTCTTCGATCTCGCTACACAGCGAGTCCAGTTCCTGTGACGAGGTGCCTACCACAACGAAAGTCCATTCACTTGCATCCAGTCGTTCGCGATCACCACTTTCACAAACGGCCACCGCAGGGTTACGCCCATAGCGCTCGTGAATCCCACCCATTCGCTGGCGCTTCTCCTTCAGCGAGCGACAGCCTGGGAGTGAAAATGTCAGGGTTAACACAACGATTTGCATGAAGCAGTCTCCAGCCAGTTGACGGTACCCCCTCCCGGAAAGAAGTCCCTCAGGAACCCAAGGTTTGCCAGCCATGGAAACCAAAGCCCCTATGGTAAAGTAGCCACAAATTTCAACCCGGACAGTTCAAATGCTTATATACCTGCTGATCGCCTGCGACCGCCTTGAAGAAAAGCGAGAGAAAAAACTGAGGCAGAACCTGCCGGAGCTGCAAGCGGCCTTGCAGGCATATGTTGATGCCAATGCGGCCAACAATGTCACGCTGATCAACGAGTGCGAGAGCGACGATTGCGAAGACTGGCAGCTGGGAATAAGTCAGCCCGTGACGAAAAACATTCACCTTAATTTCCCAGTGGACCTGTTCAACAAGCTGGCCGAGCAATATGGCATTGATTGCGAGGTGGGTTATATCGAAGACGATGCCCGCGAACCGGTCAGCTATTTCGGTAAGTATGAAGGCAAGGGTGAAGCATTTTTGATAGCAGAGTACTTGGGGTTGTAGCAGTGCACCCCAGCGTCGTGATGGTGACCATGTCCATGCTGTCATCGGGGAGTGGGCCACCGCAGCTCGCCTAAGCTCACCCCCACAAGTCACTCTGGCCAGCGGGCGCTGGATGTGCAGCTTGAAGACACCGCGCAAGCAAGTGGCGTGCTGATCGACAACACCGCTTCAGGTGCAGTGGATAAAGGGAGCATGTAAGTCGGGCCTCAACGCTTGAGTTAAGGCCCGTCGGGACGCGGAGGCGGCTCAAACGGATTGTTAGGCGGCTCATCCTGCATTCTTTCCCAAGTCTGTACCATCAGTTTCTTTGTGGGACCCCAGCGATATCCACCAAGCGCGCCACTTTTCTGTATAACCCGGTGACAGGGAATCAGCAAAGCGACCGGGTTTGAACCAATGGCATTACCGACGGCTCTTGCAGCATTGGAGGCGCCCAATGACTCTGCTATTTGGCCATAGCTAGCCACGGTGCCCGGAGGTATTTTCAGCAGCGCACGCCACACGGCGATCTGAAAATTGGTCCCTGCCACATGGAGCGAAAGCGGACCCTCCTTGGAGCCGGCATTGCCACTAAAAATAGCGTCGATAACATGGCGCGTAGACGAGGTGCTTTCCGTGATTGAACTGAATGGCCAAGCAATGCGAAGGTCATCCAGTAGTTCGTCCTTGCTGTTGAAGTCCATGAATCCCGCCCGACACACACCACGCGGGGTCACTGCCACAAACAGGGCCCCCAGCGGGGTGGAATGTACGCCGTACTCTATTTTTAGCTGCTTTCCTCGATTCTTGTATTCCCCAGGCGTGACTGCTTCCAGCTGCACAAAATGGTCATGCAACCTTGAGCTGCCGCTTAACCCAAGTTCATGTGAGACGTCGAGCAGAGAACAAGACTTATCCAGCAATCCTTTACCTCGCTCCAATGTGAGGACCTGCAAGAATCGCTTCGGTGTCGTGCCTGCCCAACGACAAAAGAGCCGCTGAAAATGATAAGGACTCAAATGCACATGGGCGGCTATTTCCTCCAAATTGGGCTGATCAGACGCCCTATTCACAAGATAAGTCATAGCGCTCGCGATTCGGTCATAGTCTGACATATGGCACCGCCTCTCAGACACGATGTATGGATATGCCGCCATCTACCAGCATCGCTGACCCAGTAGTAAAACTGGAAGCATCGGAAGCCAGGTAAAGCGCTGATCGGGCAATTTCTTCAGGCTGCGCGATACGCTTGAGCGCGTGAAGATTGGATACAAACTCTTTCGCCTCAGGAGTATCCGCAAATTCCTGTGCCGCCGCTGTATCAGTTCCACCTGGCAGAAGCGCGTCACCCGGATGTTATGGGAACCATACTCAGATGCAAGCACTTGGATCAGGCCAATCAGCCCTGCCTTGCTAGCTGCATATGCCGCCATTCCCGGCATACCTGCCGTGTAGCCGACTCACGACCAACCTGCACTGGCGCCAGTAACAATAGCGACTTTATTTTCGAGGGTACTCATATAGTTGACCTCTCTGACTCTGTTCTTGATGGATGGGGATCTAACCGGAACAGAAACAATACTAAGAGGCCGATTCGAGCTTGCCGACCCGAATCTTGCTATGTTGCTTTAATGCTGTAACGCTCGGCACACGTGCCGATTTGTAGCCGCGGAGCGGCGGATCACGCAAGCGCTAAGGGCTTGCTCCGCATCTTGTGCGGTAACACCGGTTAGCGAAATACCAGACCACTCAACCTTTGCAGGAGAACAAAGTGTCAGATACCAACATCGAACTCACTTCGACCATTAGCGAAGACAACAAACTGGAACTGGCCCTGCGCGAGATTGAGATCCCGCAGCCGGGCGAGAACCAAGTGGTCATCCGCATCGAGGCCGCCCCTATCAACCCGTCTGACCTCGGAGTGATGTTCAGCGCGGCCGATATGACAACCGCCAGCCAATCCGGTAGCGCCGATCGCCCGGTCATCAGTGCCGAGGTCCCGGCCAAGTTCATGGGTGCCGTTAAAAAACGGGTTGGCAAGTCTATACCCGTAGGCAACGAAGGCGCCGGTACAGTCGTCGCGGCTGGCTCATCAGCTGCTGCGCAAAGCCTGATGGGCAAAACCGTTGCCTTCATTGGCGGTGGTAGCTACCGCAAATATCTGTGTGCCAATGTTCAAAGCTGTCTGGAACTGGAGCCGGGTACCACGGCAGTCGAAGCCGCCTCCAGCTTTGTTAATCCGCTTACTGCACTGGCTATGGTAGAAACCATGCGCGCCGAAGGTCACAAGGCCATCGTCCACGCGGCCGCCGCCTCCAACCTCGGACAAATGCTCAACCGCATCTGCATCGCCGACGGCATCGACCTGGTCAATATCGTCCGCAAGCCGGAACAGGAAGCATTGTTGCGCGACCTGGGTGCCAAATACGTGGTCAACTCCAGCAGCGACAGCTTTATGGCAGACCTGACCCAGGCACTTATCGACACCGGCGCGACCATCGCTTTCGACCCTATCGGTGGCGGACGCTTGACCAGCAACATCCTCACCTGCATGGAAGCCGCCGTCTCGCGCAACATGACTGAATACAGCGTGTACGGATCTGATATCTACAAGCAGGTGTATATCTATGGCGGCCTGGACCGTGGCCCCATCACGCTCAACCGCACCTTTGGTTTTGCCTGGGGCGTAAACGGCTTCCTGCTGTTCAATGCGTTGGGGAAACTGGGTAAGGACACCGCCGCCGCCATGCGCAAGCGCATAGCCGCCGAAATCAAGACCACCTTCGCCAGCCACTACACCCACGAAGTATCCCTGGCCGGTGCGTTACAGCTGGATGCGCTCTCGGTGTACGGCAAACAGGCTACCGGGGAGAAGTTCCTGATCAAACCTCAGAGCTAACGTTTAGCGTGTGGCCTTAAGGCCAGCCCAAGGGCGCTGGAGTGAGGTTGGCTCCAGCGCCTGCATGAAAGGTGATCCTGCTTTTAATCCTGGAGGCTCCTGATAAAGGCCTCTGATTCAGCAATGGACTTTTCCATTTCCCTGATCAACTGAGCGACATCTGTTTCTATCGTCCCCAGCTCACCTTGTAACGAGTCAATGGCTCTCGCATTCAGATTATGCTTCAGAAACAGTACCTGATCCTGGAAGGCCTGTAATACGGGCTCCATGCGGCTCTCTGCGCTACGCATCGCCTTGATGAGCCCCTGATATTGCCGCCGAGTCTGACTTAACTTCGCTGCACTCTGGCGCTTGAGGTTGGCATTGCTGTACAGCTCGATTTCTTCCTCCCACTCATCGAACAAGGCCTCGGACACGTCTTCGACCGCATCGATGCGCTTGGTCACTGACTGAGCGGCAGCTTTGCTGTCTTCGTATTCGTCGTTCAACCTGTCGTAGCGTGCTGCCAAGTCCTGGTCTTTAATCTGGATAATGGATCGAAATTGCGCCAGGGCGGATTCGAACTGTTCCTTGGCATCAGTCTGCGCCTCCTGGACCGACTTCACGCGATTGACCATGATGTCGCGCTTGTGAACACCCACTTTCTCCATTGCGCCGTAATACGCCGACTGACAACCCGCCAGCACCGCCACCAATAAAGCAAATAAAAACCAACGACTTAGCGACATATACCCTTCCCCTCTTGCGAGCTTGAATGGGACAGATGATAGCCTTTCTAGAGGCCGGAAGGTGGTACCCCCCCCTCTGGCGCCAAGGCCTGAAAAATGGGGAAGGTTTCTTGCACTTATTTGACTGGGCTTGGCACGCATCTCGATCCGCGCACCGGTAACCTGCTCTGTTGCATCGACAAAAAGAACACCTCCGGTCGACTGGCATCGTTTCACTTCTTCTTGAATAACCGTAACTCGTAAAATGCTTCGCCAGCGCCGACCGAAATGGTGTGCTCGCATTTTTCGTGTTCTGGTCCTGCCCACAAAAAGTAGACACTGTTATGCGCATCTGCGCTCAAACTCTGCTGGACTGATATTGCCGAGAGCAGAGTGTCGTCGTTTGCGGTTATAAAAGATCTCAATGTACTCGAAGATACCGGATCGGACTTCTTCCATCGACCCATATTGCTCAGCGTAGATCAGCTCTACCTTGAGACGGCTGTAGAAGGACTCCACTACCGCATTATCCCAGCAGTTACCCTGACGGCTCATGCTGGGTAGACAGCCGCTTGATCTGACCAGATCCAGATACTTCACCGAGCTCCGCGGTCTGAGTGGATGATCAGCCCAGGATTAACTTCTCTGCGTGAGAAGGCCATCGTGAGCGTATCCAATACCAGCTTCTCGGTCATTGAAGTATCGAGCTTCCAGCCAACGATGGCTCGAGAATAAAGGTTCATGACGGTGGCCATGTATGCCCAGCTGCCTTTGACCCAGATGTAGGTGATGTCCGTTACCCATTTCTGGTTTGGGGTTTCTGCGTGAAAGCGACGCCGCAGCCGGTTCTCTTCCACGTTGATCATTGTCGGACTGGCCGGGCGGTAGTGAAAGCCCTTCCCGTTTCGAGCCCGGATTCCGCGGTAGCGCATGATGTTGGCTACAAAGTTCTTCGAACAGCATCTTTCAACTCATAAGCCAGCCTGGGCGCGCCATAGCGGGCCTTGTACTCTGCAAACAGCCCAACCACCTTGCCTTCGATCTGCTCGCGCCGTAGCTGCCTAGCGGAGGGCTTACGGTTGTGCCACTTATAGAATCCAGAGCGGGAGACGTTCAGTGCACGGCACATCAGCGTAACCGGGTACTGCCCCAGATACTCTGCGATGACCACGTACTTCACTCCTGGAGCTTCGCGAAGTACGCCGCGGTGAGTTCAACTGGTGAATGCAACATACTGCATTTATCACAAAACTGGGCATTCACTCATGGCAACGATGAAGGCGCGCGGGTTCTCAGCTTCACAAAAGCGAGAGCTCTGGCTTAGATGGCGAAAAGGACAGTCTCTGAGTGAAATAGGCCGAGCGCTGGGTAAACACGCAGGCTCCATCAGCGGCGTGTTAGCCATTCATGGTGGTATCTCGCCTCCAAATCGGACGCGGTCCGATCTCGTTCTTTCTCTGTCGGAGCGAGAAGAGATTTCGCGGGGATTGTCTGCCGGGCTTTCGCTGCGGCACATAGCCAAATTGATTGACCGATCCGTTTCGACAGTAAGCCGGGAGGTTGGTCGTAACGGTGGTCGCACAAAATATCGTGCAAACACCGCTGATAAAAGAGCATGGGATCAAGCGAAGCGGCCCAAACAGTGTTTGCTGGCTGAAAACCAAGTGCTTCAGCAAGTTGTAGCGAAGAAGCTTCAGCTAGACTGGTCGCCTGAACAAATATCAGGTTGGCTTCAGCGCCAATTCCCGGACGATTCAGCGATGCAGATATCCCACGAAACCATTTACCGCAGCTTATTTGTCCAGGCCAGAGGTGTGCTGAAAAAAGAGCTGGTAAAGCACCTGCGTTCTCGACGAGGGATGCGAAGGTCAAAGCATTCGACCACAGAGGCGACGGAGCGAAAGACAAGTATCGTTGATGCCATCTCTATTCGGGAGCGTCCGCCTGAAGTAGAAGATCGTGCAGTACCCGGCCACTGGGAAGGTGACTTGATCTCGGGATCTAAGAACTCGCATATTGCCACGCTGGTGGAGCGCCAGTCGCGATTCACAATGCTCGTACAGGTCAACGGAAAAGATACAGAGAGCGTTGTGTCCGCTCTCTGCAGAGAGGTTAACAAACTGCCTGCAGCTCTGAAAAAGACGTTAACCTGGGATCGAGGCGGCGAATTAGGTGGCCACAAAAAATTTACTGTAGCCACTGACGTTCAGGTCTACTTCTGTGACCCCCAGAGCCCTTGGCAGAGAGGCAGCAACGAGAATACCAACCGTTTGCTGCGCCAGTATTTCCCCAAGGGCACAGACTTATCAGGATGGACACAAGCGCAGCTGGATGAAATAGCCTTGCGATTGAATCAACGCCCACGGAAAACGTTGAGATACTTATCACCAGCTGAGAAACTAAACGAAATAGTTGCACTGACCGGTTGAACTCACCGCAGCCTTTTTTAGGAATTCGTTTTCCTTCAAGGCGTCGTTCAATTCACGCTTTAGACGTCGGACCTCTGCGGATTCCTTCTTGGAGTAATCGACGCCATCGACGCTGTTGAACTGCTTCTCGGACAGTCGGGTGAACTGCCGTCGCCAGTTGTAGCCTGACCAGGATGCAGTCCCAGTTCTTTGGCTACGGATGCTGCGGTTCTGCCTGGCTGCTCCGATCAACGTATCGCTGCCCTGCGAAACTCCTCGGTATATGCCTGTCGTTTCTTGGTCATGACACACCTCCTGCTAGGGGCTACCTAACTATAGAAGGTGTCTACTCGTTGTGGGTAACTCGGTATCCTAACGCCAATCTAAGCGGCCCCCTGATAGGGGCGTCCGGTGGAGGCCGAAGGCCGGAACAAACTTAAGCGTCTTGTTATATGCTTTCTAATTAATCTGCATATTGTAAGGATTCTGACCTTCTGTATACGCAAAGTTTACAACAACCCCGTCGGAAATCAGCACGTCTAGCATTTTTTGCGTTCCAGTCGTTTTAACATCCATTGATACTATATAACTTTGTGCTTTTGCTGTGCCTTCAGAGTGCATATATATCCATTTTTCATCTGAAGCAGATAGAACAGTTTTAGTGTAGGGCTCTCCCAAAAGCACAACCAGCTCTTCACTGGTGGTTTCATTCTTAATAATTTGTGACACATTTTCACTAGCAAAACTCTCACCTACAGAATATGAAGATGTTGCACATCCAGACAATGATAGAACAACGAATGAAACCATAATGACAAAACGAAACTTCATGTAATTCTCCTTAGCATATAACGCTTGAATTAAGCCGCGCCGCGAAGCGGCGTCGGCTTGAATGAACTGTTAGAGCGCATCTGCGAGTTGCCATCCGGCATGCGTGAGCTCAAACATCTCTCCTTTGTGCCCAACCTCTGACACAAAGCCTTTGGATACTAGATCGTTGAGAGCAGAGTCGTACTTTGCGAAGTCTCGACTACTTTCTTCTCCGAAGGTCAGGCCACCTGCTTGAATGGTGCGTCCGCCGATGTAGCTCATCCTCATGATGCTACCTGACTTGTCTTGCGCGGCAGCCTTCAAGATCTCCCGCTCTTGCGCCGACACGCGAACATCATTCTCATGTGCACTTAGATCGACCGACATTTTTTCTCTTTCGCGACGAAGCGCATCGATTTCTTTCTTTAGCTTTTCCTTAAGCTGCTCGTCTTCAATTTCAAGAACCTCCTCGTCCCTTTTTGCTCGCTCAATCAACTCAGACTCCCTGCTTGCGAAAAAAGCAGACCTGGATTGTTCGAGCTGAGTCTTCCGTATCGTCTTCTTATGCTCTGAGTCGAGATGAAGGTTGTCGATGTGTTCGAATGGACGCTTTGATAGAAAGCCGAATCCAAGCCGAACCCAGGGGGATACAAGTGTTACAAGCCCGCCCACGAGCAGCGGAAGTACAATCAGGCTATAAGCACTGGTTTGTGCATCAAATGCAGCCAAGCGCTCTTGAGGACTTCCATTCGTCACCGTGAGTAGAAATATGCCCCTCCAATTGAGCGCTATGAACGCCAGTAGAGCATAGCCAAAATATGGCGCCTTTATCCGAGCGCTGATGGCGTCAAGAACATCGTGCATGGTCTTCCCCCGAGATCCCGAATGCGCGCTAACGCCGCAATTTGCGGTGAGCGAAGCGAATCCGCAACATTGCTTTGTTATGCGCTTAAATCATACAAACGACAGAATTTTTTAATTTCTGGAACATTTACTATCAACGATTTTTCTGAAAAACTCGAAGGTGGAGTGAACACAATTCGGCATTCCTTCTGATATGAGTACTTTTTATCCTTAATATTCCACGCTGCTGTATTATGAGCCTGGGTCCAATGAATTAAACGTTCTCGATAAAAACAATCCCCATGACCTTTGTATCTAATGCCATGTTCATTCTCTAAGAAATCACATAGTGCTTGAATAAAGCCTATATGATCAGTTATTTCAACGCACGCATCATAAGCATCATTCCCAGCCTTTATATTTTCCTCGCTCATTTTCCTCATCGCATTTATGTTAAATGGTCTTGATGTGCAATATGCCAACAAATCGTCATCATGATTCTTTATTTCAATACGATTATTAGAAAAATGAAAATTTTCTATTTCCGCATTACCGAAATCGAAGAACTGCCTTTCGAGTGGGTTTAGCTGCTTTGGGTCTGTCTTGACATGTTCGTCATGTGAATAGATTGTTCTAGTGTTTTCATCTGGGTCACCCACAGCTTCACCGTGCGCCTCTACGTCTTGGTAGCCAGAAAGAATTCCCAATTTAACGCAGCCATCTTCAACCATTGATTCAGCATGTATTTTTGGAAGGTATTTATACCACTGCAAAATCATTCTCCTTGCACATAACGCGAAATTAAGGGGCTGGCGGTAAGCCAGTTCCAGCGAGTGAAACGAGCGAGCTTGAATGCCTTGTTAGCTGCTTCTTGCGTTTTTTTGCGCTTAGTCAGCTATCCGTCGCTTTTCTGTTACGACTTCTCGCTGAGCTTCTTCATGCCGTAAAGCAGTGTCGGGAACCCAATGAGAAAGAACACTGCAAACAGCCAAGCGTACTCGTCTTCGAAATCAAGACCGTAGTCATAGAACCTGACGAGATAACATAGAGCGATCAGGGACAGTGCAACCCCGACCGTAAAAGTTGATGCTCGCCACCAAAACCGTGCGAAGTCTTTCATTTTATGTGCCCTCAGTCGTTCCGTAGACGTTCAACGCTGTACTCAACATCATCGACACGCCCCTCAAGAGTACGAACGTCATCTTGTGTTGAAAGACTCATGCCCGCGCTAAGGAGAACGAGGAATGCGAGAAAGGTAGTAATGGTGACAAGAACTAAGGATCGTTTATCCAAACGGCGAATCTCCTAGCAGCTAACGTTTTGGCATGAGGCGCGGCTGCGTAGCAGCCGTCGCACTCCATGCCCTGGTTAGGCTCTTGATCTTGTTGTTCTTCAAGCTCGGATTCACTTTCGGCGCTCTAGCCGAAGAAGCAGGCATGCTCATCCTTCTCCACCAACGACAGGAACTCTTCCAGCGAGTCAACTTCCGGTGCAGGTGGGTATGAGTGCCACTTCAGATCCGCCCGCTGCCAATACACTTTCCAGACCTGCTGTGTCTTGACAAAGGTGGCCTTGGCTACCGCATGTTCCACCTTCTGCTCGGGAGCCTGCCAAACCGGGCGGATCTCGAAGATCTCCACGCTTTGGCCCTCAACTCGAAAGCCGAGATCAAGCTCTGGCCGAATGTGTGGCGGCGGACGGAGCTTCTCGATAAAGGCGCCTACTAACTTTTCGGCCCGCTTCCGATCAACGTCGTTCAATGCCATCTCTCATCCTTCCGGGACTAACGTTCAGGTTAAGGAGCGCTGCGTCAGCAGCGTCCCAGCGAGCACAGCGAGTGGCCGCTTGTTAGGTTTCACTACAAGCTTCCGAACGTACCTAGCCAAGACAGCGCTTTTTTGTATTTCACGAATGCTAAATGGCTGAATGTAAAGCATGGCACTACCAGAATATTACCGATAACCAATCCAATGATCGCTCCAAATACTGATCCGACAAAACACATGACAACACCAAAACACAGGAAAATAAATCCGACTAATGCGAAACCTTTTCGCGTACGAGCCTGATCGGGATAACGAGTCAGCATGGATCACCTAACGCCTCAAGAAGAGGCGCGCACTTTTTGCGCGTCCTTCTTGCTTGATTTGTTAGGCTTGGCCATTCGGTAGAGCTGTAAAACGGCCAGTCTTTTTATCTCTGATTCGATTGATGACCAACCTAAATAGTAATTACCCCCATGTGAGAACGACTTGTAAGCATGCAGATTATCTGAACTCACCTTCTCTATGGGAATAGACGGATCAGTTGAACCCAAGATTATGATAGAGTCTCTAGGGCTAGGTCTCACATTCCAGAAACGACTATTGGGTAAGAATGACATTGCCACTCCATTTAAGGGGGAGCCTACTTTTAAATAATTATTTAAGGCACCCTCAATTTTTTTATATCCATAAGCAACTTCTTCTGTTGTTGCATTTACGGAATACCCAGACAGAGGATTTCTATTGTTAATTTCTGTCACCAAAATAGTCTGTTTGCGGCTTCGGAATATCAGGCAAGGCAGTTGTCTGATATAGAAAACAGTACCTCTTGTTCTTCGCTTTTCTGCGTAGTTCTTTGCTGACTCTAATGTCGAATGCATACACCCGGGGTAATACTGCGTTACCCATGTACTATGCCAAGCATTTCGTCCCGTATGGACGTAGTACACTAACCCTCTTGATATCCCCTGAACAGGGCTATCTTCAAGTGACGGAACGGATATTTGGTTTAGCTCCATACGAAAAGCCTAACGCTGAGTTCAGCGGCCCGCTTTAGCGGGTCAGCTGGAATGAATGGTTAGGGCTGTGCGAATGAACGCCAACGCCCCCTGAAAAACCTCATGCCACTCTGAGCTTACTGGCTTGGCAAGAGGGTTCCAGAAAAAATTGAAATCATGTCCACCATCATCGGCAGTGTGATAAACCCATTTATCAGGAGTTTCGTGCGCAACCTTGCATAGATGAAATGACCAGATTTGGTCTTGGTAGTCAGATTTCCAAAGACCTAGATCAGATGTAATTTCTACTGCCAGGATGCCGGCTTCTTCCGCGAGTTCGCGCACTGCGGCTTCCCTTGGATTTTCGCCCGGCTCAATTGTGCCTTTTACTAATTGAAGGCCAGCAATCGGATGCTGAAATGCAAGAATTTCTATCTCTTCACGATTGCGAAGAACCACGGGACAGGATTTCGTTGGTGTCATTTCTGTGGTTCTAACTCCCTGCTAAACGGCGAGCGCAGCGATTCCAATCGCGGCAGTTTTTTTGCCGGGCCTATATTTTTTGCAGTTTGTTAGGAATTAATCAATAACTCCGTAAACTGAATCAGTTCGCATGCATTTAAATTGACGAGCCTTTGCTGTATAGGCTTCTGATCTTCCATTTGAACCAAATTCAAAAACTAAAATATTGTTATAATCTTGCACCCTTGATTCATCACAAGATTTTTCCGAAAACCTCATCTTTGCTTTGGTAATCCTGTAGTCTGTCTCATTTTCTTTTGCTTCTATTACAATTGAGTTAAATAATGTTTTACTCCACACCAAATTAAACCCACCATCGCGAAATGAATAAATCTCCTTTTCATACGGAAATTTTCGTTCGCATACTTTCTCTGCAGTACTTTTCATCGATACCTGTTGGCCCTTCATTTCAGATAACACACATTCATCAAAACTTTGATAACCACAACCACTTATTATCAAAAAAATAATTAATATATTTAATATTTTTATTTTCATGAAAGCCCCTATTTCTGTATGCCTAACGCCTAGCTCACAGGAAAAATGCGAGCGCAGCGAGTATTTTGTCCGGTGGAGCTATTTGTTAGGCTATTTTCCATATTCCAATGAAGCCATTTTGATGCCAGTTGATATCAGCGTGATACCTGCTGCCTTATTGATAAGTGTTGTGACCCACGATTGAAGTTGTTGCTTTGCTATGCGATCGCCTAACCGACTGAATACGCTGTACACAACAATATCAGCTAATAAGCAAGACGCGCCCATAAGTAGCATTTGAAACAGCACAGGCTTCGACGGATCAATGAACTGTGGAAGTAGCGCTGTAAAATACATAAGCGCTTTCGGGTTAGCTAGCTGGACTACTAATCCTTGTGAGAAGAGTTTTTTTCGAGTGCTTTCTTTTCTTTCTGCCGAAAGCTTAATTACTCCCGATTTGCTGAATAGGGCCGAGATGCCAAGATAGAGCAAGTAGGCCACACCGAACCATTTAATCACTGAGAACATTAGGTTGGAAGCAAGTATTAGCGAGGCGATACCTGTAGCCGACAAAGCGAAAAATAAGACATCGGCGCTTGCCACACCAAACACACCAAAGAATGCTCGCTGAGAGTTATGCGAAGCCCCCTGGGCTGCGACTGTGATTGCAGCCGGACCGGGCACTAAAATTAGCATCACCGTAGTGACAAGAAATATTAAGTAAATGCTTATATCCACTTTTGTTCTCTTTTTAGCCTAACGTGGATGTGCATGGGCGCCGCGTAGCGGCGTCCCAGCTGCCGAAGGCAGCG
>NZ_JABUYN010000013.1:0-108343 GCF_014897305.1 Pseudomonas sp. FME51 | reverse complement strand
CTTCATGCCTCATTCTCTCAAGAGTTGAGGCCTCCACGAAACCCGGTGCGATTCAGTGGGTGGCGAGCGGCATGCGGTTATTCAATTGTCGGCGCTTCAGGAGCAGGGGATAGACAGCTTCCTGATTACCCGCGGCGAGATGATGGGAAGTCTTTCGCTGGGGGTGTTCTCCCGCGAAGACTATGCGCAGGTCAGGCAAGGGCAATTGCAGCAGTTGGGGCTTGATGTGCGAATACATGCGTTGAGTAAGAAGGATCAGCAGTTCGTCGTCGAGGTAGGGAGCAAAGCCAGACGCCTGGTAGATCAGGCCATGCTGACGCGGTTGCGAGTCGATTTCCCTGGCCTGCAGCATCAATACCAGCCGTGCAAGGGTGTTGCCAACAATGGGGGCATGCCCTAGAATAGCCGCCGCTCCAGCATGACTCCCAGATGGTTGATGGGTAGTGGCTAGGGAGATAACACTGAAAAAACTGTTCAAGTTGCGGTTTTTTCTAAGAAAAGTGTTGACACGGCGGCGCCAACTGATGAAAATGGCGCCTCTTTTACGGAGGGGTTCCCGAGCGGTCAAAGGGATCAGACTGTAAATCTGACGGCTTAGCCTTCGAAGGTTCGAATCCTTCTCCCTCCACCAGATTTAGTATTACCGGGCAAGTTGCTCCTGGCGGGTATAGTTCAACGGTAGAACTTCAGCCTTCCAAGCTGATAGTGCGGGTTCGATTCCCGCTACCCGCTCCAGTCCGGTAATGCGATGGTATAAGCTCATGTAGCTCAGTTGGTAGAGCACACCCTTGGTAAGGGTGAGGTCAGCGGTTCAACTCCGCTCATGAGCTCCAGTATCAAGGCAGATATGCAAATATCTGCCTTTTATTTAATGGTCGCGTGACTCGCGCATTGCACTCAGCATAGGGGATCTCTCGAGATGGCTAAAGAGAAGTTCGAACGCAGCAAACCGCACCTGAACGTGGGCACCATCGGTCACGTTGACCATGGCAAAACCACTCTGACCGCTGCTCTGACCCGTGTCTGCGCCGAAGTATTCGGTAGCGCCGGTACGTCCAAGGGCTACGATCAGATCGACAACGCGCCGGAAGAGAAGGCTCGTGGTATCACCATCAACACGTCCCACGTTGAGTATGATTCCCCGACTCGTCACTACGCACACGTTGACTGCCCCGGTCACGCTGACTACGTCAAGAACATGATCACCGGTGCTGCGCAGATGGACGGCGCTATCCTGGTTTGTTCCGCTGCTGACGGCCCTATGCCGCAGACCCGTGAGCACATCCTGCTGTCCCGTCAGGTTGGCGTTCCTTACATCGTCGTGTTCCTGAACAAGGCAGACATGGTTGATGATGAAGAGCTGCTGGAACTGGTTGAGATGGAAGTGCGCGATCTGCTGAGCACTTACGACTTCCCTGGTGACGACACTCCGATCATCATCGGTTCCGCGCTGATGGCGCTGAACGGTCAGGATGACAACGGCATGGGCACCACTGCAGTCAAGACTCTGGTCGAGACTCTGGACAGCTACATCCCCGAGCCTGAGCGTGCCATCGACAAGCCGTTCCTGATGCCAATCGAAGACGTCTTCTCCATCTCCGGTCGCGGTACCGTTGTGACTGGTCGTGTTGAGCGCGGTATCGTGCGTATCCAGGAAGAAGTGGAAATCGTCGGTATCAAGGACACCGTCAAGACCACTTGTACTGGTGTTGAGATGTTCCGCAAGCTGCTCGACGAAGGTCGTGCTGGTGAGAACGTTGGCGTACTGCTGCGTGGCACCAAGCGTGAAGACGTTGAGCGTGGTCAGGTTCTGGCCAAGCCGGGCACCATCAAGCCGCACACTCAGTTCGAAGCTGAAGTGTACGTGCTGGGCAAGGATGAAGGCGGTCGTCACACTCCGTTCTTCAAGGGCTACCGTCCGCAGTTCTACTTCCGGACCACTGATGTGACCGGTTCCTGCGAACTGCCCGAAGGCGTGGAAATGGTCATGCCTGGCGATAACGTCAAGCTGGACGTTACGCTGATCGCTCCGATCGCCATGGAAGACGGCCTGCGCTTCGCGATTCGCGAAGGTGGTCGTACCGTTGGTGCCGGCGTGGTTGCCAAGATCATTGCTTAATTAGTAATTGATCTTGAACTGTTGAGCCGGTATCATTGCCGGCTCAACTGCGATTACAGGCCAGTAGCTCAATTGGCAGAGCGGCGGTCTCCAAAACCGCAGGTTGGGGGTTCGATTCCCTCCTGGCCTGCCAGATTATCTGGCAAAGACAAAACAGGATTTTACGATTGATGAGCACCAAGGCAGAGACTAACGACGGCCGCTTAGATGTCCTTAAGTGGATCGCCGTAGCTATACTCGTTTTTGTCGGCGTATACGGTAATCATTATTTCGCAGCCGAATCTGTTTTGTATCGTGCCGTAGCGCTGGTTGCGCTCGGCCTGGTGACGGGCTTCGTGGCCCTGCAAACCGAAAAAGGCAAGGCCTTCTGGGCGCTGCTCAAAGAAGCACGCATCGAGATCCGGAAGGTTGTCTGGCCAACTCGTGCGGAAACCACTCAGACAACTCTCATTGTTGTGGCAGTTGTCCTGGTCATGGCCCTGATCCTGTGGGGGCTCGATACCCTCCTGGGTTGGATTATTTCTAAGTTCATTGGCTAAAGGGTGCTCCGTGTCTAAGCGTTGGTACGTCATACATGCATACTCCGGTTTTGAAAAGCATGTAATGCGCTCGCTCCAGGAGCGCGTGAAGCTGGCCGGAATGGAAGAGCAGTTCGGTGACATCCTTGTGCCCACTGAAGAAGTAGTGGAAATGCGCAACGGCCAGAAGCGCAAGAGTGAGCGCAAGTTCTTCCCTGGCTACGTTCTGGTTCAAATGGAAATGAACGAAGGAACCTGGCACCTGGTCAAGGACACCTCTCGCGTACTGGGCTTTATCGGTGGTACTGCCGATAAGCCGGCGCCAATCACCGACCGCGAAGCAGAAGCTATCCTGCGCCGTGTGGCCGATGGTAGTGACAAGCCCAAGCCGAAGACACTGTTCGAGCCGGGTGAGGTGGTCAGGGTTACTGACGGCCCATTCGCTGATTTCAATGGTGTTGTTGAAGAAGTTAACTATGAGAAAAGCCGGGTTCAGGTGGCTGTTCTCATATTTGGTCGCCCCACACCAGTGGAGCTCGAATTCAGTCAGGTCGAAAAAGGCTGAGTTCAATCGCCCACCTGAACCCTGCAGTGCCCGATGGCAGTGCGGGGTTTTGTTGTCAGTGGGCATTATATTAAGTCGGGGAGCCGCGAGGCGCTATTACCCATTGGAGAGCTAAAATGGCAAAGAAGATTCAGGCTTATATCAAGCTGCAAGTCAAGGCCGGTCAGGCTAACCCGAGTCCGCCAGTAGGTCCGGCCCTGGGTCAGCACGGCGTAAACATCATGGAGTTCTGCAAGGCGTTCAACGCCAAGACCCAAGGCGTTGAGCCAGGTCTGCCGACGCCTGTGATCATCACTGTTTACAGCGACCGCAGCTTCACTTTTGAAACCAAGAGTACGCCTGCTGCTGTACTGCTGATGAAGGCTGCTGGTGTCAAGAGCGGTTCTGCTCGTCCGAACAGCCAGAAAGTGGGCACGGTTACTCGTGCTCAGATCGAAGAGATCGCCAATATCAAGCAGGCTGATCTGACTGCTGCCGGTCTGGAAGCATCTGTACGCACCATCGCGGGCTCTGCTCGTAGTATGGGTCTGACCGTGGAGGGCGTTTAAATGTCCAAGCTGACCAAGCGTCAAAAAGCAATCAACGAGAAAGTTGATAGCACCAAGGTTTACGGCTTCGAAGAAGCTGCAGCCCTGCTGGCCGAAGTTTCCAGCGTCAAGTTTGTTGAATCCGTCGACGTTGCCGTCAACCTGGGTGTTGATCCGCGCAAATCCGACCAAGTCGTTCGTGGCGCAACTTTGCTGCCCCATGGTACCGGCAAAACCGTTCGCGTTGCTGTGTTCACTCAGGGTGCCAACGCTGAAGCGGCTCTGGCTGCGGGCGCTGACAAAGTAGGTATGGATGACCTGGCTGCCGAAATGAAGGCCGGTGATCTGAACTATGACGTCGTTATCGCTTCTCCGGATGCGATGCGTGTTGTGGGTCAGCTGGGTCAGCTGCTTGGCCCGCGCGGCCTGATGCCGAACCCCAAAGTGGGCACGGTTGCTGCTGATGTTGGTACTGCAGTGAAGAATGCCAAGGCTGGTCAGGTTCGTTACCGCACCGACAAGAACGGCATCATTCATTGCTCCGTAGGCAAGGTCGGCTTCGAGCCGGTCAAGCTGAAAGAGAACGTTGAGGCGCTGCTTGCCGACCTGAGAAAGGCCAAGCCGTCGACCTCCAAGGGTGTTTATCTGCAGCGCGTTTCCCTGAGCACCACCATGGGGCCGGGCATCCAGGTCGATCACTCCGCGCTGGACTGATTATTGGTTTAACGACGCGCCTCTCGCGGCGCGTCCATTATTGGGGTCCCTGCCAGTTGGGGGCTATCCAAGACCGTAGGTGGCGAAAGCCTCAAATCGAGGAGTAATCCTCAGGCCTACGCAGATGGTGCTCACGATTCAGTGCAGGCTGGATCAGACACCAAAACATATCGCCCCAGGGCGATCAATGGTAAATCCAGGAGTAGAACCCGTGGCAATTAAGCTCGAAGACAAAAAGGCCATCGTCGCTGAAGTCAACGAAGCTGCCAAAGGTGCGCTGTCTGCCGTTGTGGCTGATGCCCGCGGTGTAAGCGTATCTGCCATGACTGGTCTGCGCAAAGATGCACGTGAAGCTGGTGTTTATGTACGCGTTGTACGTAACACCCTGCTGCGTCGTGCGGTTGAAGGCACTCAGTATGACTGCCTCAACGACGTCTTTGTCGGTCCGACCCTGATTGCGTTCTCCAACGAACATCCGGGCGCTGCTGCCCGTTTGTTCAAGGACTTCGCAAAGGGTCAGGACGCATTCCAGATCAAGGCAGCTGCGTTTGAAGGCAACTACCTTTCAGCTGACCAGATCGACATTCTGGCCACGCTGCCAACTTACGACGAGGCGATCAGCCAGCTGATGAGCGTGATTCAAGGCGCTACCAGCAAGTTCGTTCGTACATTGGCTGCTGTCCGCGATCAGAAGGAAGCCGAGGCGGCCTAATTTGCCTGCTGACGCTTTACTCTTTTGCTTTTAATGTTTTGACAGCCCAAAGGGTTGTCCCCCAATACAGGAATAGTGAGTCATGGCTCTGACCAACGAAGATATCATCAATGCAGTATCCGAAATGTCCGTTATGCAGGTCGTTGAACTGATCAGCGCAATGGAAGAGAAGTTCGGTGTTTCCGCTGCCGCAGCTGTTGCTGCTGGCCCAGCTGCCGGTCCGGCTGCTGCTGAAGAGCAAACCGAATTCAACGTCATCCTGACTGCTGCTGGCGAGAAGAAAGTTAACGCCATCAAGGCAGTGCGCGAGCTGACCGGTCTGGGCCTGAAAGAAGCCAAGGCTATGGTTGACGGCGCTCCTGCTACCGTCAAGGAAGGTGTTTCCAAGGACGAAGCCGAAGCAGCGAAGAAGACGCTGGAAGAGGCTGGTGCAACGGTCGAGCTCAAGTAAGCTTGCGCGACCTTGCGTCGACAGTCTGATCAACGGTCAGATTGATGGCTGGTGGCCTGTGTGCCACCGGCCTTTTGCCGTTCCAGCCTGATCTCAGGCGAACGGATCCACTCCAAGCGAGTGAGCAAGACTAGGTCTTGCAAGCATTTTCAGGCTTTCCCGTCAGGGGGAGCCAATCAAGCAGGTGACCAAGCTGGGGAACGCTGATGGCTTACTCATATACTGAGAAAAAACGTATCCGCAAGGACTTTGGCAAACTGCCGCATGTGATGGATGTGCCTTATCTGCTGGCGATTCAGCTGGATTCCTATCGGGAGTTCCTGCAGGCCGATGCAGGCAAGGACAGCGTTCGTGATATCGGTCTGCACGCGGCCTTCAAATCTGTCTTCCCCATTATCAGCTATTCCGGTAATGCGGCGCTCGAATATGTCGGTTACCGGTTAGGTGAGCCGGCTTTCGATGTCAAGGAATGCGTGCTGCGTGGTGTGACCTATGCGGTCCCGCTGCGGGTGAAAGTGCGCCTGATCATCTTTGATCGCGAATCCGCAAGCAAGGCGATCAAGGACATCAAGGAGCAGGAAGTCTACATGGGTGAAATACCCCTGATGACTGAGAACGGTACCTTCGTGATCAACGGTACCGAGCGTGTGATCGTATCCCAGCTGCACCGCAGCCCGGGTGTGTTCTTCGACCACGACCGTGGCAAGACGCACAGCTCCGGCAAGCTGCTGTATTCCGCTCGCGTGATTCCTTACCGTGGGTCGTGGCTGGATTTCGAGTTTGATCCCAAGGATGCGGTCTTTGTTCGTATCGACCGTCGTCGCAAGCTGCCGGCGTCTGTCCTGCTGCGTGCGCTGGGTTACCAGACCGCAGAAATCCTCGACATTTTCTATGACACCAACAAGTTCGAAGTGCATGGCGAAAGTCTGCAGCTGGAACTGGTGCCGCAGCGTCTGCGTGGTGAGATCGCGACTATCGATATCACCGATGGCAAAGGCAAGGTCATTGTCGAGACAGGTCGTCGGGTTACCGCGCGCCACATCAATCAGCTGGAAAAAGCGGGCATCAACAGTCTGGAAGTGCCGTATGACTACCTGATTGGCCGCACCATCGCCAAGACAGTTGTACATCCGGCCACCGGTGAGATTCTTGCGGACGGCAACGCCGAGGTGACTGCGGACCTGATCGACAAGCTGATCAAGGCCCAGGTTGACCATATCGAGACGTTGTACACCAACGATATCGATTGTGGTCCGTTCATCTCCGATACGCTGCGCATCGATAACACCACCACTCAGCTTGAAGCGCTGGTGGAAATCTATCGCATGATGCGTCCTGGCGAGCCGCCAACCAAGGATGCAGCCGAAACCCTGTTCAGCAACCTGTTCTTCAGCAGTGATCGCTACGATCTGTCTGCCGTTGGCCGGATGAAGTTCAATCGCCGTATCGGTCGTGAAGAGATCGAAGGCGCGGGTGTGTTGAGCAAGGAAGACATCATCGAGGTGCTCAAGACCCTGGTTGATATCCGTAACGGCAAGGGTGTGGTTGATGACATCGATCACCTGGGTAACCGTCGTATCCGTTCCGTCGGGGAAATGGCCGAGAACCAGTTCCGTGTGGGCCTGGTGCGTGTCGAGCGCGCGGTCAAGGAACGTCTGTCCATGGCCGAAAGCGAAGGCCTGATGCCGCAGGATCTGATCAATGCCAAGCCGGTTGCGGCGGCAGTGAAAGAATTCTTCGGTTCCAGCCAGCTGTCCCAGTTCATGGACCAGAACAACCCGCTGTCCGAGATCACTCACAAGCGTCGTGTATCTGCGCTTGGGCCAGGCGGTCTGACCCGGGAACGTGCCGGCTTCGAAGTGCGTGATGTCCACCCGACCCACTATGGGCGTGTATGTCCGATCGAGACGCCTGAAGGTCCGAACATCGGTCTGATCAACTCGCTGGCCACCTATGCGCGCACCAACGAGTACGGCTTCCTGGAAAGCCCGTATCGTCGCGTCAAAGATGCCGTGGTGACCGACGAGATCGTCTTCCTGTCGGCTATTGAAGAGTCTGACCATGTGATCGCCCAGGCCAGTGCCGAAGTTCGCGACGGCCGCTTGGTTGAAGAGCTGGTAACCGTTCGCCACATGAACGAATTCACCGTCAAGGCTCCGGAAGATGTGACTCTGATGGACGTGTCGCCGCGCCAGGTTGTGTCGGTGGCTGCCTCGCTGATTCCGTTCCTCGAGCACGATGATGCCAACCGTGCACTCATGGGTTCCAACATGCAGCGTCAGGCCGTACCGACACTGCGTGCAGAGAAGCCGCTGGTGGGTACCGGCATGGAGCGCAACGTGGCTCGCGACTCCGGTGTTTGTGTGACTGCTCGCCGCGGCGGGGTAATCGACTCAGTCGATGCCAGCCGTATCGTTGTGCGCGTCAATGACGACGAAGTCGAAGCCGGTGAAGCCGGGGTGGATATCTACACCCTGACCAAGTACACCCGCTCCAACCAGAACACCTGCATCAACCAGCGTCCGCTGGTGAAAAAAGGCGAACAGGTTGCGGCCAGGGATATTATGGCTGACGGTTCTTCCGTTGATATGGGTGAGCTGGCTCTGGGTCAGAACATGCGCGTGGCGTTCATGCCGTGGAACGGCTACAACTTCGAAGACTCCATTCTGGTGTCCGAGCGTGTGGTCCAGGAAGATCGCTTCACCACTATCCATATTCAGGAGCTGACCTGTGTTTCCCGTGACACCAAGCTGGGGCCAGAGGAAATCACCTCCGATATCCCCAACGTCGGTGAAGCGGCACTGGGCAAGCTGGATGAAGCCGGTATCGTCTACGTGGGTGCTGAAGTCGGCACTGGCGACATTCTGGTCGGCAAGGTTACGCCCAAAGGCGAGACTCAGCTGACACCGGAAGAGAAGCTGCTGCGTGCGATCTTTGGTGAGAAGGCGTCCGACGTCAAGGATACCTCCCTGCGCGTGCCGACTGGCACCAAGGGTACGGTTATTGATGTTCAGGTGTTCACTCGAGACGGCGTCGAGCGTGACACGCGTGCGTTGGCCATCGAGAAAGAACAGCTGGATGAGATCCGTAAGGATCTGCAGGAAGAGTTCCGGATCATCGAAACGGCAACTTTCGAGCGTCTGAGTGCTGCGCTGATCGGTCACACTGCTGAAGGCGGTGCTGGCCTGAAGAAGGGCACCGAGCTGACAGCCGAGATTCTCGAGGGTATCGAGCGTGGCCAGTGGTTCAAGCTGCGCATGAGCGAAGACAATCTCAACGAACAGCTGGAGCGGGCGCAGGCTTACATCATCGACCGTCGCAAGCTGCTCGATGAAAAGTTCGAAGACAAGAAGCGCAAACTGCAGCAGGGCGACGACCTGGCGCCGGGCGTACTGAAGATCGTCAAGGTCTACCTGGCGATCAAGCGTCGCATCCAGCCGGGTGACAAGATGGCTGGTCGTCACGGTAACAAGGGTGTCATCTCGGTCATCATGCCGATCGAAGACATGCCCCATGACGAGAACGGCACGCCGGTGGACATCGTCCTCAACCCGCTGGGTGTACCTTCGCGGATGAACGTCGGACAGATTCTGGAAACCCACCTGGGCCTCGCGGCCAAGGGCTTGGGTGAAAAGATCAACCTTATGCTCGAAGAGCAGCGCAAGGTTGCTGAGCTGCGTGAGTTCCTCGACGAGGTGTACAACAAGGTCGGTGGCCGTCAGGAAAATCTGGAGTCGTTCAGCGATCAGGAAATTATCGAGCTGGCCAATAACCTGCGTGCCGGTGTGCCTATGGCGACTGCCGTGTTCGACGGTGCCGAAGAGGTTGAGGTCAAGCACATGCTGCGCCTCGCGGACCTGCCGGATAGCGGGCAGATGCGCTTGTACGACGGTCGTACCGGTAACGCCTTCGATCGCCCGGTCACTGTCGGTTACATGTACATGCTCAAGCTGAACCACTTGGTCGACGACAAGATGCACGCTCGTTCGACCGGTTCGTACAGCCTGGTAACACAGCAGCCGCTGGGTGGTAAGGCTCAGTTCGGCGGACAGCGCTTCGGGGAGATGGAGGTCTGGGCACTGGAAGCCTATGGCGCCGCCTACACCCTGCAGGAAATGCTGACCGTCAAATCGGATGACGTTAATGGCCGTACCAAGATGTATAAAAACATCGTGGACGGTGACCATCGCATGGAGGCCGGGATGCCCGAGTCCTTCAACGTGTTGGTCAAGGAGATTCGCTCTCTGGCCATCGACATCGACCTGGAATCCGAATAACCACCGACTGCCCACGTCTCGGGCGGAGTTTCTCCGCCCTTGAGACACTGCGAGGAGTATAGGCCTTGAAAGACTTATTGAACCTGCTCAAGTCCCAAGGACAAGTTGAAGAGTTCGATTCCATTCGAATCGGCTTGGCATCACCGGAAATGATCCGGTCATGGTCCTACGGCGAAGTCAAAAAGCCGGAAACCATCAACTACCGGACATTCAAGCCGGAGCGTGATGGTCTGTTCTGCGCCAAGATCTTTGGCCCGGTAAAGGACTACGAGTGCCTGTGTGGCAAGTACAAGCGCCTCAAGCACCGTGGCGTCATCTGTGAGAAGTGCGGTGTTGAAGTCGCACTGGCCAAGGTGCGTCGTGAGCGCATGGGTCACATTGAACTGGCGTCGCCGGTTGCGCACATCTGGTTCCTGAAGTCCCTGCCGTCCCGGATCGGTCTGCTGCTGGACATGACCCTGCGTGACATCGAGCGGGTGTTGTATTTCGAAAGCTACGTCGTGATCGAGCCTGGTCTGACCACGCTGGAGAAAGGCCAGCTGCTGAACGATGAGCAGTACTTTGAAGCGCTGGAAGAGTTCGGTGACGAGTTCGACGCCCGTATGGGTGCCGAAGCGGTCTACGAGCTGCTGACTGCCATGGATCTGGAGCACGAGGTTTCCCGTCTGCGTGAGGAAATTCCACAGACCACCTCGGAAACCAAGATCAAGAAGCTGTCCAAGCGTCTGAAGCTGATGGAAGCCTTCCAGGGTTCTGGCAATAAGCCGGAATGGATGGTTCTGACTGTTCTGCCAGTACTGCCGCCGGACCTGCGTCCGCTGGTACCGCTGGATGGTGGCCGTTTCGCGACATCCGACCTGAACGATCTGTACCGTCGGGTGATCAACCGTAACAACCGTCTGAAGCGACTGCTGGACCTGTCCGCGCCGGATATCATCGTGCGCAACGAAAAGCGCATGCTGCAGGAATCGGTTGATGCGCTGCTGGATAACGGTCGTCGTGGCCGTGCCATCACCGGCACCAACAAGCGTCCGCTGAAATCCCTTGCCGATATGATCAAGGGTAAGCAAGGCCGTTTCCGTCAGAACCTGCTCGGTAAGCGTGTCGACTACTCCGGTCGCTCGGTGATCGTGGTGGGTCCGACGTTGCGTCTGCATCAGTGCGGTCTGCCGAAAAAAATGGCTCTGGAGCTGTTCAAGCCGTTCATCTTCGGCAAGCTGGAGCACCGTGGTCTGGCGACCACCATCAAAGCTGCGAAGAAGATGGTCGAGCGCGAACTGCCGGAGGTCTGGGATATCCTGGCTGAAGTCATTCGTGAGCATCCGGTCCTGTTGAACCGCGCACCGACCCTGCACCGTCTGGGTATCCAGGCGTTCGAGCCGGTACTGATTGAAGGTAAGGCTATACAGCTGCACCCGTTGGTCTGTGCGGCCTATAACGCCGACTTCGACGGTGACCAGATGGCCGTGCACGTTCCGCTGACCCTTGAGGCTCAGCTGGAAGCACGCGCCCTGATGATGTCCACCAACAACATCCTGTCCCCTGCCAGTGGCGAGCCGATCATCGTGCCGTCGCAGGACGTGGTACTGGGCCTGTACTACATGACCCGCTCGCGCATCAATGCGCGTGGCGAAGGCATGCGTTTCGCCAGTATCGCTGAGGTCGAGATGGCCTATCGCAGTGGTCAGGTTGATCTGCACGCTCTGGTCAAGGTGCGTATCGAGCAAACCGTCAAGCACAAGGACGAGAGCTGGACCACGGAGTCGAGCATTATCGACACCACTGCTGGCCGTGCGTTGCTGTTCCAGATTCTGCCCAAGGGTCTGCCGTTCGAGCTGGTTGACCAGCCGTTGAAGAAGAAGGCGATCTCCAAGCTGATCAATACCTGTTACCGGGTTGTCGGGCTCAAAGAGACGGTCATCTTCGCTGATCAGCTGATGTACACCGGTTTTGCCTATTCGACGATCTCCGGTGCCTCCATCGGTGTGAATGACTTCGTCATTCCCGACGAGAAAGCACAGATCATCGAAGACGCCACTGCCGAGGTGAAGGAAATCGAAGACCAGTACGCTTCCGGTCTGGTTACCGCCGGCGAGAAGTACAACAAGGTCATCGACTTGTGGTCCAAGGCCAACGACGAGATCTCCAAGGCGATGATGGACAACCTCAAGTCCACTCGCGTGCTGGATCGCGATGGCAAAGAGGTCGAGCAGGAGTCCTTCAACTCCATGTACATGATGGCTGATTCGGGGGCGCGGGGTTCCGCTGCTCAGATCCGTCAGCTGGCCGGTATGCGTGGTCTGATGGCCAAGCCGGACGGCTCGATCATCGAGACGCCGATTATCGCCAACTTCCGTGAAGGTCTGAACGTACTTCAGTACTTCATCTCGACCCACGGTGCGCGTAAGGGGCTGGCGGATACGGCGTTGAAAACCGCCAACTCCGGTTACCTGACTCGTCGTCTGGTTGATGTGGCGCAGGACCTGGTTATCACCGAAGTCGACTGCGGAACAGATCGCGGTCTGGTGATGAAGCCGCATATCGAAGGCGGGGACATCGTTGAGCCGCTGGGTGAGCGCGTTCTGGGTCGAGTCATCGCCCGTGATGTGTTCAAGCCGGGCACTGAAGACATCATTGTCGCCGGTGGCACCCTGGTCGACGAGCAGTGGGTCGAGTTCCTCGAAACCAACAGTGTCGACGAAGTGATCGTGCGTTCGCCGATTACCTGTGAAACCCGCTACGGCGTGTGCTCCACCTGTTACGGTCGTGACCTGGCGCGTGGTCACCAGATCAATATCGGTGAGGCGGTGGGTGTTATCGCGGCCCAGTCAATCGGTGAGCCGGGTACCCAGCTTACGATGCGGACGTTCCACATCGGTGGTGCGGCGAGCCGGACCGCTGCTCAGGACAGTATTCAGGTCAAGAGTGCCGGTACCATTCGCCTGCACAACCTGAAGCACGTAACCCGTGACGACGGCGCCCTGGTTGCCGTATCCCGCTCCGGTGAGCTGGCTCTGGCGGACGAGTTCGGTCGTGAGCGCGAGCGTTACAAGCTGCCCTATGGTGCCGTGATCTCCATTCACGAAGGGGACAAGGTGCAGGCAGGCCAGGTTGTGGCCAAGTGGGATCCGCACACTCACCCGATCGTCACCGAAATTGCCGGTACGGCGCACTTCGTGGGTATGGAGGAGGGGATCACCATCCGCCGCCAGACCGACGAGCTGACCGGCTTGACCAACATTGAAGTGATGGCGGTGCATGAGCGTCCAACTTCCGGCAAGGACATCCGTCCGACCGTAAAACTGCTGGATGCTGACGGTAAGGAATTGATGCTGCCAGGTACTGACGTACCGGCTCAGTACTTCCTGCCCGAGAAAACGCAGGTCAACCTGTCCGATGGCGTGCAGGTGAGCATTGGTGACGTCCTGGCACGTATTCCACAGGAAACCTCCAAGACCCGCGACATCACCGGTGGTCTGCCGCGTGTTGCCGACCTGTTCGAGGCGCGTCGTCCGAAAGAGCCGTCCATTCTGGCGGAAATCAGCGGTACGATTTCCTTCGGTAAGGAAACCAAGGGCAAGCGTCGACTGGTCATTACTCCGAACGATGGCAGCGATCACTACGAAGAGCTGATTCCGAAGTGGCGTCACCTGAACGTGTTTGAGGGTGAGCAGGTCAGCAAGGGTGAGGTTGTCTCCGATGGTCCGAGCAACCCGCACGATATTCTGCGTCTGCTGGGTGTCAGCGAGCTGGCCAAGTATATCGTCAATGAGATTCAGGACGTTTACCGCCTGCAGGGTGTGAAGATCAACGATAAGCACATCGAAGTGACTATTCGTCAGATGCTGCGCAAAGTCGAGATCACCGAATCGGGCGACTCCCGCTTCATCAAAGGTGATCAGGTCGAGCTGACCCACGTGCTGGAAGAAAACGAGACGCTGGCGGGGCAGGACAAGTTCCTGGCCAAGTACGAACGTGTACTGTTGGGTATCACCAAGGCATCGTTGTCGACCGAATCCTTCATCTCGGCTGCCTCCTTCCAGGAGACAACGCGGGTACTGACCGAGGCTGCCGTTACCGGCAAGCGCGATCACCTGCGTGGTCTGAAGGAAAACGTGGTAGTTGGACGACTGATTCCGGCCGGTACCGGTCTGGCTTATCACGCCGAGCGCAAGCGTAAGCGCATGGCAGACAAGCCGAGCAAGGTAAGTGCAAGTGAAGTCGAGCAAGCCCTGTCGGATGCGCTGAATTCCAGCAGCAGCTGATAGGTGTCACCCGTCGTAGCGTAAGGCGGGTGAGCTTGACGGTGAGGGGAGGTCTCTATAGAATTCCGTACCCCTAAAATAGGCGGGGCGTTTGGCCCTGCCGTTTTATTTAATATGTCCCAGGACATCAGTGGAGTTTTGCTAGATGGCAACAATCAACCAGCTGGTTCAAAAGCCGCGCAAGCGTGTTGCTGAAAAAAGCGACGTGCCCGCGCTGCAGAACTGCCCGCAGCGTCGTGGAGTATGTACTCGCGTATATACCACCACGCCGAAGAAGCCGAACTCGGCTCTGCGTAAAGTCTGCCGTGTGCGCCTGACCAACGGCTTTGAAGTTTCTTCCTACATCGGTGGTGAAGGTCACAACCTGCAAGAGCACAGCGTCGTTCTGATTCGCGGCGGCCGTGTAAAAGACTTGCCAGGTGTGCGTTACCACACGGTTCGCGGTTCGCTGGACACCTCCGGTGTCAAAGACCGTAAGCAGGGTCGTTCCAAGTACGGCGCGAAGCGTCCGAAGTAAGTTTGAATTCATTTAACCTGAGTCGATAAGAGTAAGGTCAGGCGTAACACAATTGTTGCAGTCCTGAGCTAACCTGAAGACCGTTTGAGGGGCTTATCATGCCAAGACGTCGTGTAGCGGCAAAACGTGAGATCCTGCCAGAACCTAAATATGGCAGCCAGGTTCTCGCTAAATTCATGAACCATGTAATGGAAAGCGGCAAGAAATCGACCGCAGAGCGCATCGTGTATGGTGCTCTGGAGAAGGTCAAAGAGCGCGCCAAGACCGATAATCCGGTCGAGCTGTTTGAAAAGGCGCTCGATGCCATCGCTCCGCTGGTTGAGGTCAAATCTCGCCGTGTAGGTGGTGCCACCTACCAGGTTCCGGTTGAAGTGCGTCCCTCCCGTCGCAATGCTCTGGCAATGCGTTGGTTGGTAGATGCTGCCCGTAAGCGTGGCGAGAAGTCGATGGATCTGCGCCTTGCCGGCGAACTGCTTGATGCATCTGAAGGCAAAGGTTCTGCGGTCAAGAAGCGTGAAGACGTGCACCGTATGGCTGAAGCGAACAAAGCATTCTCCCACTACCGCTTCTAAACAACGACTCAGGAGACTATCGTGGCTCGTACAACCCCGATCAATCTGTACCGAAATATCGGTATTTGTGCGCACGTCGATGCGGGCAAAACCACAACCACGGAACGGATCCTGTTCTACACAGGCGTCAACCATAAAATGGGTGAAACCCATGATGGTGCCAGTACCACTGACTGGATGGCTCAGGAGCAGGAGCGTGGTATTACCATTACCTCTGCTGCTGTAACCGCTTTCTGGCAGGGTTCCGAGAAGCAGTACAAGCAACACCGCATCAACGTCATCGACACCCCTGGTCACGTTGACTTCACCATTGAAGTAGAGCGCTCGCTGCGCGTGCTTGATGGTGCGGTCGTGGTGTTCTGTGGTACCTCCGGTGTTGAGCCGCAGTCCGAAACCGTATGGCGTCAGTGCAACAAGTACGGTGTGCCGCGTATTGTTTACGTGAACAAGATGGACCGTCAGGGTGCCGACTTCCTGCGCGTTGTTGAGCAGATCAAGAAGCGCCTGGGGCATACCCCTGTGGCGGTTCAATTGCCGATTGGCTCGGAAGAGAACTTCGTTGGCCAGATCGATCTGCTGCGCATGAAAGCGATGTACTGGAGCGATGCCGACATGGGCATGGCTTTCCGCGAGGAAGAGATTCCTGCGGACATGCTTGAGCTGGCTGAAGAGTACCGCGAGAAGCTGGTTGAAGCGGCCGCCGAAGCCAATGAAGAGCTGATGAATAAGTACCTGGAAGGTGGCGAGCTGACTCTCGAAGAGATCAAGGCTGGCCTGCGTCAGCGTACGCTGGCCAATGAAATCGTTCCGGCTGTCTGTGGTACTTCCTTCAAGAATAAGGGCGTGCCGCTGGTACTCGATGCTGTTATTGACTTCCTGCCGGCTCCGGATGAGGTTGTGGCCATCAAGGGTGTACACCCGGATGATGACGAGAAAACCGATCAGCGTATCTCCAGTGATGAAGAGCCCTTTGCTGCTCTGGCATTCAAGATCGCTACCGACCCCTTCGTTGGTACTCTGACCTTCGTTCGCGTTTACTCTGGCGTGCTGTCTTCCGGTGACTCGGTGATCAACTCGGTCAAAGGCAAGAAAGAGCGCGTTGGTCGTATGGTGCAGATGCAAGCCAACGATCGTGCCGAGATCAAGGAGCTGCGCGCGGGTGATATTGCTGCCCTGATCGGCATGAAAGACGTCACCACTGGTGACACTCTTTGCGACCTGGACAAGCAGATCGTTCTCGAGCGTATGGACTTCCCTGAGCCGGTGATTCACGTTGCCGTCGAGCCGAAGACCAAAGCCGACCAGGAAAAAATGGGCGTCGCTCTGGGTAAATTGGCCCAGGAAGATCCTTCTTTCCGTGTGCGCACCGACGAAGAGTCCGGTCAGACCATCATTGGTGGTATGGGCGAGCTGCACCTGGATATTCTGGTTGACCGCATGAAGCGCGAGTTCAACGTTGAAGCCAACATCGGCAAGCCGCAGGTGGCTTACCGTGAAGCGATTCGCAATACCTGCGAGATCGAAGGCAAGTTCGTGCGTCAGTCCGGTGGTCGTGGTCAGTTTGGTCACGTCTGGATCCGCTTCGAGCCGGCTGATGACGCCGCTGAAGGCCTGATCTTCGTCAGTGAAGTGGTTGGTGGTACGGTGCCGAAGGAATACATTCCGGCGGTACAGAAGGGCATTGATGAGCAGATGAAAAACGGTGTTCTCGCCGGCTACCCGCTGCTCAGCCTCAAAGCAACCATCTTTGATGGTTCTTATCATGATGTTGACTCGAACGAAATGGCGTTCAAGATCGCTGCTTCCATGGCCACCAAGCAATTGGCCCAGAAGGGTGGTGCTGTTCTGCTCGAGCCCATGATGAAAGTTGAAGTAGTGACCCCCGAGGACTACATGGGTGACGTGATGGGTGACCTTAACCGTCGTCGTGGTCTGGTCCAGGGAATGGAAGATTCTCCTTCCGGGAAAATCATCCGAGCTGAGGTTCCGCTGGGTGAGATGTTTGGTTACGCCACGGATGTACGCTCCATGTCCCAGGGACGCGCGAGCTACGCCATGGAGTTTTCCAGATACGCCGAGGCTCCCTCGAACATCGTTGACGCTATCATCAAGAAGCAAGGTTGATTGCTTCCTGGCTAATTGAAGAGGTTACTAATCGTGGCAAAAGAAAAGTTTGAACGCAGTAAACCGCACCTGAACGTGGGCACCATCGGTCACGTTGACCATGGCAAAACCACTCTGACCGCTGCTCTGACCCGTGTCTGCGCCGAAGTATTCGGTAGCGCCGGTACGTCCAAGGGCTACGATCAGATCGACAACGCGCCGGAAGAGAAGGCTCGTGGTATCACCATCAACACGTCCCACGTTGAGTATGATTCCCCGACTCGTCACTACGCACACGTTGACTGCCCCGGTCACGCTGACTACGTCAAGAACATGATCACCGGTGCTGCGCAGATGGACGGCGCTATCCTGGTTTGTTCCGCTGCTGACGGCCCTATGCCGCAGACCCGTGAGCACATCCTGCTGTCCCGTCAGGTTGGCGTTCCTTACATCGTCGTGTTCCTGAACAAGGCAGACATGGTTGATGATGAAGAGCTGCTGGAACTGGTTGAGATGGAAGTGCGCGATCTGCTGAGCACTTACGACTTCCCTGGTGACGACACTCCGATCATCATCGGTTCCGCGCTGATGGCGCTGAACGGTCAGGATGACAACGGCATGGGCACCACTGCAGTCAAGACTCTGGTCGAGACTCTGGACAGCTACATCCCCGAGCCTGAGCGTGCCATCGACAAGCCGTTCCTGATGCCAATCGAAGACGTCTTCTCCATCTCCGGTCGCGGTACCGTTGTGACTGGTCGTGTTGAGCGCGGTATCGTGCGTATCCAGGAAGAAGTGGAAATCGTCGGTATCAAGGACACCGTCAAGACCACTTGTACTGGTGTTGAGATGTTCCGCAAGCTGCTCGACGAAGGTCGTGCTGGTGAGAACGTTGGCGTACTGCTGCGTGGCACCAAGCGTGAAGACGTTGAGCGTGGTCAGGTTCTGGCCAAGCCGGGCACCATCAAGCCGCACACTCAGTTCGAAGCTGAAGTGTACGTGCTGGGCAAGGATGAAGGCGGTCGTCACACTCCGTTCTTCAAGGGCTACCGTCCGCAGTTCTACTTCCGGACCACTGATGTGACCGGTTCCTGCGAACTGCCCGAAGGCGTGGAAATGGTCATGCCTGGCGATAACGTCAAGCTGGACGTTACGCTGATCGCTCCGATCGCCATGGAAGACGGCCTGCGCTTCGCGATTCGCGAAGGTGGTCGTACCGTTGGTGCCGGCGTGGTTGCCAAGATTATCGCTTGATGATCTGAAGCCATACGCAAAAGCCCCCGATTGATCGGGGGCTTTTGTATTATGGTTGACACGTGACTGGCGCATCAGTAGAATTGCGCCTCCCTTGGATGGGCCTGCCCAGTAGTGGGTGTGCTCTGAAAAATGAAGCTTGGAGTTTCTGGTCAAATGCAGAACCAACAGATTCGTATTCGGTTGAAGGCTTTTGACCATCGCCTGATAGATCAATCAACCCAGGAAATCGTGGATACCGCGAAACGTACTGGGGCTCAGGTGCGTGGTCCGATACCTTTGCCGACGCGCAAAGAGCGTTTTACAGTGCTGACTTCTCCTCACGTCAACAAAGATGCCCGGGATCAATATGAAATCCGTACCCATAAGCGGGTGCTGGATATCGTTCAGCCTACCGACAAGACTGTCGATGCGCTGATGAAACTGGACCTTGCAGCTGGCGTTGAGGTTCAAATCAGCCTCGGCTGATAGCCCCAAACGACGGGGGCTATCGGTCGTGCAACGCCCTGAAATGGGCGGCCATAGCGGGTAATAGCCCCGTGCACTTATGAGGTTTACAACATGACTATCGGTTTAGTCGGCCGGAAATGCGGTATGACCCGCGTTTTCACTGAAGATGGTGTTTCCATTCCTGTTACGGTGGTTGAAGTCGAGCCAAACCGTATCACTCAAGTCAAGTCCCGCGACACGGATGGCTATAGCGCCATTCAGGTCACTGTGGGTGAGCGTCGCGCCAGTCGCGTCAGCAAGCCGATGGCTGGGCATTTTGCCAAAGCGAATACTGCTGCAGGTCGCAGCGTATGCGAATTCCGCCTGGAAGACGGCGCTGAATTCGAAGCGGGCGCAGAAATCAATGTCGGTATTTTCGAAGCGGGCCAGAAAGTAGACGTTACCGGTCAGTCCAAGGGTAAGGGCTTTGCCGGTACCATCAAACGCTGGAACTTCCGCGGTCAGGATGCCACCCACGGTAACTCTGTATCCCACCGTGTTCCCGGTTCCATTGGCCAGTGCCAGACCCCGGGTCGCGTATTCAAGGGTAAGAAGATGGCCGGCCACATGGGTGCTGAGCAAGTGACCGTGCAGACCCTGGAAATCGTACGCGTTGACGCCGAACGTAACCTGCTGCTGATCAAGGGCCCGGTTCCCGGTGCGCCTGGTAGCGACGTCATTGTTCGCCCGGCAGTCAAGGCCAAGGGTTAAAGGGGAGTTCACATGAATTTGAATGTAGCTGGTGCAAATGCGATCGAAGTATCTGATCTGACCTTTGCCACCGAGTTTAATGAAACCCTGGTTCACCAAGCCGTTGTTGCTTATATGGCTGGTGGTCGTCAGGGCACCAAGCAGCAAAAGACCCGTTCTGAAGTGTCCGGTGGCGGTAAGAAGCCATGGCGTCAGAAAGGTACTGGCCGTGCTCGTGCCGGTACTATCCGCAGCCCTATCTGGCGCGGGGGCGGTACCACTTTTGCGGCTCGTCCGCGGGACCATGAGCAGAAGCTGAACAGGAAGATGTACCGTGGCGCTCTGCGCTCGATCCTGTCCGAGCTGGTGCGTCTGGATCGTCTGGTCGTGGTTGAGAGCTTCGCAGTTGAAGCCCCCAAGACCAAGGCTCTGGTAAGCAAGCTCAAGGAACTGAATCTGGAGAAGGTGCTGATCGTAACTGACAGCCTGGACACCAATCTGTACCTGGCTGCGCGCAACCTGCCCCATGTCGATGTACGTGATGTGCAAGGTTCTGATCCGGTCAGCCTGATCGCTTACGACAAGGTACTGATCACTGTGCCTGCTGTTAAGAAGTTCGAGGAGATGCTGGGATGAACCAAGAGCGCATTTTCAAAGTATTGCTCGGCCCGCATGTATCCGAAAAGGCTACCGTGCTGGCTGACAGCAAAAACCAGTTTGTCTTCAAGGTGGAATCCACCGCGACCAAGCTGGAAATCAAGAAGGCCGTTGAGCAGCTGTTCAGCGTCGAGGTTGATAGTGTTTCGACCTTGAATGTCAAAGGCAAGACCAAGCAAACCGTTCGCGGACTGGGCAAGCGTAATGACTGGAAGAAGGCGTATGTCAGCCTGAAAGCCGGTCAGGACCTCGACTTCGCCAGCGCTGAATAAGAGAGGGGTACATCATGGCAATTGTTAAATGTAAACCTACTTCCGCTGGCCGCCGCTTCGTTGTAAAGGTCGTGAACTCAGACCTGCACAAGGGTGCTCCTTATGCACCTTTGCTTGAGAAGCAAAGCAAGTCTGGTGGACGTAACAATAATGGCCGCATCACCACGCGTCATCGCGGGGGCGGTCATAAGCAGCACTACCGTCTGGTCGATTTTCGTCGTAACAAGGATGGCATTCCAGCCATCGTTGAGCGTATCGAATACGATCCGAACCGTACCGCTCATATTGCTCTGCTGCTGTATGCCGATGGCGAGCGCCGCTACATCATCGCACCTAAGGGTGTGACTGCTGGCGACCAGGTGATCTCAGGTGCTGATGCGCCGATCAAGCCGGGCAACACTCTGCCACTGCGTAATATTCCGGTGGGTAGCACCATCCACGCGATCGAACTGAAGCCCGGAAAGGGTGCTCAGGTTGCTCGCAGCGCCGGTGCCTCCGTGCAGCTGGTTGCTCGTGAAGGCGCTTATGTCACCGTTCGCTTGCGTTCCGGTGAAATGCGCAAGGTCCTCGGCGAGTGCCGTGCCACCCTGGGTGAAGCATCCAACGGTGAACACAGCCTGCGCTCCCTGGGCAAAGCCGGTGCCAGTCGCTGGCGCGGTGTTCGTCCGACCGTTCGTGGTGTTGCCATGAACCCGGTTGATCACCCGCATGGTGGTGGTGAAGGGCGTACTTCTGGTGGTCGTCATCCGGTGTCGCCTTGGGGCTTCCCCACTAAGGGTGCCAAGACTCGGTCAAACAAGCGCACAGACAATATGATTGTCCGTCGTCGCAGCAAGTAATAGAGGGGAAACGACGTGCCGCGTTCTCTGAAGAAAGGTCCTTTTATCGATCTTCACCTACTGAAGAAGGTCGAAGTTGCAGCAGAAAAGAACGATCGCAAGCCGGTGAAAACCTGGTCGCGCCGCTCGATGATTCTGCCGCAGATGGTTGGTCTGACCATCGCAGTACACAACGGTCGCCAACATGTCCCGGTTATTATTTCCGAAGACATGGTCGGTCACAAATTGGGCGAATTCTCTGCTACACGGACCTATCGTGGTCACGTGGCAGACAAGAAAGCCAAGCGCTAAGGGGTTAGGAAGATGGAAGTAGCCGCTAGTCATAAAGGCGCCCGACTCTCTGCCCAGAAAGCGCGCTTGGTCGCTGACCAGATCCGCGGGAAGAAAGTGGATGAGGCCCTGAATCTGCTGACTTTCAGCAACAAGAAGGCCGCTGATGTCATCAAGAAAGTTCTCGAGTCGGCAATTGCCAACGCTGAACACAATGATGGCGCAGACGTGGATGACCTCAGGGTCTCCACCGTGTTTGTCAACGAAGGTCGCTCTCTGAAGCGCATCATGCCACGTGCCAAAGGCCGTGCTGATCGCATCATCAAGCGGTCTTGCCATATCACGGTCAAGGTTGCTGACAAGTAGGAGTCGATCACATGGGTCAGAAAGTACATCCGACGGGCATTCGCCTCGGTATTGTTAAACAGCACACTTCGGTGTGGTATGCAGACGGTCGCACCTATGCTGACTATCTGTTCACTGATCTGAAAGTACGCGAGTACATTCAGAAGAAATTGAAAAGCGCTTCTGTCAGCCGCGTTGATATTCAGCGTCCTGCTCAGACTGCCCGTATCACCATTCACACTGCCCGTCCGGGTATCGTGATTGGTAAGAAAGGTGAAGACGTCGAGAAGCTGCGTCAGGAACTGACCAGCCAGATGGGCGTGCCGGTGCACATCAACATCGAAGAGATCCGCAAGCCGGAACTCGACGCTGCCCTGGTTGCACAGAGCGTTGCTCAACAGCTCGAGCGTCGTGTGATGTTTCGTCGCGCCATGAAGCGTGCCGTACAGAACACCATGCGTATCGGTGGTAAAGGTATCAAGATTCAGGTAAGTGGTCGTCTTGGCGGTGCCGAGATTGCCCGTACCGAATGGTACCGTGAAGGCCGTGTGCCGCTGCACACTCTGCGTGCCGATATCGACTACGCAACGGCTGAAGCCCACACCACTTATGGTGTGATCGGTGTGAAAGTTTGGATTTTCAAAGGCGAGATCATTGGTGGTCAGCCTGAAGAAGTCAAAACGTTCGCGACCAAGAAAAAAGCTGCTAAGTAAGGGGTACGCACATGTTACAACCCAAGCGTACGAAGTTCCGCAAGCAGATGACTGGCCACAACCGTGGTCTGGCTCATCGCGGCAGTAAAGTGAGCTTTGGCGAATACGCACTCAAATCCGTCAGCCGTGGTCGTTTGACCGCTCGTCAGATTGAAGCGGCGCGTCGTGCTCTGACTCGTCACGTAAAACGTGGCGGTAAAATCTGGATCCGTGTCTTCCCTGACAAGCCGATCTCCAAGAAGCCTCTCGAGGTGCGGATGGGTAAAGGTAAGGGTAACGTCGAATACTGGGTAGCCCAGATTCAGCCGGGCAAGGTCCTGTATGAGATTGAAGGTGTTTCCGAAGAGCTGGCGCGCGAGGCATTTGCCCTGGCTGCTGCCAAGCTGCCGCTGGCAACCACCTTCGTTAAGCGGACGGTGATGTGATGAAAGCGACAGAACTTCGTGAAAAATCTGCCGAGCAGCTGAACGAGCAGCTGCTTACCCTGCTGCGCGATCAGTTCAACCTGCGCATGCAGAAGGCAACCGGTCAACTGGGTCAGAGTCACCTGCTGAAGCAGACTAAGCGTGACATCGCTCGAGTCAAGACCGTGCTCAATCAGAAAGGTGGTAACTGATCATGGCCGAGAACATTGTAGTTCGTACCGTTACTGGCCGTGTGGTCAGTGACAAGATGGACAAAACCGTTACTGTTGTTATCGAGCGTCAGGTAAAGCATCCGCTGTACGGTAAGTACGTACGCCGCTCTACTAAGCTGCATGCGCACGATGAAAACAACGAATGCCGCATCGGCGATCTGGTCACCATTCGGGAAACCCGTCCCTTGGCTAAAACCAAGAACTGGACCCTGGTGCAGATCGACGAGCGCGCGGCGCACGTATAAGCCCCGCGCTGTTATAGCGGATTATTTAAGGGTCGGAGAAAGTTATGATTCAGACTCAATCCATGTTGGATGTAGCTGACAACAGTGGTGCACGTCGCGTTATGTGCATCAAGGTTCTGGGCGGTTCTCACCGCCGCTACGCCGGCATTGGCGATATCATCAAAGTTACCGTCAAGGAAGCAATTCCGCGCGGTAAAGTAAAGAAAGGCCAGGTGCTGACTGCTGTCATCGTGCGTACTCGTCACGGCGTTCGCCGTACCGACGGTTCGCTGATTCGTTTTGATGGCAACGCTGCTGTTCTGCTCAACAACAAGAATGAGCCGATCGGTACCCGCATCTTTGGGCCAGTGACGCGTGAATTGCGTAATGAGCAGTTCATGAAGATCGTTTCCCTCGCGCCCGAAGTGCTGTAAGGAGCTCGGTCATGCAAAAGATCAAACGTGACGACGACGTAATCGTCATCGCCGGTAAAGACAAAGGCAAGCGCGGTAAGGTCCAGAAGGTCCTGACTGACAATCGCCTGGTTATCGCCGGCGTCAACATTATCAAACGCGCTACCAAGCCGAACCCTATGGCTGGTTTGCAGGGCGGTATTGTTGAGAAGGAGGCGCCAATCCACGTCTCCAACGTGGCTATCTTCAACCCTGAGACCAGCAAGGCCGACCGCGTCGGCTTCAAGGTCGAAGACGGTAAGAAGGTTCGTATTTTCAAGTCGACCCAAAAAGCGGTCGACGCTTGAGAATCTAGGTGCTTACCATGGCAAGATTGAAAGAGCATTACCGGAGCAACCTGGTTCCCCAGATCAAAGAAGAGCTTGGCCTGGCGAATGTGATGGAAGTTCCGAAGATCACCAAGATCACCCTGAACATGGGCCTTGGTGAAGCGGTAGGCGACAAGAAAGTCATTGAAAACGCTCTGGCTGACCTGGAGAAGATCACTGGCCGTAAAGGCATCGTGACCTACTCCCGCAAGTCGATTGCCGGCTTCAAGATTCGTGACGGCTGGCCGATCGGTGTCAAGGTGACACTGCGTCGTGAACAGATGTATGAGTTCCTGGATCGTCTGCTGTCGATCTCGCTGCCGCGCGTACGTGACTTCCGTGGTCTGAATGCCAAGTCCTTCGACGGTCGTGGCAACTACAGCATGGGCGTCAAGGAGCAGATCATCTTCCCGGAAATCGATTACGACAAGATTGATGCCCTGCGTGGTCTGGATATCACTTTGACCACCACCGCTCGGACGGACGACGAAGGCCGCGCGCTGCTGCGTGCGTTCAAGTTCCCGTTCCGTAACTAGGAGTCAGGCAATGGCTAAAGTCAGCATGAAGAACCGCGAGGCCAAACGGTCTCGCCTGGTTGCCAAGTACGCTGCAAAGCGTGCTGAGCTCAAGGCTACTGTGGGCAACATCAACGCATCGGTTGAAGATCGTTGGAATGCTCAGGTAGCTCTGCAAAAACTGCCGCGTGATGCGAGCCCGGTTCGTCAGCGTAACCGCTGCCGCATCACTGGCCGTCCGCACGGCGTATACCGCAAATTCGGTCTTTCCCGCATCAAACTGCGCGAAGCTGCCATGCGCGGTGATGTACCCGGTCTGGTCAAGGCCAGCTGGTAAACAAGACCTTAATTACTCAGTTTCAGGAGCACAAAGCCCATGAGTATGCAGGACCCGTTAGCTGATATGCTAACCCGTATCCGTAATGCCCAGATGGCTGAAAAGTCCAGTGTCAGCATGCCTTCGGCAAAGCTGAAGGTGGCTGTCGCCAAAGTACTTACCGAAGAAGGCTATGTCGCTGGTTACGAAGTGCAGGGCGACGCCAAGCCTGTTCTGTCGATCGAGCTCAAGTACTTCGAAGGCAAGCCGGTAATTGAAGAAGTGAAGCGCGTTAGCCGTCCAGGCCTGCGCCAGTACAAGTCCGTTGACCAGATTCCTAAGGTCAAGGGTGGACTGGGTGTCTCGATCGTCTCCACCAACAAAGGTGTTATGACTGATCGCGCTGCTCGCGCTGCCGGTATCGGCGGTGAAGTACTCTGCACCGTATTCTGATAGGGGGTTACGATGTCTCGCGTCGCTAAGAACCCTGTCACATTGCCACAGGGTGTAGAAGTAAAAATCGATGGTCTGGATGTTTCTGTCAAGGGCCCCAAAGGCTCGCTGGCTCTGAATCTGCATCCGGCCGTTGAAGTAACCCAGGAAGAGGGTGTGCTGCGTTTTGCGCCCCGTCCTGGTAGCGTCAATGCAGCCATGGCCGGCACTACACGTGCACTGGTCAACAATATGGTCGTCGGCGTCAGCCAAGGTTTTGAGCGCAAGCTTCAGCTGGTTGGTGTAGGATACCGGGCTCAGGCGAAAGGACAGGTTCTGTCCCTGGCTCTGGGGTTCTCCCACCCGATCGACTATCAGTTGCCGGAGGGTATCACTGTTGAGACCCCTAGCCAGACTGACATCATCATCAAAGGTATCGACAAACAACTGGTTGGCCATGTAGCTGCGGAGATCCGTGATTTCCGTCGCCCAGAACCCTATAAGGGCAAGGGTGTTCGCTACTCCGACGAGATCGTGCGTCGTAAAGAAGCCAAGAAGAAGTAGGGCATAGAAAATGAGCGATAAAAAAGTTATTCGTCTCCGTCGAGCTCGTCGTTCGCGTCTGAAAATGCGCGAGCTGGAAGCCGTACGTCTGTGCGTGTACCGTTCTTCGCAGCACATGTACGCACAAGTGATCTCGGCCGACGGCTCCAAGGTTCTGGCCAGCGCCTCCACCCTTGACGCAAGCTTGCGCAGTGGCACTACAGGCAACAGCGAAGCCGCTAAACAAGTGGGTCTTCTGGTTGCTGAGCGTGCCAAGGCCGCCGGTGTAACTAAGGTCTCCTTCGACCGTTCCGGCTTCAAGTATCATGGCCGCGTGAAAGCGCTGGCCGACGCCGCTCGTGAAGGCGGGCTGGAATTCTAAGGGTAGAGCTATGGCTAATTTCGATCAAAAGCGTGACGAAGGTTACATCGAGAAACTCGTACAGGTTAACCGCGTCGCCAAAGTAGTTAAGGGCGGTCGGATCTTTGCCTTCACAGCGCTGACAGTAGTCGGCGACGGCAACGGTCGCGTGGGTTTCGGACGTGGCAAGGCGCGTGAAGTGCCTGCCGCTATCCAGAAAGCCATGGAAGCCGCACGTCGTAACATGATCCAGGTGGATCTGAATGGCACCACCATTCAGTACCCGCTGCGGGCTGCACACGGAGCCTCCAAGGTCTTCATGATGCCAGCTTCGGAAGGTACCGGTGTTATTGCCGGTGGCGCGATGCGCGCCGTTCTGGAAGCCGCTGGCATCCATAACGTACTGGCTAAATGTTACGGTTCCACCAACCCGGTCAACGTCGTTCAGGCTACCTACAAGGGTCTGAAGTCAATGCAGTCTCCCGACTCTGTTGCGGCCAAGCGTGGCAAGACCGTCGAAGACATCGTGGGGTAAGCTGTCATGGCTAATGCAAAAATCAAAGTGACCCTGTTCAAGAGCGTGATCGGGCGTCTGCCGAGCCACAAGGCTTCCGTAAAGGGTCTTGGTCTGCGTCGCATCGGTCACACCGTCGAAGTCGAAGATACTCCGGCTATCCGTGGGATGATCAACAGTGTCTCCTACATGGTCAGGGTTGAGGGTTAAGACATGAAACTGAATGATCTGAGTTCCGCGCCCGGTTCACGCCCAGCTAAGCTGCGCGTCGGTCGTGGTATCGGTAGCGGCCTGGGCAAGACTGCCGGCCGCGGCCACAAAGGTTTGACTTCCCGCTCTGGCGGTAAGGTCGCTCCCGGTTTTGAGGGTGGTCAACAGCCGTTGCATCGCCGTCTGCCGAAGTTCGGCTTTGTTTCCAGAATTGGTATGGTTACCACCGAGATCCGCACCAGCGAGCTGAACAAGCTGGATGTTGATGTCATCGACCTGCAAGCTTTGAAAGATGCCAATATCATTGGCGACAAGTTTGTGCGGGCCAAGGTTGTTCTGTCCGGCGATATAACCAAAGCGGTTACTATCAAAGGACTGAAGGCGACCAAGGGCGCTCGTGCAGCGATCGAAGCAGCTGGCGGTAAGATCGAGGAATAAGGACTACATGGCTAAGCAAGGCGCTCTCTCTGGAATGAATCAAGGCGGCCTGACGGAACTGTGGGGGCGCTTGCGCTTCCTGTTCCTGGCAATCATCGTTTACCGAATCGGCGCGCATATACCGGTACCCGGTATCAACCCTGATCGCCTGGCTGATATGTTCAGACAGAATGAGGGGACCATTCTTAGCCTGTTCAACATGTTCTCTGGTGGTGCCCTGGAGCGGATGAGTATCTTCGCTCTGGGGATCATGCCGTACATTTCTGCATCGATTATCATGCAGTTGATGACGGCCGTGAGTCCCACGCTGGAACAGTTGAAGAAGGAAGGCGAGTCCGGTCGCCGCAAGATCAGCCAGTATACTCGATATCTCACACTGGTTCTGGCGTTGATCCAGGCAGTGGGGATGTCGGTCGGTCTGGCCAGTCAGGGTGTGGCCTTTGCCAACGATTTCGGCTTCTATTTCATAGCAGTCACTACTTTCGTGGCCGGTGCCATGTTCATGATGTGGCTGGGTGAGCAGATCACCGAGCGCGGGATCGGCAACGGTATATCCATGCTGATCTTCGCCGGTATCGTTGCCGGCCTGCCTGGCGCGATAGGGCAGTCCTTCGAGGCAGCTCGTCAGGGTGATATCAACATCTTCGCACTGATTGCAATTGCCTTGCTGGCGCTGGCGATGATTGCGTTCGTGATCTTTGTCGAACGTGGTCAGCGGCGGATTACCGTGAACTACGCCAAGCGGCAACAGGGTCGCAAGGTGTTCGCTGCCCAGACCAGTCACTTGCCGCTGAAGGTGAACATGGCCGGTGTGATTCCGGCGATTTTTGCCAGCAGCATTCTGTTGTTCCCGGCTTCATTGGGAACCTGGTTCGGTCAGGGTGAAGGCATGGGTTGGCTGCAGAGCCTGTCCCAGGCTATTGCCCCAGGTCAGCCGTTGAACATCATTCTGTTCAGTGCAGGGATCATATTCTTCTGCTTCTTCTATACAGCGCTGATGTTCAACCCCAAGGACGTGGCTGACAACCTGAAGAAGTCAGGCGCTTTCATTCCGGGTATCCGCCCGGGTGAGCAGTCCGCCCGCTATATCGATGGCGTGCTGACTCGTCTGACCATGTTCGGTGCCCTGTACATGACTGCGGTCTGTCTGTTGCCGCAATTCCTGGTGGTATCGGCCAACGTGCCGTTCTATCTGGGTGGGACTTCACTGTTAATCGTTGTTGTGGTTGTTATGGACTTCATGTCCCAAGTACAATCGCACCTCGTTTCTCAGCAGTATGAGTCTCTTTTGAAGAAATCGAACCTGAAAGGCTACGGCAGCGGCATGCTGCGCTGATATTTCAGGATTCTGGAGAACGTTATGAAAGTTGCAGCATCAGTCAAGAAGCTTTGCCGTAACTGCAAAATCATCCGTCGCAATGGCAGCGTACGGGTAATTTGCAGTGCTGAGCCTCGTCACAAACAGCGCCAAGGTTGATTAATCAACCCGCTCTGATTGAAGACTACGTCTCAGGATAACCGCCGCCCGGCCAGTTAATTGGTCGGGTGGTTGATTTTTTTTTATGTTAGCGCTACCCTACTGCACCCTTTTTCACGCAACCTAGTTACGTTTGGGTTGAGTCAGGTAGCTGTCAGACGGAGTAATTTGGATGGCCCGTATTGCAGGCGTCAACATCCCGGATAACAAGCATGCTGTTATCTCTCTGACCTATATCTTTGGTATCGGTCAAACCAAGGCACAACAGATCTGTGCTGCCACTGGCATTGAGCCCAGTGTAAAAATCAAGGATCTAAGCGAGGAGCAGATTGATCTGCTGCGTAACGAGGTCGCCAAAAGTAACACTGAAGGTGACCTGCGCCGCGCGATCAACATGAACGTCAAGCGTCTCATGGATCTTGGCTGCTATCGCGGTCTGCGTCATCGTCGTGGTCTTCCGGTCCGCGGCCAGCGTACCAAGACCAACGCTCGTACCCGCAAGGGTCCGCGCAAGCCGATCCGTAAGTAATCGCGAAGGAATATACAGATATGGCTAAGCCTGCTGCTCGTGTTCGTAAAAAAGTAAAAAAGACAGTGGTTGATGGGATCGCCCACATCCATGCGTCTTTTAACAACACCATCATCACCATCACCGACCGTCAGGGCAATGCTCTGAGCTGGGCGACTTCCGGTGGTTCCGGTTTCCGTGGTTCGCGTAAAAGCACACCCTTCGCTGCCCAGGTGGCTGCTGAGCGTGCTGGTCAGGCGGCTCTGGAATACGGCCTCAAAAACCTCGACGTTAATGTGAAGGGCCCTGGCCCGGGTCGTGAATCTGCAGTGCGTGCGCTGAACTCTTGTGGTTACAAGATCAGCGGCATTAACGATGTCACCCCCATCCCACATAACGGTTGTCGCCCGCCCAAGAAGCGCCGCGTGTAATCAGGAGACGGTAAAATGGCTAGATATATTGGTCCCAAGTGTAAGCTGTCTCGTCGCGAAGGCACTGATCTGTTCCTCAAGAGCGGTGTTCGCGCCCTTGATTCCAAGTGCAAGCTGGAGAGTCCTCCTGGCGTGCATGGTCAGCGTCGCGGTCGTCTCTCCGAGTACGGCACTCAGCTGCGCGAGAAGCAAAAAGTTCGTCGTATCTATGGCGTTCTCGAACGTCAGTTCAGCAACTACTACAAGGAAGCTGCCCGTCTGAAGGGCGCTACCGGCGAGAACCTGCTGCAACTGCTCGAGCGTCGTCTGGATAACGTTGTATACCGTATGGGTTTTGGCTCCACGCGTGCCGAATCTCGTCAGCTGGTTTCCCACAAGGCCATCAGCGTCAACGGCAAGACCGTGAACATCGCTTCTTACCTGGTTTCCCCAGGTGACGTAGTAGCCGTTCGCGAGAAAGCCAAGAACCAGCTGCGCATTGGCGGTTCGCTGGATCTGGCAGCTCAGCGCGGCCAGGCAGAATGGCTGGAAGTGGATGCCGCCAAGAAGGAAGGTGTCTTCAAGAGCCTGCCCGCCCGGAGTGATCTGTACGCCGACATCAACGAAAACCTGATCGTCGAGCTCTACTCCAAGTAAGCGATAGTCAGCAAAAGGTGCCTTTCATGCAAAATTCGGTTGCCGAGTTTCTTACTCCGCGTCATATCGACGTTCAAGAAACCTCGCCCACGCGCGCCAAGATCACTCTTGAGCCGCTGGAACGTGGTTTTGGTCATACCCTGGGCAATGCGCTGCGGCGCATTCTGCTCTCGTCCATGCCCGGTTGTGCCGTGGTTGAGGCGGAAATCGATGGCGTTTTGCATGAGTACAGCGCCATCGAAGGCGTTCAGGAAGATGTCATCGAGATCCTGCTTAACCTTAAAGGTGTAGCGATCAAGATGCATGGTCGTGATCACGTCACCCTGACCCTTTCCAAAAAGGGCCCGGGTGCGGTCACCGCTGGCGATATTCAGCTGGATCACGATGTGGAGATTGTTAACCCCGATCACCATATCGCCACGCTGTCCGACAACGGTGTTCTGAACATGAAGCTGACTGTTGCGCGCGGCCGGGGCTATGAGCCTGCTGATGCGCGTCAGTCGGATGAAGACGAAAGCCGTTCAATCGGTCGTCTGCAACTCGACGCTACCTATACTCCGGTTCGCCGCATAGCTTATGTAGTCGAGAGCGCTCGTGTTGAGCAGCGTACCAACCTGGACAAGCTGGTCATCGAACTGGAAACCAACGGTACTCTGGATCCGGAAGAAGCGATCCGTCGTGCCGCTACCATTCTGCAGCATCAACTGGCTGCCTTCGTTGATCTGAAGGGTGACCAGGAGCCTGTAGTGGAACAGCAGGAAGACGAGATCGATCCGATCCTGCTGCGCCCGGTTGACGATCTGGAGCTGACTGTTCGTTCGGCCAACTGCCTGAAGGCTGAAAATATTTACTATATTGGCGATCTGATCCAGCGTACCGAAGTGGAACTGCTGAAGACCCCTAACCTGGGCAAGAAATCCCTGACTGAAATCAAGGACGTTCTGGCTTCGCGTGGTCTCTCACTGGGTATGCGTCTGGACAACTGGCCGCCTGCAAGCTTGAAGAAGGACGACAAGGTTACGGCCTGATCGTCTGACACCGAGGAATTGAGAGATGCGTCATCGTAAAAGTGGTCGTCACCTGAGTCGGACCAGCTCGCACCGCAAGGCCATGTTCCAGAACATGGCGGTGTCGCTGTTCGAGAATGAACTGATCAAAACCACTCTGCCCAAGGCCAAGGAATTGCGTCGTGTTGCAGAGCCGCTGATCACCCTGGCGAAAGAAGATACTGTAGCTAACCGTCGTCTGGCGTTTGACCGCACCCGCAGCAAAGAAGCTGTAGGCAAGCTGTTCAACGACCTAGGCAAGCGCTACGCAGACCGTCCCGGCGGCTATGTTCGTATTCTGAAGTGCGGTTTCCGTGCTGGCGATGCGGCTCCCATGGCTTACGTGGAACTGGTTGATCGTCCTGAGCTGGCTGCTGCTTCTGAAGAGTAAGCTGTAGTCTGTTCAAAGAAAACCGGGCATATGCCCGGTTTTTTTATGTCTGAAAATCAGGCTGCCAATACTATCGGGCAAACAGCTCATGTGTATTTGCTATCGTTCGAGTTGAATCAACTTATTGGGTCTATTGGTTCTGGCTCTTTATCATTTCTCCAACGCCACCGGTTCGCTTCCGCTGGCCGCCGAATTGATCCAGGAGAAAGAGCAATATGACTGACAAGCCAAAACTCACCACAGTGGCCGGTGCGCCGGTATCCGAGAACCAGAACGCGATGACGGCCGGACCGCGTGGCCCGATGTTATTGCAAGACGTCTGGTTTCTGGAAAAGCTCGCACACTTTGACCGTGAGGTGATTCCTGAGCGTCGCATGCACGCCAAGGGCTCCGGCGCCTTCGGTGAGTTCGTCGTGACTCATGACATCACCGAATACACCAAGGCGCGTCTTTTTGCCGAGGTAGGCAAGAAAACGCCGATGTTCGCCCGGTTCTCCACCGTCGCCGGCGAGCGCGGCGCAGCCGATGCCGAGCGCGATATCCGCGGTGCTGCTTTGAAGTTCTACACCGAACAGGGCAACTGGGATCTGGTTGGTAACAACACCCCGGTGTTCTTCTTCCGCGACCCGCTGAAATTCCCTGACCTCAACCACGCGGTCAAGCGTGACCCGCGCACCAATATGCGCAACGCCAATAACAACTGGGACTTCTGGACCGGCCTGCCAGAAGCGCTGCACCAGATTACCTATGTGATGGGCGACCGGGGTATTCCGGCTGGCTACCGCCATATGCATCTGTTTGGTTCGCACACTTACAGTTTCATCAGTGCCGACAACCAGCGCTACTGGGTCAAGTTCCACTTCAAGACTCAACAGGGCATCAAGAACCTGACCGATGAACAGGCCGCTGCGGTGGTTGCCGGGGACCGCGAAAGCTCCCAGCGCGACCTGTACGACGCGATCGAGAACAGCGATTTTCCGCGCTGGACCATGTTCGTACAGATCATGCCGGAAATCGAGGCTGAGGATTACCGCTTCCATCCGTTCGATCTGACCAAAGTCTGGTCGAAGCAGGATTACCCGCTGATTGAAGTGGGTTACATGGAGTTGAACCGCAACCCGGACAACTATTTCCAGGACGTGGAGCAGGCCGCTTTCACGCCGGCCAACGTGGTACCGGGCATCAGCTTCTCGCCGGACCGCATGTTGCAGGGGCGCCTGTTCTCCTATGGCGACGCACAGCGCTACCGTCTGGGTGTGAACCACCATCAGATCCCGGTGAATGCGCCGCGTTGCCCGGTACACAGCTACCATCGCGACGGTGCCATGCGGGTGGATGGCAACCAGGGGAGCCGTCTGCACTACGAGCCGAACACTTATGGTGAGTGGCAGGAGCAGCCCGACTTCAGCGAGCCGCCGATGGCGCTGGAGGGTGCGGCCGCGCGCTATGACTTCCGTGCGGACGATGCAGACTACTTCACTCAGCCTGGCAATTTGTTCCGTCTGATGTCGTCTGAGGAGCAACAGCGACTGTTCCAGAACACTGCGCGAGCCATGAATGGTGTTGAGCGTCATATCATGATTCGCCACATCACTCATTGCTACAAGGCCGATCCGGCTTATGGCAAAGGGGTGGCGACAGCGCTTGGGGTGCCGATGTCTGAAGTACCGGTCTGATAACGACTGGTGATTGGAAGCAGCCCGCGACGTAGTTTAGTCGCGGGCTTTTTTATTGGGCACGCTTGGTATTTAAATGCAGGTCGTTGGGGCTAGTGGTTATCAGAAAGCCTTTGCGCCGGGGCGGCCCTGAAGCCCAGCGCCGACTTTCTACAAAAGCCCCAGCCACACTGTAAAAGTGGGTGGGGCTAGGCAAAGAAAGGGAATCAGAACGCAGGGACAACAGCACCCTGATACTTGGACTCAATAAACGCCTTCACCTCGTCACTCTGCAATGCCTTCACCAGCTTCTGCACTGCTTCGTTCTCAGCATCCTGCGCACGGGTTACCAGGATGTTGGCGTAGGGTGAGTCGTCGCCTTCGATGGCCAGCGCGTCTTCGGTGGGGTTCAGGCCAGCTTCCAGCGCGTAGTTGGTATTGATCAGTGCCAGATCCACCTGATCAAGAACGCGGGGCAGGGTGGCTGCTTCCAGCTCGCGAATGCGCAGTTTGTGTGGGTTGTTCTCGATGTCACGCGGGGTGGCGAGGATGTTGGATTTGTCTTTCAGAGTGATCACGCCAGCCTTGTCCAGCAGCAGCAAGGCGCGACCGCCGTTGGTGGCATCGTTGGGGATGGCGACGGTGGCGCGGCTGGAAATCTCGTCCAGAGATTTGAGCTTGCCGGAATAGATGCCGAAGGGCTCCACGTGCACATTGGCGACGCTGACCAGGTCGGTGCCGCGACCTTTGTTGAACTCGTCGAGGTAGGGTTTGTGCTGGAAGAAGTTGGCATCCAGGCGGCCTTCTGCAACCTGGAGGTTAGGCTGTACGTAATCAGTGAATACCTTGATATCCAGATCCACGCCCTGGCTGGCCAGGCCGGGTTTGACGAACTCGAGGATCTCGGCGTGGGGTACGGCGGTGGCGGCGATGCTCAATTTCTCTGCGGCATGGGCGCCGAAGGCAGTAGCCAGGGCCAGAACAGCGACAATCTTTTTCATGGAATGCTCCGAAATGAACGCGGTTGCAGGCTATTGTCCTGCTTATTTACGTGAATAGTGTACGACCAAGCGGTCGCCGATACTTTGCAGAATTTGCACCAGTACCAGCAACAACACAACAGTGACGATCATGACATCAGTCTGGAAGCGCTGATAGCCATAGCGGATGGCGAGGTCGCCGAGGCCGCCGCCGCCGACCACACCGGCCATCGCCGTATAGGAAACCAGCGTAATGGCGATCACTGTTACCGCAGCGATGATGCCCGGGCGCGCTTCGGGCAGCAAGGCACGAGTAATGATCTGGCGGGTGCTCGCGCCCATCGATTGGGTCGCTTCGATGATGCCGCGGTCCACCTCCCGCAAGGCGGTTTCAACCAGACGTGCAAAAAACGGCGTGGCGCCAACCACCAGAGGGGGAATGGCGCCAGCGACGCCCAGTGAGGTGCCGGTGAGAAACTTGGTGAAGGGGATCATCACGATCAGCAGAATGATGAAGGGCAGCGAGCGCAGTGCGTTGACGATAAGAGACAGCACGGCGTAAAGGCCGTTGCGCTCGAACATCTGTCGCGGGCCGGTCAGAAACAACAGGATGCCCAGCGGCAAGCCCAACAGTACGGTGAAGAACAGTGAGCCGCTGAGCATCAGCAGGGTGTCCAGCGTGGCGATCCAGATATCGTACCAGTCGATGTTGGTGAAGAATTCGGTCATCCGCGTAATACCTCAACATGCACATCAGCAGCGGCCAGGCGCGCGCGCGCAGCGGGCAGGTCGCCGCCAATCAGCGCCAGGGTCAATTGTCCATAGGGCAGATCGCGGATGCGATCGATGCGGCCGGCAAGAATGCTGTAGTCCACACCGGTTTCCCGGGCGACCTGTCCCAGCAGGGGAGCGAAAGTGGATTCGCCCTGGAAGGTCAAGCGCAGGATCTGCCCTGGCACGTGACTGAAATCGTCCGCCTGGTCTTCAGCGGATTCACTGCCGAAGACGAAGCTGCGGGTGGTCGGATGCTGTGGATGCAGGAAGACATCGGCGACCGTGCCTTGCTCGACGATACGTCCGCCATCCATCACCGCGACCTGATCACATACCCGACGGATCACATCCATTTCGTGGGTGATCAGCACTATGGTCAGGTTCAGTTCGCGGTTGATTTCCGACAGGAGTTGCAGCACCTGGCCCGTGGTGTGCGGATCCAGGGCGCTGGTGGCTTCATCGCACAGCAGAATGCTGGGCTCGGTGGCCAGCGCGCGGGCGATGCCGACGCGCTGTTTCTGGCCGCCGGACAGTTGCGCCGGGTACTTGTTGGCGTGGTCGCTGAGGCCGACCCGGTCCAGCAGCGATGCGACCCGCGCGGCGATCTGTTGACGGTGGGCGCTGCCGGCCAAACGCAGGGGCAGGGCAACATTGTCGGCGACGGTAGCGGAGGAGAGCAGGTTGAAATGCTGGAAGATCATGCCCACCCGTTGCCGGAAGCGTCGCAGGCCCTCGGCATTCAGGGCGGTGATATCCTCGCCGGCGACCAGAATGCGCCCGCTGCTGGGCTCTTCCAGTCGGTTGATCAGCCGCAACAGGGTACTTTTACCTGCGCCGGAATGGCCGATGATGCCGTACACCTGGCCTGGCTCTATGGTCAGGTCAGTGGCATGCAATGCGGGTATGTCGCGGCCGCCGACTCGGTAGGCCTTGTTTACCTGCTGAAATTCAATCACGTGTCTGTTCGCCGCAAAATATGAGTTGATCGGACTCTCTCAAAAGCGTCGCTGCCGGGTGTTGGGAGAGTCCTTGATGAGCATGGAGTGTGTGCGTTATTTTTCCCGGTCGCGTTCCAGCAACGGGCCGAGAAACTGCCCGGTGTGCGAGTGCGCCATGGCAGCAACCTGCTCCGGGGTACCTGTAGCGATGATCTGACCGCCTTTGGAGCCGCCCTCGGGGCCGACATCGACGATCCAGTCTGCGGTCTTGATCACGTCCAGGTTGTGCTCGATGACCACCAGGGTATTGCCGTGATCGCGCAGGCGATGCAGAACATCCAGCAGCTGCTGAATATCGGCGAAGTGCAGGCCGGTGGTGGGCTCGTCGAGGATGTACAGGGTCTTGCCGGTGTCACGTTTGGACAGTTCCCGGGCCAGCTTGACGCGTTGCGCCTCGCCGCCGGACAAGGTGGTGGCGGACTGGCCCAGGCGCACGTAGGACAGGCCTACATCCATCAGCGTCTGTAGTTTGCGCGCCAGTGCCGGCACCGCATCGAAGAAGGCGCGGGCCTCCTCGATGGTCATCTCCAGCACTTCATGGATGTTCTTGCCCTTGTATTTGATTTCCAGCGTTTCACGGTTGTAGCGTTTGCTCTTGCATACGTCACAGGGCACGTAGATGTCCGGTAGAAAGTGCATTTCCACCTTGATCAATCCGTCGCCCTGGCAGGCTTCGCAGCGTCCGCCCTTGACGTTGAAGGAGAAACGTCCGGCCTTGTAGCCGCGTGAGCGCGCTTCCTGGGTGCCGGCAAACAGCTCGCGAATTGGGGTGAACAGTCCGGTATAGGTAGCCGGATTGGAGCGCGGAGTCCGCCCGATCGGGCTTTGGTCTATATCCACCACCTTGTCCAGGTGCTGCAAGCCGTCGAAGCTGGAATAGGGGGCAGGGTCCAGCGTGGTGGCCCCGTTCAGGGCAGTCGCAGCGATCGGGTACAGGGTGTTGTTGATCAGCGTCGACTTGCCCGAGCCGGATACGCCGGTCACGCAGGTCATCAGGCCGACCGGGATTTCCAGGTTGACCTTCTGCAGGTTGTTGCCGCAGGCGCCTTTCAGGTGTAGCCACTGGTCCTTGCGTGCCGGTGTGCGTTCGGCCGGCACTGGAATCTTCACGGCGCCGGACAGGTACTGGCCGGTCAGAGAGGCCGGATTGTTCATGACTTGTTCCGGTGTGCCGTGCGCGACGATCTGTCCACCATGCACGCCGGCGCCCGGGCCAATATCCACTACGTAGTCGGCCAGCCGGATGGCGTCCTCGTCATGCTCGACGACGATGACCGTATTGCCCAGATCGCGCAGGTGAATCAGGGTGCCCAGCAGACGCTCGTTGTCCCGTTGATGCAGGCCAATGGAGGGCTCATCGAGAATGTACATGACGCCCACCAGGCCGGCGCCGATCTGACTGGCCAGGCGAATACGCTGGGCCTCACCACCAGACAGGGTGTCGGCGCTGCGATCCAGGGCCAGATAGTCGAGCCCGACGTTGACCAGGAACATCAGTCGCGCGCGAATTTCCTTGAGGATCTTCTCGGCGATTTCACCGCGACTGCCCGGCAGTGTGAGTTGCCCGAAGTATTCCGCCGCAGCGCCGACCGGCATGGTGGTGATGCCGGACAGGTTGCGTTCGTCGATGAATACATGACGTGCCTCGCGGCGCAGGCGAGTGCCGTGGCAGTCGGGGCAGGGCTGGGTGCTGAGGTATTTGCTCAGCTCTTCGCGCACGCTCTGTGATTCCGTCTCCCGGTAGCGACGCTCCAGGTTGGGCACAATACCTTCGAACGGATGCTCGCGCTTGACGATGTCGCCGCGGTCATTGAGGTAGCGGAAAGGGATCTTGTCAGTGCCGGTGCCATTCAGAATCAGTTTGCGGTGCTTGTCGCTCAGATCATCGAAAGGCTGGTCCAGATCGATACCGTAATGCTGGGCCAGCGAACTGAGCATCTGGAAGTAGTAAACGTTGCGTCGGTCCCAACCGCGAATGGCGCCTTCGGCCAGTGTCGACTCGCCATTCACCAGCCGACGATTGTCGAAGAACTGTTTGACCCCCAGCCCATCGCAACCCGGGCAGGCGCCGGCTGGATTGTTGAAGGAGAACAGGCGCGGTTCGAGTTCGCTGATTGAATGACCGCACTGGGGGCAGGCAAAGCGAGCGCTGAAGGTGACTTCCTCGCCTTCTTCACCTTCCATGGGGGCGACAATGGCGATGCCGTCGGCCAGATTCAGGGTGGTCTCGAAGGATTCGGCCAGACGCAGCTGCAGGTCTTCGCGCACCTTGAAACGGTCGACGACCACTTCGATGGTGTGCTTGCGCGTCTTCTCCAGTGCCGGTGCTTCGTCCAGGTCGTAGATGCGCCCATTGATACGCGCACGAACGAAACCCTGAGCACGCAGTTCGTCGAGCAGGGCCAGGTGCTCGCCCTTGCGTTCGCGCATGACCGGCGCCAGCAGCATGAGCTTGCTGCCTTCGGGGCGGGCCAATACCTGATCGACCATCTGACTGACGGTTTGCGCGGCCAGCGGCAGGTCATGATCAGGACAGCGCGGCTCGCCGACTCGGGCGAATAGCAGTCGCAGGTAATCGTAGATCTCGGTGATGGTACCGACGGTGGAGCGCGGGTTGTGCGAAGTAGACTTCTGCTCGATGGAAATCGCCGGGGACAGGCCTTCGATATGATCGACGTCGGGCTTTTCCATCATCGACAGGAACTGCCGGGCGTAGGCCGATAGGGACTCGACATAGCGTCGCTGGCCTTCGGCATACAACGTATCGAACGCCAGCGAGGACTTGCCCGAACCGGACAGCCCGGTGATGACGATCAGTTTGTCGCGTGGCAGGTCCAGATCAATGTTTTTCAGGTTGTGGGTACGCGCCCCACGTATCAGGATAGTATCCACAGCACATTTACCCGCAGCCAGCAAAGCTCGACAGTATACGTGTTTCGGGGGTGTCCCCGCAAAAAACGCCCGCCGAAAGGTTGTGTCGGCGCTGCGTCAACGGCTATAGCCCAGGCCATCGCCGCAGCGGACGTACGATACCTGTTTCGACCGCTCAAGCATGCTAAAATGCCGGCCTTTTGTTCACCGCAGCGGAGAATCCATGTACCCGGCAGATACCATGTCGTCCCAAGAGCGTCGCGCTGCGTCGTCCCTGGCTGCGGTTTTTGCCTTTCGCATGCTCGGTCTGTTCATGGTGCTGCCGGTGCTGGCGACCTACGGACAGGACCTGCAGGGAGCCACGCCGTTGCTGATCGGCATGGCTATCGGCGCCTACGGCATCACCCAGGCTTTTCTGCAGATTCCCTTCGGCATGCTGTCCGACCGTATCGGCCGTAAGCCGGTGATCATCGGCGGTCTGCTGCTGTTTGCTCTGGGTGGTCTGCTGGCAGCCCAAGCCGACAGCATCGCTGGCGTCATCGCGGGGCGCGTGTTGCAGGGCGCGGGCGCCATCGCCGCGGCGATCATGGCGCTGGTCGCCGATCTGACCCGTGATCAGCACCGCACCAAAGCCATGGCCATGATCGGCATGAGCATCGGTCTGTCATTTGCCGTGGCCATGGTCGCCGGGCCGCTGATCGCCGGGGCTGCCGGCCTGCCGGGCGTGTTCTATACGACGGCGGTGCTGGCGCTGGTGGGTATCGCCCTGGTTGCGCTGGTGGTACCGACGCCGGTGCAGGCGCTGCATCATCGTGACGCCGGAGTGGCCAAAGGCGCCTTCCTACCGGCCTTGCGCAATCCCGATCTGCTGCGCTTGAACTACGGCATCGCGGTATTGCATGCTTTGCTGATGGCCTGTTTTGTTGCCATCCCGCTGGCGCTCCAGGAGCAAGCCGGGTTGGTGCGAGAGAGTCACTGGTGGGTCTATCTGACCGCACTGCTGCTGTCCTTCGTCGGCATGGTGCCGCTGATCATTTATGCCGAGCGCCAACGCAAGATCAAGCGGGTGGTGCTGAGTGCGATTCTGCTGCTGGCGCTGGTGCAGCCGATGATGTGGCTGAGCATGACCTCCCTGCCTTGGCTGGTGGCGGCCATAGTGCTGTTTTTTGTTGCTTTCAACGTGCTGGAAGCGACCTTGCCGTCTCTGCTCAGCAAGATTGCACCAGCGGGCAGCAAGGGCACGGCCATGGGCATCTATTCCACCAGTCAGTTTGCCGGCGCGGCCCTCGGGGGTGTGCTGGGCGGCGCGGTTTATGGGAGCTTCGGCCTGGTCGGAGTGTTCGCCTGTTGCGCGCTGCTGGCACTATCCTGGTTCGGAATTGGTGTTACCATGGCCGAGCCTCCGTACGTTACCAGCCTCCGCCTGGCGTTGGCCCCGACGCTGGTTCGGGATGAGGCGTTGCACCGGAGAATACTGGACGTACCGGGAGTGGCCGAGGCAGTTATCGTGGCTGACGAACTAGCCGCTTATATCAAAGTCGATACACAGGTGCTGGATCGCGAACAACTGGACCGGATCGTCAATCCGATCTGAATACACCAGACACCCGAGGAGAGTGAGAATGGCCAGAGGCATCAATAAAGTAATCCTGATCGGTAACGTGGGCGGTGACCCGGAAGTGCGCTACATGCCCAATGGCAACGCAGTAGCCAACGTCACCCTGGCGACGACCGACAGCTGGAAGGACAAGCAGAGCGGCCAGCAGCAAGAGCGTACCGAGTGGCACCGTGTGGTGTTCTTCGGTCGTCTGGCGGAAATCGTCGGCGAATATGTACGCAAGGGCTCCAAGCTGTACATCGAAGGTCGCCTGCAAACGCGTGAGTGGGAAAAAGACGGTGTGAAGCGCTACACCACCGAGATCGTGGTTGATATCGGCGGTCAGATGCAGTTGCTCGATGGTCGCCCCCAGGGTGGCGAAGGCATGGCCCCGCGCCCACAGCAGTCGCGTCCGGCACCCCAGCGTCAGGCAGCGCCGCAACAGCAGGCTCAGCAGCCAGCGCAGCAACCTCAGGCGCAGCAGATGCCTGATTACGACAGCTTTGATGACGACATTCCGTTCTGATATAGAGCTGTCTGAACAGCCCGGTATGCCTGAGGATGAGAACATCCAAGGGCAGCCGGGTTTTTTTTGCCGGCCTTTTTGTCTCCCAAGAAAAACAAGTGGAATCATGCATGTCTGAGATCTATTTTGTACGCCACGGCCAGGCTTCCTTCGGCTCCAGCAACTATGATCAGCTATCGGAGTTGGGGCATGAGCAGGCACGCCTGCTGGGCGAATATTTTCGCGAACGGGATATGCTGTTCGACCACATCATCACCGGGGACATGGTTCGCCACCGTGAAACCGCCGAAGGCATCTGCGCCGGCATGGGGTTGGCTGAGCAGAGTTTCGAGGTGTATCCGGAACTGAACGAGTTCGACTTTCATTCAGTGCTGCGGGCCTATACCGCCCAGTTCCCCGAGCATGCACTGCCGGAAAAACCGGTGGCGCTGGATTTCTTTCGGCGCCTGAAGCAGGGCATTCTGCTGTGGTCCACGGGCGAGCTGGAAGGGGAGCTGCCGGAAACCTGGGCCAACTTCGAACAGCGTCTGGCGGCATTCCGGGAAGGCGTTCAGCAGCGCCATGCGGGCCAGCGCCTGCTGGTGGTCAGCTCCGGTGGAGCCATTGCCATGCTGGTGCGGCAATTGTTGCAAGCGCCCGAATCGACCATGGTCGATCTCAACCTGCAGACCCGCAACACGGCGGTGACTCATTGCCGATTCAATAACCGCAACATGCGCTTGAGCAGTTTCAACAATATCCCGCATCTGGACCGGTCTGATCGCCAATCAATGATTACCTATACCTGACACACCTTGATGACGTGAACCGCTGAACGTTGCACAATGCAACACATCAACAGTATCGACAGGTTATGTGAATGCGAATGCGGGTGTTGCTGCTCGGTGGGGAAAACAGGCTCGGGCAGGCGTTGCTGGCTCAGGCGGCGGCGGAGTTTATCCAGCTGGAATCGGTCGAGCGCCCGGAGCAGGGCTGGCAGCCGGATATGGCTGATGACCTGCTGACCGGCGCCAAGCCGGATCTGGTGTTGAATCTGGCGTTCTATCGCGAGCAGTTTCAATTGGGTCTGGAAGATGCTGCGGTACTGCAGGCCCAGCAGCAGTTTGACGAGCGATTGATCCGAGGCTGTGCGAGCAAGGGCGTGACGCTGATGATGCTCTCCAGTGCCCGCGTGTTCGATGGCAGCAAAACGACCTCCCATACCGAGAAGGATGAGCCGCGGCCCACAGGTGCGCTGGGCCGGTTGCAAGCGCAGCTGGAAGACAGCCTGCGCACACAGTGTCCGAAACATATCATTCTGCGTTTCAGCTGGTTGCTGGATGCCGCGCCGGAAGGGCCGTTCGGGCAATTGATAGCCGGGCTCAAAGGCCCCTCTCCGTTGACGCTGCCTGAAGAATGGCGTGGCAATCCGACCCCGGTCGCGGATGCGGCGCGGGTCATGTTGTCGCTGCTGAAGCAGCTGGATTGCGCTGCGTCAGTGTATGGCACCTATCACTACGGCAGCAGCGAAGTGACTACCTGGATCAGCTTTGCGCAAAATGTGATGCAGGAGCTGATCGGTCGCGGTGTGCTTTCCGGAGATGTGGTATTCCAGCCAGTGGCCTACGGCAGTCTGCCTGAGCTGCGCGGCCGGCCGCAGAATGCGGCACTGCTGGGGCGCAAGCTGATGCTGGTGTTCGGCATCAAGCCGCGGACTTGGCGTAGCCAGTTGCCGGCGCTGTTGGATGAGCTGGAAAGCTGAGTGGGGAACAGATAACTGAGTTGTATAAATAGAAACGGCCGCATCAGCGGCCGTTTCTATTGCGGGCGGGTTTTAGAACTTATAGCCCAGACCGACCATATAGACGAAGGGGTCGACGTCAACATCTACCTTGACCCGTTCACCAGCCAGGCTGGTCTTGCCGGTGGTGTCGATATCGATATAGCGTACCTGAGCATTGACCATCCATCTGTCGTCGAGCATGTAGTCAGCACCGACCTGCAGGGCCAAGCCCCAGGAGTCGTCCAGCTCCAGGCCGCTGAAACCTTGTTGTTTTCGCTCACCGCTCAGGCCTTCATCAAAGAACGTGGTGTAGTTGATACCTGCACCCACGTATGGCTGGAAGGCGGATTGGTTGTTCAGCGGATAGTAAACCACGCTCAGGGTAGGCGGCAGATGCTTGATGTCGCCCAGTTTTCCATCCAAACCGCCGCCCAAGCCTTTCAGACCCACGTCATGGCTAAATGGCGTGGCTGCCAGCAATTCGATACCCACTTGGTCAGTCAGCATATAGGCGAAGTTCAGACCCAGCTGGGTATCGCTGTCCAGGGTAGCCTTACCGCCAAGATTACCTAAGGTGTTGTGTTTTATACCCGAACTGTCCTCACGCGGGTCAACCGTAATCGCACCTGCGCGAACAATGATGTCACCAGCCTGATGAGCTTGAGCGATGGAAGCAGCCAGCAGAGCAGGGGCGAGCAGCAGGCCGAGAGCAAACTTTGATGCAGTGCGCGACATTGAGATGTCTCCTTGGGTATCGGGTATGGGCCTACTCTAGGCATCCCGCCCGCATCGTTTATTGATCTGGAGCAATTGTTTGCCTTGTGTTCTTGCGACAGGATGCCGCAGTTGAATTCTGCTGTCGGGAAGATGATAATGCTTCTCTTTTGTGGCGAGGCTATCGAGTCTCATCATGACCCTGGAGGAACTGGATGAGAGCGGTTTGGATATTCTTGATGGCCGGGCTGTTGCCGACCGTGGTGTTGGCGCAAGGCGCAGGAGAACGTGCTCTGGTCGAAGGCGAGGCCATGATGACTGACGCCCAGCGTTCACAGCAGCGTATCGATCAGCTGGACGACGCTACCCGCGACGCTCTGAACCGCTACCGCCAGGCGATCCAGCAAAAGGATCAGCTTGCCGAATACAACCAGCAGTTGAGCAAGATGGTCGATTCCCAGCGCAGTGAGCTGGAAGACCTGCAGGCCCAATTGGCGACCGTCGAAGAAACCCAGGCTGAAGTGATGCCGATGCTGCAGCGCATGCTCAGGTCGCTGGAGCAGTTTGTTGAGCTGGACCTGCCGTTTCTGGAAGATGAGCGAGCCGATCGGCTGGCGCAACTCCAGGCGTTGATGATCCGTCCGGACGTTACCGTTGCGGAGAAGTATCGCCGGGTGCTTGAGGCTTATCAGATCGAAAGCGATTATGGTCGCACCCTGGAAGCCTGGCGCGGCGCCCTGGACATCGATGGCAGTCAACGCGTGGTGGAGTTTCTGCGGTTGGGGCGGTTGGTGCTCTTCTATCAGAGCCTGGACGGTCACACGCAGGGCTACTGGAATGCTGAAGCCCAGCAGTGGCAGGCTTTGCCCGCCGGTTACCACCGTACGCTGGCACAGGGGCTGAGAATCGCCCGTCAGCAGCAGACCCCGGTGATGCTGCGTTTGCCTTTGCCGCCGGTCAGTGAACAGGGAGTTGCACAATGAAACGTCTGTTGATTGCTTTTGCCGCGGCCCTGATCAGCCCGCTGACGCTTGCCCAACCCGCCTCTCTCGACCAGTTGCTGCAGGACATTCGCGAGATCCGCAGCAGCGAGCAGGCCGCCATGCGTGAGCGCGAAGCACAATTTTTGCGTGAGCGGGACAACCAGCAGGGTCTGCTGGCACAGGCCGAGCGTGAACTGGCGCCGATCAAGGCTGAAGCTGACCAGCTCAAGGCGGAGTTCGATCGGCTGGAGAAGGAGCTGACCGATACCGAGGCGCAGATGCGGGAGCGCAGCGGCAATCTCGGTGAGCTGTTCGGTGTGGTACGACACATGGCCGGTGACACCCGCAGTCAATGGCAGGATTCGCTGTTGAATATGCAGTTCCCCGAGCGCCTCGCTCAGCTCGACCGACTGGCTTCCACGGCGCAGATTCCGACGGTGGAAACCCTGGAGCAGTTCTGGTTCATGTTGCAGGAAGACATGACCGCCAGTGGCAAGATCAGCAAGGTCAGTGCACCGGTTATCGGGCGGGATGGTCAGCAGCATGAGCAGCCGGTCGTGTTGGTCGGTCCCTTTGCCGCGCTGGCTGAAGGGGAGTATCTCAGCTACCAGTCTGAAGCCGATACCCTGCAGGTGGCTGACAAGCAGCCTGACGGCCGCGGCCTGATCAGTGACTTTGTGGCACCGCGCAGCGAGCTGGCTGACCTGGTGGTCGATCCCACTCGCGGTACCGTGATCAGTCAGATGCAGCTCACGCCTTCCTTCATGGACCGGGTACGCCAGGGTGGCCTGGTGGGTTACGTGATTATTGCTCTGGGTGTGCTGGGTGTGGTGCTGGCGCTGGTCAAGCTGGTCTGGTTGCTGGGTATCTCCCGGAAGGTGGAACAGCAGGCCAACAGCTTGGATCAATTGCGCGATGACAACCCGCTGGGGCGCATTCTCGGTGTGATCGGCAGCAAGCCGCGACTGGAGGAGCTGGACACGCTGGAGCTGAAACTGGACGAAGCGATCCTGCGTGAAACCCCGGCGCTGGATCGCGGCAACGGACTGATCAAGCTGCTGGCTGCCGTCGCCCCGCTGCTGGGCCTGCTCGGTACCGTCACCGGCATGATCGCGACCTTCCAGGCTATTACCCTGTTTGGTACAGGTGACCCGAAGTTGATGGCCGGCGGTATTTCCCAGGCACTGGTGACCACGGTGCAAGGCCTGGTGGCAGCCATCCCGCTGCTATTCCTGCATGGCATGCTGGCTTCGCGCAGCAAGGCGCTGATCCAGCTGCTTGAGCAACAGAGTGCGGGTTTGATAGCGCTGCATCTGGACACCGGAGAGCGGCGGGGTGAGTGAAGCCCTGTGGATGCTCAGGGACTTTCTCGACAGCGGCGGCTGGGTGCTGTGGACGATCCTGTTCTTCACCATAGTGCTGTGGACGCTGATGGTCGAGCGGCTGTGGTATCTGTGGCGCATTTTCCCCAAGCGCTCGGCCAGCCTGCAGAACCGCTGGTTGCGCCGCACAGATCACAGCAGTGCGGCGGCCCGGCATATTCGTGAAGCCTGGCTGTCTATAGCGCGACAGCGGCTGAATCGGTTTATGCCGATGATCCGAGTCATGATTGCCATGTGCCCGTTGCTCGGACTGCTGGGTACGGTGAGCGGCATGATCCAGGTGTTTGACGTGTTGTCGGTCAGTGGCACCGGCAATCCTCGGGCGATGGCGGCGGGTGTGTCCCGCGCCACCGTACCGACCATGGCCGGGATGATGATTGCCATCAGCGGATTATTTTGCCTGGCGCGACTCGATGCAGCGTCGCGGCTGGCCATGCAGCGGCTTACTGACCGCCTGCGTCACGAATAGGAATACTTGACCATGCGCATGCGCAGACACTCGGCAGGAAACGACGATGAAGCCGGCATTGACCTGACCCCCATGCTTGACGTGGTGTTCATCATGCTGATCTTCTTCATCGTCACCAGCACCTTCATCAAAACGACCGGTATCGAAGTCAACACCCCGACAGCGGACAGCTCCGAAGAGCAGCCCAAGGGTAATATCCTGATCGCCGTGGACCCCAATGGCGAGATATGGATCGATCGCCAGCAGGTGGATATCCGCGCGGTACGCGCTGCAGTGGAACGTATGCGGGTGGATCAGCCTGAGAGTAGCGTCGTGGTGCAGGCAGATCAGGATGCACGCAGTGGCCTGGTCATTCAGGTAATGGATCAGGTGCGCATGGCGGGTGTGCAGGATGTGGCGCTGGCTGCCACGGTGGGAGCCAACTGATGCGCCTATTGGTCAGCTTTGCCGGTGCCTTGCTGGTAACGCTGGCGTTGTTCGCCTTGATGATGGTGCTGATCATGCCACCACGGGACACTCGTGATCAGGGTGCGGAACTGGCGCGTGTCAGCTTTGTACGCAGCGTCGCTGACACGCCCAGCGATAGCCGCCAGCGTCAGCAACGCCAGCCGCCGGAGCAGCCGCAGCCGCCGGACGTGCCGCCACCCCAGCCAGCGCCGCCGCAACCGCAGGTCGAAACCAGCGTGCAGCTGAATATTTCCGTACCGAATCTGCCGACGCCGGGTATCAACGTGGCCGTTACCCCCACCTTGGCCGGCATTACCGCGGCGCAGGCACCAGCACCAACCCCGGCACCTGCAGTGCCCGCGGCGCCGGCCGCATCGAGCAGCCCGTCCACCGCTGAAGAAGTCAGCCCGCTGGTGGATATACCACCCAACTATCCGCAGCGCGCGTTGGCGGCGGGTATCGAAGGTGAGGTAACGCTGGCGTTCACCATTTCTCCCGACGGGCGAGTGGAGAATCTGCAGGTGACGGCAGCCAAACCCAAAGGGGTGTTCGAGCGTGAAGCGCGCCGTGCCGCCAACCGCTGGCGCTTTGCACCGCGTCGGGAAAACGGCCAGGCAGTGGCGCGTGAAGCAACCAAAACCTTGTATTTCCGTCTGGAGGACAGATGACCATGGGCGTCGCAAACCTCTATCGTAGTGCGGCATTGGGTCTGACGCTGTTATTGGTTCCGGGACTGGTGATGGCCCAACAGGCTATCAATCCGGTGGTATTCCAAGCCCTGACGGCGGCGCAGAAGGCGCAGCAGAGTGGTGATCTGGGTAAGGCGCGGACGGCGTTGAATCAGGCTTTGGACAGCGTCGAGGCGGGCAGCCTGGAGCTGGCGCTGATCCAGCAGCGACTGGGTTATGTCGCCATTGCCGCCAAGCAGAACGGGCAGGCAGTCGACTGGCTGCGCAAGGCACTGGCCCACGACAAGTTGGATGCGCCAGCGGCTCGCCAGGATCAGCTCAATCTGGCCCAGTTGCTGGCGGTTGAAGGTCAGTATGGCGAGGCTGCCCGACTGTTGGAGCGCGCGCAGGCGGGTGGTGCCCTGTCATTGGAGCAGAAGCAGCTGCTGGTCCAGTGTTACAGCCAGACCCGCCAGTACGCCAAGGCCATTCCACTGGCGGAGCAGGTAGTGCGGGCGGATTCCGGCGCGGCGGATATCTGGTATCAATTGCTGGTGGGCATGAATTATCAGCAGGAGCGCTATGACAGTGCCGCCCAATGGCAGAAGGTATTGCTCAAGCGCGCGCCACAGAACCGAGAGCACTGGCGCCAACTGGCGGGGCTGCAGAGCCAGGCCGGCAAGCAGCCGGCGGCGGCCGCCACTCTGCGGCTGGCCCACGAGGCCGGTGTTGGCCTGACCCAGGCCGATCTGGACAACATGGTAGCGTTGCAGGTCAACGCCGGTGCGCCCTGGCAGGCGGCGCGCCTGCTGGAAGAGCTGATGGCGCAGAAACTGTTGCCCACCGATGCGGCACGGCAGGAGCGGCTGGCGCAGCTCTGGACCCTGGCCCGTGATCGCAACCGGGCGCGTGAGGCCTGGGTCGCTGTGGCCAACGGCAGCGGTCGCTCCGATCATTGGTTGCGGCTGGCCAATATCCAGTTGGAAGATGGCCAGTGGTCGGATCTGCTGACTACCCTCAAGCGAGCCCAGAGCGGCGCCAGCAGTCAACAACGTCAGCTGATCCGGCAGTGGGAAGGCTATGCCCGGTCGGCGATGGAAGACAACAGCTGAGCCGGCGATCAGAAACCCTGATATGGCTCCACGCTGGCATTGTTGATGCGATAGCCCGCGTCCACCAATTCACTGTGCATGTGCTCGACGCGGAGCACGCCGCTGATCCAGAACGGCTGATACAACTGCCGCAGCTCGATGCCGGTGGCGCTGATCACATGCACGATCTGGTTCGAGGGCGGCGGCGGTACATGGATGCAAGCGCCGAAATAGGGCACCAGCAAAAACTCTTCCACCTGTCCTTCATCGCTCAGGCCCAGCGGTACGATATACCCCGGTAGCCTGATGCTGCGTCCATCCATGGCAGCCACGACCGGCGCCAGCGGTTGCTGTTGCACCGCCGGATCGCCGAACGTTTCGTCCAGGTTGCCGAGCTGAGACAGGTCATGCATCGGTTGCGGCGCTTCCATCCTGACGCCCTCCGGCAACAGTTCACCCCAGGTGATTTCCTGAGCTGCGCCGGCGGTCATGGCCGCCAGCATCAGCAGGCAACCGTTCAAGAGTATCCAGCCTGAGCGCATCTTCCCTGTCCTCACGTGCGAATCGACAATCCATCGACCAGCGATTGACGGTAAGCGCGCCATGCCGGCACGCATCCCATGACGATCCCCGCTGCCAGAATAAGACCCAGCAGACTCCAGTCTCGTGAGCCCGGCGCTGTCAGCGGGATAAACAGGCCATACTGCGACAGAATCAATGGCTGCGCCAGCCACAGTGCCAGATACATCAAGCCCAGCCCCAGCAATATACCCAATGCTGACAGGCTGGCAGCCTCCAGCAACAGCAAACTGAATACATGCCGCGGCCGGGCGCCGACCGAGCGCAGGATGGCCATTTCTCGGCGCCGTTCGTTGAGGCTGGCGAGAATGGCGGTGAGCATGCCGACCAGCCCGGTGAGTACGACGAACACCGAGACGATGAACAGGGCCTTTTCCGCTACGCCGAGCAGGCTCCAGAGTTCCTGCAGGGCAACGCCGGGCATGATGGCCATCAGTGGCTCGTCGGGGAAGCGGTTGATATCGCGCTGTACCGTGAAGGCGGCGACACGGTTGGTTAGGCCGAGCAGCGCGGCATTGATGGTGGTCGGGGTGAGATCGTGGTTGTCGGCGTGCCCATGCTCATGCCCATGATGAGCATGGTCGTTATGGTCGTTATGGTCGTTATGGGCGGCGGCTGCGGACCGCCCATGATGCCAGTCCGCATGCACCGCCTCCTGGCCCGCCAGGCTGATATGCAGGGTGCGATCCACCGGCGTACCGGTGCGCGCGAGAATGCCGCTGACCCGGAACGGGTGGTCATCGTGCTTGATAAAGCTCACCGAACCGGTGCCGTGCCCGAGTACCAGCTCGTCGCCCAGAGCATAGCCTTGCTCGCGGGCGACATCCGCGCCGATGACCGCGTCGTACAGATCATCGAACGGCTGTCCGTCGGTGAAGCTGAGTTGACGGTCGCGGCCATGGCGAAAATGGGTGAAGTAATCCGCACTGGTGCCGAGCACCGCATAACCGCGGTGCGAATCACCCAGGGAAATCGGGATCGCCCAATCCACCCGCGGATGGGCGGTGATTTTCTGGAAACTCTCCCAGGCCATGGTGCTGGTCGGATTGCCGATGCGAAATACCGAATACAACAGCAGTTGCACCGAACCGGTACGCGGACCGACGATCAGGTCGGTGCCGGAAATGGTTCCGGCAAAGCTGGCGCGGGCCTCGGTACGAACCTTCTCCACCCCCAGTAACAGGGTCACGCTCAAGGCGATGGTCAAGATGGTCAGCAGTGCGGAAAAACGTCGATTGGCCAGGCTGCGGAAGGCCATGCGCAACAGATATATCATGTGGTCTCCCTGGTGCTGGCACGATTGAGTTCGTTCATATTCAGGCTACGATCGAACAGCGACTCCAGCGCAGCGTCATGACTGACAAACAGCAGGCTGCTGCCCACCGCCTTACATTCAGCAAACAGCAATTGGAGAAAGGCTTCGCGGGTATCGGCATCCAGTGCCGATGTCGGCTCGTCGGCAATGATCAATTCCGGGCTACCGATCAATGCCCGGGCGGCGGCGACGCGTTGTTGCTGACCGATGGACAGTTCGGCCACGGGTTTGTCGCACAGCGCGGATTGACTCAGACCCAACTGTTGCAGCAGGTCGGCTGCCGCCGCCGCCACCGAGCCATGACGTTCTATTGCGCGCTGCTGGCGCAGGCGCGAGAAGTGGCAGGGCAAGGCGATGTTCTCGGTAATCGACAGGTAGGGCAACAGATTGAACATCTGGAATATATAGCCGCTGTGGTCGGCACGAAATCGATCGCGTGCCGAGCTGGACAGGCCCGCCAGATCCTGGCCAAGCAGGCGGATATACCCATGCGCCGGCAACTGCACACCACCGAGCAGGCTCAACAAGGTCGTCTTGCCGCTGCCGGAGGGACCCTTGAGGAACACCCGTTCGCCGGGCTGCAAAGTGAAGGTGTCGATATCCAGTAGCGTTGGTTGGCCGGGCCATGCGAAGGTGGCGTGTTCAAGCTGTATCACGGGTGGGGACATGGAGCGGGCGATCCTGCAGAATATTTAAACGTTATCTTATAACGCTATTTCTCAGGGTCAAGCGGTACCTGTCACTCTGAACACGTCTCTGGGAATGTCAGCGTGCTTGGCCCAGCTGTTTACCAGCGGTTGTTAAAAAATGAGGTTCGAGCGCCGCGCGAATATCGCTTTCAGGCTGGATACCGGCAAAGCCATCCACCGGCTGCCCGTTTCTGAACAGCACCACAGTCGGCAGGCTGCGGATACCGAAGCGCTCGGTCAGCGCGGCTTGCTCGTCGCAGTTGACCTTGGCCAACATCAGCTTGCCGGCGTGACTGGCGGTAATATTCAGCAGGGCCGGCAGCAACGCCTTGCAGGGCACGCACCAGGGCGCCCAGAAATCCACCAGCACAGGTTTGTCGAAGGAGGGTTTCAGCACGAGGTGATCGAAGGTGTCGGCGGTAACGTCGAAGATGCTGGCTTGGCTCATGGGGTCTCGGATCAGCGATGGCAATGGAGTCTATATAGTGCCGGCTGGCCGATTATCAAGTTGCAGCGGCGAAAAGCCAGCCCAGTTCGCCATTACTGCGCGCTGGGCCGGCTGGCGGAAAAAGTTGCAAACATCCCGCCTAAAAGTGTGCCTTCAATAGCAGGCTCGCGGTGTTCTGATTGGTTTCGCCGACAAACTGTTCGCTGACATAACCACCATCTTCAATACCGAATTTATGCTTCCAGTAATCATACTCGATGCCCACATAGACCTTTTCTCGCCAGCCCAGGGCCTTGCCCAGGTCGTATTTGATCTGGGGGTTGATATGTACGTTGGCGTGATACTCGCCGCGACTGTTTTTGTCATTGTCCACAACCCAGTCGATGAAGCCATCAATCACCAGGTCGGACCGGCCCACCGGGATGGTATAGCTCCAGGCCGGGGTGATCTGCCAGACATTATCGCCAGGCCGCCCGCCATCGGTGGTACGCAGATAGGTGTTGAGCTGGAAGTAGTCGAACCCCGGTATTGCCAGGTCGATGGCAGGGCCGATCAGATATGCTTCCGTGTCGCCTTTACCGAATTCGTAGGTCATCGAGATCAGGATGTCAGTGATAGGGCCGAAGGCCAGATTGCTGCCACTGATCTTGCCGATGGACAGGCGCGGGGAGAATTCACCATACAGTGTTCGATCATCATCCCCATCATTGGCTCCCTTGCCGTTGAAGTTGATCTGGTCAACGAACAGAAACAGATCACCAACGCTCCAGCCGCTGGCATGTTCGAAGGTGAAGGTCTGTTGGATTGAGGGGTCTACCTTGAAGTTCTTCCCGTAGAGATAGGTCAGGCTGTTGGTGTGCCATTGGACAAGTTCTTCCGCACATACTGAACCAGAAACGAGACCGGCGCCCATAAGTAGAAGTGGTAGGGTTTTTTTCTTCATGAGTAATATTCCAGTAGTTATTTTTATTATCAACGGCTCGCAGGCCGGTTTGTTTTCCGCTCTTTCTGTTTTCGGAGACAGAACCATTTTTCGCATATGAGTGCTGACAATGACTGAACTCAATGCAGTATTAAGCAGACTAGGTGCGGCCAGGTGATTGGTGGGGGTGGACTCAGTCAGGTTTAGGCGCTATGGGCTCTAAAAAAGTAGAGGGGTATAGTAGTTTGCTCGCTAGGACGTAGATCAGAGCGGCGCAAACAATGCCATTTAGGGGGGCTATGCTGAGCAGTCCTGTTTCTGGCGACATCAGCGAGGTGATAATGGCCAGTGCCCAGGCAATCATCGCTGCCCAATTGATGTTTTTGAACTGGTGTAGGGCAAAGTCTGGATAATGAGTTTTATACCGCAAGTAGAAGTCGCCGATGATGACGCCACCAATCGGTGGCAGAGCGATGCTCAAAAAAGTCAGCCAGCCGACAAAGTTATTATAGAGCAAGTCGGCTAGGGCTGTGCCGGCCAGGCCGGCGATCCACACCAGATGGACCCGCTTTAATCCGGTGAGATTGGTCAGGCCAAGGCTAGAGGCATAGAGGGCATTATCATTGGTAGTCCATATATTCAGTATGAGCAGAATCATGCCGCCGCCAAGCAAACCCTGGATAGCTAGCACTTCGGCAATATCGGCATGCGAGGTGGCTATCGCGCCGATCGCGCCAAAAAAGAACATCAGGCTGTTGCCGAAAGTGAAACCGATAATGGTAGCCCAGACACCGATCTTTCTGCTTTTGGCAAAGCGGACAAAGTCAGGTGTTAGGGTGGCACCGCTGATAAAGGAGCCGACAGCGAGAGCAATCCCAACCGAGAAGGTGAGCGGCGAACTCGGGACATTATCCAGCAGAGTCCTTATACCCCCATCGGTATCGACAATTGCTTTGCCGACTGAGGTGAAACCGAGAATCAAAATAGCGGGGACGGCAATGATGCTCAACCATTCGATGGCTTTAAAACCGACCGCCACAGTGTAAGTCATAGCCAAACCGCCAATGATAATGACCCAGAAAAACGGGACCCCAAGGAAAGTGGTGATCGGGTGAGCGAGCATGGCCAACCCCACTCCGAACCAGCCGATCTGGGTAACCGCCAGCATGAAAGAAGGCATTTTGGAGCCGGTTTTGCCGAAGGAGTACTGGGCGAGCAGGTGGGTGGAGATATTGGTCTTGGCTGCGGCATACCCCAGCAAGGAGCCATAAAGGCCCAAGATCAGGTTGCCGGCCAGAATCACTATCAGCAGGTCTGGCCAGAGGCGAAAGCCTTCGCCCAGCTTGCCGCCAGTCCACATACTGGCGGCAAAGAAAGTAAAGCCGAGCATGACGGCGGACATGGATATCAGGCCGCGGCGGTAGCTTGGCGGCACAATGGAGGAGGCGTAATCATCATGGGTGCCGCCGGCATGGGCGGGCTTTACGGGCTTCGGCATGGATACAGTCTCTTTTTATTGTTATGGGGACGGCTTACTGTGAGTCAGAACACATCTTGAATAAAACTGATGTTACGTGGCTGCCCATTGCTCAGCAGTTGCGGGACGGCGGCTGCCGTGCGGCAAATGACCTGGCCGTTGCGGATCACCTCCAAGCGGGCCGGACGCAGGCGCAGGGCTTCAATTGGATTGCTGGCTTGCAAGATCACCAGGTCCGCGCGATTGCCGGGCTGCAGGCCATAGCCGTCCAGTCCGAGTACTTTGGCGCCGTGGGTGGTGACGGCGGCAAAGGCGGCTTTCATTTCTTCGATACCGGTCAACTGACCAACGTGCAGCCCCATGTGAGCCACATCGAGCATGTCGTGTGACCCGAGGCTGTACCAAGGATCCATAACGCAGTCATGACCGAAGGCGACGTTGACGCCTGCGGCGAGCAGTTCCTTGACTCGGGTCATGCCACGGCGTTTGGGATAGTTGTCATGCCGACCTTGCAGGGTGATGTTGATCAATGGGTTGGCGACTACATGCAGGCCGGCTTCGCTAATGAGCGGAATAAGCTTGCTATTGACGTAGTAATTATCCATGGAATGCATGGAGGTGAGATGCGAGCCAGTGGCTCGCTCCTGCAAGCCGAGACGCTGGGTCTCATAGGCGAGAGTTTCGACGTGTTGGGAGTCCGGATCGTCGCTCTCATCGCAGTGTAGATCGATGGACAAGCCGCGATCCGCGGCTAACTCACAAAGGGCGGTGATCGATCGATTACCTTCTGTGCGGGTGCGCTCGAAGTGGGGTATGCCCCCAACCACATCGACACCTAAGTCCAGGGCACGGAGCAGGTTCTGCTGTGCATTGGGGGAGCGGTAATAGCCGTTCTGCGGAAAGGCTACCAACTGCAGATCGATCAGGTGTTTCAATTCGCTGCGTACTTCTAGCAGGGCTTCGACAGCCATCAGGCTATCATCTGATACATCTACATGGCTGCGTATCGCCAAGGTGCCGCGTGCGATTGACCAGTGGCACAGTTCTATGGCGCGTTTCTTTATTGCCTCGAAAGTCAGGTCGGGCTTCAGCTCGTTCCAGACAGTAATACCTTCAAGCAAGGTACCACTCTGGTTGAGACGCGGCTGGCCGAGGCTCAGGGTAGAGTCCATATGAAAATGACTGTCGACAAAGGGTGCGGTGGCCAGGCAGCCTGGGTGGCAGAGTACTTCTTGGGCCTGAGTCTGGATATGCGGCGCAATCTCCAGAATTTTTCCTTTATCAATTGCGATGTCTACGTTCTTCGCTCCGCAAGTCAAATTGACTCCACGGATAAGTAAATCAATCATTTCCCCCACCTCCACTGTTCCATAAACTCTAAAATTGGCGCACGAGAATGCCTCCGGCAATCAATAACGCGATACCCGCTACTCGCCCGATACTGAGGGCATGTGGGGTAAATCCTGCGAGGCCGAAATGATCAATCAAGGCTGCAGCAGTCATTTGCCCGACCAGCACCATTCCCAGCATGGTCGCTGCACCCAGCCGGGGGCTGAGCATAACCATTGCAGTAACAAAAAAGGCACCCATGATTCCCCCGCTCCACTGCCAGAAGGGCACCGAGGCGAGATCTCCCCAAGCAGGGCGCGGTAAGCGAACGGTCATGCATACGACTAGCAGTAACAACAGCCCGATCGCAAAGGAGACACATGATGCCCACAAGGCATGCCCTGCGCTCAACGCCAGCTGTGCATTCAAGCCTGCTTGCAACGGTAAGACAGCCCCCGCCGCCAACGCCATGAGTAGATACATCCACACTTTATTTTCCTCGTCTGCGCATGGGGCTGCTTTTTGCCATCGCTAGCCTTGGCGTACCACGGGTTGCGGCGTATTCAACTCGTTTTCACGGGCAATGGCATCAAACACCGGGCCAAAGGCTGGCCGGGGTATGTATTGGCCGGCGCCTTCGACGGCAAGCAGCTCACCTTCACGCCAGACGATCTTGCCGCGGCTCAGTGTGTGGCTTGGTATGCCGGTTACCGTGCGGCCTTCAAAAATATTGAAGTCGATATTCTGATGGTGAGTCTTGGCTGAGATAGTGCGGGTGCCAGCCGGATCCCAGACCACCAGGTCCGCATCGGCGCCGACGGAGATAGAGCCCTTGCGCGGGTACATGTTGAACAGCTTGGCAGTATTGGTTGAGGTCACCGCAACGAACTCGTTCATGGTCAGGCGGCCCTTGTTAACGCCTTCATCCCACATGATTGCCAAGCGATCCTCAATACCGGCGGTGCCATTGGGGATACGCGTGAAGTCATCCTTGCCAGCGGCTTTCTGGTCGGCGCAGAAGCAGCAGTGGTCGGTTGCGGTGGTTTGCAGATTGCCGCCGCGCAGGCCTTGCCAGAGCGCTTCCTGATGCTCTTTGGCCCGAAAGGGCGGGCTCATGACGTGGGCTGCGGCAAACTCGAAGTCGGGATGCCGATAAACGCTGTCGTCAATCACCAGATGACCGGCCAGAACCTCGCCGTAGACGCGATTGCCATTATTGCGAGCGCGGGTAATGGCTTCCAGTGACTCTTTGCAGGAGACATGCACGATATAGATAGGCACGTTCATGGCCTGGGCAATATGGATGGCCCGGTTGGCGGCTTCCGCCTCCACAACGGGCGGACGCGACAGCGGGTGGGCTTCAGGGCCGGTCATGCCCTTGGCGAGCAGTTCCTGCTGCAACTGATAGACCAACTCGCCATTCTCCGCGTGGACCGTCGGCATTGCCCCCAGCTCGACCGACCGGCGGAAGCTTTTCACCAGCGTTTCATCGTCCGCCATGATCGCATTCTTGTACGCCATGAAATGCTTGAAGCTGTTGACCCCGTGCTCGCGCACCAGCGTGCCCATTTCCTCGTGTACCGAGTCGTCCCACCAGGTAATGGCAACGTGGAAGGTATAGTCTGCTGCCGCTTTGGCGGCCCAGTCGCGCCATTGATGATAAGCCTCGAGCAAGGACTGTTGCGGCGCCGGAATCACGAAATCGATGATGCTGGTGGTGCCGCCAGCCAACCCCGCGGCCGTGCCGGAGTAGAAGTCATCACTCGCTACGGTACCCATGAAAGGCAGTTGCATATGGGTGTGGGGGTCGATGCCGCCGGGCATCACATACTGGCCGCCTGCATCTATCACTTGCGCAGTAGAGGGCGCATCCAGATTCTCGCCGATCGCAACAATTTTCCCAGCGTCGCAATAGACGTCGGCTCGATAGGTCTTGTCGGCGGTGACCACGGTACCGTTTTTGATGAGTACGGACATGTCTTATTCTCCTTGCAGATCTTGGCGAGCCGGCGATTGCACGTATCTTCCGGCTCGATAGGTAACCCGGTTCATGCGGGCTTCAGGCTATTGCGCATGAGGATCAGATAGACGCCGCCGGCGATCATCAGGCCGACAAACCAGGCGTAGGTATAAATTTCCTGGAATACGACGGGAACGTTATCGACAGCGCCGGCGACATGCAGAAAGCCCGGCAGATTTGGCAGCACGCCGATCACCAGGGCGATCATGGCTGCTGGGTTCCAGCCGTTGCGATAGCTGTATTCGCCATTGTTGCGGAACAGCGCGTGATGATTCAGCTTGGTTTTGCGGATGATGAAGTAGTCAGCGACCATGATGCCGGCCACGGGGCCGAGCAGGGCAGAGTAGCCAATCAGCCAGGTGAAGATATAAGCGCTGGTCGACTCCAGCAGCTTCCACGGCATGATCGCAATACCGATACCCGCGGTCAGGTAGCCGCCCATCTTGAATGAAATCTTGCTGGGGCTGAGGTTGGAAAAGCCGTTGGCCGGGGCGACAACGTTGGCGGCGAGGTTAGTGGTCAGGGTGGCCAGGATCAGGGCGATCAGCGAGATGACAACGGCGACGCCGCCCATCTGACTGGTCAGCTCAACGGGGTCCCAGATGGCTCGACCATAAATCACTACGGTCGCCGAGGTAACAGCTACTCCGATGAAGGCGAAGAGCGCCATGGGCAGGGGAAGCCCCAGCGCCTGACCGATGAACTGGTCTTTCTGGCTGCGGGCGAAACGGGTGAAATCGGGAATATTGAGAGCCAGTGTGGCCCAGTAACCTACCATCGCGGTCAGCCCTGGCCAGAACACGGCCCAGAACTGCCCTTCCCGGGCACCGCCGGCAACAAACTGTGAGGGTGTCGAGAGCATTTCACCAAAACCGCCCGCCTTGAAATAAGCCCAGCCCAGCAGCGCAAGACCCATGGCGATCAGGAAGGGGGCAGCGTAGGTTTCCAGCCAGCGGATGGATTCAGTGCCATAGGCGATAAAAACGACGTGCATGGCCCAGAATAGAAGGAAGCAGGCCAATTGCCCCGGATCTATGCCGAGAAAGCTGATAACACTGCCGGAAATGGCATTGTCGGTCATGATGTTGATGATGATATAGATGGCCGAGCCGCCCACCCAGGTCTGGATACCAAACCAGCCGCAGGCAACCAGCCCGCGCAGCATGGCCGGCAGTTTGGCGCCTGCGGTGCCGAAAGAGGAGCGCAGCAGAACCGGGAAAGGAATGCCGTGTTTGGTACCCGCATGACCGATGGCGATCATGGGCACCAGCACAATGAGGTTGCCGAGCAGAACAGTTAAGACCCCTTGCCACCAGGACATGCCTTCAGCTACCAGTCCAGCTGCCATCATGTAGGTCGGAACGCAGACGACCATGCCAACCCACAGACCGGAGATGCTTTGCCAGGTCCAGGTTTTGTCTTCTTCTCTGGCGGGTGCCAGATCTTCATTCCATAAGTCTGCACTTGGGCTGCTGCTCAAGGAGGTATCGTGCTGAAGTGAACCAGTTTGGGTGTGCATTACATGGTGCCTCGACTCTATTGTTTTTATTTAGCACGCCTGTATTCAGCGTTTTTTTACGGGTATTGCAATTTGATATCGCTGGCGCTTATTAAAAGTTCAATAACGCTAATTAAGTGCGCTCTGCCTGGTTGTTGCGGGTAGTGGGTTTGGTACGAGTGTCTAAGTCAGAAGCTGCGGGCGGCTGACATAGAGGGGGGATGATCTGAAAGTGGTATGGAGAAATACCCAGTAAGATGGCTGCACATTATTTCATCCTCTTATTATTGCTCTCTGATCGAGATGTTTTAAGTCGAATGCCAGTACAACGAACGGGTGCCAGTACCCATAACGGCTAAGCATCAGTGGGTATGGCTTTACGATGATTGCATCGTTGTCTTATAAGTTTAAGGCGATGGAAATGACCGTATTTAATAACTGTTGTTTGCAAACCTACAATCAAGATTTGAGACGGTCAAGGATTATTTTTCCAATCGGTCAAAACTCGCTGCAATTAGTAGCCTGGGTTTTTTGGGCTGTCCGCAGTGCGCCCGGCGCGGAGTGATCTGAGCGGGTGGGGACACCGAAGCGGTCACTCAGGCCTGCGCAGAAGGGTGTCAGCGGATAGCTATTTCACCCCTCGATCGAGTTCTTCCAGATAGCTCTCAAGCACCAGGTTCGGCGGCGCGCCTTTGCGGGTAATGGCGCCATAATGGGTGATGTATCGGTTGGCCAACGGGTCGATTGCCCGCATGGCTTCATCGCGCACCCAGCGTTCGGCGTAGTGGGTGGGTAGGTAACCGATATAGCGGCCAGTCAGGATAAGAAAAGCAATCCCTTCGCGGTCCGTTGCTGATGCCGCGGCCTTGAGTGGCTCGTGCAATGCCTTGATTTTTGGCGTTTGCGCATAGGCTGGCAGGACCGCATCCCAACCACTGAGCGTTACCGGCTCCGATGCCGGATGGTGGTACAGCGGATGGGTTGAGCTGCAATACAACTGCGAGACTTCTTCGTACAGCGGGCGGTAATGCAGCCCAGGCAGGGATTTCAGGTCAGGGATGATACCCACATGCAAGCGGCCGTCCAGAACACCCAGTTCTATATCATTGGGCGGAATCATCCGGATATTGATGTGCACCTCCGGGCCGCGGTCCTTCAGCGCGCCCAATGCCTGGGTGATCAGCATCTGCGGCATGGTCACCAAGCTGTCGGTGATCCCGATGTTGAGCTCGCCCTTCAAGTGGTCATGCAAACTGTTCACGTGGGTACGGAAGCCTTCGATGGCAGCCAGCATCTGCAGGGTAGCCTGGTACACCTCGCCGCCTTCCTGGGTCAGGGAAAAACCGCTACGGCCCCGTTGGCAAAGACGCAGTGCAAGACGGCCCTCCAACTCATTCATGGCGATGCTGATCGCCGCTCGGCTGATATTCAGCTCGACTTCGGCTGCGGAAAAACCGCCGCATTCAACCACCTTGCGAAAAATACGCAGCAAGCGCAGGTCGGTATCACTGATTTGGCCAGGCACTGCCAGCTTACGGTTTCTCATCTTGTTTTCCTCGATAACCGGTTCCTGGCAGGATAACGGAGGACACAAAGTAAGTTAAGTAAACGCTTGCATGAAGGTAAATAAGTTTGGGTTTTACTTTAGCTTGCTACTGGCGAGACTGGCTGCACAAACAACGTACACAAAGGGTGATGTTATGTCTGATCTTAATAATCAGCGCCATGCCGGACTGACCCCCGAGCAGCTTGATGCCTACTGGCTTCCCTATACTGCAAACCGCCAGTTCAAAGCGGATCCACGCATTGTTGTCGGTGCCGAAGGCAGTTATTACATAGATGCTGATGGCCGCAAGATATTCGACGGTCTTTCTGGGCTCTGGTGTTGTGGGGCTGGACATAACCGTCCGGAGATTGCCGAAGCGGTGACCAAGCAATTGCGTGAACTGGATTACGCTCCGGCTTTCCAGTTTGGTCACCCCAAGGCCTTTGAACTGGCCGAGCGGATTACCCAGCTGACGCCGCAAGGCCTCGATCATGTGTTTTATACCAACTCCGGATCTGATGCGGCGGATACGTCGTTGAAAATCGCCCGGGCCTATTGGCGCAAAAAAGGCAAGCCGACCAAGACCAAGCTGATTGGCCGGGCCAAGGGCTACCACGGGGTCAACTTCGGCGGCATCAGCCTGGGCGGCATCGGCGCTAACCGGGCACTGTTCGGCCAGGGTATCGATGCGGACCATCTGCCGCATACCTTGCTCAAGGAAAACCTCTTCAGCCGTGGCATGCCCGAGCGTGGTGTGGAACGTGCCGAGGATTTGCTGGAGCTGATTGCCCTGCATGACGCCTCGAATATTGCCGCCGTCATTGTTGAGCCCATGGCCGGTTCAGCCGGCGTATTGCCGCCGCCGGTAGGTTATCTGCAACGCCTGCGCGAGATCTGTGATCAGCATGAGATTCTGCTGATTTTTGACGAGGTCATCACCGGCTTCGGGCGCGTGGGGGCCAACACCGGCGCGGAAGAGTTCGGCGTTACCCCGGACATGATGAACGTTGCCAAGCAGCTTACCAATGGTGCTGTGCCGATGGGCGCGGTGATCGTACAGCGCGAAATCTATCAGACTTTCATGGAGCAGGGCGGCCCGGAATATGCGATCGAGTTGCCGCATGGCTATACCTACTCCGGTCACCCGGTAGCTTGTGCTGCGGCGTTGGCCTCGCTGGATATTCTGCAAAATGACCGCCTGGTTGATCGGGTCAGGGAAATGAGCCCGATATTTGAAAACGCCTTGCACGGTCTCAAAGGCACCCGCTACGTCACGGACATCCGCAACTACGGGATGGCCGGCGCGCTGCAGATAGAGAATCACCCCGGTGAGCCGGCCCGCCGCACTTACGAGATTGCCATGAAGTGTTGGAAGAAAGGCTTCTACGTACGCTACGGCGGCGACACCATTCAATTAGGCATGCCCTTCATCGTTGAGCGTGAAGAAATTGACAATGTCATCAATGCCATCGGCGATGCCATCAACGAACTTGACTGAATAATACCGCTAACAATACAGGCAGAGAGAAGAGACGATGAAGACGATCGGACACTTGATCAATGGCACTATTGATACGCAATCCAGCCGTACCCAGGACGTTTTCAATCCGTCAACGGGTGAGGTATCAAAACAGTTGGCGCTAGCGAGTAAAACCACCGTCGAAGCCGCTATTGCCGCTGCACAGGCTGCTTATCCTGCCTGGCGCAACACGCCACCACTCAAGCGCGCGAAGATCATGTTCCGCTTCAAGGAATTGCTGGAACGCAATGCAGATGAGATCTGTCGCCTGATCGGTGAGGAGCACGGCAAGATCGCCCATGACGCCATGGGCGAGCTGCAACGGGGGATTGAAAACGTTGAATATGCCTGTGGCGCTCCTGAGTTGTTGAAAGGCGAATTCAGCAAGAATGCCGGTCCGGCGATCGACTCCTGGAGCGAGTTTCAGCCGCTGGGCGTAGTGGCAGGTATTACGCCATTCAACTTCCCGGCAATGGTCCCGCTGTGGATGTATCCCATGGCGATTGTCTGCGGTAATACTTTTGTACTCAAGCCGTCCGAACGTAACCCGTCAGCGGTGCTGTTTATTGCCGAGCTGCTGCACGAAGCCGGTCTGCCGCCGGGTGTGTTGAATGTGGTCAATGGCGATAAGGAAGCAGTGGATGTGCTGCTGACCGATGCGCGCATCCAGGGGGTCAGCTTCGTTGGTTCGACACCCATCGCTGAATATATCTACACCACGGCGAGCGCCAATGGCAAACGCTGTCAGGCGCTAGGCGGGGCCAAGAACCACGCCATCGTGATGCCGGATGCCGATATGGATAACGCCGTATCAGCATTGGTTGGCGCTGCCTTCGGTTCATCCGGAGAGCGTTGCATGGCGCTGTCGGTGGCTGTGGCGGTAGGCGATGAGGCAGCTGACGCATTGATCAGCAAGATGACCGAACAGATGAAGAGCCTTAAGGTGGGTGCCTTCTCGGACAAGACTAACGACTTTGGTCCGGTCATCACCCGGGCGCACCAGGAAAAAGTCATCGGTTATATCAATAGTGCCGAACAGCAGGGCGCAACGCTGGTGGTGGATGGTCGCAAACCGACGGTGGCAGGGTATGACAAGGGCTTTTACGTTGGTGGAACGCTGATTGATAACGTAACCGCTGAAATGACCTGCTATAAAGAAGAAATCTTTGGTCCGGTGCTATTGGTCATGCGTGTCAACAGCATGCAGGAAGCCATGCAGCTGATTGATGACCATGAATACGGCAATGGCACCTGCATTTTTACCCGTGACGGTGAGGCGGCACGCTATTTCAGTGACAACATCCTGGTGGGGATGGTCGGTATCAACGTACCGCTGCCGGTGCCGGTGGCCTATCACAGCTTTGGCGGCTGGAAGCGTTCATTGTTTGGCGACCTGCATGCCTACGGCCCGGATGCGGTGCGCTTCTACACCAAGCGCAAAACCGTGACCCAACGCTGGCCATCAGCCGGGGTGCGCGAAGGAGCGCAGTTCTCTTTCCCTTCCTGAGGGAGAATGACAAAAAAGCCGGATCGTCATGATCCGGCTTTTTTATGTTCAGCGAGGAGAGTGTTCAGCCAAGATAGTGCCGCGGCACACGATTCAGATTGCAGAATAACTGATAGGGGATTGTGTCAGCCCAGTCGGCAACCTCGCTGGCTGGCACACCGTCACCCCAAAGCTGCACATCGCTGCCCAGACCGCAGGCGGGCAAGTCGGTGAGATCGACTGTCAGCATATCCATGGACACCCGACCGATCAGCGCCGCGCGCTGGCCGTCCACCAGAACGGGCGTCCCGCTTTTGGCGTGCCGGGGATACCCATCCGCATAGCCCATGGCGACCACCCCAATCCGGGTGGGGCGTTGGGCAATGAACTGCGCGCCGTAACCGACCGGCTCGCCGCTGGCAATATCGTGCACAGCAATAATTCGCGAATTCAAATGCATCACCGGTTTCAGCCTTGCGGCGCTTTTCTGGGCGAGGCTGAAGGGAGAGGCGCCGTACAGCATGATGCCTGGTCGTAGCCAATCCCCATGGGCCTGTGGCCAGGCCAGGGCGCCGGGAGAATTGCACAGGCTTGATGGGCCATCCAGATGGGCAGTGGTTTCATTGAAGCACAGCAGTTGATGCTGCGTTGTGTCGCCGCCCGGTTCGTCGGCGCGGGAGAAATGGGTCATCTTTACCAGGCTGGCTACTTTGCTACTGGCTTGCAGTGCCTTCCATATTTCCACGTACTCTTCAGGTTTGAAGCCCACCCGGTGCATGCCGGTGTCCAGCTTCAGCCAGACATGCAAAGGGCGCTCGATATCGGCCTCAGCCAGGTCGCGCAGCTGGCCATGATGATGAATGACAACCCACAGATTATATTGCTGAATCAGCATCAGCTCCGCTGCGTCAAACCATCCTTCCAGCAATAGAATCGGTTGTTGAATACCCGCATTGCGCAGTAATAGTGCTTCTTCTATACAGGCGACGGCAAAGCCATCCGCTGATGCACAGAGCGCTTGAGCGCAACGAACGGCACCATGGCCGTAGGCGTTGGCTTTTATGACCGCCAACGCTTTGTTTCCCGAAAGTTGCTTGGCCAACTGGTAGTTATGACGCAGAGCGCCAAGATCGATTAATGCATGGGCTGGACGCATAGTCTTATTCCAGAATATCGGTTTGGGGCGAGCGACTTCAGAGCGCGGCAGCCAGCCCAGGCGAATGCGCATCTGCGGCCTGGGATGCCACGCTGCGAGAAGACGCGGTTAAAGAGCGGCGGTCATGGCGATTTCCACCAGAATATGAGGCTCGACCTGTTTGGCTTCCAGGATGGCGCGAATGGGCGCTGTCCCTTCTGGCAGCCATTGGCCCCATATCCGGTCCATGGTCTCCAGGTCAGTCTTGATGTTCTTCAGGTAAATGGTCGCGGACAACAGCCTGGTTTTATCGCTGCCGGCTTCCATCAGGAGTTTCTCGATCGCCGCCAGGGTATTGCCAGCCTGCACGTTGAGATCGTTGCCGAGCGGGCTGGTATCGGCAAATCTGCCCGTCAGATAAACCCTGTCCTGATGCATCAAGACCTGACTCATCAGTACATTGGTATACGGTGATTGGATGTTCATGCATGCGCTCCTTATTTTTATTTTGCGTAACGCTCTATCTCAAAACTGTCCATCTGCAGCCGGCTCGGTTGGGTAACTGATAGGGCACGCCGCAGCGCTCCAGTACCGCGATATCCTTGGCCGCGGCATCGAGCTGTTTCTGGGTACGGAACAGCTGCAAGGTACCCAGCTCGCGATGTTCATAATTCAGGCCACTATCGGCGCGCAGTTGCATCAGACAGTCGCGGCTATACTCGGCCAGACGAATCATGCGTTCTTTATTAACGGCGTAGCGGCCTTCGGTACAGTTGGACAGCATCTGCATCATCCAGCGATATTGCTGCGGATCGGCAGTAGGGCGGATGGCCAGGGGGGGCATGCTCGGACAGCAGCCACTTGATGGCTTTGAGAGGAACGCCGGGGGCCGCCCACGCGGAGTAACCAGGTGAAATCATGCCGGCATTGCCGAAGCTGGTTTCCAGGCCTGGGCCAGGTTGGCGGTCGAGCACCGTCTCTTCATAGCCTGCTTTAGCCAGATACCAGGCGCAGGTTATACCAAGTACGCCACTACCAAGAATCAGTGCTTTCATTATTATCCTCCCGGGCGCAACCCGGCGCGCGGTTGTTAGTTGTTGTTTTTCTAGTTGGCTTACGGGGTGCCCGCTGTTACTTGTTTCTTATTGTTAATTTGCACATAGACTGTTTGCTGATATTGGTATGCGACAACATTTACAAGTGCATCCTCGGGCCGGGGGTCGCTAGTTGCCAGAGGGCTCAAGGTGTATACTCGCGCCCCTTACGAACCAACAGCGCCGGTAGCAACGCTACTTGCCAGCCACCTGGCCCGAGACCGCAACCAAGAGGTACTCCCTTGGATCGAACCCCCTTTCATTTGACTGAAAGCGCCCCTGAAAATGACGACGCGGCCAAGCCCCGCAAGCGCTCAAGCGCCCGCAAAGCCCAGGAAGCCCGCATTCTGGAAGCTGCCGAAACGCTATTTGCCCAATATGGCTACAACGGTGCATCTATCGAAGCAATTGCCGAGCAAGCCGGGTTGTCCAAACAGAACATGCTTTATTATTTTCCGTCCAAGGAAAACCTGTATCACCATGTGCTGAAAAACGTACTTGATCTCTGGGTCGAAAAAATGACCTTGTTCGAGCAGGCTGGCGATGACCCAGCCAGCAAATTGAGCAGCTATATCCTGGGCAAGCTGGAACTTTCAAAATTACGGCCCAATGGTTCCAAGATATTCGCCAATGAGATCATCAATGGCGCGCCTTATATCAAAGATTATCTACTGCAAAAGCTGTTGCCCAAACTTGATGCCGATATCGCTTTGGTTAAAGAATGGATTGCCGATGGCTTGATGGACCCAATTGATCCTCACCACCTGTTCTTTTCCATCTGGGCAACGACCCAGACCTATGCTGACTTTTCTTCCCAGATTGCTTTGGTGTTGCGTAAAGACAGTCTGGATACCGGCGACTTTGAAGCGGCAGGGGAGTTTCTTACCCATACCATTCTCAAAGGCACCGGACTCGCCAGGTAACCCGTTGCCCTGAAAGAGTCTGGCTGTCTGCTCTTTCAGGAGCTGGCGCTCACTCAACTCAGCTGTTGGCGCGTGCCACGACTGCCTGGAAAAGCACATTGCAGCCGGCGGCCAGATCTTCCGGCGTCGCATTTTCCGCTTCGTTGTGACTTATGCCATTCTCACAAGGCACAAAGACCATGGCTGTAGGGGCGACGCGGGAGATATAGCAGGCATCATGCCCCGCGCCGCTGACGATATCCCGATGGCTATAACCAAAATCCGTTGCTGCCTGGCGGACCAGGGCAACGCAGTCGGCGTCAAAGGGAACGGGTGGCGAGTACCAGATCTGCTCGAAGGCCATTTCCAATCCCAGCTCTGTGGATACGGAATCAGCTGTTTCACGCAGAGCCTGGTCCATTTGTGCCAGGACCTCAGCATCGGGGTGGCGGAAATCCACGGTAAAGAACACTTGCCCGGGAATTACGTTGCGCGAGTTGGGAAACACCTGCAGCAGACCGACGGTAGCGCAGGCGTTCGGTTGATGAGCGAGGCCGATTTTATTGACCTGATCAATCAACCGGGCGGCGCCGACCAAGGCATCCCGCCGCCGGCTCATGGGGGTGGGGCCAGCATGGGATTCCTGGCCGGTCAGAGTGATTTCATACCAGCGTTGACCCTGCGCATCCGTGACCACACCAATCTGTTTTTTCTCATCTTCGAGGATCGGGCCCTGCTCGATATGCGCCTCAAAGAACGCCTTGAATGGGCGCCCACCGACATCGTCGGGGCCGTTATAGCCGATACGCGCCAGCTCTTCACCCATGGTCTTGCCATCCAGGTCCGCGCGGCTCAAACCGTAATCCAGTTCAAACACGCCGGCAAACACCCCGGATGCCACCATCGCCGGTGGAAAGCGTGAGCCTTCCTCGTTGGTCCATACCGAGGCTTCAATGGGCGCTTGGGTATCGATGCCCTGGTCATTCAAGGTGCGAATCACTTCCAGGCCGGCCAGTACGCCGTAGATACCGTCGAACTTGCCGCCGGTAGGTTGGGTATCCAGGTGGCTGCCCATCACCACGGGTGGCAGGGAGTCATCCAGTCCGGCGCGGTGGGCGAAGATATTGCCCATCTTGTCGATGCGAATGGTGCAGCCGGCGTCTTTGCACCATTGCACAAATAGATCACGTGCCTGCTTGTCCAGGTCGGTCAAGGCCAGCCGACAGACACCGCCTTTTTCCGTGCCGCCAATCTCGCCCATGTCCATCAAGCTTTGCCATAGCCGTTGCTGGTTGATCATGGTGTTCTGCATTGTCATTGCCTCATTCGGTCATTGTTGTTTTTGGAATGCAGATGCCCGACAGAGCGGGCAACTGCTTCTGGCGCGGGCCAGGTCCTCGTCAAACCGGTGGTGGTTTCACCACCGGTGCCAGCTCAGGCCTGGAATCGGGGAATAATGTGCGCGCCATACTGGGCAATGATGTTTTCCTCATCGCCATTATCCAGATAGATATTGAATTGTGTGGCCCCGGCCGCCTTGAGCTCATTGAGCTTGCTGACATGCTGCTCGGCTTCACCCAGCACACAGAAGCTTTCAACAATGTCTGGGGTAATGAAGTCCAGGTAGGGGTTATCGCTCTGACCATGCTTGGAGTAGTCATAGCCCTTACGTTTTTCGATATAGTCGGTCAGGCTGGCGGGTACGGTACCGCTGTCGCTGCCGTACTTTTCAACGATGTCGGCAACATGGTTGCCGACCATGGCCGGGAACCATTTGGTGGCTTCGATGCACTCATCCCGGCTACCGAAATAGGCTGGGGCCGCGACGATCACCTTGTAATTGTCCATGTCACGACCGGCTTCCTTACCGGCATTGATGCTCTGCTCAGCTAGCCATTTGACGATGCTCGGTTCGCCAATCTGCAGGATGACGCCGTCGCCCACTTCCCCTGCGGTTTTCAGCGCCATGGGGCCATAGGCGCCGATATGCACGGGCAATTCGTAACCATCAGCCCAGGGGAATTTGACCGGCTCAGGGCACTCACCATAAAGCACCTCTTCGCCCCGGATCATGGCTTTTACCTTGGTGGTGAATTCAGCTACACGCGCCAGTGAGGCAGGCTTCTTGCCCATCACCCGGACCGAACTGTCACCCCGGCCCAGACCGATATCGAAGCGCCCGCCGCTTTGCTTGGCCAGGCTGCCGAACAGGCTGGCGGCCAACGACCAGTCACGGGCGTTGGGGTTGGTGACGCACGGCGCAAAGCGCATCTTCTTGGTGTGCTCCATACACATGGCAATCGCGGGATAACATTCGCGCCACAGAATATGCGAGTCATAGAACCAGCAATAAGCGAAGCCGGCTTCTTCAGCCTGTATGACCAAGCTGCGGGCCCGTTCGGGGCTGACAAAACCTTTAAAGCAGATACCGAATTCCATTGTTATTCTCCTATGTCGGTAGGTATTACTTATTGCTGCATCAGGCGTCTGGCGCCCAGATACGGATTCCTGCGTGGGTGAAAGGGACTTTCTTGGAAATATTCAGGCGTATCAGAATCGGCGTAATGGCCTCGATACAGCGGGCACTGCTGGCTGGACCGCAATCGTAGGCGGCTATGTCCATCTTATTGATCAGCTCAATGACCTTGTCCTTGGCTGGCATGGCGTCACCGCAGACCAGTACATCGCAATTAATGGCGTGATCCAGATTGTTCAGAGTGGCTGCGGAGACGTTATGCAGCGCGCCGACAACGGGGATCGCCTCGCCTAGCAGTTGCTGGGCAGCTTCGGTCGCCGAGCCGGCTGCCGGCATGGCCACCGCACGAGGATTGCCCTCCGCCAGGGGGACGACGATATCGACCAGGATCTTGTCCTGCAGCAGCTCGGCAATCGATTCGATCGTGGCGTCATGGGCTGCGTAGGGCACAGCCAGAATCACTATCTCATCGGCTGCGCCCACGGCATCGCGAATATCCATGCCGCGAATAGCGGCGGCCGAGTCCGGCAGCAAGGCCTGGAGTTCCTGCGCTGCGGTGCTAGCCCGTTCAGCATCGCGGGAGCCAATTGCCACCGGTACGCCGGCGCGGGCCCAGCGTAAAGCCAATCCCCGGCCTTGTGGGCCGGTACCGCCTAGAATTGCAATGGTCATCGGAAGAGATCCTCTTTTTGTGGTCTTATCAGGTCAGTTGCCGAGCTGGGGGCGGACTCCCAATCCACGCCCTGGAAAAGAATGGCGGGTGTTTTGCCGTTCTTGCTCATCAGCAAGCCCGAAGCGGCAGCTATTTCATCGGCCAGGGCCGGGATGGTGACGGCCAGTTCGCGGCCAAAGGCATCCTGCTCGCCGATCAGGCTGATTTGGGCAGGCACATTGGCCAGACCTATGGCGACGTTGACCAGACCCATCCGCCAGGGGCGGCCAAAGGTGTCGGTGATCACCACACCCAGGCGCACGTCGAAGGTTCCTTCCAGCGCTGCGCAGATTCTCCTGGCGCTGTTGTCGGGGTCCTTCGGTAGCAGAATGACGGTGTTTTCTTCGCCCACGTTGGATTCATCCACCGCCGCGTTGGCGCAGATAAAGCCCAGCCGGTGTTCGGCAATCAGAATGCCTTCGGCTTGTTGTGGGTGTTTGAAAGCCCGCACCACGCGGCGGGATTCACGAAGAATCACTTCGATCTTGCGTGGATCCTTGTTCAGCTCTGCCGCCAGTTGCCGGGCCTCTTCACCAGGCTCGATACCGTCCAGGGACACCACCTGGCCTTCCGCCTTGGAGACGACCTTGTGGGCGATGACCAGAATGTCGCCATCGTTCAGTACGACATCATTGCTGCGAATAGCCTTGACCAGGATATCGGCCAGGTCGTCGCCGGGCAGAATATCGGCAATCCCGGCCAGGGCGGTCATGCTCAGACTCTTGGATTGGCTCAACATGCGGGAACTCCCTGGCTCGGCATGGGCCGGTAGGCGGGCGACGACGGTGTTGGCTGACGCTGCCACGGTGCGTCGAGTTCCGTGCAGTCCGGCTCGTTGGATTGGCAGAGCAGGTTGGCCAGGTCAGCCGGTGTATCAATATCAAAGCGCAGCTTGGGGAGATGGATCAGGCTGCAGGTGATGCCCCGGCGATGTGCGGTATTCCAGTGCTGGTCACTTGAATGAAGGCCAAACTGGAAGGGCAGGATGTCCGGCGGCGTGGTCAGCAGGGCATTGGTGCCGCGATCATGGGCCGGACTGATCAGTACTGACGGAACCGGTCGCGGGTGATTGATCAGCGCGCGCAGCTCGGCTTCATCCAGTTGGGCTATATCCGCGGGGATCAAGAGCTGCGAATCATAGCCTTGGGCACAACTCCACTCGGCGGCCAGCTGCGCTGCCGCTGACATGCCGCGTGAATGGCTTTCACGCAGGACCGCCGCGCCATAACTGCTGGCCAGCTGGGCAATGGTGTCGCACGCGGTGACCACCAGCACATCCTGCTCGGGCATGCAGTCACGGAAAAACGTCAAGGTGCGCTCGCATAACCAGCGCGCCAGTGCAGCCCGGCGACTAGGTCCGCATAATGGCTCCAGCCGGGATTTGGCATCAGCAAAATCCCGCACCGGGATCACTACCAGAGTTTTCATCAGCATGCCTGCTTCTCCTCTGTAAGTTGACCTTGGGCGAACTGCAACAGCTCGCCGGCCAGACGTGTTTTGTCGGCGGTATCTCGCATCAGGGTCTGGGTGACCATGACATCGATACCGCGCGCTTTCAGGCCGTCGGCCTCTGATCGGTCCTGATGATCAATGATCAGTCCGTCAATCAGGTCGGCATAACAATCGGCAATCCCGAGGTTATTGCAGCTGTAACCACAGGCGCTGAGCATGCGGTCGGCGGGACCCTTGACGGTGGCACCGCCAATCAACGGAGAGACCGCGACCTTGAGCGCATTGGACAGGGCAAATGCCTGGCCCAGGCCGGGTATGGCCAGGATCGGCCCGATACTGACAATCGGGTTGCTCGGGGCGATTACCAGCAGGTCTGCCTCACGGATGGCGGCGAGGGCTTCCGCCGTTACCGTGGCACGCTCGAGGCCATCAAGCTGAATTTCCAGAATCTCGGGCTGACATTGTTCACGGACAAAGTATTCCTGAAATGACAGCCAGCCATGAGGTGTTCTGATCCGCGTCTGTACGCGATCATCGGTGGGCAAAACGATATTGCTCTGTATGCCGAAGGACTCAGCAATCCGCTGGGCGATAACGCTGGGGCGGATACCCTGCTTGCGCAGGACGGTGCGCATGATATGGGTCGCCATATCCTGATCACCCAGATACATCCAGCTGTCACCCCCCAGGCGTTTCAGGCCATCGAGCACACGGTTGCTTTCGTCTGCCAGGCCCCAGCCTTTGTCGCTGTCGATCCGGCCGGCCAGAGTGTAAGTCAGGGTGTCGATATCAGGGGATACCCACAGGCCGTGAAACTCCTGGTCATCGGCAATGTTGCCTATGATGCTGAGCTGGCCGGGCTCACAAATGGATGCCAAACCCACCGCGAGCTTGGCACCGCCGACCCCGCCGGCGAGCAAGGTGATACGCGGCCGGCGACTGTTCACAGCGCTGCTCCGGCATAGCGTGGCGCGGCCGGCGTGGCCTCGGGAGCATCGTAAACGGTGATGTGACGGTACAGCGTGTTGCGCCGGACCGGCTGGCGCCGCATGTTGCGCATGATCTGAATGAAGCCCTCCGGATGCATTTCCTGGCCATGTTCAGCGCCTGCCGCCCGGGAAATGCTTTCATTCATCAGGGTGCCGCCCAGGTCGTTCACCCCGGCGGTGAGCATCTGCTGGGCCAGCTCCGGCCCCAGCTTGACCCAGGACGCCTGGATGTTATCGATCCAGCCGTTGAGCATGAGACGGGCGACGGCGTGCATGCGGATATGCTCCAGTCGAGTGGGGCCGGGTCGCACACCGGCGTGCTCCAGGTACAGCGGCGTTTTGTGATGGATGAACCCCAGTGGCACAAACTCGGTAAAGCCGCCGGTTTCCTTCTGGATATCGCGCAACAAGGCCAGGTGCGCCGCCCAGTGTTCGGGGCCATCGATATGGCCGTACATGATGGTGGAGGTGGTGGGTAGCCCCAGCTTGTGGGCGGTTTTGACAATCTCTACCCATTCTTCGGTGGTCAGTTTGTCGCGGGTCAACTGCTTGCGGATGGTGGTGTCGAGGATCTCTGCCGCGGTGCCCGGCATTGAACCCAGGCCGTGATCAATCAGATCCTGGATAAACTCGGCATAGGACATCTTGCTTTTGCGCGCGCCGAACCAGATTTCAAAGGGTGAAAACGCATGGATATGCATATCCGGCAGCTGGGCTTTTATCGCTTTGAGCATGTCGCGATAGAAATGCCCGGGAATATCCGGGTGCAAGCCGCCCTGGATACAGACTTCGGTTGCGCCTCGGTCCCAGGCCTCTTGGGCTCGCGCAACAATTTCATCCAGATCAAAGAACTCGGCATCCGGATCACCCTTGCGTTTGGCAAAACTGCAGAAGCGACAACCCATGTAGCAGACATTGGTGTAGTTGATATTGCGGTTGATGACGAAGGTCACCGTATCGCCGACACTGGCACGCCGTAGTTGGTCAGCGCAGGCGGTCAGTGCATCCAACTCAGCACCCTCGGTGCCGAATAAGGTAATAGCGTCCGCTTCATTAAGTTCCTGGCCCGCTAATACACTTGCCAGAATGGTGCGTACTGTTATGCCTACACCTGGTTGGTAAAGTTCTGGTACTGGTTTATGTAAGGCAATGTTCGCTGATACTTGTACATTCATTGCGGAGTTCCTCAAGACAGGCACTGTTGTAACGCCAGACCATCAGCCCGGGCGATGGCGGATAACCGGGGAGCCACTTCACCAGTAAAGAAATGCTGAGGGCGTTCCAGATAGCGGGGATAGACCGCGAGACGTTCTTCAAGACCGTAGCCACAATCTGCTGTAGCACGGCGAAGTGATTCTATTTGCGGCCAGGCGCGTTCCGGATTGATATGGTCGATGGTCAATGGGGAGACACCGCCCCAGTCATTGATGCCGGCAGCGATATAGGCTGCGAACCGGCTCTCCAGATTGGGAGGCGCTTGCAGGCTGATGGACGGGTCAAGCAGCAGGCGGGCCAGTACCAGCGTGCGGACCATGTCGTCCAGGCTGGGCTCGGGATGGCCGGCCATCGCGGTACCGGGCTTGGCCCGGAAATTCTGCACTATGACTTCCTGAATATGGCCATGTTCGAGGTGCAGATTGTTGATGGTCATCAGGCTATCGACGCGCTCTGCCCAGGTTTCACCTATGCCGATCAGAATGCCGGTAGTGAAGGGGACGCCAAGGCGGCCCGCCCGGTCCAGAGTGCGAATGCGTTGCACTGGTACCTTGTCCGGGCAGGCATAATGGGCGCCGCCCTTGGCGATCAGGCGGCGGCTGACATTCTCCAACATCATGCCCATGCTCACGCTGTGCGGCTTGAGGAGTCGGATATCCGCTTCGGAGAGCGTGCCGGCATTCACATGGGGCAGCATGCTGCTTTCGCTCATTACCATGGCGCAGACTTCGGCCAGGTAGCTGATCATGCTGGTATGCCCTTGACGGGCCAGTGCGGCCTGCGCCTGTGGGTAACGCAGCTCGGGCTTCTCCCCGAGGCTGAACAACACTTCCTTACAGCCCATGCGTTCACCGTCATGGACGATCTGCATAACTTCAGCAGGCGTCATCAGGCGTGCATTAGGGGAGTCTGGCTTTTGAACGAAGGTGCAATAACCGCAATCATCACGGCACATATTGGTAAGTGGAACGAAAACCGCTCGTGAATAAGTCAGAGCTTTGCCCCAATGCATATCACGAATGCCGGCCGCTTGTTTGGCCAGTTCGGTAAATTCGTTATCGGGCGCCTTTTCAAGCGCTAGTGCCTGTGAACGGGTCAACATAATGACCACTGCCTCCGTTATTTTTTTTGTGGAGTCTTGATGCATATTTTACCAGTCGGTAAAAAGAGAGTAGGCCATATTTTCCCGAATGGTCAAACTTTTAATGTCGGTAGAATCAATTATCTTTGACGAGAATATTTGGAGGTGTCTGGAATGCATCTTTGCTTCCACAGAGTGGGAAGTTTATTCAGTGCTGGTAGAGCCTGGCGGGGGTAGGAATTGCTCTTCGAGGAGCTGATTGGTATCAAGATAGTGGCAGTATGAGGGTGGCTCACTACCAAGGTTAGTCGACTTCCTTGAGTTGCCGGTCAGCAAGTTACCGCAGCGGCGGAGCGGTAAAGCGAGACCTGCCGAAAGATCTCCGGCTCGCCCAGATCCGGCCAGGTCTGACCGCTGAGGGTGGCGACCCGCCGATAGCCGGGATGCTGCAGATCACGCACCCGTGAATCCGCGATCAACACGTCATTGGCGCGATTGAGGAAGTGGCCGAGGAAACCGTGGTTATCCTGGTCGTACAGCACATCGGCGGCGAAGATCAGGTCCAGCTCGTCGGTGACAGCAAAGTAATCGTCCGCCAGCTCGATGCCCAGACCGTTGAGCTGCGCATTCATCGCGCTGGCCAGACGTGCAGGGTGATCCAGGTCACAGGCGATGCTCTGCCGTGCACCGGCGGCGCTGCAGGCCAGCGCGACTATCCCTGAGCCGGCCCCGAAATCCAGTACCCGTTTGCCGTGCACCTGTTCCGGATGATCGAGAATCCAGCGCGCCAGGGCCAGGCCACTGCCCCAACAGAATCCCCAGTAAGGTGGTTGTTCCAGCAGGCGTTGGGTTTCATCGCTGGCAAAGGCGCGATCCAGGTTGGCGGGATCGAGTAGCCACAGCTGTAGCTCGGGCAAGTCGGGGAGGGTGCTGGCGCTCAGCTGGGCATTCGGCAGAATCTGCTGCAGCGTGTTTTGCAGGGCGTCGATCGAGCCGAGTGCGGACATGACTGAGTACCTTGGCGGAAAAGCCGCCATTGTAGCGTGCCGGTGCGATATCGGTGAATCGGTTGGATGGGTGTTGATACCGAGGCAGGGTGCGGCAATGAGTGGCAGGTTAACATTGGTTTACTTTAATAACCTCCTGTCAGCGAGTATGCTATGGGCCTTCTAAAAACCCAGCATGGCCGCAGCGCGGCCGCTGTTCAGACCTTTACTGGATCCGAGCATGTATTGTCCCTTTTGTGGCGCCAATGACACCAAGGTAATTGATTCCAGGCTGGTAGCGGACGGTGGCCAGGTGCGTCGCCGGCGTGAGTGTCTCGCCTGTCAGGAACGTTTCACCACCTTCGAAACCGCTGAATTGGTGTTGCCACGGCTCATCAAGCAGGACGGTCGGCGTCAGCCGTTCGATGAGGACAAGCTGCGGGCCGGTCTGCTGCGCGCGCTGGAGAAACGCCCGGTCAGTGTCGAGCAGATCGAGGCGGCGCTCGGTCGTATCAAGCATCAGCTGCGTGCCACCGGCGAGCGCGAGATCAAGGCGATGGTGGTCGGCGAGATGGTCATGGCCGAGCTCAAACAGCTGGATGAAGTGGCCTATATCCGCTTTGCCTCCGTCTACCGGCGTTTCCAGGATCTCAATCAGTTCCGCGAGGAGATCGACCGTCTGTCCCGAGGCGAGCCGGGCGAACCCGATGCCTGAGGAGTCTGCTGACCGATGTCTGATGGCCCGGGCCATTCAATTGGCCGCCAAAGGGATATATACCACCGAGCCTAATCCGCGGGTGGGCTGTGTGCTGGCGTGTGACGGTGAGATTGTCGGTGAAGGCTGGCATGTACGCGCAGGTGAAGGCCATGCGGAAGTCAACGCTCTGGCCCAGGCCGGCGAGCGCGCTCGCGGCGCGACAGCCTATGTCACTCTGGAACCCTGCAGTCACTTCGGCAAGACGCCGCCCTGCGCAGATGCCTTGATCAACGCCGGTGTCAGTCGGGTGGTTGCCGCCATGCAGGACCCCAATCCCCAGGTGGCCGGTCAGGGGCTGGCACGTTTGCGCGCTGCCGGCATCGAGGTCGATTGTGGGCTGCTGGAAAGCGATGCGCGTGACCTCAATCCCGGATTCATCAAACGCATGCAGCAGGGGCTGCCTTGGGTGCGCCTGAAACTGGCGATGAGTCTGGATGGCCGCACGGCGATGGCCAGCGGTGAAAGCCAATGGATCACCGGGCCGCAGGCTCGCGCCGATGTGCAGCGTCTGCGGGCGCGCAGTGGCGCGGTCATCAGCGGGGCGGATAGCGTGCTGCTGGATGATTCGGCGCTGACGGTGCGTGCCACCGAGCTCGGTCTGGATGCCGAACTGGCGACTGCTGCCGCTGCCAGCCAGCCTCTGCGCGTGTTGATCGATGGACGCCTGCGCGTACCGCTGCAGCAGCGCCTGTTCCGCGAAGTCGGCCCGGTGCTGGTGGTCTGTACTGATCCGCAGCAGCGCGCAGCGGATTATCTCGCGCAGCAGATAGAGCTGCTTACGCTGCCTGGCGCGGACGGCAAGGTGGATCTTGCTGCCCTGTTGCGCGAATTGGCGCAGCGTGGCTGTAACGAGGTACTGGTGGAGTCCGGTGCTGGCTTGGCTGGTGCCTTCTGGCGTGCTGGCCTGGTGGATGAGTTGATTGTGTATATGGCGCCAAGGCTGCTGGGTAGCCGGGCGCGACCGCTGTTGGAGCTGCCCTTCGATGAGATGGCCGAGGCCATGGATCTCGATGTGACTGACATGCGGGTTATCGGCGGTGATTGGCGGATCACGGCGCGACCGGTTTTTTCCTTCCGAGAGTAACAATCCATGAGCGCAGTAGAGGTAGCCCTGCTTTTGATGGCCTTCCTGGCCATTCTGGGCGTCATTTTTGAAGAAGTAACCCACATCAGCAAATCCATGGTCGTGTTGTTCTTCGGCACGCTGGCCTGGGTGGTGCTGTTCATCGCTGCGCCGGATGACGCTTTTCGGTTACGTGTACAGGACGCGTTCAATCACAATATTCTGGATATCGCCGGGTTATGGCTGTTCCTGATGGCGACCATGACCTTCGTTGCCTATCTGAACAAGAAGGGGTTGATCGACAGCGTCATCTTCAAGATTCTGCCCAGGCGTATAAGTGAACGAAAGCTGCTGTTCCTGACGGCTCTGTTCTGCTTTGTGTTTTCCTCCTTTGCCGACAATATCACTGCCACATTGGTATCCATGGCGCTGGTGCTGAGTTTGAAGCTGGAGCTGCGCAAGGCGCTGCGCTTCGCCACCCTGGTGGTGTTCTCGGTCAACTCGGGCGGGGTGGCGATGATCACTGGGGATGTCACCACCTTGATGATCTTCCTCGCCGGTAAGGTGGAGATCACCCAGCTGCTGCTGTTGGCGATTCCGGCGCTGGCTGCGGTGCTGTTGCTGGCCGGTCTGCTGTCCGTCGGGATGAATGATGTGGTGGTCATCGACCGAGGTTCCAGGGTGCATTCTCAGCGCACCGGACGCATGGTCGCGCTGGTGTTTTTCCTGACCATCTTCGCCACCATCCTTGGCAGCTTACTGTTTGATATACCGCCGACGCTGACGTTTCTCGCGGGCTTGTCGGTGATGTTTCTGTTGGCGCATCACCTTGAGGAGGACGTCATGCATGATCCTATCCTTGAATATATCCGCGCTATCGAGTTCGAGACCTTACTGTTCTTCCTCGGCATTTTGCTGGTGGTGGGCATGTTGCAGTTCATCGGTGTGCTCGGCAGTCTGACTGCGCTGTATGACTTGATGCCCACGCTGTTGGCCAACTTTCTGATGGGCCTGCTGTCAGCCTTGATCGACAACGTGCCGCTGACCGCCGCGCTGCTCAAATCCGACCTGGAAATGAGCGTCGCTGAATGGATGGGACTGACTTATGCTGTCGGTGTAGGTGGTTCCCTGCTTATAATTGGCTCCGCAGCCGGGATCGTGGCCATGAGCAAGTTGCCGGGACTGACCTTCATGTCCTACTTCCGTTGCTTCGGCCTGCTGTTGTTCGCCTTTATTTTCGGCTTCCTGGCGGTGTTCGCTGTGGGCCAGCTGATCACGCCCTGATAATGCACACGTAACCGAGGCAATCATGTTTACCGGGATAATCGAAGCAGTTGGACAGGTCCAGACTCTGCAGCCGCGCAGCGGTGATGTGCGGGTCTATGTAAAGACCGGAAAGCTGGATCTGGACGACGTCAAACTGGGTGACAGTATTGCGGTCAACGGCGTATGCCTGACCGTTGTCGAGTTGCCAGGCGACGGTTTCTGGGCGGATGTCAGCCAGGAAACCATGCGCCGCAGCGCCTTCACCGAACTGGTGGTGGGCAGTCGGGTGAATCTGGAAAAAGCCCTGACCGCCACCACGCGGCTGGGTGGTCATCTGGTCAGCGGCCATGTCGATGGTGTTGGCAAGGTATTGTCGCGCACCGAAGAGGCCCGCTCGGTACGCTTTCGTATCGAGGCGCCTGCCGCGCTGGCCCGCTACATCGCCGAGAAGGGCTCGATCACTGTCGATGGCACCAGTCTTACTGTCAACGGCGTGGATGGCGCCATTTTCGAGCTGAACATCGTCCCCCACACCCTGCAGGAAACGGTCATGGGCGACTATCAGCAGGGGCGTCCGGTGAATCTGGAGGTCGATGTGATTGCCCGTTATCTTGAGCGTCTGCTGTTGGGTGACAAGGCTGCCGAATCTGGCGCCGCTCCCGGTATCAACATGGCATTTCTTGCCGACAACGGCTTTTTGAAGTCCTGAGCAACGCGCCCAGGAGGGCCGTATGAAACTGAACACTATTGAAGAACTGATTGAAGATATCCGCGCTGGCAAGATGGTCATCCTCATGGATGACGAAGATCGTGAGAACGAAGGTGATCTGATCATGGCCGCCGAGGCCTGCAAGGCTGAGGATATCAACTTCATGGCCCGTTACGGCCGTGGTCTGATCTGCATGCCGATGAGTCTGGAGCGTTGCGAGCGACTCAAGCTGCCGTTGATGGTGCAGCGCAATGGCTCGGGTTTCGGTACCAAGTTCACCGTCTCCATCGAGGCTGCCGAGGGGGTTACCACCGGTATTTCTGCCGCTGATCGCGCGCGCACCGTGGAAGCGGCCGCAGCAGTTGATGCGGTAGCCGAGGACATTGTCAGCCCAGGCCACATCTTTCCGCTGATGGCCCAGCCCGGTGGCGTGCTGGCACGTGCCGGTCACACCGAAGCGGCCTGTGATCTGGCACGCATGGGTGGCTTCGGCGAGTCCGGGGTCATCTGCGAAATCATGAATGAAGATGGCAGCATGGCGCGGCGTCCGGAGCTGGAAGCCTTCGCTGAGGAACACGGCTTGAAGGTTGGCACTATCGCCGATCTGATTCACTACCGTCTGCTCAACGAGCGCACCGTACAGCGCGTTTCCGAACAGCCGCTGGATACCGAACTGGGTACCTTCAAGCTGGTGACCTACAAGGACAGCCTGGAGAATGCTGTACACCTGGCACTGACCCTGGGCGACATCGAGCCGGAAGAGCCGACACTGGTGCGAGTGCACAACATGGATCCGCTGCGCGACCTGTTCATGGTCAAACAGCCGGGTCGCTGGAGCCTGCGTGCGGCCATGGCCAAGCTGGCCGAACAGGGTAATGGCGTGGTGTTGCTGCTGGGTAATCAGATGGAAGGCGACGAACTGCTGCACCATGTCCAGCAATTGAGTGGCGATGAGCCGGCAGTACGGCGTCCGACCACCTACAATACTGTAGGGGCCGGCTCACAGATCCTGCGTGACCTGGGTGTACGCAAGATGCGGCTGCTATCGCTGCCGATGCGCTTCAATGCCATATCCGGGTTCGACCTGGAAGTAGTAGAATACCTGCCCTGCGAATAAACGCATTGGATTCACGGCGGCGCCTGTGCGCGCCACCGGTTCTTTAAGAGAGATTGATATGACTGCTATCCGTACCATCGAAGGTGACTTCATCGCTGCACAGGGTCGTTATGCCCTGGTTGTCGGCCGTTTCAACAGCTTTGTGGTTGAAAGCCTGGTCGACGGCGCTGTCGACACGCTCAAGCGTCACGGGGTCAAGGAAGCTGATATCACCATAGTGCGCGTTCCCGGTGCCTTCGAAATTCCGCTGATGGTGCGCAAAGTGGCCGATCTGAAGCAGTTCGACGCCATCATCACCCTCGGCGCGGTCATTCGTGGCGGTACGCCGCACTTCGAATACGTCGCCGGTGAGTGCGTCAAAGGCGTGGGTGCAGTGTCTCTGGACACCGGTGTCCCGGTTGCCTTCGGCGTGTTGACAGTCGACAGCATTGAGCAGGCCATTGAGCGTTCCGGTACCAAGGCCGGTAACAAGGGCGCCGAAGCCGCGCTGTCAGCAATCGAAATGGTCAGCGTGATCAAGCAGCTGGAGGCTTAAGTGGCCGACCACGACGCGAAACCCAAGCGCAGCGGTGGGCAATCCCGCAATGCCATGCGCCGCAAGGCGCGTAGCTTGGCTTTGCAGGCCCTGTACTCATGGCAGATGGCAGGTCAGTCGTTGACGGATATCGAGGCGCAATTGCGCAGCGATGTCGAGTACGAGTTCGATAGCGCTGACGGTGCCTATTTCCGCGAGCTGTTCCATGGTGTGCCGCAGTACCTTGATGAAATAGATGATCATCTGGCACAGGTGCTGGATCGGGGGATTAACGATGTTGATCCCATCGAGCTGGCCATCTTGCGTATCGGCGTCTTTGAAATGACCCATCGCGTCGACGTGCCCTACAAGGTGGTGATCAACGAAGGCATTGAAATGGCCAAGATCTTCGGTGCTACCGATGGCCATAAATATGTCAACGGCATCCTCGACAAGCTGGCTCCCCGCCTGCGCAGTGTCGAGGTGAATGCGTCCCGCAGGGGGCGTTGAGTCACGGCAGGGAGGCAGCCGCCATGCCGCTGGGTGAATTTGGATTGATTGGTCAGTACTTTCAGCGCGCAGCGTTGGAACAGGCAGGCCGACCTTCCGCAGTCGCCCTCGGCATCGGTGACGATGCTGCCTTGCTGGAGCCCACGCCGGGCTGCCAATGGGTCATATCCACTGACAGTCTGGTGCAGGGCGTTCACTTTCCCGAGCAATATTCTCCTGCTGATCTGGGCTATCGCGCCTTGGCAGTGGCTGTCAGTGACCTGGCGGCCATGGCCGCCAGACCGGTGGCATTTACCCTGGCGCTCACCCTTCCCGAGGTGGATGAATCCTGGCTGCAGAGTTTTTCTGACGGCCTGGCCGAGTGCGCCGCTGATCATCGCATCAGCCTGATTGGCGGTGATACCACCCGCGGTCCATTGAATATCGGCGTCAGCGTTTTCGGTGAAGTGCTGTCGGGGCGCGCATTGCGGCGTTCCGGTGCGCAGCCCAGGGACCTGCTGTGCATCGGTGGTCCCGTGGGCGAGGGCGCTGCAGGCCTGGCGGTGGTGCTGGGGCAGGCTGTGCCGGAGACACTATTAGCCAGCGACCGGGACTACCTGACTGGCCGTTTCTGGCGCCCGCAAGCCCAATGTGCGCTGGGTACTGCGCTGGCTGGTGTGGCTACGGCCGGTCTGGATGTATCTGATGGTCTGCTGCAGGATGCCGGGCATCTGGCCCGTGCCAGCGGGCTGGCGCTGCATGTGCGCAGCGCTGATCTGCCTCATTCCCCGGCTCTGCAGGCGTGGCCAGCGACCCAGCAGCTGGACTGGATGCTGCGCGGCGGAGATGAATACGTTTTGCTGTTCACGTTGCCGCCAAACCAGGCTGCGTTGCTGGAGCAGTGGCGCGAGCAGGGATGGTCGGTCAGCGTCATCGGCGAAGCAGTCACCGGAGCGGGCGTCTGGCTGGACCAACAACGGGTCGGCGGGGCTGACGGTTACCAACATTTCAAGGAGTCCACGCATGGCTGAGTCTCGCGAGCCAACACCGGCATCGATATGGCGCAACCCGATTCATTTTCTGGCCTTCGGTTTCGGCAGCGGAGCATTGCCAAAAGCGCCTGGAACCTGGGGCTCGCTGGTGGCGCTGCCTTTTGCACTCTTGTGGCAACAACTGCCGCCGGGGGGTTATGCGCTGGTGCTGGTGCTGAGCACCTTGCTGGGTATCTGGTTGTGTCATCGCACTGCCGCGGATCTGGGCGTGCATGACCATGGCGGTATCGTCTGGGACGAGTTCGTCGGCGTATGGATTACCCTGTGGCTGGCGCCTCCCGGTTGGCTGTGGCTGGTGGTGGGGTTTCTGCTGTTTCGCCTGTTTGACATCTGGAAGCCCTGGCCGATCGGCTGGGCGGATCGTCATGTCAGTGGCGGGCTGGGCATCATGCTTGATGATATCCTCGCTGGCCTCATGGCCCTGTTGGTATTGCTGGCGTTGGCCGAATTGCCGGGTCTGGTATAACCCAGCATCAATCCGGGCACATCGGCGCTGACGGTCATACGCATGTGCTGTTAAGATAGTTGCCCTCTATATCAGCGTGGTCGGACAGGAGACAGCGTGCCAGTCACCTTTGTTGCGTCATCCCAATTACCCACCAAGTGGGGCATTTTTACCATGCACGGCTTCCTGGAACCCGGAACGGGCAAGGAGCACGTGGTGTTGACCATGGGCGAGGTAGGCGACGGCCAGCCGGTGCTCGGGCGCCTGCACTCAGAGTGCCTCACTGGCGACGCCCTGTTCAGTCTGCGCTGTGACTGCGGCTTCCAGCTGGAAGCGGCGCTGAAAGCGATTGCCGACGAAGGTCGCGGCGCCTTGCTGTATCTGCGCCAGGAAGGTCGTGGCATCGGTCTGATGAACAAGATTCGGGCGTATCACCTACAGGATGGTGGTGCCGATACGGTGGAAGCCAACGAGCTGCTCGGCTTTGGCGCGGACCAGCGTGATTATGGGATCTGCAAGCCCATGCTGGCGTATCTGGGCATCACCGGCCTCAAGTTGCTGACCAACAACCCGCGCAAGGTCAAGGCACTGGAAGACTTCGGTATCACCGTGGTCGAACGTATCCCGCTGAAGACCGGCCTGAATCCCTTCAATCGCAACTACCTGGCAACCAAGGCCGGCAAGCTCGGCCACCTGCTGGGAACCATTCATCAGGCCGAGGCAGAATAATGCTCGATACCCGCCCTCACTGGCAGGCAATGCGGCGCAACTGGCGCATGCAGTGCGCTGCATCGCTGATTCTGCCGATAGCCGTGGTCTGGTTCTTTCATGATCGCCAGGGGGCTTACCCAGAAGCCGCAGTGCCGCTGTTCATCGCCGGCCTGCTGACCCTGCTGCTGAGTGTCTGGCGCTTCCGGCATTTTCGCCAGGCGGTCATCGCCGCTGACGCGCAACAGGATACCGCCTCAGCCGAACAGGCCTGGACTCGTCTGCATCATCAACAGCTGCTGGGCCTGACTAACGCTAAGTTACCCGGCTGGGTCGGGATGCTGCATTACGTCTGCACTTTGGAATTGACGCCGCTGATCCTGCTGGTGCTCGCCAGCCAGGGTGCGATGCTGCTGTATCGGCCGCCGAGCGCTCGGTTCAGTTGAGAGCGCTAGGAGTGTCTGCGATGCTTCCCGTTGTGCGGGAGTGGAAGCCTTCCTGGTCGAGAAATCGTCCTGCCATGCGCAGCGCTGGCAGCAATTGTTGATCAGCGTAATCGCAGCCGGTTTCAATAGGGTCGATCTGCCCACCTTTGCCGCCTTGCTCGGGAGTATGGCCGGCGCCCTCGTGAAGGGCATTCAGCATTTGCCGATATCCCGGCTGCCAAGACAGCAGGTGGGGTAGGGATAGGCGGAGCGCGCGCAGGATACCCATGCCGGCATAGTCCAGGTCGCCCCAGAAAAAAGCTTGGATGGACGGCTGTTTCCAACTCGCTTTGAAACCGTCTGCATCTGATCCGGGCAGGAAGGCAAAACGGGTTGCCGAGCTGATCAGGCGACTGGCGCTGGCGCGAAACCCGCCGCTGTAAACTAATGCGCTATTGCTGGGAGGCTGTTCTGTCAGGTGCAGGAAAGTATCCTGATTCTCGATAAATAACAGCTTGGAAAAACCGGCAGGTGCCCAAGCGGTCAGTAGCAAGGGGCGCTCAATCAATGATGATATGCTGTCCCCGAACAGGCGGGTCAGCAGCTCCTGTCGGTTGTCCAGCACTTTGGAGTTGCCAAGAAAACAATGCGCAGAAATCTCGCGTAACGTCAGCGATTGGCCAAGGAGCGTCCCCGCAGAAGCTATTCCGGCTACCAGCTGTACGCTGGAATAGCCGGGCAGGGTGAGACGCTGAGCCCTCAGAGCTGCTCCGTGGTCAATAAAATGATGTGCGTAAAGATCTATCGCGGCCTGCCAGTTTTGTTCCTCGGGGCTGATCCGGGGGCGATTGAGCCAGTGCCGTAAAAGAGGCTCGGTAGCCGCGTTCAGGCGCAGCTGGACATTTTCATAAGGTTCCTGGCTCTGTTTTGAGCGCCGGGCAGAGCTGATGGAAAATACTTGATAGCGCTGGACCAGTTCTCGTTCGATCAGCTCCCAGCGGTATTTTGTATCTTCACTGAAATCAAACAGGGCCGGTACCGTCTTCTGCTTTACCAAGCGAGTCACGTCGCGGCTTCTCTGTTTTTCCAGCTTGCCAATGAACCAGAGCAGTAACTCCTGTAGCCAGGGCTCTTCAGCCAGCCATACCGGCGCGGGAGGCAGGGTGTTCAAAGCATCTCCATGAAATCCAGCGCGCCCTGTTGACGGATCACCCGACGATGATTGGCCCAGAGTTCGGCAATGCGTTCCCGGTTGAGCTGTTGGCGGTCGAGTAGTACGCGCGTGTTGAGTTCGCCCATAGGGCGGGCGCTGGGGACCTTGCTGAAGACGAACTGGTTGCTGATCAGCTCCAGGAAGGGGCCGGCCTTGCTGGTGGGCATGATGAAGATCAGCTGCAGCCCCAAGGTCTCGGTCAGGTAATTGATGACCTCCCTTGAGCGGGTTTCGTCCATGTGCATGAACGCCTCATCGACAATCACCATGCGCAGATGGCTGTCGCCGTCGTTGAAGCGAAAGGCGCTGGTGACGGCTGCGGCGCGGATGATGTAGGCCGGGGTTTCCAGCTGGCCGCCGGAGCCGGTGCCGTATTCGCTGAGACGGATTGCCGCCTTGCCCTCGGGGTGCTTGAGAATGTCATAGCGGCGATAGCGACGGTAATCACTGATGCGTTCCAGTTCGCGCAACGCCTGTTGCTCCTCACCGTCGAGCAGCAGGCCGAGCAGCTGATCGCGTACCCTTGCCCCTTTGTCTGACAGGCTGGCATCAAACAGGCTGGCACCGTCTCCCAGATTGGGCATCTGGGTGACTTCGCGGAAGAACTCCCAATACTCCTTGTACTCCGGCACCCAGCTCCATTCGAACTGAAAGCCCTCGCGATCAGCGCCGAAACGATGATGTTCCAGCTCGCTGTTAAGCCCTTCCAGGGTCCGCCCACCATCATTGATTGCCTGATGGATCTCATGGCACAGGTCGCTGATGAAGGTGGTGTTGAAGCTGTCGCGCAGCTTGCCTAGCTGCTCCTGTTTCTCCAACAGCACGTTGTTGCGCAGGCGGTTGTGCAGGTTATCCAGCTGCTGGCGTAACGTGCAGACATGACGGAAAAAGTCCATGTGGTGCAGTTCGGCAGCGGTGTCGTGCAACACATGGTCGGCCGGTTGCGCCTGCTGGTTGTATTCCTTCAGACCGCTGTCCAGCGCGATGGCGAGTTTATACAGCGTATCGGTCAACGCCTGGCTGTCGGCAGCGAAGTCGAACTCGCTTGCCGCTTGGGCAAGCCGTGTGTCTATCTCCTCCAGGTGCTGCTGTGGGTCTATGCCCGTGACCAGCGCGGCGGCATCCAGCAGGTAGCGTTCCGCGTTGTCGCGCTTATCCTGCAGCGCCTCGCCCTGATCAGCGAGTCTGCGCACCTGTTCAGTCACCTGTTCGAGGCGCAGGCTCAGTTCTCCGGATTCCTTCTGCAGCTGCTTCTGATGTTCCTTCAGCTCTTCATGGCGTTGGTTGACACGCTGCAGCTCGTTTTCCATATCCTGATGGGCGGAGAGGTCCAGGCTGGCCAGCTGCTGTTCCACTTCGCGCAGCAGCTGCTGAGTTTCCAGCAGCAGGTTGGCGCAGGCTGCGTAATCCAGGGGTTTGATGCGCTGTAGCGCTGTGCCGAGGCTGTGCAGGTTGTCGCTGAGTTGTTGATGGCTCTGACGCAGCACCTGTTGTTCTGCGAGCAGCGCTTGCTGGGCCAGTAGATTGCGTTCGCGGGCGGCCGCGCCGAACACCAGTTGGCTGTCATCGATATCGCAGCGGAACATGGCATAGCTACCTGAGCCCATACCTTCGCTGGTGATACCGCGGCGCGTCTGGCGCAGGCTTTCGGCATCCTTGACGCGGACCACGTTGCCATAGGAAGCGTGCAGGTAATATTCGGCGATGCGGTGGCTGAAGCGCATGGCGTGGATGATTGAATCGTCCGGCAGGCTGAGTCTTTCCGCATCCTGGCGGGCCTTGTCACCCTGAATAACCTTGGCGCGGTTGCGCTCGCGGCCACTCAATTGGCGGACGATGCGAATGGCCTCGGCCTCGAAGGCAGGTTCGACCAGAATGCCGTAGCGCGAACCACCGATATAGCCTTCGATTGTCATCTGCCAGTCGGAATCGATCACGTCGACGTAATCGCAGAGCACCCGCGGATCAGCTTGCGGACAGTGCTGGCGGATGGCTGCGAGAGCGTCTTCGACATAGCCGGGGTAGGTGACCCGGCTATCCTGCAGCGCCTTGATCTGCCGCTCGGTTTGGCTGATCTGCCGATCCAGGGTGTTCGATGCGGCGAGGCGCTCCTGACGCAGGCGGTCGACCCGCTGTGCCAGGTTGTCACCCTCGACAGTCGGCTCGTTGAGCAGAGCGGCCATCTGGTTATGCTCATGTTGTTGAGCACGGATTGCGTCCAGTCCGGCATCCAGCGGGGTCAGATCTATCCAGTCTTGCGCCAGCAGCTGGTTGAGTTCGGCAACCGGTTGCTTTTCCGCTATCAGCACCGCATCGGCGCGCTCCTGCCAGTGCCGACTGTCCAGTTCCGGCAGCTCGGCGCTCAGGCCGTCCTTGGCCAACTGCTGAATGCTGCGCACTGCCTCGACGTTGAGGTCGCGCTGGCGAGCCTGCTCCAGCAGAGGGGCCACGCCCTGTTGCAGTTGGTCGGCGAGTTGCTGGTGACGTGCCTCCAGCTGGTCTTTGCTTTGCAGGGCGGGAATGCCTTGTCGGCGGGCTTCCAGTTGTACCAGCTCCTGATGGGCCTGGGAGGTGCGCTGGTCATTCAGGCGTTGTTGTTCGTTCAGGGTATCGCGCCGGCCATCGAGATCCTGCTGTTGCTGTTTGCTATGCAGGTAGTTCTTCTGGTTCTTGTTCCAGGATTGGGCCGCGGCGGCATAATCCTGCCCGGTGCGCTCCAGCCAGTTATCCAGATAGCGGTCGGCCTGACTGCGGGATTGCTCCAGCAGGTTGACACTATTACGTACCCGTGCGGCTTCCTGTTCCATGCCGTGCACGGTGCGCAACAGTTCACGGATGCGTTTGATGGTGTCACCGAATTCGCGCGCCTCAAGTACTTCCCCGGCGACGAACTGGTCGATGGAGCGTACCGGTTTATAGGCCATGAAGTTGGCGAAGGTGCGCGCGGCGTTCTTTGCCTCGCGAATGGAGACCGCATCGCGCTTGCCACGCAGTGCGCCATACAGGCGGGCCAGGTAGGCGCTCTTGCGTTCATACACTTCCACCTGCTGTTTGCCGAACTGGCGGCGCAGCAGATTGGGAAGCTCGGTCACTGGGATCACATGGCGACCATCGGCTTGCTCACGCACGAAGTGCGACAGTGACAGCATTTCACCGGGCACTATCATCAGCAGTAGCTCGTCCTGGCGAGCCTGACGGCTACTGCCGGCGGTATCCAGATGGGCGCGCACACCGATCACTGCGGTGAACGGCTCGGCGGTTTCTCCCTGAGTCGGGTGAAAGATGCCGGCGATATAGCCATCGGTAGCCCAAGGGCGGGCATAGGCGCCATCGTCGCAGCCGAGCACATAGGAGGCGAGGGTGCGTACTTGTTTACCGCCGCGCCCGCGCTGGGTGGTTTCATCCTGGCCGGGGTTGTAGTTGAACAGGTTGTCGTGGGCAGCGGTCATCAGCGTCTGCAGGGCATCGGCCGCGGTGGTCTTGCCGGAGCCGTTGCCGCCGGAGAACAGGTTGACCGGGCCGTATTCCAGTTCTTCCACCGGCAGGTTGCCCCAGTTGGCGGTGATCGAGCGCTTCAGATACATGCTCAGTTGTCTCCCTGGGCGATTTCTTTGATGGTTTCATCTGCGGCGGTACCCGCCAGCTGGCTCAGTGCGGTATCGGTAACCAGACTGAGGATGCCGGGACGGATGGTGACCCAGCTTTCATCATCCATGCCGGCGTCACTGCTGCTGCGGATCAGGCGCAATTGGCGCATCCGCCGCAGCAGGGTCTGGCGCTCGCCGGCCTGTTCGGGCAACGGGCGGCCAAGCAGATTGCGATGGCTCAAGCTGAGGGTTTCCAGCGACAACATCACCTGACCCTGCTCATCTATCAGGCCTTCGCGCAGGGATTTGTCATACTCGGCGCGTAGCACCAGGATCAGTGCCACCTCATGTTGGTGCAGGCGATCGCGCAGGCCGGTACTGATGCTGTCTTCACTGTCGGCCAGACCGGGTACTTCGGCGCCGGGCGGGAATATTCGGACCAGTTCGAAGCGCGGTTCATGCAGCAGGCGGATGCGCAGGACGCTCAGATAGTCCTCGACCAGATCGCGTATCTGCAGGAAGTGATCATAGAGCTGCGCTTCCTTTTTGCTTTCGTCGCGACAGAGCACACCGCGATCCAGCAGCCGAATCATCAATTCGGAAAAGTCCTCGGCACTGATGCCGCGTTGCTGCAGTTGATCTTCCAGTGCGTCACGCATGGTGGTCTTGCTCCAGTTCGATAATAAAGCCGTCGCGGCGGGCGAAATAGGTTCCGCCAGTAACGGGCTGACCCGTTGGCTCGATATTGACGCGAAAGCCGGTCGCAGCGTTATCGGCACTGCCGAGACCGATGACGTGACTGAGCGCCAACAGGTCGCTGGCGTTTTCTATTGGTAGGTCGCGGCTGTCGATGCGATGGCCATCGCCTAATGCACTGCGCAGATAGTTGCGCAGGCCGCTGGCGTTGATATGAAAAGCCTGCTCGAGTAACTGCTGCACAGCCAATGCTCGCAGGGTGGCTGGGTCGGGCGTACCGGGATCATCCATCTGGCTTTGTACCGGTTGGCGTAATTGGCGCTCGCGCAGGCGTACCTGACCGGGATCCACCAACGCCAGGCGTACGCCGGCCAGCGCATTGCCTGCGGCATTCAGGCGGGCGGCATAGCTGTCCTGGTCGAGTGTACTCAGCTCCCGGCACAGGCCGACGATGTCGTTATGCTGCTGGGTCTGCAGGTAGCTGAGCTGACGGATGATGATGTCGGCCCGCTTGGTGAAGCTCTGCAAAGTGCGACGCAGAGCGGGCAACATGATCTCCGAGGCGTTGCGCAGGCGGTTTTCGATGCTGTCGAGCAGTTGCCAGAGTACCGAGCTGCGCTCGTCAGTCAGTAGGTCCGGGGCCAGTCGGCGCAATTCACGTTCGGCATGCGCTTTCCATTCCTTGGGCTGATGGCGAATGCGGTGCAGGACTTCCTGAATGCGGTCGCGGTGTTTCTCCACGCTGTCGGCGGACAGGCGAATGGCGACGTCAGGTTGAAAGCGCCGTTCCATGAAGTCGAAGAACTGGTCGCTGGCCTGTTGTACCAGTTGCTGGGCTTCGACTTCGCGTACCAGCTGGCGTTTGCGCTCTTCCAGTTCGGCGATGATGTCGGTGAAGTCGACAATGATCTGCTCGGAATATTCATGGGCATCCAGCAGGTCGTAGACTTCGCCGCGCTCGACGAAGGCTGACAGGGCATTCAGCGTGTTGCGGGTGTTGCGGTGGCGGGTACGTACGCTGTGATTGACGGCTGCGGTGAGCGATTGGGTGAACAGGCGACCCAGGCGGCTGAAGGGGTAGGCAGACTGGAAGGTGGCCTGGTCTACCTGGCGCTCCAGCCAGCCATGCTCAACCAGATTGTTGAGTACCCAGCCGGCCTGCTCGCGGTTGTTCTTGAAGCGCCCTTGGTCATCTTCGTCGCCATCGAGCAGTGGCGCGCGTTCCAGTGCCTCGCAGAAGATATCCAGCACCTGGTCGCGCTTCAGCGATTCGCCATAATCCGCGCTGGCGCTGTACAGCCGTCCATGCAAAAGGCGCAGGCATTCAACAACCTGTTCACGGTATTTGCTGGTCAGTGGTTTGAAGAACTGGAGGCGCTGGTCGGTAAAGAACATGGGGCGTCCGGAGCTGGTGAATCAGGCGGGTATTATGCCGTATGCGTTGGGAGTTTTCTTGCTGTCGTTCTGTTGGGCTGTCGGCTTGCATGGCGTGCTGGGGAGGTGAGGCGGGGGAGTCAGGGATGGGTATCCAGGCGGAGGGTAGGGGCAGCCATGCTGACCGGTAACGCCCTCCGCGACACCTCGGCTTCGGTCAGCTTGCGCCGGGCAGGCGTTGGCGAATGGCGCGCTCGATACCGGCAGCATCCAGGCCGCATTCGGCCAGCATGCTGCCAGGCTTGTCATGTTCGACGTAAATATCGGGCAGGCCAAGGTTGAGCACCGGGATCTGAATTCCCTGAGCGAGCAGCCACTCGTTAACGGCGCTGCCCGCACCACCCATGATGGCGTTTTCTTCGAGCGTGACCAGCAGACTGTGACTGGTGACCAGCTGTTGCAACAGCTCGGTATCCAGCGGTTTGACGAAACGCATGTTGACCACGGTGGCATTCAGCGCGTCGGCGGCGAGTTGTGCATTGGCGTGCAGGGTGCCAAAGCTGAGAATCGCAACCTGCTCGCCCTGGCGGGTGATCACGCCCTTGCCGATGGGCAGTGGCTCGAGCGCCGGGTCGACCGGTACGCCGGGTCCGGTGCCACGCGGGTAGCGCACGGCGGCTGGACCGTTGTGCAGGAAACCGGTGGTCAGCATCTGCCGGGTTTCGTTCTCGTCGGCCGGTGCCATGATCAACATGTTGGGAATGCAGCGCAGGAAGCTCAGGTCGAAGCTGCCGGCGTGGGTCGGGCCGTCTTCCCCCACCAGTCCGGCGCGGTCAATGGCGAACAGCACGTCCAGATCCTGCACCGCGACGTCATGGATCAACTGATCGTAGGCGCGTTGCAGGAAGGTCGAATAGATGGCCACCACCGGCTTGGCACCTTCACAGGCCATTCCCGCGGCCAGGGTGACAGCATGCTGTTCGGCGATGGCGACATCGAAATAGCGCTGCGGGAAGCGTTCGCTGAAGGCGATCAGGTCGGAGCCTTCCTTCATCGCCGGAGTAATGCCGACCAGCCGTGCATCGGCTTCGGCCATGTCGCACAACCACTTGCCGAAGACGCTGGAGTATTTCGGTTTGCTCGGGCCGTTGCTGGCGGGCTTGGGCTCGAGTTTGGTGATGGCATGGTAGCCGATGGGATCGGCTTCGGCTGGGGAGAAGCCTTTGCCCTTTTTGGTCACCACGTGCAGAAACTGCGGGCCCTTGAGCTGGCGCATATTGCGCAGAGTGGTAATCAGGGTCGGCAGGTCATGGCCGTCGATGGGGCCGATGTAGTTCCAGCCCAGCTCCTCGAAGAGCACGCCCGGTGCCAGCATGGCCTTGGCGGTTTCCTCGGTCTTGCGTGCCAGCTCCCAGGCCGGCGGAATCTTTGCCAACACCTTCTTGCTGCCTTCACGCATGTGCGCATAGGTGCGGCTGGAGAGGATCTTCGCCAGGTAGTTGGACAGGCCGCCGACGTTATGCGAGATCGACATGTCGTTGTCATTCAACACCACCAGCATGTCAGCATCGACCACGCCGGCGTGGTTGAGCGCTTCGAACGCCATGCCTGCGGTCATGGCTCCGTCGCCGATGACGGCAACAGTGCGCCGGTCCAGCCCTTGCAGGCGGGAGGCGATGGCCATGCCCAGACCGGCGCTGATCGAGGTGCTGGAGTGACCAACGCCGAAGGTGTCAAATGGGCTTTCACTGCGTCGCGGGAAAGCAGAAAGACCATCTTTCTGGCGCAGGCTGGCCATTTGTTCGCGGCGACCGGTGAGAATCTTGTGCGGGTAGGCCTGATGGCCCACGTCCCAGAGCAAGCGGTCTTCGGGGGTCTGATAGATGTAGTGCAGAGCGACCGTCAGCTCGATTACTCCGAGTCCGGCGCCAAAATGCCCGCCGGTCTGGCCGACCGTCCATAGCAGGAACAGGCGCAGCTCATCCGCCAGTTCAGGCAGCTGTGCTTCATCGAGTTCGCGCAGCTGGGCTGTGGTGTCAAGGCTGTCCAGCAGGGGGGTGCAGGGACGGTCACGGGGTATGTCGTGGAAAGTGCTAGGCATCAAACAAGGCTCTGATTGCCGCAGGGTGCAGCAGGAAACAAGCGCGCAGTTTAACCGATGAGGGGACGATAGCCCAACATCGACTGCGCCGTCCGACGGAACTGGTGCTCAGAACTGGCGTTCCACAATGTAGCGGGCGACCTGACGCAGGCGCTCGGCGGGACTGCCGAAGGGTTCAAGCGTGCTGATTGCCTGGTCACACAGCGAGCGGGCCAGCGCATGCGCACCGTCGAGTCCGAGCATGGCGGGATAGGTGGGTTTGTCCCGGGCGCGATCTGCGCCCTGCTGCTTGCCCGATACGCTGGTATCGCTTTCGATATCGATGATGTCGTCCTGCACCTGGAACGCCAGGCCGATGCAGCGGGCATACTGTTCCAGTGCCGCCAATTGATGATCATCGGCACGCTCGGTCGTCAGAGCACCAAGCTGCACGCTGGCACGAATCAGTGCGCCGGTTTTATGTTGGTGCATGTCTTCCAGCGCGTTCTGGTCCAGCTGCACACCCACTGAGGCGAGGTCGATGGCCTGACCGCCGACCATCCCCTGAGGGCCGGCGGCGCAGGCTAGCAGGGTGGTCATGCGCAGCCGGGTCTCGGCCTGCCAGCTGCCTTCGCAGCTGATCCATTCAAAGGCCAATGCCTGCAGTGCGTCACCGGCGAGAATGGCGGTGGCTTCGTCGAAGGCACGATGGCAGGTCGGACGTCCGCGACGCAGGTCGTCGTCATCCATGGCGGGCAGATCGTCATGAATCAGTGAATAGGCGTGAATCAATTCAACGGCGCCCGCGACCACATCCACCGGCGTGTCAGTCCCGCCCAGCGCTTCGCAGCTGGCGTAGGCGAGGAGCGGGCGAACGCGCTTGCCACCGCCGATGACGCTGTAGCGCATGGCAGCGTAAAGGCGTTCCAGCCCGGAGTGGCTGTTGCAGAACTGCTGATCGAGATGGTTGTCGATGCGCTTCTGGCAGGCCGCGAGATAGTCTTCGAAATCGGTCATTGCGCGTCGTCCGCAAAGGGCGTGGTCACCAACTGACCATCCTGCTCCAGCAGTTGCGAGACTTTCTGTTCGGCCTGGGTCAGAGCCTGCTGGCATTCGCGGGTCAGGGTCACGCCCTGCTCGAAGGCGCTGAGTGAATCTTCCAGGCTGAGATCGCCACTTTCCAGGCGTTCAACCAGGGTTTGCAGAGCGCCCAGCGATTGCTCGAAATCGACTGCAGTTTTTTTTCGGGCCATGGGTCGCTACCTCGATTGAATGAATGATCGGAAAAACCGCTGAACATTACCCAAGCCGGCGGGTGTGGTCAATTGCAGCTCGGATTGGGTCAAAAATCGCCCCAGAGCTGCTGGGCAATGCTCAGCGCTACTATCGGTGCGGTTTCAGTGCGCAGTACACGTGGGCCAAAGCGTGCGGCCTTGAACCCAGCGGTTTCAGCCTGGTCTATCTCGGCGGCGCTGAGGCCGCCTTCGGGGCCGATCAGCAGGCCCAGCGTTTGTGGTGGAGTCATGCTGGACAGGCTCTGGGTGGTGCGATGATGTAACACCAGCTTCAGGTCGGCCTCGAGTGCGCTGAGCCAGTCGGCCAGCGCAATGGGTGGATTGACGGTTGGCACCACGCTGCGCCCACACTGCTCGCAGGCGCTGATCGCGATTTGCTGCCAATGGTTCAGGCGTTTGTCTGCACGCTCGCCTTGCAGGCGTACTTCGCAGCGTTCGGTCATCAATGGGGTGATCTGCGTGACACCCAGTTCAACGGCTTTCTGAATCGCCCAGTCCATGCGTTCACCACGGGACATGGCTTGCCCCAGGTGAACCTGCAGAGGCGATTCGGTCAGGCCAGGCATCGGTGCGCCGAGCTCGATGCGCACCTGGCGCTTGCCGGCTTCCAGCACCTCGCCGGGCCATTCCTGGCCGCTGCCATTGAAAATCTGTACCGCTGCGCCTGCGCCCAGGCGCAGCACGCGGCTTATATAGTGCGCCAGATCACCGTCCAGCAGCTGCTCGCCCTGGCTCAGTGGCGCATCCAGATAAAAGCGGGAGACGCGCACGGGTTCAGTTCCTGGTAGCCAGTTCGATACCTTCCCAGGCGACGCTGGCAAGATGATCGATCTGGTCGGGGGTGATGATATAGGGTGGCATGAAGTACACCACGTTACCCAGGGGGCGCAGCAGGGCTTCATGCTTGAGGCCATATTCATAGACGCGGATGCCGCGGCGCTCCTGCCAGGGGTAGGGCGTGCGGTTGGCCTTGTCCTGTACCATCTCGATGGCCAGCACCATGCCGGTCTGGCGAACCTCGGCCACGTTGGGGTGGTCGGTGAAGTGGGCGGTGGCCTTGGCCATATGGGCGGCCAGGGCCTTGTTGTTTTCGATGACGTTATCTTGCTCGAACAGATCCAGGGTCGCCAATGCCGCGGCGCAGGCCAGCGGGTTGCCGGTGTAACTGTGCGAATGCAGGAAGGCGCGCAGGGAGCTGTAATCGTCGTAGAACGCCTCGTAGATCCTGTCGGTGGTCAGGCAGACCGACATGGGCAGGTAACCGCCGGTCAGCGCCTTGGACAGACACAGGAAGTCCGGACTGATGTCGGCCTGCTCACAGGCAAACATGGTCCCGGTACGGCCAAAGCCCACGGCGATTTCATCATGAATCAGATGCACGCCATAATGGTCGCAGGCTTCACGCAGCAGTTTGAGGTAGACCGGGTGGTACATGCGCATGCCGCCTGCGCACTGGATCAGTGGTTCGACGATGACTGCAGCGACCTGTTCGTGGTTCTCAGCCAGAGCGCGCTCCATGTGTTCGAACATGAGTCGGCTGTGCTCTTCCCAAGTGGCGCCCGGCTCGCGGTCATAGCAATCGGGTGATGGAACAGTAATGACTTCCATCAGCAACGGTTCGTAGGTTTCCTTGTACAACGCCACATCGCCCACTGCCAGCGTCGCCAGGGTTTCGCCGTGATAGCTGTTGGACAGGGTGATGAAGCGCTTCTTCTCCGGCTTGCCGGTATTGAGCCAGTAATGAAAGCTCATCTTCAGCGCTACTTCGATACAGGAGGAGCCGTTGTCAGCGTAGAAGCAGCGGGTCAGAGGGGCTGGTGTGATGGCGACCAGGCGCTCGGACAGTTCGATAACCGGTGGGTGAGAAAAACCACTCAGAATGACATGCTCGAGAGTGTCGAGCTGCTGTTTGACCCGCTGGTTGATATAGGGGTTGGCGTGGCCGAAGGCATTGACCCACCAGGAGCTGACCGCATCCAGGTAGCGGTTGCCCTCGAAGTCATGCAACCACACACCTTCACCCCGCTGAATCGGAATGATCGGCATATGTTCGTGGTCTTTCATCTGGGTGCAGGGATGCCAGAGTACCGAAATGTCCCGCTGCATCCACTCATTGTTCAGACCCATAGTCGCCTCGCCGGATAGGAAATTATCCGGCGATTGTACATCAAGCTAACGGGTGCCTGCAGGGGCTCAGCGGGTACCGTAGACCACCATGGTTTTGCCCTTGGCGTGAATCAGGCCCTGATCTTCCAGCGTTTTGAGTACGCGACCGACCATCTCCCGCGAGCAGCCGACGATACGGCCAATCTCCTGGCGGGTGATTCTGACCTGCATGCCGTCCGGGTGAGTCATGGCGTCGGGCTGCTTGCACAGGTCCAGCAAGGTGGCGGCGACCCGGCCGGTGACATCGAGAAAGGCCAGATTGCCTACCTTGCGGGTAGTGCGGCGCAAACGGTCGGCCATTTGTCGTCCCACCGCATAGAGCAGTTCGGGGTCGCAGGCGGTGATGGCGCGGAATTCGCTATAGGGCAGTTCGGCCACTTCACATTCGGTTCTGGCCTTGACCCAGGCGCTACGGTCCTGCTCGGCGAAGCCTTCATCGAACAAGCCCATCTCGCCGAAGAACTCGCCCTGATTGAGATAGGCGAGAATGATATCGCGGCCAGGTGCTTCCTGGAGAGTGATGGTGACCGAACCCTTGACGATATAGAACAGGCTGTCGGATACATCTCCGGCATGGATAATGGTGCTGCGGGGCGGGAAGAGATGGTGCTCGCAATGTCCCAGAAACGCATCGATATTTTTTGTTATGAGTGTCGGCGAATTAGCAATCATTGTTGTCATCCTGGCAGTTATGATCGAGCGGACCATGCAAACATGGGCATCCTTGCAGCCTCAAACCGAGACCAATTTGGATTATGTCCAGTTTTATGCCGAATGACCAGTGCCAGAGCTGTCGTATTGGCGCTGTGCTATTCTCCGCCGCCAGCGGATAACTTATTGCAGCGGGAGAGCGAAATGAAGGCGCATATCAAGTGGGTGGACGGGGCCATGTTTCTTGGCGAATCAGGTAGCGGTCACACCGTGGTCATGGATGGGCCGGAAGAGGCGGGCGGGCGCAACATGGGCGTGCGCCCCATGGAGACCTTGTTGATCGGCCTGGGTGGTTGCGCCAGTTACGACGTGGTCAGCATTCTCAGGAAGGGGCGGCAGAATATTCACGACGTGGAGGCCAAGCTGGAAGCGGTACGCGCTGACAGCGAGCCCAAGGTGTTTACTCGCATCCACGTGCATTTTGTAGTCAAAGGCAGGCAGCTGAAAGAAGCTCAGGTCAAGCGTGCGGTCGAGCTGTCGGCAGAGAAGTACTGCTCTGCTTCCATCATGCTTGGCCGCGGTGGTGTGGAAATCACCCATGATTACGAAATTATCGACGTCGACTGAATGCGACCCGGCTATCGGGTCCGGGCCGCATTGGCTCAGATCCGATAGGTGGCTGCCGTCATGACTTTCGACATCAGTTTCATGGCACCTTTCACCGGTTGGGGAAAGACGACGCCACCGGCCTGCAGCGCCTGACTGCCATGCTCTATCTCATCCACGCGCATCTGTTCAAGAATCGCGCGGGATTTGAGGTCATCCTCCGGCAGTTGACGGAGATGGTCATCCAGGTGCCGTTCCACCAGCTGCTCCGTGGCGGCAACAAAGCCCAGACTGATGCGGTCACTGATCTTGCCTGCGGCTGCGCCTATGCCGAAGGATAAACCGTAGAACAGCGGGTTGAGTACGCTGGTACGGCTGTCCAGTTCGCGCAAACGCTGTTCGCACCAGGCCAGGTGATCAATTTCCTCGGCAGCCGCCTGCTCCATCTTGCCGCGTATTTCGGGCAGTCTGGCGGTCAGCGCCTGGCCCTGATACAGCGCCTGGGCGCACACCTCGCCGGTATGGTTGATGCGCATCAGACCAGCGATATGCCGACGCTGCGGCTCGGCCACGGTATCGGTACGCAGATGCTGCGCCGGGGAGGGGCGGCCGGGCTGAGCGGCACCAGGCACCAAGGTACGCATGGCCTGATCGGACTGGCTCAGCAAACGGTCAAGCAGGCTGTATTGGCGTGTGCTCATATCATGTCTCCTGAAACATACTTCAGTATAGCGGTAGAGTCAGTGGCGGCCATTGTTGCAGGTCAACCCGGCGGCCACCCCATCTGCCGCTGCCCGAGCACATGCAGGTGAATGTGGTACACCGTCTGGCTGCCCATCTCCTTGCAATTGAATACGGTACGAAAGCCGCCATCGCAGCCGAGCTCCAGGGCCAGCCGCTGGGCGACATAGGTCATATGGCCAACCAGTTCGCAATCTTCCTCTGTCATGTCGTTCAGAGTGGCGATATGCTTTTTCGGGATCACCAGGAAATGCACCGGAGCCTGAGGGTTGATATCGTGGAAGGCCAGCACACGGTCATCCTCGAAGATCTTCTTTGACGGGATCTTGCCTTCGGCAATCATGCAGAACAAACAGTCCACGGCATGCTCCTGAATATTGTGGGAATGCGGTCAGTTTAACCGACCATCAGCAGAATGTAACAGCGAGGGATACGCAATGAAAAACGACATCCATGATCTGGGGTTGGTGCTGGACTCCCGGGTCCGCCTGGTAGTGATCGAATCCTGGGAAGAACTGCGCGTGCTCGAGGCCATAGGAACGCTTGCGGTCAAGCGGCAGCAGACCTGGTATACCTGGGACCAGATTGATGGGCTGCAGCGCCTGGGCTTTGGCAGTGCGCTGGAGGAGGCGGGTGATCTTGCCGATCCGGAAGTGGCGTTGGATCACATACGTCGGCATCGTCAGCCGGCGTTATACGTATTCTGCGACCTGCACCCCTTCATGCAGTCCCCACGGCTGATCCGTCTGCTCAAGATGATCGCCATGGACCCATCCGACAACGCTCCGACACTGCTACTGATCAGCCATGAGCTGCCGTTGCCGCCGGAACTGCAGCGGCTGACGGCGCGTATCAGCCTGAGCATGCCTTCGGATGAGCAGCTGGCGGCCATCATTCGTGAAGAAGCAGCTCGTTGGACCGAGCGCAACCAGGGGCAGCGCGTGCGTACCGACAACCGCACCCTGCAGCAGGTGGTGCGCAATCTGCGCGGCGTGACCCACGAAGAGGCCAGGCTGCTGGCGCGCAAGCTGATCGTCGACGATGGTGCCATCACCCAGGAAGATCTGCCGGTGTTGAACCGTGCCAAGTTCAGCCTGTTGGATATGCAGGGTACGCTGAGCTTCGAGCAGGATACGGCGCGCTTTGCCGACGTTGGTGGGTTGGCTCAGTTCAAACGATGGCTGGCAGATCGTCAGGCAGCGTTCCACGAGCCGCGAGCCAATGGTGATACGCCCAAAGGTGTGCTGCTGGCGGGCGTGCAGGGTTCCGGCAAGAGTCTCGCGGCACGCGCGATAGCCGGATTATGGGGGTTGCCACTGCTGCGGCTGGATTTCGGCGCGCTGTACAACAAGTACATAGGTGAAACCGAGAAGAATCTGCGTGAGGCGCTGGCCATGGCCGATGCAATGGAGTCGTGCGTGTTGTGGATAGATGAAATCGAGAAAGGCCTGGGCGAGGACGGCGCTGATCAAGGCGTATCACGGCGCGTGCTGGGTACCTTGCTGACCTGGATGGCCGAGCGCAAGAGTCGCGTGTTTCTGGTAGCCACAGCAAACAACGTCATGCAGCTACCACCGGAATTGATCCGCAAGGGGCGTCTTGATGAACTGTTCTTTGTTGATCTGCCTGATGCGCGGGTGCGCGAGGATATCTTTCGTATTCACCTGGGCAATCGTGAACTGGCCGTCGAACGTTTCGACATGCCTGCGCTGGCAGATGCCAGTGAAGGGTTCGCTGGCGCCGAGATCGAGCAGGCCGTGGTCTCGGCGGTATACTGCGCTGCGGCCCGACAGGAAGAAGTCGAGAGTGCACATCTGCTCGACGCGCTGAACCAGACCTCGCCGTTGTCGGTTGTTATGGCCGAGCGCATCCAGGCCCTTCGCGACTGGGCCAAAGGCCGTGCGGTAATGGCCGATTGATCAGAAGGGTTTCAGTACGGCAAGCAACACTGCACCGACAAGCACGATCACCGGTGCTTCGTTGAACCAGCGGTAGAATACGTGGGAGCGGGTGTTGCTGTCGGCGGCAAAGCGTTTGAGTTGCGCGCCGCAGATGAAATGGTAGCCGATCAGCAACGCGACCAGGGTCAGTTTGGCATGCAGCCAGCCCTGCGCAAACCAGCCGGGGGCGAGCATCAGCATCCAGATGCCCAGCCCGACAGCGACCAGCATCGAAGGGGTCATTATGCCGCGATACAATTTGCGTTCCATGATCTTGAACCGGTCACGGCTGATCTGATCCTCGCTCATGGCATGGTAGACGAACAGTCGTGGCAGATAAAACAGGCCGGCGAACCAGGTGACAACAGCCATGATGTGAAAGGCTTTGATCCACAGATACACGTTTGACTCCTGAAATGATTGATAAGAAGCCGCATCCGCGGCGGTTGTCGTCAGGGTTTGCTGGTAATTTCCCTCAGCGCTTTTATCATAGGGGCTTGTCAGCCATGTTAATCGATTCGAGGCGTAAAATGATCAAGATAGGCATTGTAGGGGGAACCGGTTATACCGGTGTCGAATTGCTGCGTTTGCTGGCAGTGCACCCGGAGGCGCATGTCGAGATCATCACGTCCCGATCAGAAGAGGGTGTGCGCGTCGCGGATATGTACCCCAATCTGCGGGGGCATTACGATGAGCTGGTCTTCAGCGTGCCGGATACCGCCACCCTCGGCAAATGTGATGTGGTGTTCTTCGCTACGCCCCACGGTGTTGCCCATGCTCTGGCCGCCGAGCTGCTGGCGACGGGCACCCGCGTGATCGATCTGTCCGCAGATTTTCGCCTGCGTGATGCAGATGTGTGGGCCAAGTGGTACGGCCAGCCTCATGGCGCGCCCGAGTTGCTCGGCGAGGCGGTCTACGGTCTGCCCGAAGTCAACCGTGAAGCCATTCGCAACGCCCGGCTGATTGCGGTGCCAGGTTGCTATCCCACTTCAGTGCAGCTGGGCCTGATTCCTCTGTTGGAGGCTGGGCTGGCTCGTACCGACAACCTGATCGCCGACTGCAAGTCCGGTGTCAGCGGTGCAGGGCGGGGCGCCAAGGTGTCATCACTGTTCGGCGAAACCACCGAGAGCATGAAAGCCTATGGTGTGGCGGGCCACCGTCACCTACCGGAAATCGCCCAGGGTCTGCAGCGCGCGGCGGGCAGCGAGGTGGGTTTGACGTTTGTGCCACATCTCACGCCGATGATCCGGGGCATCCACTCCACTCTGTACGCCCATGTGCCGGACCACAGTGTCGACCTGCAGCAGCTGTTTGCCGACCGCTACGCCAATGAGCCCTTCGTTGATGTGATGCCGGCTGGGAGTCATCCGGAAACCCGGAGTGTGCGCGGGGCCAACGTCTGCCGTCTGGCGGTACATCGGCCACAGGGGGGTGACTTGGTTGTGGTGTTGTCGGTGATCGACAATCTGGTCAAGGGCGCCTCCGGGCAGGCCATCCAGAACATGAATATTGCGCTGGGGCTGGATGAGCGCTTGGGGCTGGCTCATCCGGCGCTCATGCCTTGATGGATAGCGAGCAGAGTAACCGGCCCGCTGAGGAGCAGAACTTTAGTCTGTTACCGGCAGCGCCAGTGTCGCGTCGGCGCCAACTGCTTTTATGGGCGTTGCTTGCCAGTCTGCCGCTCTGCGGCTGGCTGGGCTGGACGGCAGCGATGAACTCCTCACAGATGCACGACTATCAGCGCCTGCAGCAGGAGCGCAGCGGTATCCAGACGGAGCTGGAGGAGACCCGACAGCGCCACCAGCAGCTCGAGGTAGATCTGCTGGTGGCGCGGCAGTCAGTCAGTGACGGGCAGCAGGTCATCGATGATCTGGAACAGCAGCTGTTTCGCTTGCAGCAGGACCTGGCCCAGTATCAGGGCGCGCTGGCGCCCAATGCGATGAACCCGGGCGTACGCTTTCAGGCTTTTGAGCTGCAGGCCACTGACGTGCCGGGTGTTTTCCGGTACAAGGTGATGGTCAGCCGGGTCGGTAATGAAAGTGATACCGTTCAGGCGCAGCTGACAATTGCGGTACAGGGTAAGCTTGAAGGTGAGGATAAGCGGGTCACCTTGTCCGAGCTCACCGGTGGGAGAACAACTGCGCTGGCGCTGAATTTCCGGTATTTTCAAGTGGTACCGGCAAACGGTAGCGATGCCGAGCTGATGTTACCAGTGGGTTTTGTGCCGGAAAGCGTGCATCTGCGCGCCGAGCAGGATGGCAAGCTGTTGCTTGAACAGACAATGGAATGGACTGAAACGGGAGTAAGATCCTGATGTTGAATTTGAGTAAGCGCAAGAGAGCAAGTATCAACCAGCCTACGGGCAGAACCACCTTCATCGCCGGTGATACGGAGTTGCGTGGCAATCTGCGTTTCAGCGGAGCGGTCAAGGTCGAAGGTCGCGTCATCGGCAATATCGATGCAGACGAGGGCGCGGTTTCTGTCGGCCAGGAAGGCTACGTGGAAGGCATCATCAAGGCGCCTAGCGTGCTGGTGAATGGTGTGATAGTCGGTGATGTGCATGCTTTCGAACATCTGCAGCTGGATGCCGAGGCCCGGGTCGATGGTGACCTGTATTACCGCTTTATGGAAATGGTCTCGGGCGCGCAGATCAACGGGCAACTGCACTACCTCGGTGAAGGGCAGAACGCGGATGCTGGCACCGAGTTACTGCACCGGGAATTCAAGAGTAGTTGACCAAAAGAGTCGGATAAATGGATAATAGCCGGCTTGTTGTGCTGCGGCACTTGCCGCCGGAGGTTGTATGTCTAGTGCTGAAGTGTTTACCCCTGCTGCGATGCAGTTTTCCGATAGTGCTGTGGGCAAGGTCCGTGCGCTGATCGAGGAAGAGGGTAACGAACGCCTGAGTTTGCGTGTATTCGTGACCGGGGGCGGTTGTTCCGGCTTCCAGTACGGCTTCACCTTTGATGACGAATTGGCTGAAGATGATACCGTGGTTGAGCGCGGTGGCGTCCGATTGGTAATCGATCCGATGAGCTTCCAGTATCTGGCCGGCTCGGAAGTGGATTACCTGGAAGGGCTGGAAGGTTCTCGATTCGTCATTAACAACCCTAACGCCACGACTACCTGTGGTTGCGGTTCGTCATTCTCCATCTGAAGCACGCGGGGCGATGTTCAGGCTGGATATATCGCCCCCAGAATGCGTTCGCCTCGCGCGCCGGTAACCGCCGGCAGGTTACCCGTCTGGCGTGAGTTGCAGCGCCACGCCAGCCAGGCAAAGGCGATCGCCTCCATCCAGTCGGGATCCACGTCCAACACAGCTGTGCTATGTATGGGTCTGGGCGTCAGCAGTTGTTGCAGACGCTCCATGAGCCAGCCGTTACGTACTCCACCACCGCAGATATAGATCTCATCTGCTGGCGGGTGGCAACTATCCAGTGCATCGACAATGGTACGTGCTGTCAGCTCCAGCAGTGTTGCCTGCACGTCGACGGAGTTGTCCTGCCGTCCGGCGAGCTGGTGTTCCAGCCAGGCTGGATGGAAGTACTCACGGCCCGTGCTTTTCGGTGCACTGCGACTGAAGTACGGGTCCTGCAGCATGTTGTGCAATAATCCCGGCACCACCTGGCCGCTTCGCGCCCATGCGCCGTCAGCATCGAACAGCTGGCCGGTGTGTCGCTGCACCCAATAGTCCAGCAGCACGTTGCCGGGGCCGCTGTCGAAGCCGCTGACGCGCCCTTCGCCGAGTAGCGTCAGGTTGGCAAAGCCGCCGATGTTCACCAGTGCTCGTGTATGTTGCGCAGAGGACAGTAGCCAGGCGTGAAAAGCCGGTACCAAAGGAGCACCTTCACCGCCGGCCGCCAGGTCACGGTTGCGAAAATCACAAATCACATCGATACCGCACAGCTCCGCCAGTAAGGCTGGCGCACCAATCTGCACGCTGAAACCGGCTTCGGGATGATGGCGGATGGTCTGCCCATGGCTGCCTATAGCCGATATCTGGCTGTTGGCAATGCCTTGCTGCTGCAGTAAACGGGTCACTCCCTGCGCAGCTAGCCTGGCCCATTGCTGACCAGCCGTGCCGGCGCGGCGGATTTCGTCCGCGCCCGGTTGGCAGAGTGAGAGCAGGTCATTGCGCAGAGCGGCGGGAAAAGACATGCACAGCGCGCCAAGCAGAGTGGCGCGCTGTGCTGAGGGAGAGAAGGAGGTCAGGGCGATGTCGATACCATCCAGGCTGGTGCCTGACATGATACCGACATACAACTGTTCCACTTACTCGTCCAGCTGGGCCAGCTGTGTGCCACCCTGCTGGTCGAGGCTTGCCATCATCTGATTGCTCAGCGCCATGAACTTGGTACGCTCGCTTTGTGCGATGGGGTCGGATGCTGGCAGCTTGACGCTGAGTGGATCGACATGCCGTCCACTTACCTGAAACTCATAATGGAGGTGAGGTCCGGTGGCCAGGCCGGTCATGCCGACATAGCCGATGACTTGGCCCTGGGCGACGTTACTGCCGGATCTGATGCCATTGGCATAACGGCTCATGTGCGCATACAGCGTCTGGTAGGTCTGGCCATGCTTGATGACCACCGTATTGCCATATCCACCTTTGCGCCCGACATGGACCACGCGGCCGTCGCCGGTTGCCCTGATGGGGGTGCCGGTGGCGGCCGCATAGTCCACGCCATTGTGCGCGCGAATCTTATTCAGTACCGGGTGACGGCGATTGGGGTTGAAGCGTGAGCTGATGCGGGCGAATTCAACGGGGGTGCGAATGAAAGCCTTGCGCATGCTGGTGCCGTCGGCGCGATAGTAGCTGCTGTTGCCGCTGCTGTCGGTATAGCGCACTGCAGTGAAAGTGCGACCACGGTTGGTGAAGCGGGCGGCCAGGATGTTGCCGCTGCCGACCCGTTGGTCGTCTACATGTTTTTCTTCGAACAGCACCTCAAAGTTGTCACCTCGGCGAATTTCTCGCGCGAAATCAACGTCATAACCAAAAATATTCGCCATCTGCATGGTCAGATTGTGCGACAGGCCGGCGTTCTGAGCAGCAACAAACAACGAGCTATCGATGCTGCCATTGGCGAAGCGGGTGCGGGTGTCAGGTTCGATGACGTCTTTGCTGAATGCATAGTTGTCGCCGTCGCGGTCGATCCGAATGGTCTCAAGGCTGTTCCGCTGGGAGCGCATGCCGAGCAGTTCACCGTTATCGTCCAGTTTGAACTCCAGCTCCTGGCCTGCGCGCAAGCGAGTGAAAGCCTTGGCTTCCTTGCTGCTGCTGATGACCGAGTGCAGGGTATTGGCTGACAGGCCGGCATTCTGAAACAGGATCGACAGGGTGTCACCTGGGGTGACGGTCACGCTTGACCACTCGGAGACAGGCTGAACAACAGCGTCCGTCTGCTGAGGTTGCAAGGTGAGTCCGGTCTGGATGACTTCTGGGGAGGCGGCAGTGCTCAGCGACTCGGAAGTGCTGGTCATTTCCAGCGGAGAGTTGATTGTGACTGTTTCACTGATCAGCGCATCCAACTCTTCAGAGAGTGCGGATTTCGAGTTGTCCAGCTGCAGGTCTTGCAGTTCGAGCTGGACTAGAGTCTTCTTGGCTTCGACTTCGGTTGTGGGGATGACGAGCAGGAAAATGCTCAGCGCGGCGGCGATACCACTGGCGGCCATCAGATGGCTTTTAGGGTAGCGCGGTGACTTTGACTTGTGATGGCCCATAAGCGCTCTTGTAGTTGATTCTGTGAAATGTAGACTAACTTGCTAAAATATAACTGAAAGTGCCTCAAGGCAAGCTTTTGTGTGCCCGCCTGTCAGGTTGCTGGCGCCAATTATTGGTATGTGCTACGCAAGCGTTCTCGATGTGGGGCGCTGCAAGTTTAATCTTGGTCGCCAATGTTGTATCGTTTGCCGCCTTTCTTCTTTGGCTTTTATCAATCTTCACAGACAGGAATCACGCATGAAACCGGTTGACGAGCAGTTGGCGCTGATCAAGCGCGGGGCGGACGAAATTTTGGTGGAAGCCGAGCTGCGAGCCAAGCTGGAGCGCGGCACACCACTGCGTGTCAAAGCCGGTTTCGACCCGACTGCGCCGGACCTGCATCTTGGTCATACCGTCCTTATCAATAAGCTCCGTCAGTTTCAGGATCTGGGCCATGATGTGCTGTTCCTCATCGGTGATTTCACCGGCATGATCGGTGATCCGAGTGGCAAGAACAGCACTCGCCCGCCGTTGACCCGTGAGCAGGTTCTGGCCAATGCCGAAACCTATAAGGAACAGGTATTCAAGATCTTGGATAGAGAGCGCACACAGGTGGTTTTCAACTCGGAGTGGATGGATGCCTTTTCCGCTGCCGAGATGATCCAGCTGGCGGGCAAGTACACAGTGGCGCGGATGCTCGAGCGGGATGATTTCGACAAGCGCTATGAAGGTGGCCAGTCGATCGCTATCCATGAGTTCCTCTATCCACTGATCCAGGGCTACGATTCCGTTGCCATGCGCGCTGATATCGAGCTCGGCGGTACCGACCAGAAATTCAATCTGCTGATGGGGCGTGAGTTGCAGCGTCAGTACGGGCAGGAGCCACAGATAACCTTGACCATGCCGCTGTTGGTTGGGTTGGATGGCGAAATGAAGATGTCCAAATCCCTTGGCAACTATATTGGTATCAACGATCAGCCGGGCGTGATGTACAACAAGATAGTGTCCATGCCGGATTCGCTGATGTGGCGCTACTTTGAATTGCTGAGCTTCCGCAGCATGGAAGAGATCAATGGTTTGCGTGCAGATGTCGAGGCGGGAGCCAATCCGAGGGATATCAAGATAAAGCTGGCGGAAGAGCTGGTTGGGCGTTTCCATGGTGAAGCGGCGGCGGCCAGCGCCCACCGCTCGGCGGGCAATAGATTGAAGGAAGGTGAGCTGCCCGAGGATCTGCCAGAGGTAGTGCTGGAGGCGGAAGCCGATCTGCCAATATCGGCGGTGCTCAACCGTGCGGGCATGACCAAGAATGCAGCAGCTGCGCGTGACCTGTTAGGTGCTGGTTCGGTGAAGGTGGATGGTGGAGTAGTTGATCGCGACTTCATGTTCAAGGTCGGTTCTGTACATGTCTGTCAGGCAGGGAAAAAGAAGTTTGCCAGAATTACCGTAAAAACCCCTTGACGTAAAATTTGACGGGTCTATAATTCGCCCCTCGCAAGCCGCGGTGCTTTGTAAAAAGCCCAGGCCAATCAATAAGTTAGCAATAACTTGGGGGTTGACAGGCAAACGAAACGGCGTAGAATGCGCCGCTCACTGAAGAGGCCGGTTTGATCGCTTCTTCAAGGTGAGAAAGGA
>NZ_JABUYN010000012.1:0-137940 GCF_014897305.1 Pseudomonas sp. FME51 | reverse complement strand
TCCTTTCTCACCTTGAAGAAGCGATCAAACCGGCCTCTTCAGTGAGCGGCGCATTTTACGCCGTTTCGCTTGCCTGTCAATAGCAGCCCGTCAAATTAATAGACCTATCTATATAGCGATCATAGATCACTGGCTTTCGACTCACAGTGTGCCCGTAGGTCGACATTCCCCAGCGCTGAGCCTGACTGCAGCCATACACTATAGGACAAAAACCACAAAGCCACCCGAAGGTGGCTTTGTGGTTTCTTTGTTTGGTCGGGACGGAGTGATTCGAACACTCGACCCCTTGCACCCCATGCAAGTGCGCTACCAGGCTGCGCTACGCCCCGACGATGCTTTGCGGTTGCTGCCAAAGCGGGACGAACTATACATTAACTAACTGAAATGCGAAAGGTTTTTTTCATTACTCAGACTATTTTGCCTTGAGCACCTGAAGCACTTCTTCCAGCTCAGCCACAGTCTGCCGGATGAGCTGCTTGTAATGGCTGCCATCATCCTTGGCTTCGTCACCAGAGAGACGTTGGCGAGCACCGCCAATGGTAAAACCCTGATCATACAATAACGCACGAATCTGGCGAATCATCAGCACATCCTGTCGCTGGTAATAGCGTCGATTGCCACGGCGCTTGACCGGGGACAACTGAGGAAACTCCTGCTCCCAGTAGCGCAGCACGTGTGGCTTGACAGCACAGAGCTCACTTACCTCACCGATGGTGAAGTAGCGTTTTCCCGGGATCGCCGGCAGTTCGTTGTTATGACTGGGTTCCAACATAGGCTTCTACTCGGGCCTTGAGTTTCTGACCGGGGCGGAATGTAACCACACGCCGGGCTGTAATAGGTATTTCTTCGCCGGTTTTGGGATTACGGCCGGGGCGTTGGCGCTTGTCGCGCAGGTCAAAATTGCCGAAACCGGACAATTTGACCTGCTCGTTGCTTTCCAACGCATTGCGGATCTCTTCAAAAAACAGTTCTACCAGTTCCTTGGCTTCACGCTTGTTGAAGCCAAGTTCCTCGTAGAGATGTTCCGCCATTTCTGCTTTTGTCAGAGCCCCCATAGCAATCCCTATTTTCTTAGTGTGGCGTTGAACCTTTGCTCCAGTGAGCCGAGCACCTTGTCCATAACTGCATTCACTTCATCGTCCGTAAGAGTGCGCGATGAATGCTGCAAGGTCAAGCCGATCGCCAGGCTTTTGCTTTGGGGATCAATGCCTTTCCCTTCATATACATCAAACAGCCTGAGGTTTTTGAGAAACTCCCCGGCCTGTTCGCGGATATCTGCCAGCAGGTTTCCAGCAACAACCGTCTTGTTCACCAATATGGCGATATCACGTCTGACTTCAGGAAAGCGCGAGAGTTCGCTGAAACGCGGCAGCCGCCCTTCCATGATGCCATCCAATCGCAACTCAAAGACAAACACAGGGCCCAGCAGATCCAATGTGTCTACCAGTTGCGGATGCAACGCTCCAAGCCACCCGACCAATTTCCCCTCACGCAGGATACGCGCGCACTGCCCCGGATGAAGGGCGGGATGCTCTGCCGGCTCGAAGGTGTACGCGTCCAGCGCACCGCCCTGCCCCAGCACGGCTTCTACATCGCCTTTGACATCATGGAAGTCCAGCTTATCGCTGCTATTGGCCCAGCCTTCGGGCAGACGAGTGCCGCAGGCAATACCAGACAACATCGGCTCCTGCAGCAGCTCTCCGTCCGCCTGTGGAACAAACCGCAAGCCACTTTCAAACAAGCGTACTCGTGCCTGCTGACGGTTCTGGTTGTGCTGAACAGCCTTGCTCAAACCTGGCCACAATGACGTACGCATAACAGACATGTCACTGGAAATGGGGTTGGCCAGAGCCAGCGGCTCACTTTGCGGGTCAAATAACTTGCTCAGGCCCGGTTCGATGAAGCTGTAAGTGATCGCTTCCTGATAACCACGCGCCACCAATAGACGACGCAGGATCGGCAATTCGCCTTGAGTTTCCGGCTTGGCGGTGAGGCTCAATGCTGCGGTCGGTGCGCTGACCGGCAGGCGATTGTAGCCATACAGTCGAGCCAGCTCTTCGATCAAGTCGATCTCGAGAGTGATATCGAAGCGGTGGCTCGGCACATCAACCTGCCACGCCCCTGCACCGCTGGATGTAACCTTTAACTCCAGACCGCGCAGATAGGCTTCCACTTCTGCCGGCGCAATTTCCAGCCCAAGCATCTGGGAAACACGCTCGTTGCGCAGAGTGATACTGATCGGCTGCGGCAGATGGGATTGCTCGACAGCTTCGGTGATCGGACCTGGCTCGCCACCCACAATTTCCAACAGCAATGCGGTAGCTCGCTCGACCGCCTCACGCTGCAACTGCCAGTCCACGCCACGCTCGTACCGGTGCGAAGCATCAGTATGCAGGCCGTAATTACGTGCCTTGCCAGCAATAGCGATATGGTCGAAAAAGGCACTTTCCAGGAACAGGTCGGTTGTACCCTTGCTGACCCCGCTATGCTCGCCCCCCATGATGCCAGCCATGGCCAGCGGACGCTCGTGATCAGCAATTACCAGCGTATCGCTACGCAAGCTTATTTCCTGACCATCAAGCAGCACCAGTTTTTCGCCTTCTGCCGCCATCCGCACACGGATACCACCACGCACCTGAGCCAAATCAAAAGCGTGCAGTGGCTGGCCGAGCTCAAGCATGACGTAGTTGGTGACATCCACTACCGCATCGATACTGCGGATATCGCTACGGCGTAGGCGTTCGACCATCCACAGCGGCGTCGCACGTGACAGGTCAACATTGCGAATAACCCGGCCGATATAGCGCGAGCACGCAGCGGGAGCCAACAGCTCGACCGGGCGCACTTCATCATGCACTGCAGCAACCGGCTCGATCGTTGGGCGAGTAACGGGAACAGCGTAGTTGGCACCCACTTCCCGCGCCAAGCCGGCGATGGACAGGCAATCACCACGGTTGGGTGTCAGATCGACCTCAATGATAGCGTCGTCCAGACCCAGATATTCGCGCAAGCTCTGCCCCGTCGGCGCATCGGCAGGCAACTCGAACAACCCATCGTGATCGTCTGACAGCTTGAGCTCTTCAGCGGAGCACAGCATGCCGAAGGATTCCACGCCGCGCAGCTTGGCCTTCTTGATCTTGAAGTCTTCACCCAGCACAGCCCCCACCATAGCAAAGGGGATCTTGATACCGACCCGCGCATTCGGCGCGCCGCACACGACCTGAAACTCCTCGCTACCGTTACTCACACGACAGACACGCAGCTTATCTGCATCGGGGTGCTGTTCCGCAGAGAGAATCTCGCCTACCACCACGCCACTGAACTCACCGGCAGCCGGGGTAACGCTATCCACTTCAAGGCCAGTCATGGACAGCCGTGCAACCAGATCATCACGAGAAACCTCGGGGTTCACCCAGCTGCGCAGCCACTGTTCACTGAATTTCATGTTCTTTTCCTGCTATCAAAGGGGTTGCGGTTACGGTGTCAACGGAACTGCGCGAGAAAGCGCAGATCGTTGTCGAAGAACAGGCGTAGATCGTTCACGCCGTAACGCAGCATGGCCAGACGCTCGACGCCCATGCCGAAGGCAAAGCCCTGAAATGTCTCAGGGTCGATCCCCGAGGAGCGGAAAACACTGGGGTGTACCATTCCGCACCCCATGACTTCCAACCAGCCGGTCTGCTTGCACACCCGGCAGCCATTACCGCTGCACATCACACACTGAATATCGACTTCAGCGGAAGGCTCGGTGAACGGGAAAAATGACGGTCGGAAGCGCACCTTCAAATCTTTCTCGAAGAACACCTGCAGAAACTCCGCGATGGTGCCCTTGAGATCCGCAAAGCTCACCTTGCGATCGACCAGCAGCCCTTCGACCTGATGGAACATCGGTGAGTGGGTCAGATCCGAATCGCAACGATAGACGCGACCAGGGCAGACAATGCGAATCGGCGGCTCCTGACTCTCCATGGTCCGCACCTGTACTGGTGAGGTATGGGTGCGCAGCAGCGTGTTGGCGTTGAAATAGAAAGTGTCGTGCATTGCCCGAGCCGGGTGATGGCCAGGAATATTGAGCGCCTCGAAGTTGTGGTAATCGTCTTCCACCTCGGGGCCTTCCGCAACGGCATAGCCGATGCGGGAAAAGAATTCTTCAATCCGCTCCATGGTCCGGGTAACCGGATGCAGCCCACCGCTCACCTGGCCACGGCCAGGCAGGGTTACGTCAACCCGCTCCGCTGCCAGCTTGGTATTCAGTGCTGCAGCTTCCATATCAGCCTTTCGTGCATTGAGCACACCCTGCACCTGCTCTTTGGCCTCATTGACCATGGCACCGACTTTGGGGCGCTCCTCAGCAGGTATGTTGCCCAAAGTCTTCATCACCTGGGTCAGCTCGCCCTTCTTGCCGAGATACTGGACGCGGATCTGCTCCAGTGCATTAACATCCACCGCCTGCTGCACGGCCTCCAGGGCCTGGGAGACCAGCGCGTCTAGGTTTTCCATTTCACACTCCAGAAACAAAAATAGGGGAAGAGCGATAAGGCTCTTCCCCTATTAATGACGTTGCCAACCGACGCGAGCGCCGGTGATTGTCGTAACGAGGGCTTAAGCCAGGCTAGCCTTTGCTTTTTCGACAATCGCGGTAAACGCCGCTTTTTCGTTCACAGCCAGATCGGCCAGAACCTTACGGTCGATTTCGATGGACGCTTTCTTCAGACCAGCGATCAGACGGCTGTAAGACATGCCGTTAATCCGAGCACCAGCGTTGATACGAGCGATCCACAGAGCACGGAACTGACGCTTCCGTTGCTTGCGGTCACGATAGGCATATTGACCAGCCTTGATGACCGCCTGCTTGGCAACACGGAACACACGCGAACGCGCACCGTAGTAACCTTTGGCGAGCTTCAGAATTTTCTTGTGACGCTTACGCGCCATTACACCACGCTTAACACGAGCCATTCTTTAAATCCTCAACCTTGATTAACGGAGGCGCAACATGCGTTCAACTTTCTGGGTATCCGCAGCATTGAGCTGGGAAGTCCCACGCAGTTGGCGCTTACGCTTGGTGCTCATCTTGGTCAGGATGTGGCTCTTGAAAGCGTGCTTGTGCTTGATGCCGTTGCCAGTCACTTTAAAGCGCTTGGCGGCACCACTTTTGGTCTTCATCTTTGCCATGTTCAGTTACTCCAAATAGAGTGGATAAGATAATCACAAGGCCTGGCGTTGCCCTGGAGATTACTTTTTCTTCTTGGGTGCTAGGACCATCATCAATTGACGACCTTCCATTTTCGGGTGCTGTTCAACGGTGCCGTATTCAAGCAGGTCAGCTTCAACCCGCTTCAACAACTCCATGCCCAGCTCCTGATGAGCCATTTCGCGGCCGCGGAATCGCAAGGATACCTTGGCTTTGTCACCCTCAGAGAGGAACTTTATAAGGTTGCGAAGCTTGACCTTATAGTCCCCATCTTCCGTCCCTGGACGAAACTTGATTTCTTTGATCTGGATGATCTTCTGATTCTTCCGTGCAGCAGCCTGCTGCTTCTTCTTTTCGAAGATGTGCTTGCCGTAATCCATGATCCGGCAAACAGGCGGCTCTGCATCGGGGGAGATTTCAACCAGGTCTAGCTTGGCCTCCTCAGCGGCGGCCATGGCTTCCTGAATGGACACGATACCGATTTGTTCACCTTCGGCGCCAATCAGGCGCACTTCAGGCGCCGTGATATTTTCGTTGATCGGCGGACGTTGTGCGGCTCTTTTGTCTTGTCTCATCTCGCGTTTAATCTTTATTGCTCCGAATTCGGGCGGCCTCGTTGTGCAACGGCGCGGGCAAGGAACTCGGAGAACTCGGCAATTTTCATTATACCCAGGTCTTTACCCTCCCGCGTGCGCACGGCCACAGTGTGCGATTCGACTTCCCGGTCGCCAATTACTAGCAGATAGGGAGTCTTGTGCAAAGTATGCTCGCGGATTTTAAAGCCGATCTTCTCGTTTCTCAAGTCCGCAATAGCACGATATCCCATTTCATTGAGAGATTTCTCAACTTCCTGGCAAAATTCCGCCTGATTATCAGTAATATTCAGTACCGCGACCTGGGTCGGGGCGAGCCAGGCGGGGAAATCCCCAGCGTAATGCTCGATCAGGATACCAATGAAGCGTTCGAACGACCCTAGAATCGCACGGTGCAGCATGACTGGCGTCTTGCGAGCGCCGTCTTCTGCTACGTATTGCGCGCCCAGACGGCCCGGCAGCATGAAGTCCAGCTGCAATGTACCGCACTGCCAGACCCGCCCAAGGCAATCGCGCAGAGAAAATTCGATTTTCGGACCGTAGAAGGCGCCTTCACCCGGCTGCAGATCCCACTTCAGCCCAGCTTCATTCAATGCCGCCTCAAGCCCTTGCTCCGCCTGATCCCAATCCGCATCGTCGCCCATCCGATCTTCCGGACGCGTGGACAGCTTCAGCTCGACATCATCAAAACCGAAATCACGGTAAACTTGCAGCGTCAACGCAATGAAGTCGGACGCCTCGGCCTTGACCTGCTCGTCGGTACAGAAGATATGCGCATCATCCTGAGTGAAACCGCGCACCCGCATCAGGCCATGCAGCGAACCGGAGGGCTCATTGCGGTGACAGGAGCCGAACTCCGCCAGACGCAGAGGCAGCTCACGGTAGCTTTTCAGTCCCTGATTGAATACCTGGATGTGGCACGGGCAGTTCATCGGCTTGATCGCATAATCGCGACTTTCCGACTCAGTCGTGAACATGTTGGCGGAGTAGTGTTCCCAGTGACCGGAACGCTCCCAGAGCACTCGATCCACTACCTGCGGCGTGCGAATCTCACGGTAGCCAGCATCCAGCTGCAGCTTGCGCATGTACTGCTCGAGCACCTGATAGACAGTCCAGCCGTCCGGGTGCCAGAACACCATGCCAGGCGCTTCTTCCTGCATGTGGAACAGATTCAGACGCTTACCGATCTTGCGGTGATCACGCTTCTCCGCCTCTTCGATACGCTTGATATAGGCAGCCAATTGCTTCTTGTCCGCCCAGGCAGTGCCGTAGATGCGCTGCAGCTGTTCGTTCTTCGCATCCCCACGCCAATAGGCACCGGAAATACGGGTCAGCTGGAAGGCCTTGAGGAAGCGGGTGTTAGGCACGTGCGGACCGCGGCACATGTCGACGTATTCTTCGTGATGATACAACCCCATCGCCTGCTCATCGGGCATATCCTCGATCAGACGCAGCTTGTATTCCTCGCCACGGGCACTGAACAGCTCGATCACTTCCTGACGCGGTGTCACCTTCTTGATGACATCGTATTCAGTGGCAATCAGCGCACGCATGCGCGACTCGATTGCCGCCATATCTTCCGGCGTGAAGGAACGCTCATAGGCGATGTCGTAATAGAAGCCTTCATCAATGACCGGACCGATCACCATTTTGGCCGTCGGGTACAGCTGCTTGACCGCGTGACCAACCAGGTGAGCACAGGAGTGACGGATGATCTCCAGCCCCTCTTCGTCCTTCGGCGTAATGATCTGCAGGAGGGCATCAGAGCCAATGACGTCGCAGGCGTCGACCAGACGACCATCGACCTTACCTGCCACAGTCGCCTTGGCCAGACCTGCGCCAATGGATTGCGCCACGTCGGCTACGCTTACAGGGTGATCAAAAGTGCGCTGACTGCCGTCAGGAAGAGTAATAGTGGGCATGTGCCGCTCCTTCTCAGTGGTGACCGCTACGCAAGGCCACATGATGGATATGTGCCGGGGGATACATGCCGTTGCATGGCGCCCGCTCGACGCAGAAATGAAAAAAGCCCGATCACAGGGTGATCGGGCTTTAATTTGGTAGGCACGAGTGGATTCGAACCACCGACCCCCACCATGTCAAGGTGGTGCTCTAACCAACTGAGCTACGTGCCTGCAATGGAGGCGAACTATACGCACCACTCTAAAACCCGTCAACCCCTAAGTTACTGAATAACTGTAAAAACTCAGACTTTTTTTCAGATGTTCACCAACTGCTTGCGCAGCTCCTGGATATCGTCCCGCAGTTGCCCGGCCGCTTCGAATTCCAGATCCCGTGCGTGCTGGTACATTTTCTCTTCCAGCTGTCGAATACGTTTGGTGATTTCCGATGGGGAGCGCAGCTTTTCCACCCTGTAACCGGCCGCCTCCTCAGCCGCCTTGAGTTGGCGCCGCTTGTTCGAGCGGCTACCAGGCACCACGGCACCTTCGAGAATATCCTGCACGCTCTTGACCACGCCTTTTGGCGTAATGCCATGCTCCACGTTAAAGGCAATCTGCTTGACGCGGCGACGGTCGGTTTCGCCGATAGCCCGCTCCATCGAGCCGGTCATTCGATCGGCATACAGGATGGCCTTCCCGTTCAGGTTACGCGCCGCCCGACCAATAGTCTGGATCAGCGAGCGCTCCGAGCGAAGAAACCCTTCCTTGTCGGCATCCAGAATTGCAACGAGAGAAACCTCAGGCATATCAAGACCTTCTCGCAACAAGTTAATGCCAACCAACACATCGAAAGTACCGATGCGCAAATCTCGAATGATCTCCACCCGCTCCACCGTATCGATATCAGAATGCAGGTAGCGCACCCGGACACCATGATCAGCCAGATAGTCAGCGAGGTCTTCAGCCATGCGTTTGGTCAATGTAGTGACCAGCACGCGATCGCCCTGGGCGACACGCAGGCCGATTTCCGACAGCAGGTCATCCACCTGTGTAGTTGCCGGGCGCACTTCGATCAACGGGTCTACCAGTCCGGTCGGCCGGACCACCTGCTCCACTACCCGTCCGGCATGGGCTTCTTCATAAGGTCCCGGGGTCGCCGACACAAAAATAGCCTGCGGCGAGATGGCCTCCCACTCATCAAAACGCATGGGGCGGTTATCCAGCGCCGAGGGCAGACGGAAACCGTAATTCACCAGGGTTTCCTTGCGTGAGCGATCACCTTTGTACATGGCGCCGACTTGCGGCACCGAGACGTGGGATTCATCGATGATCAGCAGCGCGTTTTCCGGCAGATAATCAAACAGGGTCGGCGGTGCTTCACCTATGGGCCGTCCGGACAGATAGCGAGAGTAGTTCTCGATGCCGTTGCAATAACCCAGCTCCATGATCATTTCCATATCGAAACGGGTACGCTGCTCCAAACGCTGCGCTTCGACCAGCTTGTTCTGACTGTTGAGCACCTCCAGCCGCTCCTTCAGTTCAACCTTGATCTCCTCCACGGCCTCCAGCAGCTTCTCCCTTGGCGTCACATAATGTGATTTGGGATAGATAGTTGCGCGCGGAACCTTACGTAATACCTCACCCGTCAGCGGATCAAAAAAGCTGATCGTCTCCACCGTATCATCGAACAACTCTATACGAACCGCCTCAAGGTCAGACTCCGCCGGATAGACATCAATCACATCTCCTCGCACCCGGTAGTTGGCGCGGGACAGCTCCATATCGTTGCGGGTGTATTGCAACTCGGCCAGCCGACGCAACAGAGTGCGCTGATCGAGCATATCCCCCCTGTCGATGTGCAGCACCATGCGCAAATAGGATTCAGGGTCACCCAGACCGTAGATGGCCGAAACAGTAGCCACAATGATTGCGTCGGGTCTTTCCATCAGCGCCTTGGTCGCCGACAAGCGCATCTGCTCGATATGATCGTTGATCGAAGCATCCTTCTCGATGAAGGTATCCGATGCCGGCACGTAGGCCTCGGGCTGGTAATAGTCATAGTAGGAGACGAAGTATTCCACCGCATTGTTCGGAAAGAACTCCCGGAATTCCCCATACAGCTGCGCAGCCAGCGTCTTGTTCGGCGCCATGATGATGGCCGGGCGTTGCACACGTTGAATAACGTTGGCAATGGTGAAGGTCTTCCCCGATCCGGTCACCCCGAGCAATGTCTGGTGCGACAACCCCGCTTCCAGCCCCTCCACCAGCTGCTCTATGGCAACGGGCTGGTCACCGGCGGGTTTGAAACGGGTTTGCAGATTGAATTGGCTCATGATCAGAGGGCACCGCGTATGGACAGACAGCCCTTATCATAGCATTGCCCCTCCACGGACTCGCACCCTGTGCGCGTCTCTGTTTATAATAGCCGGCCGCCTGCGGCATAGCCCGACACCTACATCCACCTGTTTCGAGTCTGCCCATATCATGAGTCTGTTTTCCCCCGTTGAAATGGCGCCACGCGATCCCATCCTTGGCCTGAACGAAGCCTTCAATGCCGATCCGCGTGAAGAAAAAGTCAATTTGGGCGTTGGCGTCTATTACGACGAAAACGGCAAGGTTCCTCTGTTGCGCGCCGTTCAGGCTGCAGAAGAAGCTCGCGTAGCCGAACACGCTCCCCGCACCTATCTGCCTATGGAAGGCCTGGCCCCTTATGATGTCGCCGTGCAGAAGCTGTTGCTGGGTGCCGACTCCGCACTGCTGTCTTCCGGCAGACTGGTCACCGCCCAGTCATTGGGTGGTACCGGCGCTTTGAAATTGGGGGCCGACTTCCTGTATCGCCTGTTTGGCAAGCGCCTGATCGCGATCAGCAACCCCAGCTGGGAAAACCATCGCTCGCTGTTTGAAGCAGCGGGCTATGAGGTCGTGAGCTACCCCTATTACGACCCGGCTACCCACGGCGTAAATCTGCAGGGCATGTTGCAGGGCATCGAACAGTTGCCTGAAGGCAGCGTGGTTCTGCTGCACGCTTGCTGCCACAACCCGACCGGTGCCGATCTCCGTGCGGATGAGTGGCAGCAGGTGATTGAGGTTATCCGCAAGCGCAACCATGTACCCTTCCTGGACATCGCCTATCAGGGCTTTGGCGACAATCTGGAAGAAGATGCCTTTGCTGTACGCCTGTTTGCCGAAGCCGGTCTGCCCTGCCTTATCGCCAGCTCCTTCTCCAAATCCTTCTCGCTGTACGGCGAACGGGTCGGCGCGCTGACATTGATCACCGAGACCCCCGAGGAAGGCGAGCGCGTACTGTCGCAGCTCAAGCGCGTGATTCGCACCAACTACTCCAACCCGCCGACCCACGGTGCCAAAGTGGTGGCTGCGGTGCTGAACAACGCAGAGCTGTATGCGATGTGGGAGCAGGAACTCGCCGAGATGCGGGTACGCATCAAGCAGATGCGGCAGGCGCTGGTCGAGAAACTGCAGGCTGCCGGCGTGCAGCAGGATGTCAGCTTCATTCAACAGCAACGGGGCATGTTCTCCTTCTCCGGCCTGAGCCGTGACCAGGTCGCTCGACTGGCCGAGGAATCCGCCATCTATGCGGTCGGCAGCGGACGTATCTGCGTTGCCGCCCTGAATGACAGCAACATTGATGTAGTCGCCAATGCCATGGCGAAAGTGCTGCTCGAAGGCTGAACGGAAACCTGTGTGCACTTATTGGAAAGCGGCTCAAGGTGTTGACTTGAAAAGTTTTTTTGGTAAAGTGCGCACATCCGATCCGCGATAGCTCAGTTGGTAGAGCAAATGACTGTTAATCATTGGGTCCCAGGTTCGAGTCCTGGTCGCGGAGCCAAATTCAGAAAACCCGGCAATGGCCGGGTTTTTTGTGCACGTAAAAAACACATCACTCCGAACTGCAATCAACACTGACCCTGATCCGGATAATCTCCCGTGTGAATTCGTGGGTCAGCGTCAGCCGCTCGCCTGGCTGCAAACGCAGCCGCCGAGGCAGTGGCCGCTCAGGACCGTTGACGAAGGTGACACTGCAGCGCAGCGGCGTCGCCGCGTGACTGGTCAGATTGATTGCCGCGATATTGATCAGATCCGTACTGCTGACCGAAATATCAGCACCGGGCTTCACGTCAATATCAATCGGAAACCCCCAGGCCGGCATCGCCAAACCCAGAACTATCCCAACGGCCAGCAAATATTGATACATTGCGTCCTCGTATTGGCAAACCCCACTCCATCACCATAGGCCAGAGGCTCCATCGATGAAAGCACCGCGCGTCACCCTGGAACAATGGCGTACCTTGCAAGCCGTCGTCGATCACGGCGGTTTTGCCCAGGCCGCCGAGGTGCTGCATCGCTCGCAATCCTCAGTAAGCTATACAGTGGCGCGCATGCAGGAACAGCTCGGCGTGCCACTGCTGGAAATTGCTGGCCGCAGGGCCGTGCTTACCGAAGCTGGCGCCACTCTGCTGCGCCGCTCCCGCAACCTGCTCAAGGAAGCCAGTCAACTGGAAGAGCTGGCCTGGAATATGGATCAGGGCTGGGAAGCCGAGGTACAGCTGGTGGTCGATGCCGCCTTCCCTACCGAGCGTCTGGCCGGCGCGCTGAAGGCTTTCATGCCGCAGAGCAAAGGCTGTCGGGTGCAACTGCGCGAAGAGGTTCTTTCCGGCGTCGAGGAGTGCCTGCATAGCGGGACGGCTGACCTGGCCATCTCCGGTATCAACATCGCCGGCTACCTGCCGCAGCAACTCAATGACATCGAGTTTGTTGCCGTGGCCCACCCAGAACACCCCCTGCACCAACTCGAACGCGCACTGACCCACAGCGACCTGGAAACCCACCTTCAAGTGGTCATTCGAGATTCGGGACGTCGTCAGCCCCGCGATGCCGGCTGGCTGGGTGCTGAGCAACGCTGGACAGTCACCAGCCTGAGCACCGCCGCCAAGCTGCTCAGCCAAGGGCTGGGATTTGCCTGGCTACCCGAACATGACATCAAGGATTCGCTGGAGCGTGGCAGCTTGAAGATATTACCCCTGGTGCAAGGCAGTCGCCGCGCCTCAAACATGTATCTCTATGCCAACAAGGACAAACCGCTTGGCCCCGCCACGCGTATCCTGGCGGACCTGATCATCGAGCATTCCGAACCGTGACAGCGACACGCCACCACCTCATTGTCTCCTCCCGCCGTTGTGCTTACACTCGTTCCCGAATCGTCTACCCCATGGAGCTGTAGAATGCTGAAACGACTTATAGGAACCTGCGCCCTGTTGCTGGCCACTACCACCGCTTTTGCCGACAACCCGCGCGTCCTGCTGAACACCAGCCACGGTGATATTGAAATCGAACTGAATGCCGACGAGGCGCCCATCTCCGTCGAAAACTTCCTGCGTTATACCGATGCCGGGCATTATGACGGGTTGATTTTTCATCGCGTCATCCCCGGCTTCATGATTCAGGGTGGCGGTTTTACCCCTGACATGCGCCAGCGCGCCGTCGGCCAGCCTATCAAGAACGAAGCGGATAACGGCCTGAAGAACACCCGCTACACCCTCGCCATGGCCCGTACTCAGGTACGTGACAGCGCTACCAGTCAGTTTTTCATCAACCTGACCAGTAATGACTTCCTCAATAATGGTTCACGTGATTTCGGCTATGCCGTATTCGGCAAGGTCGTCAGCGGTGAGCATGTAGTGGAAACCATTGCCAAGGTACCAACCGGCAACCAGGGCGGGCACCAGAACGTGCCGCAGAACCCGGTTACCATCATCAGTGCCAAACGCGTTGATGCGGCCGAATAAGCTGCACGCCGTATCGCCGGAAGAAGCTACTCTGCCCGGCGATACGGCAGATACTGCCGAGCATCCTGCTGATACGCCCTGACCGACTCACCCTCCTGCAACAGAAAGTCCGCCACAGCCTCATGCAACCCAGGCTGCATCTTGTGCCATGACTGGGTCAATACCGGCTCGAATCCACGTAACAGTTTCTGTTCGCCCTGGGCACCGGCATCGAAGCGCGACAACCCTTCAGCAATACAGCGCTCCATACCCTGATAGAAACAGGTCTCGAAATGCAGCCGGTCATACTCTTCCAGGCAACCCCAGTAGCGGCCGTACAAGGTATCCTCTCCCACCAGAAACAGCGCACCTGCCACGTCCCGCCCGGCCTCTCTGGCAAATATCAGCCGCACCGACTTGGCCATGCCCGCTGACAATAGCTGGAAGAATGCGGCGCTGAGATAAGGCTGACGCCCACGCTTGAGATAGGTTGCCGCGTAAAAAGGATAGAAACGCTCCCAATCGGCAATGCTGATGTCATCGCCGCTGAGCCATTCAAAGTGAATGCCCTGAGCCGCAACGCTCTGGCGCTCCTTGCGAAAATTCTTGCGCTTGCGTGAATTGCATACCGCGAGAAAATCATCGAAGCAGCCGTAGCCGCGATTGAACCAGTGAAACTGACAGCCCAGCCGCTGTACCCAGCCGGCCGCCTCCAGCGCCATATTTTCCTCGCCGTCGTTGAACAGCAGATGCGTGCCGCTGACCTGGTCGACAGCCAGCGCTCGCTGCAGCCAGCTGATGATCAAACCGCGGCTGTCCGCGCAGCGAGCCAACAGACGCGGCCCCTGCACTGGAGAGTAGGGAATGGCCGCCGTCAGTTTGGGATAGTAGCTCTGCCCTGCCCGCTCCCAGGCCTCGGCCCACTGAAAGTCGAAAACGTACTCACCCCAGGAGTGCTGCTTGCGATACAGCGGCAACAGCGCCTGCAGGCTGCCGTCGATATTCTCTACCACTAAATGGGCCGGCTCCCAGCCCTGTGCCGGCGTCACCGACCCACTGTGTTCCAGCGCATAGAGAAAGGCGTGGCGAAGAAAGGGATAGTCCGTGGGCAACAGTGCGTCCCAGAACTCAGGAGAGATGTCGCTTATGTGATTCAGTTGGCGTATGTGCATGGCGATAAGCATGCCACAGGGAGAGAGTCGGCGGGAGACTTGAAGACCTCCCGCGCGAGACTTCTATTATTACTGCTGCGCCCATTTCAGGAACGCGGCGCGACTGTCTTCACCCAGCAGCTGCCACATCTGTTGCAGGGTGGTCAGGGTGGCGTCGTTGTGTGGCAGGGTCTCTCTGGCTACTATGGCTGGTAACGGAGCGACCGTTGCAGGAGCTGCAGCCGCAGGCACCTGAGCAGCCACTGAACCCAACGGTACCACGGTAGTTTGCTCAGCCACCGGTTCGGCACTACCAAGCAGATTGTTGACCAGTGAATTGTTACGCCCGCCAGCAGCTGCTGTGTGCCGCTCACCGGTGCGGGTATTCACCACCCAGGCGTTGAACTCGGTTTCAAAGGCCTTGGCCTGCTGCACGCTCTGAGGCCGGTCAAAGTCCAGCTCCCACAACTCGCCTCCCTGGCCATCGATAGAGAACACCCCTGTACGCCCACGCACCACTTCATGACTTATACCACCATCAATGTCGAAACCATTCTTGTAGAAGGCACTGATCTGGTAGACACCCGGCTGCAGTTCCAAGCGCTTGTCAGCAGTACCAAAGCTCCAGTTAGCAGAGGGAATCTGCTGGCCGTTGATATTCTGCACTTCGAGCTCATTTGGTACGACCACCGTGAGCACCTGTCCATCGGGCAGCGGCGAGCCGGGGTAGAGCTGCACATGGGACTGCTGGGCACAGGCAGGCAGCAGGCAGGCAATTGCAAGAACGAAAAGACTACGCATGGAAACTCCTTGGTGCGGGTGAATCGCCGACCAGACTGTGTCGAGGGGTCAGCAACGATTGGTTTACCACTGAACGGGGAGATTAAGACCAAACGATTGCGGTTTTATGACAGTGCATTTCGTGGAACGCCCCATCCCTCTTACATGGGCATGGGCGCGGACGTCAGCCTGACGTTCAGGCTGTCTTACCGGCGGCCGAGGTAAAAAAAAGGGCTGTGCCATAGGCACAACCCTTGTTCAGCTTCCCTGCTGAGCACGACAATCAGAAGTCGTAGCGCAGGCCAACAGTGAAACCAGTGGCTTTCTCACCAGAGGCATCGGCGTCGTCCGGATCAGCGGTACGGGCCTGGCTCCAGGGGGTCAGAGCGGCGTTGTCATCGTTATCCACCACTGCGTAGTTGGCATAGACGCGGACAGCCTTGTCCAGCTTGTGCTCAACACCTACCACCCACATGTCGCTGTCAGCGTTGTCAGCATCGGCGTCACGCGTCATGTACATGGCCTTCAGCGCAGTGTTGGGTGCAAACTTGAACTCACCACCCAGACCGTAGACATCCGCAGTCCACAAGTCACGCTGATCCGGAGTGGCGTCAGCATCGTCAAACTCAACAGTCTGATAGAAGCCAACCATCTTGAATGCGTCAGTCAGCTTGTAAGCTGCAGCAGCGCGAAGACCATCACGCTCGCCACGACCGGTGTTTTCCTCGGCAGTTTCATATGCCAGCGAGCCTTCGAACGGGCCCGAAGCATAGTTCAGAGAGGCGCTGAACGCGTCGGAGTCTTCATTATAGTCGGGATGAGTTTCGTCAACGATGCGTGACTGACCTTCGTAGATCGAGTACGCGAGCTTCATGTTGAAACCACCCAGGCTCGGCGTGGTGTACTGCACGGTGTTGTCGTAACGCTCATCGAAACGGGCGTTGCCGACGCGGGTCAGGTTGCGCATATCACCGACCTGATCGCCGAACAGGTTAGCCGGACCACGAGCGACCTTGAAGGGACTGTCGAAACGACCCAATTGGATAGCACCCCAGTTGGTACCAGCAACACCAACAAAAGTGTCACGGGTGGCGAAGTTCTCGCCATCTTCGCTTTTGCCAGTATTGAAGTTGATCTGCTGCTCGATCTGGAAGAACGCTTTCAGGTCCGGGTTGATCTGATGATCACCTTTGAAACCCAGGCGCGAAGAGTTGCTGGAGATGTTGGTCTCGGAGTAATCGGCACCATCATCCAGGAAGTCGGTGGAAACGTGTGCACGACCGTAGACGGTAACATCAGCCATTGCCAGGCTAGGAACTACTGCAGCGGCACCAACAACAAGCGCAATCAACTTCTTCTTCATCGGGAAAAACTCCTTCGGGTTGTAGAACGTCATCCTGCGGTGATTTGACGTTGTTTGTTTCGACAGGAGGGATTATGGGAACCCGGTGTGACAGAACGCTTGCTGAATCATGAAGGTTTGAAGACAGGGGAACTTTTTGCAAAAGACAGGAACAAACAGCCGCTTTCACTCTCATGCGGTCAAGGAGAAAACAGTCAGAAAGGAAGGCGATAGCGTAGCAGGGCTACTCTACCCCCGACGGAGAGCCGCCGGAGGCAGTATAGAGGCAGGGTATTACAATTTGCGGAGTACCACGCTGCCGATGGAGTAACCGGCACCGAAGGAGCAGATCACACCATGACTACCGGCTGGCAGATCATCCTGATACTTATGGAAGGCAATGATCGAACCGGCTGAGCTGGTGTTGGCATACTCATCCAATACCACAGGTGCTTCCTTCTCCAGATCGGGATCACGCCCCAGCAGCTTGCGGGCAATCAGCATATTCATGTTCAGGTTGGCCTGATGCAGCCAGAAGCGGCTGACGTCAGTGACCGCCAGATTCAGCTCACCCAGTTGCTTGCTGATCAGCTCGGCCACCATAGGGCAGACCTCACGGAATACCTTGCGGCCTTCCTGCACGAACAGCTTGTCCGGCGCGCCGATACCACTCTCATCAGCACGATTGAGGAAGCCAAAGTTGTTACGGATGTTATTGGAAAACTGGGTCAGCAGTTTGGTGCCGACGATGTCGAACTGGTGCTCGGAGACGGCATCTTCCACACGCTCGATGATCACTGCCGTGCAGGCATCACCGAAAATGAAATGGCTGTCACGATCGCGGAAGTTCATATGACCGGTACAGATTTCCGGGTTGACCATCAGGATCGCGCGGGCCTGTCCGGTACTGACACTGTTGGCGGCGGCCTGGATGCCGAAAGTGGCAGAAGAACAGGCCACATTCATGTCAAAACCGAACCCGTTGATACCTAATGCGGCCTGCACTTCGACGGCCACAGCCGGATAGGCGCGCTGCAGGTTGGAACAGGCAACAATAACCCCATCAATATCAGCCGCGGTACGACCGGCGCGCTGCAGGGCTTCATTAGCAGCCTGAACAGCCATTTCACAGAGAATCGACCATTCGTCGTTGCTGCGTTCGGGAATCTGCGGAACCATGCGGTCAACATCGAGAATACCGCTCTTGTTGACCACATGACGGCTCTTGATACCGGAGGCTTTTTCGATGAACTCGCTGCTCGAGAGCGGCGCCGGGGTCATATCACCGGCCGCGATGGCCTCGGCATTATCCTGGTTGAAGCGTTCTGACCAGGCATTGAAGCTGGCAACCAGTTCGTCATTGCTGATGCTGTTTGGGGGGGTGTACAAACCTGTGCCGCTGATGACTACTTTCTGCACGGTTGGGCCTCTTTTATATCTCAAGATAATGGCTATGTATCGCCGAGGGTGGCGATACGTTCATGAAAGCTATGGCGTTGCTGTATCCGAGTGCCGAGCCAGCCAGGACAGTATCAACGGGAAATGATCATTGACGGCCTGCGGGTGAGTCAGCACATCGAGATGACCGTAATCGCGGGAACTGCCAGAGCCCTTCTGCAGCAATATCAGCTGTGCGTCGTGGTTACCCAGTTCGCGCGCGAACGCCTTTACGTCTTCGAAATGCCCCATGCAGCGATCATTGCGGCCGCTTAGATACAAACTGCTCGGCCAGCTGATCTCGTGCAATGCTGCAGCATAATCGAAACTATCCTGCGGATCACGCCAGTTGCCGTCATTTTGCCACAGTTGGCTATCTGTATGCAGCTTCCGGGACAGATCTGCGGCTCCCAATCCGAGCGAACGAAATGGCAGATAACCCTGGCGTCGGCCGGCCAGTGGTGCCAGGCGATTCCACATCAGATCAAACAACAGCAAGCGCTGCCAGGTGCGTTGATGGCAAACTCTGCGCACGCCCACCTGTATCAGGCCGGCAATTCGTTCAAGCCAGGCCGGCTGCCTGATCAGTGCACTGGCGAGCAATACACCACCCCAGCCGTGTCCCATGACAAAGAAACGCTCATCCGGGTGATCCGCGCCAACCTGCTCGAACAATGCCGGCAAGTCTTCGCAAATCAGCTGATACTGGGAGATGTCCGGTATCACAGAGCTGTCGCTGACCCGATCGCGCAAGTCTGCCACATACACATCGTAGCCCGCCTCACACAACCAGGGCGCAAGCCCGGCGCCATGCGCTGGGCAGAAGACATCGCCCCGCTCACCCAGCCCATGAATCATCAATACTGCGGGTCCGTTCGCAGTCGGCATGAAGCGTCTTACCTGCAACGCTGCATTTTCCGCCAGAGGTATGGAGATGGAGTTAATCCGCTCTTCAATCACCTGATCAGTCCTTTTCTCAACAGAATCCACAGTGTACCTAATAGTCGTCCCTGACTTCCCGTCAGGTCGTGATCTCGTGCCACAGTTTTTTCAGACGCTTCTCGGAGACCGGAGCTTTGGTGCCCAACTGCTGAGCAAACAGGGAGACCCGGTATTCTTCAAGCATCCAGCGCCAGTATTCCAGACGGTCATCCTGTCGCCCTTCCAGACGGTAGCGCTCGGCTCGCGTCCTGTATTGCTCAGTGAACTGCTGGAGTTCGTCTGTCCATACCCGGTCACGCTGCACCTGTGCCGGCAACTTGTCCAACCGCTGCTCGATTGCTGCGAAATAGCGTGGGTATTGCGTGAGCCACTCTGCCGGCACAGTACGCACGAAGCCCTTGAACACCAATCGCCCCAGCTGCTCGCGAATATCATTCATGGCGATAGCCCGGGACAGATCGATCTTGCCCTTGAGGCGCTTCTGCACGCTGTGCCAGGCTTTGAGAACAACCAGCACCTCGGCGGCGAGCTTCTCGGCCGTTGCCACGAAGTCGCCTCGCCCGGATTCAATACAGGCCTTAAGCTCATCGGGGCCACGCGGCAGGGGTGACCCGGCCGGCAGGCATACCCGGTCGATCGCTGCGAGCAGGACATCCTCGGTCAGTTGCTGTTGGTTACCAATGTCACGGTAATAGATAGCCGCTTCTTTCACTGCGCTGAGTTTCTGGCGAAGAAACTTGGCCTGCTCCGGCAGCGCCTGCAGAGTCAGACGCTGCAGGCCGAGACGGTGCGCCTGCTGCGCCTGGGCCGGGTTATCGAACAGCTGCTCGGTGACCGCATCCCCCTGCTCCACCCAGGCAGGCCAGAAGTCCACATCGATACCTGCCTGTCGCTGGCTTATCTTGATCGGCAGCTCAGCCTGGCCTGCCGGTGCAGAGGCCGGCGCGGCCGGAGCAGCGGTACTGACCGGGATCTGCCGATCCGCCAGGCGACCACTCAGCTGGGTGCACAGGGCACTGTAATCGCGACCCGAAGCCACCTCCTTACCTTCCGCGTCAACCACCTCAAGGCGCATCAGCAAATGATCCTCCAGGCTGATATCAGTCCAGACATCGTCCTCTAGACGCACCCCGGTCATACGCGTGAGTTCCCGGCCCAAGGCCTGGGTCAGCTTGCCCTCACCGAAAGGCATACGCTCCAGCGCAGCGCGCACGAAGTCCGGCACGGGTACAAAGTTCTTGCGCAATGCCTTGGGTAATCCGCGTACCAAGGCCACGCACTTGTCATACAGTAACCCGGGCACCAGCCAATCCAGACGCTCCTCAGGCAACTGACGCAGCAATGCCACAGGCACCCTCAAGGTCACCCCATCGGCCGGATGGCCGGGTTCGAAATGATAGCTGAGCGGCAAGGCGACCCGCTGCCAACGCAATGTGTCGGGATACTGTTCGGCACTGACCTCGTTGGCCTCACGCTGCAACAGGTCCTCGCGTGTCATGTGCAGGAGCTTGGGCTGCTCGTGACTGATGCGCTTGAGCCAGCGCTCGAAGCTGGCCAGCTGATAGATCTCCGCCGGGATGCGTTCATCAAAGAAGCGGAACAACGTTTCGTCATCAACCAGAATGTCACGCTTGCGCGCCTTGGCTTCAAGGGCATCCAGTTCTTCCAACATCGTCTTGTTGGCCTGGTTGAACGCCGCACGGCCATGCCACTGCCCTTCAACCAGTGCATGGCGGATGAACAGCTCACGGGACACCACCGGATCAATCGACCCGAAATGCACCTTGCGCCTCGGCACTATGATCATGCCGTACAGCGTGACCTGCTCGAAGGCCACCACTTGACCCCGTTTTTTCTCCCAGTGCGGCTCGCTGTGACTGGTCTTGGTCAGGTGTCCGGCCAGCGGTTCCACCCATAGCGGATCGATTTTCGCCACCAGCCGGCCATACAGCCGCCGGGTTTCAGTCAGTTCGGCAACCATCACCCAGACCGGCCGCTTCTTCGCCAGCGCCGAGGACGGATGCAACATGAATCGACGCTGGCGCGCCCCGAGATAGTCGCCCTCCTCGGTCTTGTTACCCAAGTGACTCAACAGGCCTGCCAGCAGGGCTTTGTGTACCGGATCAAAGCCGGCCGGCTCGAGGTTGATCTGCAACCCCAGATCGCGGCAGGTCAGCACCAGCTGGCGATGGGTTTCGCGCCATTCGCGCATACGCAGATAGTTAAGGAAATGTCGTCGGCACCAACTGCGCAGCTGATTCTGCGACAGCTCCTGACGTTGCTCCTCGAAACCACGCCATAGATTGACGAAGGCGGCAAAGTCCGATTGGTCATCACGCCACTGGGCATGCGCCTGATCTGCGGCCTGCTGGCGTTCAATAGGGCGTTCGCGCGGGTCCTGCACCGCCAGCGCACTGGCAATGAGTAATACTTCCTGCAGGCTGCCGAGCCTCGCGGCTTCGATCAGCATGCGGCCGATACGCGGGTCAACCGGCAGGCGGGCAAGCTGCCGGCCGATGTCGGTAATCTGCCCATCCCGCTCAACCGCACCCAGTTCCTGCAGCAGATTGAAGCCATCACTGATGGCGCGGCCATCCGGTGGCTCGATGAAAGGGAAATCCTCAATCCGTCCCAGCCGCAGATGCAACATCTGCAGAATCACCGCGGCCAGGTTGGTACGCAGGATTTCCGGATCGGTGAATTCCGAACGACCAATAAAATCCGCCTCGTCATACAGGCGCACACAGATGCCGGGCGCAACACGTCCACAGCGGCCCTTGCGTTGGTTGGCACTGGCCTGCGAGACCGGCTCGATAGGTAAACGCTGCACCTTGGAGCGCGGGCTGTAACGGCTGATGCGCACCTCACCGGGATCAATCACGTAGACGATGCCAGGCACTGTCAGGGAGGTCTCGGCCACGTTGGTCGCGAGGATCACCCGGCGCCCAGCATGGCTGGCGAAGATCTTCTGCTGCTCCGCCACCGATAGTCGCGCATACAGCGGTAGTATCTCGGTATGCCTCAGATTGGCCTTGCGCAGAAAATCAGCGGTATCGCGAATCTCTCGCTCACCGGGGAGAAACACCAGCGCATCGCCAGGGCTTTTACCGTTGGCGCGCTCATAGGCCTCCAGCTCGCGCAATGCGGCGACAATACCCTGATCGATGCTGAGGTCTTCCTCGACGCGGTTGCCCTCCTCGTCCACCTCCGCCGATAAGGGCCGGTACCAGACATCCACCGGAAAGGTACGACCGGAAACTTCGATGATAGGGGCATCATTGAAATGGGCGGAGAAGCGCTGCAGATCGATGGTCGCCGAGGTGATGATCACCTTCAGGTCCGGGCGCTGGGGCAGAATGGTCTTCAGGTAACCGAGCAGAAAATCGATATTCAGACTGCGTTCATGCGCCTCATCGATGATCAGCGTGTCATAGCGCGACAGCAATCGATCATTCTGGGTTTCCGCCAGCAGGATGCCGTCGGTCATCAGCTTGACCAAGGTGCGCTCATTGCTCTGGTCGGTGAAGCGCACCTGGAACCCCACCAGCTCGCCCAGCGGCGTGCCCAGTTCCTCGGCGACCCGACTGGCAACACTACGGGCAGCTAGCCGTCGCGGCTGCGTATGACCAATCAGGCCATGGGCGCCGCGCCCGAGCTCCAGGCAGATCTTCGGCAGCTGCGTAGTCTTGCCGGATCCGGTCTCACCAGCGATCACCACCACCTGACTGCCCGCGATGGCACGTTTGATTTCCTCGCGCTTGGCGGCAATCGGCAAGCTGTCGTCATAACGTACCTGCGGCACGCTGGCCCGTCGCGCCGCAACCCTGGCACAGGACTTCGACAGTCGCGCCAACCATTGATCCAGCCGCTCTGGTTCAGGCTGTTTGCCCAGCGCGCGCAACTGGCGCTGCAGGCGAGGCTGGTCGGCGGACATGGCTTGGTCGAGATTGGCTGCAAGGGTACGAAGATCGGTCATGCTTTCCTGTCTGTCTGAGGTGGGCCACGAAAAAGCCCCGGCCGGATAACCCGGGCGGGGCTTATTGTCGCAAAGAACCGAGGGCGGGTGTTATGCCGCGCCGAGTTTCTTCATTTCCTCGTCACGCAGCTCGCGCCGCAGGATCTTGCCTACGTTGGTGGTCGGCAGGCTGTCACGGAACTCGACTTCCTTCGGCACCTTGTACGCAGTCAGCTTCTCGCGCATGTGCGTTCTGACCTGCTCTGCGGTCAATTGTGCGCCCGGCTCCCGGACTACAAACACCTTGATTGTCTCACCGGAGTTCTCGTTGGGGATGCCAATGGCCGCGCATTGCAGCACGCCCGGTATCGCCGCCATGACATCTTCCAGCTCATTGGGGTACACATTGAAGCCGGACACCACGATCATGTCCTTCTTCCGGTCGACGATGCGCATATAGCCGTCTTCCTGGATGATGGCAATATCACCTGTCTGCAGCCAGCCGTCTGCACTGAGTATCTCGTCTGTGGCTTCCTGACGCTGCCAGTAGCCCTTCATCACCTGCGGGCCCTTGACGCACAACTCGCCCCGCTCGCCCAATGGCAATTCCTGACCCTCATCATCAATCACCTTGCACAGGGTCGAGGGTACCGGGATACCGATAGTGCCCAGCTGAATAGCGTTAGCCGGGTTCACCGACACCACCGGACTGGTTTCGGTCATGCCATAGCCTTCGGACACGTCGCAGCCGGTTACCTTGCTCCAACGCTCGGCCGTGGCCTGTTGCAGCGCCATGCCACCTGAGAGCGTCAGCTTCATGCTGCTGAAGTCCAGTTGGCGGAACTGCTCGTTGTTGCACAGTGCGGCAAACAGGGTGTTAAGACCGACAAAGGCGCTGAAGCGGAACTGTCCCATCTCCTTCACCGTCGCGGGAATATCCCGGGGGTTGGTGATCAGGATGTTGTGATTGCCGGTGACCATGACCGACATGCAATGAAAGGTGAATGCGTAGATGTGGTACAGCGGCAGCGGACAGATGATGGTTTCTTCACCGTCGTTCATGTTGTCCGGCATCATCACCTTGCATTGCAACATGTTGGCAATCAGGTTGCGGTGAGTCAGCATTGCGCCTTTGGCCACACCAGTGGTGCCACCGGTATATTGCAGCACTGCGGTGTCTTCGGCACTCGGATTGGCTTCACGGAAGCTGGCCTTGGCGCCGATCTTCATGGTCTGGGTAAAAGGCACCGAGCCCGGGATGGACCACGCAGGCACCATCTTCTTCACATACTTGACCACGGCATTCACCAGCACTCGCTTGAGCGGTGGCAACATATCCGCGACCTCGGTCACGATAACGTGTTTCACACCGGTCTTTGGTACAACTTCCTCAGCCAGATGCGCCATGTTGGCCAGGCAAACCAGTGCCTTGGCTCCGGAATCGTTGAACTGATGCTCCATTTCCCGCGCGGTATACAAAGGGTTGGTGTTGACCACCACATAGCCAGCGCGCATGGCGCCGAACACCACTACCGGATACTGCAGCACGTTGGGCAGCTGCACCGCGATACGATCACCCGGCTGCAGTCCAGCATGGTTCTGCAGGTAAGCCGCAAACTCGCCAGACAATTGGTACAGTTCACTATAGGTAATGGTCTTACCGAGATTGGTGAAAGCAGGCTTGTCAGCGAAGCGTTGACAGGATTCCTTCAGCACAGCCAGAACATTGGGGTATTGGTCAGGGTTGATCTCGGTAGGGATCCCCTCCGGATATTTGTCAGTCCAAAAACTCTCGTGCATGGATACCCCCTGTAATGCGTCCGGTTGCAATACCGCGCTGCTATTGTCTTTTAATTAAGGCAGAAATTCGTTTCGACCCTTCCGTGAATATTTCATCGATTCTGGTCGAAAAGTGGCCCGAAGCCTAACAGCTTTTTTCTGGCCAAGCCATAGATCAAGGGCTAATCCGGGCATGAAAAAAAGCAGGACGAGGAAGACAGAAACCGACTGATCAGTCAGCCGATTTCTGTGTTTTGAGAGTCAGCAATTACTCATCGCGTAATTCGCGACGCAATATCTTGCCAACCGGCGTCATGGGCAGCGACTTACGAATCTCGTAGTATTTAGGCACCTTGTAACCAGTGAAGTTTGATCGACAATAGGCTTTCAGCTCATCCACCGTCAGATCGGCAGCAGACGGCACCACAAACAGCTTCACCGCTTCACCGGATTTCTCATCCGGCACACCAATAACTGCCGCGTTGGCGACTTTGGGATGGGCTGCGACCACATCTTCGATTTCGTTCGGATACACGTTGAAACCAGATACGATGATCAGATCCTTGATGCGATCAACAATGCTGACAAAACCATCTTCATCGATAATGGCCACGTCACCGGTCTTGAACCAGCCATCCGCATCCATCGCCTCGACAGTGGCATCGGGCTGCTGCCAATAGCCTTTCATCACCTGAGGCCCCTTGACGCAGAGTTCACCTCGTTGACCCAGCGGCAGCTCATTGCCCTCTTCATCAATCACCTTCAGCGCGGTGCCGGGTACTGCCAGACCTACGCTGCCAAGTCTGGCAAGGCCGTCACCCGGACTGGAACAAACCACCGGCGAGCACTCGGTCAAACCATAGCCTTCGCCGATACCGCTACCGGTTTTGCTTTGCCAGCGCTCAGCGGTCGCCTTGACCAACGCCGTGCCGCCGGAGGTAGTGCTCTTCAATCGAGAGAAATCCAGCTCCTGGAACTCAGGGTGTTCCAGGAGCGCCACGAACAGCGTGTTGAGACCAACAATCGAGGAAAATTGCCATTTTTTCAGTTCTTTGATGAAACCGGGAATATCACGCGGGTTGCTGATCAACACGTTGTGATGCCCAGCCAGCAGCATGCACATGCAATTCACCGTGAACGCGAAAATGTGATACAGCGGCAGCGGCGCAATGATGACTTCTCCACCATCACCCATCAATCGCTGGCCATCCTTGTCGACCTGCTGCAGGTTGGCGTGTACCTGCAGCATGTTGGCCACCAGGTTACCGTGCGTCAGCATGGCGCCCTTGGCTAAACCGGTGGTACCGCCGGTGTACTGCAACACGGCGATATCATCCAGAGTGCGCGACACAGGCAGGGGCACGGCATCCCGGCAACGCGCCAGTGCGCTCTTGAATGACACCGCTTGGGGCAACCGGTAGGCCGGTACCATTTTCTTCACATGCTTGACGGCCGCATTGATCAACAATCCCTTGATGGGAGGCAGCATGTCGCCCATGCGCGCCTCGAACAGGTACTTGATATCGGTGTCCGGAAGCACTTCCTGCACCAGATGGCCGAACAGGTTCATGTAGATCAACGCGCGCGCACCTGAATCGCTGAACTGGTGACGCATTTCCCGCGCGGTGTACAAGGGGTTGGTATTGACGACAACCAGGCCAGCGCGCATGGCGCCGAATACGGCGATGGGAAACTGCAGTACGTTGGGCATCTGAATAGCGATACGATCACCGGGTTTCAGATCAGTGTAGTTCTGGATGTAGCTGGCAAATGCCGCCGAATAACGCTCAAGCTCCCCGTAACTCAGGGTTACGCCCATATTGGTGAATGCAGGATTATCGGCATGTTGTGCACAGGACGATTCAAACACGTCAATGATTGAATTGAACTGGCTCAAGTCGATATCGTGGGGAACCCCCGGTGGGCGTTTGTCGTTCCAGAACGTTGCTTCCATTTGATCCTTCTCTCCCGTTGGAATCGCCAGGTGCCGGGCATTGCATCAACAGACCCCAGACACTTGCGCTGTTATTATTCATGAGGTACCAGCGTACTGAGCAAAACTACCAGTAATGCCGAAAAACACAAAACACGGTTCTGTTTCATCACTTGTCTGAATACGGTTGCATGCCGGGTTCAGACGCTATCGGAGTCAGCCAATGTCCATGCTAGAAAGCCGCACCTACGAAGAAGTCAATATAGGTGACACCGCCAGTGTCAGCCATACCGTATCCGAGCGCGATCTGGTTCTGTTTGCCACTGTATCAGGCGACGTGAATCCGGTTCACCTCGACCAGCAGTTCGCCGAAACCACCCCTTTCAAGGGTCGCATCGCCCATGGCATGCTGTCGGGCGCCTTGATTTCCGCAGCCATCGCCTGCGAACTGCCGGGGCCGGGAACCATCTATATCGGCCAGGAGTTGAGCTTCCTGCGTCCGGTGCGCCTTGGCGACGAAATCCGCATTGAATTGGAAGTGCTGGAAAAGCTGCCGAAAAACCGGCTGAAGATAGCCACACGGGTAATCAATCAGGATGGCAAGAAGGTAGTGGATGGCGCAGCGACTGTGATGGCGCCGACCGAGAAGGTACGCCTGGAAAGGATACAACTGCCTGAGGTCAGCTACTGAGCTTTGCCTCAAACGACAAGGCCGCCATCAATAGATGGCGGCCTTGTCAATCAAACAGACAGCGGTTCAGATACGGCGTTTAGCCTCGGTTGCCAGATCCTCTGCACTACGATTGCGTGTACGTATCCAACTGGCAGCGATGGCAATGATCAGAACCAGCCCGACCACACCCAGCATTGGATAGACGGTACCGACCAGCTTGGTGAAGCCAACTTGGCTCAGGCCCAACCCCACTACCGCAAACACCGCGCTCAACGCCTTGAAACGACTGGTTTCGGGGGCCGCAAAGCGTGCGCTGAAGGCGAAGAACATGCCAACCGCGGTACTGTAGATCATGCAGACCAGAGCGATGGACAGCAGCACAGCCAACCAGGGGTGAATATTCTGCGCCAGCATCAGGGTCGGGATCTCAACACCTTGTAGCTTGTCCAGGTTCGAAAACAGGCCGATGTTCAACAGAATGATCAGAAAGCCCAGACCCAGACCGCCGGCCACGCCGCCCCGTCCCGCTGCTTTGGGCGATTGGGTCAATCCGCCAATAACCGCCAACATGGGAAAGCCCACCGCGATATTGAAAGAAGCATAGAGCAAACCACTCAAAGCCCAGTGCGGCACATCTGCACCCAGGAACGTGATCACTGTCACTTCTGTCGCCACCTGACTCAGCTCCTCGACGGAAGCTGTGCTGGTATAGATGGAATACACCATGATGGCCAGCACCAGAACCAACAGGAACGGCATGACGACACTGATCAGGTTGATGATGCCTCTGACGTTCAGACAAAGCGTGCCGATCACCAAGGCGGTCATGAGGATGGAGCCGACCAAGGGGGCCAGCCCAAACTGTTGAGCAAGGGTCGAGCCGGCACCAGCAAGCATGACCACACCCACACCGTACAGGAAGAATGAAAGAATCAGGTCAACCACCAGGCCAGCCTGCTTTCCGAACATTATATAGAGCACCTGCTTGTGCGAGGCAGCCTGCATCACCGAACTGATGCGGGCAATCTGCATGCCCAAAAAGGCAAACAGCACGGCACTGATCACCGACCCAGCTATGCCGGCGAGGCCATAACCACTGAAGAATTGCAGGACTTCATTACCCGAGGCAAAGCCACCACCAATAACTACCGACATGTAGGCCAGGGCAATCTGCAAAGAGTGTTTGTTCATTTTTAAGCTCTACTTTTTAATTTTATCGTTATAGTCGCGCTGCGTCTTACTGTTCAGCTACAGCAGCAATAACTGACATTTCCACCAGGATATCCGATTCGCACATCCCGGCCTCTACAGTGGCTCGTGCCGGGGCAACACCCGCGGACAGCCAGCGATCCCACACGGCATTCATGCCGGCGAAATCGCGTTCGATATCTTTCAGGTAAATGGTTACCGAAAGAATATGCTCTTTATTACTGCCCGCATCAACGAGCAGCCGTTCAATCTCCTGCAGGGTCTCCAGCGTCTGCTGTTCAATGCCCGCCTCCATGCTCTCTCCCACCTGCCCCGCCAGATAGACGGTATCTCGGTGGATGACAGCCTGACTCATACGGTTATCAGTACTCAGTCGCCGAATGTGCATGCGTGTTCACCTATTTGCTGTCGCCATAGCGGGATATATCAAAACCAGCGATGCTGATGGCCGAGGTCTTCTGCGCCATTATATCTGCTAACAGACGCGCCGAGCCGCAGGACATGGTCCAACCCAGGGTGCCGTGACCGGTGTTGAGGAACAGATTTCGATAGCGAGTCTTGCCGATGATTGGCGTGCCATCCGGGGTTGCCGGGCGCAGACCGGTCCACAGGTCGATGGTGGATGTATCACTTCCTTCCGGGAACAGATCCTCGACAATCATCTTCAGTGTCTGCCCTTTGCGCGGATCGATCTTCAGATCATAGCCGCGAATTTCCGCCATGCCACCAACACGGATGCGGTTGTCAAAACGGGTGATCGCCACCTTGTAGGTTTCATCCAGCATGGTGGAAACCGGTGCCATGTCCGGATTGGTGATCGGCACTGTGATGGAGTAGCCCTTGAGCGGATAGATCGGCGCAGTGATACCCAGTGGCGCCAGCATGTGCGGACTGAAACTGCCCAGCGCCAATACATAGCTGTCGGCGGTTTCCAGTTTGCCATCGATCCAGACGCCATTGAGACGATCACCGGCGTAGTCCAGGCGTTCGATATTCTGATTGAAGCGGAACTCGACGCCCAGCTCCCGCGCCATCTCGGCGATCCGGCGAGTGAACATCAGACAGTCACCGGTCTGGTCATTGGGCAGACGCAGCCCACCGGTCAGCTTGTGCGCGACCTTGGCCAGCGCCGGCTCGGCAGTAGCCAGTGTATTGCGGTCCAGCAATTCGTACGGAACCCCCATCTGTTCCAGCACCGCAATATCCTTGGCCGCACCGTCCAGTTGCGCCTGCGTGCGGAACAACTGGGTGGTTCCACGCTGGCGACCTTCATACTCGATGCCGGTCTCGATACGCAGCTCATCCAGGCAGTCACGGCTGTATTCGGACAGACGTACCATGCGCTCCTTGTTCACGGCATAACGTGCAGCGGTGCAATTGCGCAGCATGCGCGCCATGAACAGATACTGATTGATATCGGCTGTCGGCTTGATGCTCAGCGGGGCATGCTTCTGCATCATCCACTTGATGGCCTTCAGCGGCACACCCGGCGCTGCCCAAGGTGACGCGTAACCAGGAGATATCTGACCGGCGTTGGCGTGACTGGTCTCTTCAGCCACATCAGGCTGACGATCGATCACAGTAACTTCAAACCCCTCCCTGGCCAGATAATAAGCACTGGTGGTGCCGACAACACCACTACCAAGAACCAGAACACGCATGATGAAACCCCTCGCCACTGATGAGCCAATCGCTTTGGCCCCGGATTATAGGAGAGCATTACCAGTTGAATTCACTATTTAATCCGCTATATTCAGCGGTAATTTCCGTTCAACTAGCCAAAGGTCTAATACATCCTCATGAGAACCAAACACCGCGCCCAAAGAGAGCTCGACCGTATCGATCGGCAGATCTTGCGAGAGCTGCAAGAGGAAGGTCGACTGGCCTTCACTGAGCTGGGCGAGCGAGTCGGATTATCCACGACACCCTGCACAGAACGCGTCCGCCGCCTCGAGCGCGAGGGGGTGATCATGGGCTACAGTGCCCGCCTCAACCCTGAACACCTGCAAGCAGGTCTGCTGGTTTTCGTCGAAATCAACCTGTCCTACAAGTCCGGTGACATCTTCGAGGAATTCCGCCGCGCGGTACTCAAATTGCCCCATGTGCTGGAATGTCATCTGGTATCAGGTGATTTCGATTACCTGATCAAGGCGCGCATCAACGAGATGGCCTCGTACCGCAAGCTGCTCGGCGACATCCTGCTCAAGCTGCCCCACGTGCGCGAATCGAAAAGCTATATCGTCATGGAAGAAGTGAAGGAATCACTGACGCTGCCGGTACCGGAGCAATAGGATCGTTGCCTTATGGCAGCGACCCTATGACGGAAGACGTATATAAAGGAAGGAATGTTCAGCGCGGCGATTGCTCGATGATGCCCTGCTCCTTGAGCGCCGTCAGCTGCTCGTCAGTCAGATCTAGCCGCGCACGCAATACCTCATCGGTGTCCTGACCCAGCATCGGTGCCGGCCCGCGATACTCGACCGGGGAACCCGACAGCTTGATCGGACTGCCTACCATGGTGAACGCGGGATTGAGCGGGTGCGGCAGATTGACCAGCATGTCACGCGCCTGAACCTGTGGCTCTTCCAATGCCTGAGCAATATTATTGATGGCGCCTACCGGCACCTTCACCGCGTGAATCTTGCTCACCCACTCATCAGCGGTCGCACCGAGAAAATGCGCGGCCAGAATCTCGATTATCTCTTCACGATTTTTCACTCGGTCCGCATTACGGGAAAAGCGCGAGTCGCTCGGCAGCTCGGGCAGATCTATGGCATTACATAGCGCCACAAATTGAGTGTCGTTGCCACAGGCAATAATGAAATCACGATCAGCTGCGTGGAACACCTGGTACGGCACTATGTTGGCATGGGCGTTGCCATAGCGCCCCGGCACTTTACCGGATGCCAGATAGTTCAAGCTTTGATTGGCCAGAGTCGCCACCTGGACATCCAGCAGTGCCATATCACAATGCTGACCGCGTCCGGTCTTCTCCCGGTTGATCAATGCCGCCTGGATGGCGATGGTGGAATACAGCCCGGTCATCAGATCAGAAAAGGCCACTCCGGTTTTCTGTGGCCCGCCACCGGGCAGGTCGTCGCGCTCGCCAGTAATGCTCATCAACCCACCCAGCCCCTGGATGATGAAATCGTAGCCCGGCTCTGCAGCACGCGGCCCGGTCTGGCCGAAGCCGGTGATGGAGCAGTACACCAGACGCGGATTGATCTCTGCCAGGGTCGCATAATCCAATCCGTACTTCTCGAGTGAACCGGCCTTGTAGTTCTCGATCAGCACGTCGCAATCAGCCACCAGTGCCCTCACCAACTCCTGGCCTTCGGCACTGGCCAGGTTGATCGCCACCGACAGCTTGCCGCGATTGGCCGATTGGTAATACGAAGTTTCAGCAGTCCATTCGCCTTCGGGGTTCTTCATCCAGGGCGGCCCCCAGCCACGGGTGTCATCGCCGCTCTCGGGGCGCTCGACTTTGATCACTTCAGCTCCCAGATCAGCCAGGGTCTGGCCACACCATGGCCCAGCCAGCACTCGGCTCAAATCCAATACCCGTATTCCAGTCAGCGCACCCATTCAATTTTCCCGTTGCCATGAAGCGACCCAAAAGCAGCTTCGTTCCCAGCGACCCCGCAGCAGGTTGCGGGCTTGATTGTTCTATTCGATCCAGACTCTAGCATTGCGCAGCGGCAAACGGCTCCGCTCTTGAAGCATGGTTTCACTACCAGCCGCTTGTGAACTGCCAAGGGCTGCAGATTGAATCATGTTCCGCTATGCAGTATAAGATTTCATATTACGAGATAATCATAGTTACGGTAGAAGGCTGAGTAAAGTAGCCAGACCATAGTACGTCTAAAACAAGATATTGTGGCGTTATCAGATGGTTATTCTCTTTATAGAAAAACCGATCAATGTTTCGCACTGCAGTACTTGGTTTTGTTTTGTTGATATTTAATGAAAACTGGAGATACCATGCGCACCAATCTGAACCAGCCAAAAGGCAGTTCGAGTGACCAGATACTCGACCCAGACACATTCGATGCGCAGATGCTCGATCCGATGAGTGCGTTCGAGGATGCTCCCAAGGACCGTCATTTCGTCACGGCGCTGGCGCGGGGAGTAGAGATTCTGCGGTGTTTTTCGCCGCGGGAAACCATGCTGGGCAACCAGGATCTGGCCAGCAAGACCGGCTTGCCCAAGGCAACCGTAACGCGGCTGACCCATACGCTGACCCGGCTGGGCTGTCTGAAGCGGCAAGCACAGACCGGCAAGTATCAGCTGGATGTCGGGGTGATGGGCTTTGGTTATGCACTGTTATCGAATCTGTCGGTGCGCGCCACCTGTCATCCGTTGATGGAAGCCATGGCCGCCTATGCTCAGGCGTCAGTGGCCATGGCTGCCAGGGATAGGTTGCAGATGGTTTATCTGGATGTGGCCTACGGCAAGGCCAACATGAGCACCCGGCGCCACATAGGCACCTACCTGCCCATGCATTTGACATCCATGGGCCGAGCCTGCCTGGCGGCGATGCCGGAGAGTGAACGGGATTTCATTCTTAACCATCTGCGTGCGACGCATCAGGACGACTGGCCGATGATTCGCAGAGGGATGGAAAGAGCATTCAGGGATTACGCCGACTTCGGCTATTGCATGTCGATTGGGGAATGGCAGCGGGATATCAATTCCGCTGCGGTGCCCATGGTGCATCCACAACACGGCTTGCTCGCATTCAACTGCGGCGGCCCGAGCTTTCATCTCCCGCGAGAGAAGCTCGAAGACGACATCGGACCGCGTCTGGTGAACATGGTAAACAACATAGAAGCTGCCACCCGCTGACGTAGGTCCGGGTGATGGATCTATGTACAACTGGCCTGCCTGGCGGGCTACTCAGGAGAGCATATGATTCGTGATCCGGAAACACTGCAGATTCTGCTGGATTCCATCCATCAGTTTGTCAGTCAGGAATTGATCCCCCGGGAACATGAGGTCGCCGAAAGCGACAACGTTCCCGCGGACATCGTCGAGCAGATGAAGGAAATGGGCCTGTTCGGTCTGACCATTCCCGAGGAATACGACGGTTTGGGCGTGACCATGGAAGAAGAGGTGAACATCGCCTTCGAGCTGGGTCGCACCTCCCCCGCCTTCCGCTCCTACATCGGCACGAACAATGGCATCGGCTCCATCGGCATCCTGCTCGATGGCACCGAAGAGCAGAAAGCCCACTATCTGCCGAAGCTGGCCGCTGGTGAGTATCTCAGCTCCTTCTGCCTGACCGAGCCCGACTCCGGTTCCGATGCCGCGTCACTGAAGACCACCGCTGTACGCGATGATGATTTCTATGTGATCAATGGCACCAAGCGCTTCATCACCAACGCTCCCCATGCTGGTATCTTCACCGTGATGGCCCGCACCAGTTCCGAAATCAAGGGCGCAGGCGGCATCAGCTCCTTTATCGTCGAACGCGGTACACCAGGTCTGAGCATCGGCAAGCCTGATCAGAAGATGGGCCAGAAAGGTGCGCATACCGCTGATGTGATCTTCGAGAATGTCCGCGTACCGGCTGACAATCTGATCGGTGGCAAGGAAGGCGTCGGCTTCAAGACCGCCATGAAGGTGCTCGACAAGGGCCGCCTGCACATTGCTGCTCTGGCCGTCGGCGCCGCCGAACGCATGCTGGCGGATTCACTGCAATATGCCGTGGAGCGCAAGCAATTCGGTCAGCGTATCGCCGACTTCCAGCTGATCCAGGCCATGCTCGCTGACAGCAAGGCAGAGATCTACGCTGCTCGCTGCATGGTGCTGGATGCTGCCCGCAAGCGCGACGAGGGACTGAACATCAGTACCGAAGCCTCCTGCGCCAAGATGTTCTCCACCGAAATGTGCGGCCGCGTCGCCGACCGGGGCGTGCAGATTCATGGTGGTGCCGGTTACATCAGCGAGTACGCCATCGAGCGTTTCTACCGCGACGTGCGTCTATTCCGCCTGTATGAAGGCACCACGCAGATCCAACAGGTGATCATCGCCCGCAACATGATTCGTGAAGTCCAGGGCTGAGCTGCTCGACAACATCAAGCAACCGCAACAGCATGAAAGCGCTTACAAGATGATTTTCGGCGATCCGCGTGCGCGCAGCATGTTCATCTTCTGGTGCCTGACCGCAGGCTTCCTGCAGTTCGGCTACTACGGTGTGAACAACTAGCTGCCGGCCTACCTGGAAACCGAGCTGGCCATGAATTTCAAGTCCATGACAGCCTATCTTGTGGGCACCTATACCGCGATGATTCTGGGCAAGGTGCTGGCCGGCATGGCCGCTGATCGTTTCGGTCGCCGCATCGTCTATGCCTTCGGTGCGCTGGGTACTGCCCTGTTCCTGCCGGTCATTGTGCTGTTCCACAGCCCGGAGCACATTCTGTGGATGCTGGTGGTATTCGGCTTCCTGTATGGCATCCCCTACGGTGTCAACGCCACCTACATGACCGAGAGCTTCGCCGCGCAATACCGCGGTACTGCCGTCGGCGGGGCGTACAACATCGGTCGCATCGGTGCTGCCATTGCACCCGCTGCCATCGGTTTCCTGGCGACGCAGTATTCCATCGGCCTGGGCTTTCTGGTGATGGGCGCCGCCTACTTCATCTGTGGCGTCATTCCTACCTTGTTCATCAAGGACAAACAGTACGACCCGCAGAGTCAGTAACAGTAAGCTGCAATAGCAATAAAAAACCGGAGCCTGGCTCCGGTTTTTTATTCACCCCTTCCCTATTGGAACTGCAGTACACCATCATCCAGCTTGCCAAACTGAATCACGTACTTGTCCGCGAGATAGTTCTGGCTTACCTGCCAGCACGCCTGATCGCCCTGTTTAGGCAATACCCCTGCCGCGCGCTGCACATAGCCCGAGGTGAAATTCAGAAACGGCAGCTCCGTCACCATAGGGTCACGCCGGGCCAACACCGTGTGAGCGCCCTTCTGGTCCATGTAGCGCAATAGCCGGGCCAGATAGTTGGCCGTCAGCTCTGCTTTCAGGGTCCAGGATGCATTGGTGTAGCCGAAAGTGAGCACCAGATTCGGCACATCGCTGAGCATCATGCCCTTGTACGCCATGCAATCAGCCGGATTGATGATCTGGCCGTCCACCTTGAGCTGCGCGTCACCGAAACTGTTCAGCTTCAATCCCGTCGCGGTCACGATGATGTCCGCCTCCAGCTCCTGTCCGGAACTGAGGCGGATGCCGTAGGCGGTAAAGCTTTCGATGGTATCGGTAATGATGTCGATCTCTCCGGCGCGCAACATCTCGAAGAGGTCACCGTCCGGTATGGCACATACCCGCTGGTCCCATGGATTGTAGCTGGGCGAGAAGTGCCTGATGTCGATCGCTGGCCCAAGCTGACGCCGCGCCAGGTGCAGTAGATAGCGGCGCGCTCGCTCGGGTTTCTGGCGAGCAACCCGATAGAAGTACTGGCCCAGCAATATATTCTTCCAGCGGGTCAGGTGGTAGGCCAGCGGCAGGGGTAACCAACGTTGCAAGCGCTGGGCAATCCGGTCCACCAATGGCCGTGAGACCACATAGCTGGGTGAGCGTTGCAGCATGGTCACCTGCGCGCCCTGCTCGGCCAACGCCGGCACCAGGGTTACCGCCGTGGCGCCGCTCCCGATAAGCACCACGCGCTTACCCCGGCAATCCAGATCTTCCGGCCAGAACTGCGGATGGATGATCTGCCCGGTAAAGTCCGCCTCGTTCGGAAACTCAGGACGGTAGCCCTCGTCGTAGCTGTAATACCCCGAGCAGAAGGACATGAAGCGCGCCTGCAACTGCTCATCGTGCTCGCTACCAACCGCATCGGCTACCCGGACCACCACCGTCCACAACGCCTGCTCACTGCACCAACTGGCGGAGATCACCTGATGGCCGAAGCGGATGTTATGGGTGATGCCCGCCTCGTCAGCGATCTCCTCGATATAGCGCTTGATATCCGGCCCATCGGCAATCGCCTTGCGCCCGACCCAGGGCTTATAGCTGTAACCCAGGGTATACATATCCGAGTCCGAGCGAATACCCGGATAACGGAACAGATCCCAGGTGCCACCAATGGCCTGTCGCCGTTCGAGAATCAGATAGCGCTTGTCCGGACACTTGTCGGCTAGCGCCCGAGCCGCGCCGATACCGGAGAGGCCGGCGCCAATGATCAGTACATCCAGCGGTGTCGACCCGAATTGTTCTTGTTGGTTTTGCATGCCTGCCATCCCTGAAACCAATGGATAACCATACTATCGACAAAAAAAAAGCCCCGGTAGATTACTCTACCGGGGCTTCTCGACTACTGGTCGGATATCAGACCCGTTCGAAAACGGTTGTGATGCCCTGACCCAGACCGATACACATGGTCGACATGCCAATGGTGCCACCGTTCTGCTTCATCACGTTCAGCAGGGTGCCGGAGATACGTGCACCGGAACAGCCGAACGGGTGACCCAGAGCGATGGCGCCGCCGTGCAGGTTGACCTTCTGGTCCATCTGGTCCAGCAGCTTCAGATCCTTCAACACAGGCAGTGCCTGGGCAGCGAAGGCTTCGTTCAGCTCGACATGGTCGATGTCAGCGATGCTCAGACCAGCACGTTTGAGCGCTTTCTTGGTAGCCGGGACCGGGCCATAGCCCATGATCGACGGATCACAACCAGCCACTGCCATGGAACGGATCACCGCCAACGGCTCCAGACCCAGCGCCTTGGCACGTTCGGCAGACATGACGATCATGCAGGAAGCACCGTCAGTGATCTGCGAAGACGTACCGGCAGTCACAGTACCCCCCTTGGGGTTGAATGCCGGACGCAGTGCGGCCAGACTTTCCAGAGTAGTTTCCGGACGGATGGTTTCATCCTCGGTGAACACACGCAGGAAGCCGTTCTCGTCGTGACCTTCCATCGGGATGATTTCATCCTTGAAGTTGCCTTCGACGGTCGCCTTGTGCGCCAGCTGATGCGAACGCACACCGAACTGGTCCTGCTGCTCACGGGTAATGCCATGCATCTTGCCCAGCATTTCCGCAGTCAGACCCATCATGCCCGCCGCCTTGGCCGCATACAGGGACAACGCCGGGTTCGGATCAACACCGTGCATCATGCTGACGTGGCCCATGTGCTCGACACCACCGATGACGAACACATCACCGTTGCCGGTCATGATCGCCTGGGCGGCAGTGTGCAGCGCGCTCATGGACGAACCACACAGACGGCTGACCGTCTGCGCAGCAGCAGTGTGCGGGATCGGTGTCATCAGCGACGCCATGCGGGCGATGTTCCAGCCCTGCTCCAGGGTCTGGTTGACGCAGCCCCAGATGACATCTTCCACTTCTGCGGGGTCGATTTTCGGGTTGCGTTCCAGCACACCGGTAATCAACTTGGCAGACATGGTCTCGGCACGGACATTGCGGTACATACCACCCTTGGATCGGCCCATCGGGGTCCGGCCGAAGTCGACAATAACAACGTCTCTCGGATTGAGGCTCATAAATTCACTCTCGCTCTGTACGTTCCGCGGTTAACCGAAGAATTTCTTGCCGTTGGCAGCCATTTCACGCAACTTTTCAGTCGGGTGATACATCGGGCCGAACTCGGCGTATTTGTCTGCAATGGCCACGAATTCAGCCACTCCGATGGTGTCGATATAGCGCAGTGCGCCGCCCCGGAAAGGAGGGAAACCAATACCGTAGATCAGACCCATGTCGGCATCTGCGGCACTTTCGACGACGCCATCTTCCAGGCAGCGCACGGTTTCCAGGCACAGCGGCACCATCATGATTTCCATGATTTCTTCATCGCTGAACTCACGCTGTTCCAGCACCACTGGCTTGAGCAGTTCATAGGCCTGCGGATCGACAACCTTCTTGGTCTTGCCCTTCTTGTCCAGCTCATAGGCATAGAAGCCTTTGCCGGTCTTCTGGCCCAGACGATTGGCTTCATACATGACATCGACCGCGGTCTTGGTCTTGTCAGCCATACGATCCGGATAGCCTTCAGCCATCACATCGCGACCGTGGTGACCGGTATCCATGCCAACCACGTCCATCAGGTAGGCCGGGCCCATCGGCCAGCCGAATTTCTCCATGATCTTGTCAACGCGCTGGAAGTCAGCACCCATACCGATCAGACGGGCAAAGCCGCCGAAGTAAGGGAAGAGTACGCGGTTGACCAGGAAACCCGGGCAGTCGTTGACCACGATCGGCGTCTTGCCCATCTTCTTGGCATAGGCGACGGTGGTGGCCACAGCCTTCTCGCTGGACTTCTCGCCACGGATCACTTCCACCAGCGGCATCATGTGTACCGGGTTGAAGAAGTGCATGCCGACGAAGTTTTCCGGGCGCTTCAGCGCCTGGGCCAGGTAGCTGATGGAGATGGTCGAGGTGTTGGAAGCAATGATCGCGTCTTCCTTCACATGCTGCTCTACCTCAGCCAGCACGGCGTGCTTGACCTTGGGGTTCTCAACGACCGCTTCCACCACGATATCGACGTTACCGAAATCGCCGTAGGACATGGTCGGACGGATGGCGTTCAACGCTGCTGCCATCTGCTCCGGCTTCATGCGGCCCTTGGCAACGCGCTTGCCGAGCAGCTTGGCGGCTTCGTCCAGACCCAGCTGAATACCCTCTTCACGGATATCCTTCATCAGGATCGGCGTGCCTTTGGAGGCAGACTGATAGGCGATACCGCCACCCATGATACCGGCGCCCAGTACCGCAGCCAGCTTCACTTCACCGGCTTGCTTGTCGTATTTCTTGGCTTTGGATTTGAGTGCCTGATCATTCAGGAACAGACCCACCAGCGATGCAGCCACCGTGGTCTTGGCCAGCTTGGCAAAACCGGCAGCCTCGATTTCCAGCGCCTTGTCGCGACCATGGTTGGCGGCTTTCTGGATAGTCTTGATCGCTTCAACCGGGGCCGGGTAGTTCGGACCGGCCTGACCGGCGACGAAACCCTTGGTAGTTTCAAACGCCATCATCTGCTCGATGGTGTTGAGCTTGATCTTTTCCAGCTTGGGCTGACGCTTGGCGCGGAAGTCCAGCTCACCGGAGATGGCGCGACGCACCAGGTCCAGAGCGGCATCACGCAGCTTGTCATCAGCTACCACAGCGTCCACGGCACGTACTTTCAGTGCGTTGTCGGCGCGCTGCTCAGTACCGCCGGCAATCCACTCGACGGCGTTGTCGACACCGATCAGACGCGGCAGACGAACTGTGCCACCGAAACCCGGGTAGATGCCCAGCTTGGTTTCCGGCAGACCGATCTTGGTGCTCTGAGCCATGACACGGAAGTCACACGCCAGACACATTTCCAGACCGCCGCCCAGTGCCAGACCATTGATCGCAGCAACCGTCGGTACATTCAGGTCTTCAAACGCGTTGAAAATGCGGTTGGTTTCCAGGTTGGCAGTCACCAGCTCTTCTTCGGACAGCTTGAATGCCTGCACGAATTCGGTGATATCGGCGCCGACGATGAAAACGTCCTTGCCGCTGGTAACAATGACGCCCTTGATGCTGCTGTCGGACTGGATCTTGTCAACGGCCGCCTTGAGTTCGGCCAGAGTAGCCTGATTGAACTTGTTGACCGACTCGCCCTGCAGATCGAATCTGAGGTCGGCGATGCCGTCTTCAAGAATTTGAACCGTGATGGCTTTACCTTCGTAAATCATCAACTGATCTCCATGCTGTGAAAGCAGATGAGAAAAAACACTGCCCAACCATGCTGTCGGACAATGTCATGATAGTTCCCGACTACAATGGAATAATGCCTGGCCCGGCAAAATTCATACGCTCGTTTGATTCGGGTACGCACACCTTCATGGAAAACCGCGCTATTGTCAATCCGCGACATCAGATGCCCCCCAAAAAACCCGTGCAGGCCACCTCGGGCGGAGCATCAGTTCAAGGGTGGTGCTTCAATGGCGCCAACGCGGTTACCAGCTCAGTCACCACCGCGACATCATCCGGCTCTCGCCAATATATGACGACCGACAGGCTTTGGCGATCAATCCCCCGCACTTGCTCTGGCAGCCGTTCCAGCACCTCGACACAACCTTGTGTCGCCGCCGAGCCACTCAACCACAGCCAGCCTTCCGCGCTGCGACGGCAACTGAACTCCTGCGCCAGCGGCGCGCGTTCCAAGGGCATACGGTAGGCAATACAACCCGCCAGTTGGTTCACCCGCTGCGCCTCGCGCAGCCACTCCACCGCGAATCCACAACGTCTGGCCTCTTCGCGCAGACGGTGCAGATGGCGCTCACGACCGCGCGGCATCAACTTCGCCAGGTTGGAAATCAGTATGGCCGCTACCACGCCGACTATGATCCAGGTGATCATTTTCTTACCCCGTTTAGCTGGAAATAATGTAACTGAATGGATGCCACTGTAGACCTCTTGCCAAAGACTGCTAAGATCAGCGAAAAGCAAGGAGAGAACCCACATGCTCTATTCACATGTGCTGGTCGCGATCGACCTGATCGATGAATGCCGTGCCGTGGCAGAACATGCCCGACAGCTGGCCCAGGCACTGGATGCCCGACTGACTATTGTCCATGTTGTCGAACCCCTGGCCATGGCCTATGGCGGAGACGTCCCCATGGATCTATCCATGTTGCAGCAACAACAGTTCGATCAGGCACGCGAACGCATGCAACTGTTCGCCGGGGAGTACGGCCTACCCGAGGAGCAATTGCAGATCGCCTTCGGTCATCCCCGCCAGGAAATTCACCGTGTAGCAACCGAGTACGGCTGTGACCTGATCGTCGTCGGCAGTCATGGCCGCCACGGGCTGGCGTTGCTGCTGGGATCCACTGCCAATGACCTCTTGCACGGCGCACCCTGCGATGTGATCGCGGTACGCCTGCATAAGACCGCCGCCAGCTGAAACGCTGGCGAGCGCCCCTTTAACCTTCCATATCTTCCAGCTCGGCCCAGCGCTCCAGCGCCTGGTCCAGCTCAGCCTGCTTGTTTTCCAGAGCAGTAATAACCGGTGCTGTCTGAGCATGATCCTGCAGATAGAACTGCGGATCACTGACCTGCTGTTGCAGCGTCTGCAGTTCAGCTTCGAGTTTTTCCAACAGCACCGGCAGTTCGTCGAGCTCCCGCTGCAGCTTGTAACTCAGTTTGACCTTAGCCACCGCTGGCGCGGCCTTGACCGGCTCCGCCTCGGGTTGCGCTGAGGCTGCAGGTTTCGCCGCATCATCGCCCCACTCCGCCAGCGACTCGATCTTGCCACCCTGGCGCAGCCAGTCGGCATAACCGCCAATGTACTCGCGCACATTGCCGTCCCCTTCAAACACCAGACTGCTGGTGACCACGTTATCCAGAAATGCCCGGTCGTGACTGACCAGCAGCACAGTGCCGTCAAAACCATCGAGCACTTCTTCCAGCAGCTCGAGGGTTTCCACATCCAGGTCGTTGGTCGGCTCATCCAGCACCAGCACGTTGGCTGGCTTGCTGAACAGCCGTGCCAGCAATAGACGTGCGCGCTCGCCGCCGGACAATGCCTTGACCGGCGTGCGGGTACGCTCGGGGGAAAACAGGAAATCGCCCAGATAGCTGATCACATGCCGCTGTGCACCGTTGATCTCGATGAAATCCCGGCCTTCGGACAGGTTGTCAATAACGGTTTTTTCCAGATCCAGCTGGCCGCGCAACTGATCGAAATAAGCCACTTCCAGCTTGGTACCATGCTTGATGGTGCCACTGGTGGGCTCGAGCTGCCCGAGCATCAACTTCAACAGCGTACTTTTACCCGATCCATTATTGCCGATCAGGCCGATACGATCACCGCGCAGCACGTTAGCGGTAAGGTTGCGTACCAGCGGACGCTGGCCCGGCCAGGCGAAGCTGACCTTGTCCAGCTCAATAACGCGCTTGCCCGAGGAGTCCGCTGTTTCCATCTGGAAGCTGGCCTTGCCCTGACGTTCTATGCGCCTGACACGCTCCTCACGCATCGCCTTGAGCGCTCTGACCCGACCCTCGTTACGAGTGCGTCGAGCCTTGATACCCTGACGAATCCATACTTCTTCCTGCGCCAGCTTTTTGTCGAACAGGGCATTGGCGGTGGCTTCCGCCGCCACCTGCTGCTCCTTGTGCTCAAGGAAGCTGCGGTAGTCTCCCTGCCAATCAATCAGCTGCCCACGATCCAGCTCCATGATGCGTGTGGCCAATGCCTGCAGGAATGCACGGTCGTGGGTGATGAACAACACCGCACCGCGAAACTCCAGCAACACCTGTTCCAGCCAGGCGATGGTATGGATATCCAAATGGTTGGTCGGCTCGTCAAGCAGCAATACATCGGGTTCGCCTACCAGCGCCTGCGCCAGCAATACCCGGCGACGCCAGCCACCGGACAGCTCGGCCATGGTTTTCTCCGCCGGCAGCCCCAGACGAGTCAGCGTGGTCTCGACCAGCTGATTCAAACGCCAGCCGTCCTTCGATTCCAGGCGGTCCTGCACCTTTTCCAGTCGCGCCAGCTCCGCCTCGCCCATCTCGCCATGTACCAGGCTGTGGTACTCGGCAAGCAATTCCCCGACGCCATCAAGGCCAGCGGCGACTACGTCATACACCTTCATGTCCCCCGCTTCAGGGAGCTCCTGAGGCAGTTGGCCGATTTTCAGCCCCGGGGCAAGCCACAATTCGCCCTCGTCCGCCGGCTGCTCACCGGAGACCAGTCGGAACAGGCTGGATTTGCCGGCGCCATTACGACCGATCAGGCAGACACGCTCGCCTCGATCAAGTTGAAAGCTGACTTTGTCGAGCAGTGGGTTCAGACCGTAGGCCAGGGAAACATCGGTAAAGGAAAGCAGAGCCATATCACACCTTTTGATCATTCAGGCCCGCATTCTACCTGCAGGCCGTTGCAGCTGCATGTTTATTGCGGCCACGGCTTTGAAGGCCAAGCTCAAACAGCTAAGCTGTGCCCTATGAACCTCAGGCATGGAAGCCCTCTCGGAACAACGTCTTACGCCCTCCCGGGCAGGATAATCATGCCGCGGTTAATAAAACGACAACTGACCAGAATACCTCGCCTGCTATGCGCAGCGCTTATACTGTCGAGCTTGCCAGCCCAGGCTGACCGACTCAGCGAACAGCGCATTCAGTACAATCAAGCACAGAGCGCCCTGGCAACGGGTGACCTCTCCCGCTTCGAAACGCTCAAGGCTGGCCTGGCTGACTATCCGCTGCAGCCTTATCTGGAGTTGGCCTCCCTGCGCAAGCGGCTGGAGTATGCGCCGCATCAGGAGATCGAACAGTTTCTCACCGCCCATGGCGACCTGCCCACTGCCGGCAGCTTGAAGCAGAGTTGGCTCAAGCGTCTGGCAGAAGAACAGGACTGGCCGCGACTACGCCGCCACGTGGATACCGAGACGCTGACGGCCGAGCTGGAATGCCCCCTGGTGATGCACACCTGGAATGAGGGGAAATCCGAGCAGGCCATGCAGCGCGCGGCAGAGCTCTGGACCGTCGGCCAATCGCAGCCTGATGCCTGCGACCCGCTCTTCAAACGCTGGATCGCGGCTGGCGGGCTGACCGACGACCTCGTCTGGGAGCGTATTCGCCTGTCACTACTGCATCGTCAGGATGGCTTGGCAAAATACCTGACTCGGCAGATGCGGGGCTCATCGGTACTCGCCGAACGCTTTGTGGCCACGGCCAGCGATCCCAAGCTGCTCAATCAATTCAGCCATTACCAGCCCAACGCCAGCCAGCCGTTGGAAAAACTCACGGACATGGTAACCGTATCCCTGCGCCGCCTGGGACGGGATGACACCAACGCCGCCCTCGCCCTGTGGCCGCATTACCAGCATCTGCCCTTTACTGACGAGGAACGTCTTGCCCTGACCCGTGATATCGGTGTGCGCCTGGCCCGTCGTTATCAGCCGGAGGCACTTGCTTTCATGGCCGCCAATGATCCGCACATGCAGGACGACACCATTACCGAGTGGCGTGGCCGGCTTGCGTTGCGTACCGGGCACTGGCATAGCGTGCAAGATCTGACACGCACTATGCCCGAGCACCTGCGTGAGCAGAGCCGCTGGCGTTACTGGCGCCTGCGCAGCAGTCAATTAACCGATACCAAGGCCGGCGAGCTGCAGAGTGAATATGCTCAGTTGGCCGGGGAGCGGGACTTTTATGGCTTTCTGGCAGCTGAGCGTAGCGGTCAACCCTATGCGACCAACCACCAGCCCGTACCCATTGATCCGCGCGCTGCAGCCCGTGTGCAGAATACGGCAGGCATCATCCGCGCCCGGGAATTCTTTGCCCGTGGCGAGTACGTCAATGCCCGCCGCGAGTGGTATCACGTCGAGCGTCTGTTCAGCCGCGAAGAGTTGATCGCCCAGGCCAGCCTGGCCCGTCAAATGGACTGGTACTTCCCGGCGATTCGTGGCATCAGCAAGGCGCAGCACTGGGATGATCTGGATATCCGCTTCCCCCTGGCCTACCGCGAGCCCATCGTCGAGCAGGCACGGCTACGCCAGTTGAATTCGACCTGGGTCTACGCCATCACCCGACAGGAGAGTGGCTTCATGACGGATGCCCGGTCGCACGCCGGCGCCCTGGGATTGATGCAACTGATGCCCGCCACCGCCCGGGAAACCGCGCGTCGCTTTGACATTCCGCTGGGCAATACCCATGACGTTCTGCTGCCCGAACGCAACATTGCCCTCGGCACAGCCTATCTGTCGCAGCTGTACAGCCAGTTCCATGGCAACCGGGTACTCGCTTCCGCCGCCTACAATGCCGGCCCCGGTCGGGTACGCCAGTGGACCAGAGACATGCCGGCATTACCGTCGGACATATGGATAGAGACAATCCCCTTCGACGAGACAAGAGCCTACGTCCAGGCGGTGTTGACCTACGGGGTGATCTACGGAGAAAAACTGGGAATCAAGCAATCGGTGATGGAACAGCATGAGCGTTACGTGGAGTGATTCGATTGACCTTCGAGGTGCAGCGCCGGCGCGCCACACCTCGAAGACGCCCTACGCTACTCAGTAGTAGGCGTTTTCCTTGACGGTATGGTCCGTCACATCACGCACGCCGTTAAGCTCGGGAATGCGCGCTACCAGCGTCTTTTCGATACCTTCCTTCAGCGTCACATCGACCATGCCGCACCCCTGACAACCACCACCGAACTGCAGCACGGCAATACCGTCCTCGACAACATCAATCAGCTTGATCTCACCGCCATGACTGGCCAGACCGGGGTTGATCTCGGTCTGCAGCAGGTAGTTGATGCGGTCGTTCAACGGGCTGTCATCGTTGACCATGGGTACCTTGGCGTTGGGTGCTTTGATGGTCAGCTGACCACCCATACGATCAGTGGCGTAGTCAACAACGGCATCTTCCAGAAAGGGTTCGCTGGTGGCGTCCAGCCAGACGCGGAGCACCGGCAGGCTGATAACCGTATCTTCGGGCTTCTCTTCACCTGGCTTGCAATAGGCAATACAAGTCTCGGCGTAGGGCGTGCCGGGCTGGGTAATGAACACACGAATACCGATGCCGTCGGTGTCCTGCTTGGATAACAAGTCCGCCAGATAATTCTGGGCCGCCTCGGTAAAGTGAATGCCTGCCATGAAATGCCTCGTGTTCGATGTCTTGATGCCAGATAGTGTACGGGATACGCGCCCGCGAATAAAGTCCCACCGTTTCACTTGGTTATTATCATGCCCAGATGTTCCGCTTGAATGAAATCCATGATGCCCTTGAATAGCTTTCATTCAGCGCCGGACGGCTTCTGGTAAACTGCACTGTTGTGTACATCATTGATTCTGGAGTTTCCATGTCTGACCTGACCACCCGCTTGACCGCTCTGAATGAGGCTCTGCGCCAGCGCATCCTGATACTCGACGGGGGCATGGGCACCATGATCCAGAGCTACCGGCTCGAAGAAGCGGATTTTCGCGGCGAACGTTTCGCCGACTGGCACCGAGACCTCAAGGGTAACAACGACCTGTTGATTCTGACCCGCCCCGACGCCATCGCCGCCATGGAGAAGGCCTATCTGGATGCCGGCGCAGATATCATCGAAACCAACACCTTCAACTCCACCCGTGTCTCCCAAGGCGACTACGGCATGGAAGAGCTGGCCTATGAGTTGAACCTGGAAGGCGCACGCTTGGCTCGCCGCGTCTGCGATGAAAAAACTGCTGAAACCCCGGATCGTCCGCGCTTTGTTGCCGGCGTACTGGGGCCGACCAGCCGTACCTGCTCGCTGTCACCTGACGTCAACAACCCCGGCTACCGCAACGTCACCTTTGATGAGCTGGTGGACAACTACAGCGAAGCTACCCGTGGCCTGATCGAAGGCGGCGCCGACCTGATCATGATCGAAACCATCTTCGACACGCTCAACGCCAAGGCTGCAATCTTTGCCGTGCAGGGCGTATTTGAAGAACTGGGTGTCGAACTGCCGATCATGATCTCCGGCACCATCACCGACGCCTCCGGTCGCACCCTGTCCGGCCAGACCACCGAAGCCTTCTGGAACTCGGTGCGTCATGCCAATCCGATTTCTGTCGGCCTGAACTGCGCGCTGGGACCCAAGGAGCTGCGTCCTTACCTGGAAGAACTGTCAGGCAAGGCCGCCACCTATATATCCGCTCACCCCAACGCCGGCCTGCCGAATGCGTTTGGTGAGTACGACGAATCGCCCGAAGACATGGCAAAGATCGTCGGCGAATTTGCCGCCGCCGGGTTTCTGAACATCGTTGGCGGTTGCTGCGGCACCACCCCGGAGCATATCAAGCAGATTGCCGAAGCAGTAAGCAGCTACCCGCCACGGCCGATTCCGGATATTCCGCGCGCTTGCCGCCTGTCCGGTCTGGAACCCTTCACCATCGACCGCAACTCGCTGTTTGTGAACGTCGGTGAGCGCACCAACATCACCGGTAGCGCCAAGTTTGCCCGCCTGATCCGTGAGGACAACTACACAGAGGCACTGGAAGTCGCCCTGCAGCAGGTCGAGGCCGGCGCCCAGGTAATCGACATCAACATGGATGAGGGCATGCTGGATTCGAAGAAGGCCATGGTGACCTTCCTCAATCTGATTGCAGGCGAACCGGATATTTCCCGGGTGCCGATCATGCTCGACTCCTCGAAGTGGGAGATCATCGAAGCCGGCCTCAAGTGCATCCAGGGCAAGGGCATCGTCAACTCCATCTCGATGAAAGAAGGCGTTGAAGAGTTCAAGGCACACGCGCGGCTGTGCAAGCGCTACGGCGCTGCGGTCGTGGTCATGGCCTTTGACGAAACCGGCCAGGCTGACACCGCCGCCCGCAAACGCGACATCTGCCAGCGCTCCTACGACATTCTGGTCAACGAAGTCGGCTTCCCGCCGGAAGACATCATCTTCGACCCGAACATCTTTGCCGTGGCCACTGGCATCGAGGAACACAACAACTACGCAGTGGACTTCATCGAAGCCTGCGCCTTCATCCGTGACCACCTGCCCTATGCGCTGACGTCGGGCGGCGTATCCAACGTGTCCTTCTCGTTCCGCGGCAACAACCCGGTACGGGAAGCGATTCACTCGGTGTTCCTGTACTACGCGATTCAGAACGGCCTGAAGATGGGCATCGTCAACGCCGGCCAGCTGGAGATCTATGACCAGATTCCGCTGGACCTGCGGAATAAGGTCGAGGACGTCATTCTCAACCGCCATCCCGGGGCCACTGAAGCGCTGCTGGCCATTGCCGAAGACTATCGCGGCGACGGCTCGGTCAAGGAAGTGGAGAACGAGGAATGGCGCTCCCTGCCGGTGGACAAGCGGCTGGAGCACGCATTGGTCAAGGGCATCACCGCGTTCATCGTTGAAGACACCGAGGAGTGCCGTCAGCAAGTAGCGCGCCCGATCGAGGTTATCGAAGGTCCGCTGATGTCCGGCATGAACGTGGTCGGCGATCTGTTCGGCTCGGGCAAGATGTTCCTGCCCCAGGTAGTCAAATCCGCCCGGGTAATGAAGCAAGCCGTTGCCCACCTGATTCCTTTTATCGAGGAAGAAAAAGGCGACAAACCGGAGGCCAAGGGCAAGATCCTCATGGCCACGGTCAAGGGCGACGTCCACGACATCGGCAAGAACATCGTCGCCGTGGTACTGGGCTGTAACGGCTACGACATTGTCGACCTGGGCGTGATGGTGCCGGCGGACAAGATTCTGAAAACTGCCATCGAAGAGAAATGCGACATCATCGGCCTGTCCGGCCTGATCACCCCCTCGCTGGACGAGATGGTGCACGTCGCCCGGGAAATGCAGCGTCAGGACTTCCATCTGCCGCTGATGATCGGTGGTGCGACCACGTCCAAGGCGCACACTGCCGTAAAGATCGACCCGCACTACAAGAACGATGCCGTAGTCTACGTGACCGACGCCTCGCGTGCCGTAGGCGTGGCCACCACTCTGCTGTCCAAGGAACTGAAGCCCGACTACGCCAGCAAGATCCGCGAAGAATACGCCGTGATCCGCGAGCGTACCGCCAACCGTGCCGGGCGTACCAAACGCCTGAGCTATGAGCAGGCCTTGGCGGCCGGCCCGCAGTTTGACTGGACCGAGCATACGCCGGTCACACCGAGTTTTCTGGGTCGCAAGGTTCTCGACGATATCGATCTCCGTGTTCTTGAAGACTATATCGATTGGACCCCATTCTTCATCTCCTGGAACCTGGTGGGCAAGTACCCGCGCATCTTCGATGATAAGGTCGTCGGCGAAGCAGCGACCTCCCTGTTCAAGGATGCACAGGACATCTTGCGCAAGCTGATCGATGAAAAACTGATCCGCGCCAAGGCCATCTTCGGCTTCTGGCCAGCCAATCAGGTTGATCATGACGACATCGAGCTCTACGACGAGCAGGGCCAGCCGTTCAGCCGACTGCACCACCTGCGCCAGCAGATCGTCAAGACCGATGGTAAACCGAACTTCTCACTGGCGGACTTCGTCGCGCCCAAGGACAGCGGCATTACCGACTACGTGGGGGGCTTCATCACCACTGCCGGTATCGGGGCCGAAGAAGTAGCCAAGGCGTATCAGGACGCTGGCGATGATTACAACTCGATTATGGTCAAGGCACTGGCCGACCGTCTCGCCGAAGCCTGCGCCGAGTGGCTGCACCAGCAGGTGCGTCGGGAGTACTGGGGCTACGACCCGGAAGAAAGCCTGAGCAATGAAGAGCTGATCAAGGAGCAGTACAAGGGCATCCGCCCTGCCCCCGGCTATCCCGCCTGCCCGGATCACACCGAGAAAGGCACCTTGTTCGACTTGCTCGACCCCCAGGGTGACTGCGGCGTGACGATCACCGAGCACTACGCCATGTTCCCCACCGCTGCCGTCAGCGGCTGGTATTTCGCCCATCCCAAGGCGCAGTATTTTGCCGTGGGCAAGATCGACAAGGATCAGGTTGAAAGCTACAGCAAGCGCAAGGCCCAGGACCTCGATACAACCGAACGCTGGCTGATGCCGAACCTGGGTTACGACGTCTGATCCTGAATGCCGGTGGTCTGCGAATCCGTTGCAGCCACCGGCCCATCCTTTCCTCTTTGCCGCTTCGACTTCCATGACCCTATTTGAAATCACTGCTGCCCTGCTGGGTGTTGTGTCGGTATGGCTGACGGTACGGCAGAATCCATTGTGCTGGCCGGTCGGGCTCGGCATGGTGCTGATGTACGCCTGGTTCTTCCAGTCCACCGGGCTCTATTCCCAGGTGCTGCTGCATCTTGTGTATGCCGCCGTGCAAGTCTACGGCTGGTGGCAATGGACACGCGGCGGCCCCCAGCAACAGCCACTGCGGGTGACCTCAGCCTCCCGACGTGAGCTGCTGATCGGCTGCAGCATCGCCATCCTGACAAGCATCGCGCTGGGTTCGGCCATGGCAGGCTTTACCGAGGCCGTGTATCCACGGCTGGATGCCACTCTGGTCGCCTTCAGCCTGCTGGCCCAATTCTGGATGGCACTCAAGCGCGTCCAGTGCTGGTTGTTGTGGTTGGTACTGGACATCGCCTATGTGGCGCTGTTTCTGTATCAGGGTTACTACCCCACCGCAGCGCTGTACTGCGTGTTTGTACTACTGGCTGCACTGGGCTGGCGGGAATGGCGCTCGGCACAGGCGGCGGCGTCATGAAGGTGGTGGTTTTGACCGGCCCCGAATCCACCGGCAAGAGCTGGCTGGCCGCCAGTCTGCAACAGCATTTTGGCGGCCAGCGGGTCAGCGAATATGTGCGTGAATACGTTGATCATATCCAGCGCGACACCCGTTACGATGACGTGCCGCTGATCGCCCGCGAGCAATTGCACAGGGAAGACACCGCCCGTCAGCAACAGCCGGCATTGCTGATTCTCGACACCAACTTGCTGAGCAACCTGCTATGGAGCCGGACTCTGTTTGGCGATGTGCCCAACTGGCTGGGCGCTGCATTGCTGGAGCGCCGCTACGACAGCTATCTGCTGTTGTCACCGGAAGGCGTGCCCTGGGTCGGCGACGGCCAGCGCTGCCAGCCGGAGCTGGCCGAGCGGATGGCGTTTCACGCCGCCTGCCGGCAATGGCTGATTGCCCACGACCAGCCAATGATCGAGCTGGGTGGCAACTGGTCCGAGCGTCAGACCGCCTCCTTTGCCGAGGTGGAGAAGCTGCTCAACAGCTAGCCGCCTGTCGGCATCTGTTATAGTCAGCCGCCTCGTCAGCAACGCCTGCGATGCAGGCCGCTATACAGTCATCTGCAACCGGTACACCGCTATTTTGAGCAAACGTCGATTTCACCTGCTACCCAGTTCCGAGCGCCTCAAGAGCATCACTTTGTTGGGCTTGCCGATCATGGGCGGCATGCTCAGTCAGAGCCTGCTGAATCTGGTGGACGCCGCCATGGTGGGGTCCCTCGGCGAAGCAGCATTGGCAGGTGTCGGGCTGGGTGGATACGCCAACTTCATGGCCATTGCACTGGTCATGGGATTGGGCGTCGGCGTTCAGGCCACCGTGGCCCGCCGTCGTGGTGAAGGCCGCAACGAACAGATCGCTGCCCCGCTCAACCATGGACTGTTCCTCGCCGCGCTGCTGGCCCTGCCGTTGATGCTGCTCTGCTGGTTCAACGCCGCGAATATCATCAGCCTGCTCAGCACCGATACCGAGGTCATCGATATCGGTAGCGAATACCTGCGTTGGCGGGCACTGGCCATCATTGCCGTGGGCTGCAACTTTGCCTATAGAGGTTACTGGAACGGCATACGTCAGACCGGCCGCTATCTGCAGATACTGGTGGCCATGCATGTGTTCAATATCATCATCAGTTACGGCTTGATCTTCGGTCATTTCGGCCTGCCGGAAATGGGCGCTGCCGGCTCCGGGCTGGGTACCAGCATCGCCATGTTCATGGGTGCCGGCATGTACTTCCTGCTGACCTGGCGCACCGGGCGTGAGCATGGCTTCATGCACAGCCTGCCGAGCCTCGCGGATATCCGCTTCATGCTGCGCCTTTCCCTGCCCAACTCCATGCAACAGTTCTTTTTCGCCACCGGGGTTACCGTGCTGTTCTGGATAGTCGGGCAGATCGGCACCTCTGAACTGGCCATTGCCCATGTACTGGTGAATCTCGCGCTGCTGCTGATACTGCCGGGTGTCGGGCTGGGCATGGCAGCTACCACGCTGGTCAGTCACAGCTTGGGCGAGAAGAACCCTCAGGAGGCGTACCGCTGGGGCTGGGACGTGGTTCGCGTCGCTGTCGTAACCTTGTTCGTCATGGGGCTACCCTTCTGGCTGGCGCCGCAGCTGGTATTGCAAGTGTTCACCCAGGATCCACATCTGCTGGCCCTGGGTGAATGGCCGCTGCGCATTACCGGACTCGGCATGACGCTGGATGCCACCGCCCTGGTACTGACTCAGGCGCTGCTCGGCGCTGGAGCCAGCCGTACCGTCATGAGCGTGAATCTGGGTAGCCAATGGCTGATCTTCCTGCCCTGCGCCTACCTGGCCGGTCCGGTGCTCGGTGGTGGTCTGCTTGCGGTCTGGTTGCTACAGAGTCTGTATCGGACTATGGCTTCTGTTATCTTTGCCATAATGTGGAGACGCAAGCACTGGACTGATATTCAGATCTGACAGACCACCGGGGAGCGAACAGTGATGACGGATAAAAAAAATAACGAAAGGAACGAGTCCAGCAGCCCGCGCAAGATGCGCTTGCGAGACATGTTCAGCACCATTCTGTTCGGTGCATTGGGGGTACAGAGCAACAAGGCCAGAGAGCGGGATTTCAGCCAGGGAAAACCAAGCCACTTCATCTACTTCGGGCTTGGTTTCATGCTGGTGTTCATTCTGGGATTGGTAGGTATCGTGAAACTGGTAACGCACCTGGCAGGGTAGTCAGTCCCTGCCCTGTCACTTAGTGCTGGCTGACCCAGAACACGGCCGTCAATACCGCAATCAGAATCAATGTGACTGCGGCAAAAGCGTCGAGACCGCTGTTATGGTCCCCGCCAGTGTGAATTTCGTCGTCGCTCATGATAGGATTCCTGTTGTTTTTGAAATGGGAATGTACTGCCGGTACAGTTAAGCCCAGACCAGCCAAATGCACAAGTTACCTTGTGCTGGAACATCTTTATTCGATCTAAGCATATAGATAAACATTCCTTTTAAGCATAAAGCAAAACTGATATTGTCTCCGCGCTTCCTGAGCCCCGCAGGGCTGAGCTTCCGTAGTCACGGGCAATGAACGCCCAACAACAGGTTGTCAGAATGTATATTTACGACGAGTATGATCAACGCATCGTAGAGGACCGCGCCAAGCAGTTCCGCGACCAGGTACGCCGCTACCTCGCAGGCGAATTTTCCGAAGCGGAATTTCTCCCGCTGCGCCTGCAGAATGGCCTGTATGTTCAGCGCTACGCGCCCATGCTGCGTATCGCGGTACCTTATGGCGTGCTGTCTGCCGAGCGGCTGCGCAAGCTGGCCTACATCACCCGTCGTTACGACAAGGGTTATGCGCACATCACGACTCGTCAGAATATTCAGCTGAACTGGCCGAATCTGGAAGAAGTGCCGGACATTCTCGAAGAGCTGACCCAGGTTCAGATGCATGCCATCCAGACCAGCGGCAACTGCATTCGCAACACCACCACCGACCAGTTCGCCGGGGTTGCTGCAGACGAGTTGATCGACCCGCGCCCCTGGTGTGAAATCATCCGCCAATGGTCTACCTTTCACCCCGAATTCGCCTTCCTGCCGCGCAAGTTCAAGATCGCCATCAACGGCGCTGAACAAGACCGCGCGGCAATTGGCATTCACGATATCGGGCTGAATGCGGTACGCAATGAACAAGGCGAACTCGGTTTCCAGGTTCTGGTTGGCGGCGGCCTTGGTCGCACCCCCATGGTCGGTGCCGAAATCCGCGAATTCCTGCCGTGGAAGCACCTGCTGACCTATCTGGAAGCTATCCTGCGTGTGTACAACCGCTACGGTCGCCGGGACAACAAGTTCAAGGCGCGGATCAAGATTCTGGTCAAGGCGCTGACACCGGCGGTATTTGCCGAAAAAGTCGAAGCCGAATGGCAGAATCTCAAGGATGGTAGCGCGACCCTGACCGATTCCGAGCTGCAGCGCGTCAGCAAATATTTTATACCGCCACAGTATGAAACGCTGGACGGTGATGATGCCGGCTACCTGAGCAAGCGCGAAACCGACAAGGGCTTCAACAACTGGGCCATGCGTAACGTTCAGCCCCACAAGGTGCCGGGCTACGCCGCAGTCACCCTGTCACTGAAAGCGACCTCCATCTCTCCCGGTGACATCACCGCCGAGCAGCTGGACGCCGCCGCTGACCTGGCTGATCGTTACAGCCTGGGCGAGATTCGCTCAACGCACTACCAGAACCTCGTACTGCCCTACATCAAGCAGAGCGACCTCCACGAGCTGTGGCTGCAGTGCCGCGAACTGGGTTTCGCCACTCCGACCATCGGCCTGCTGACCGACATCATCTGCTGCCCTGGCGGCGATTATTGCTCGCTGGCCAATGCCAAATCGATTCCGATTGCCGAATCCATCCAGCGTCAGTTCGATAACCTGGACTACCTGCATGATATCGGCGAGCTGGAACTGAATATCTCCGGCTGCATGAACGCCTGTGGTCACCACCACGTCGGCCATATCGGTATTCTCGGCGTCGACAAGAAAGGTCAGGAATTCTATCAGGTGTCGCTTGGCGGCAAGTCAGGTCGTGACTCGGCCATTGGCAAGATCCTCGGCCCCTCCTTCGCAGCCGACCAGATGCCAACCGTGGTACAGAAGCTGATTGACGTCTATGTGGACAACCGCACCCCGGAAGAGCGTTTCATCGATACATTCGAGCGTATCGGCATGGCCCCGTTCAAGGAGCAAGTGTATGCAGCAAATAATTAAGGGTAATCAGGTCGTTGAAGACGCCTGGCAACTGCTGCCCAAGGACACCAACACCGACGACCTGACCAATACCGGCAACATCATAGTGCCGCTGGCCCTGTGGTTTGAGCATGCACATGCACTCAAAGCGCGCGACGGTGGTCTTGGTGTATGGCTGGATGCTGATGAAGAAGCCGAAGGGATCGCTGATGATCTGCGGCACTTTCAGGTCATCGCGCTGAACTTCCCGGTATTCAGTGACGGCCGCAGTTACTCCAATGCTCGTCTGCTGCGTGACCGTTATGGCTATGAGGGCGAGTTGCGGGCCATCGGCGATGTACTGCGCGACCAGTTGTTCTTCATGCACCGCTGCGGCTTTGATGCCTATGCCCTGCGCGAAGATCATGATCCGCATGCGGCGCTGGCCAGTCTGAATGACTTCTCCGAGGTCTATCAGGCGTCTACTGATCAGCCACTGCCGCTATTCAGACGGCGGTGAGTTGGTGAGTTAAAAAAAACCGGACGCCTGAGCGCCCGGTTTTTTTAAGCCTGAAATAGAGCACCGGCTGATTTCAACTCCAGCCTACTCTTCCCCGACGCAGGTAAGGCAGCACCGAAAATAGCCCCAGCACCGCCAGGCCAGCACCTATCCACAATGCAGCGCGAACATCATAGCCTGCGGAGATCGCCAAGCCAGCCAGGAAGGTCCCCCCGCCCAAGCCGATATTGATAACAGAGGTATGTACCGCGTTCACCATAGGGCCGGGGTGAGCCACGCTGACGATACGTGCCATCATCGCAGGGTTCATGGGTACGCCAGACAAGCCAATCAGAATAACAAAAGCCACAGCGAACCACTGGTATTGCGCCAACAACGCCATACCGGTTAACGACACGCTCAGCACTGTCAGCCCTACAACCATGATGATTAAACTATGCCGATAGGCCAGACGCCCGACAATGATGTTTCCTACTATATTTGCGGCCCCATAGAGCATCAATATGAAAGGAATCACCTGCATGGTAAAGCCAGTCACTGTGGTTAGAACAGGCACGAAGTAACTGAAGGCCGCAAAGCTGGCACCCAGGATCAAACAACTGGTAGCACAGGCCTTCCAATACGCCATGTTTTTAAATGCCCTGAACTCTTCCGCCACTTTCAGGCTGCACTGACCAGCGGTGCTTGGTAGTGCACGGATCAACGCGATTAAACAGAGCAGTACCAGCACCGCCACCAATCCAAAAGTGATGCGCCAGCCCCAGTGTTGATTGATGATAGTCGCCAGCGGAACACCAAAGACGGTGGACACCATAAAGCCGCCAATAATCACCGCCGCAGCACGGGGCCGGTTTTCGTTGGATACCAGCGCCATACTGATGGCCAATGACAAGCTGAGACAGCCAGCACATAACACACCGGTAATCACGCGCACAGCTATCAGGATGGAATGATCAGAGATAAAAGCACTGGCACCTTGTACCACCACATACAGCGCCATCATCACCAATAGCGTTGGTCGGTAGGGTGCTTTCAGCCTGAGAAACAGATAGGTAAGCACCGGGCCTCCCACCATGACTCCAAAAGCAAAATACGAGATCAGGTGACCGACTTCACCGATGGTAATATGAAAAGCCTCGGACAAGGTGGTCATCATCCCTGCCACCATCAGCTCAGAGGTACCAATCGAGAAAATGGCCAACCCTAAAATATAAACGACCACAGGCATTCACTATTTCCTCATAGTTATTGAACAAACATTACAGAAATGAATAGACAAGCATGCATCAGCGCTACTTGCTCATGAGGCATTATCTATAGACAGGTATGATTACTGCGAAAACGACGTGACGAGTACGAACTACAAATTGGCCAGCAAACCAGCCACAACATCATCCAGAACATCCTTATCTGTGATGTTTTTATTAAGAACACGTAACCCATAATATCCGGCCAAAAACCCTCTTGCCATTTGGATAGCAGAAGCTTTCTTAGCAAACTCTTTATTCTCCTGGCCCTCTGTGAATACAGAAACCAACGCTTTTTCCAGGCGCTGCCTGTATTCTTTATTCAGACTCGCCACGGCTTCATCTTTGCTGCCGCGCTCCAGGGCCGAGAACAGAACCATGGCATCATGTTGTTCTGGTTGCTCCAGGTCTTCAGCAATTCCCCAAAACAATAAGATGCGCAGCCGCTCTTTTGCAGAGCCTGACTGTTTAAGAATAGCCAACTGCGCAGACATGCTTTTTTCATGACTACGCAACAAGGCTTGCTCGTATAGTCCCTGCTTACTACCAAAGGCGTTATAGAGGCTGCCCCGACCTAAACCGGTACCGTCGCATAAATCCTGAGCAGAGGTACCGGCAAAGCCATTCTCACTGAAAACGGCCACCGCAGCATCTATGACCTCGTCGTCCTCAAATTGCCGAGGACGGCCCTGATTCAGTAGCTTCTCCTTGCTCATATTCTGGGGACCCTTGGAGTGACTCTGGGACGCATAATATCCATTCTGTAACGATCAGTCAACATGTAAATCGTCGGCGTCTCCCCCGCCAGCAGCTCTCCGGTACCCGGCCCGAGGGCAAAGCCCTGATAAGCCTGCGTTAACATTCTTGTGACCCGATTTATGTGAATTGTGGGCTTCGCTGCATTGCACTCAAACGTACATGAAGATGAAATGATTAGCAGCGATCATCGGCAAGCATCACCCAGCCGATAGTACAGGATGTACCATGTCTCGTTTTACTCGTCGTGACTTTCTGCGTCTTTCTCTGGCGACCGTGGGCACAGTTGCCATTTCCACAGGGCTGCAAGGCTGCTTCAGCAGTAGCAGCAGTCGAGCCGATGAGCAGGCTCGGCAGGCCGCCTTCCTGCATGGTGTTGCCAGTGGTGACCCGCTTCAGGATCGGATCATGATCTGGACCAGGGTCACTCCTCAGGACACTGATCAGAGCGATATAGAGATCAGTTGGGAAGTTGCCAGTGACGCCGAGTTTACTGACTTGCTGCATGACGGGAGTTTCACCACTGGGGCCGAGCGCGACTTCACCCTCAAGGTCGACGTACTCAACCTGCTTCCCGGTCAACCCTATTACTACCGTTTCCATTGCGCGGGAGCCACCTCGCCTACCGGCAGCATGCGTACCCTGCCCGCAGCCAGGGTTGATCAGGTGCGTCTGGCCGTCTTGTCCTGCTCCAATTTCCCCGCCGGCTATTTCCATGTGTACGCCGAAGCGGCCAAGGTCGAGCAGCTTGACGCTGTGGTGCATCTGGGCGACTACATTTATGAGTATGCGGCCGGTGGCTATGCCAGCGAAGATGCTCAGGCCCTTGGTCGCCAACTGCCGGCAGACAATACAGGCGAACTCCTGACCCTGACGGACTATCGACGCCGCTATGCGCTGTATCGCACCGATCCTGACCTGCAGCGTCTGCATGCCAGCGTACCGTGGATTCTGGTCTGGGATGACCATGAAGTGGCCAACGATACCTGGCGCGAGGGTGCGGAAAACCACAACGAGGGTGAAGGCGACTTCGCCGAGCGCAAGCTGGCGGCGCTGCAGGCCTACTTCGAATGGCAACCGATACGCCCGGCCTCCGAGCATGACGAGGAAACCCTGTACCGGCGCTTCGATTTTTCCGACCTGGTCAGCCTGCACATGCTCGATACCCGCATCATCGGGCGCGACGAACAGCTCGACTTCACCAACTACCTGACCGCCGGTGGCATGGACGGCACGCGCCTGGCGGCGGATCTGGCCGACACCGACCGAACCATGCTGGGGTTGCAGCAACTGGATTGGCTACAGACCCAGCTGGCCACCTCGACTGCCACCTGGCAGGTACTAGGTCAGCAGGTGCTGATGGGCCGCATTCTGGTGCCCGCGGAAATGCTGGCAGCCATACTCGCCACCATGACCGACCCGGGCTCCACCGACATAACAACCCTGCTGACCGAACTGGTCACGCTCAAGCTACGCCAGCAGAACAATGATCCTACGCTGACGCCCCAGGAGCTTGCCCGGATCACGACGCTCATCCCTTATAACCTGGATGCCTGGGACGGCTACGCCTACGAGCGTGAAGTCCTTCTGGAAACCTGTGCCAGCCTGAACAAGAACCTGGTGGTGCTGGCAGGCGACACGCACAACGCCTGGGCCAGTAACCTGAAGACGGTTGATGGCAAACAAGTAGGTGTCGAATTCGCGACCGCGGCGGTGAGTTCACCGGGGCTGGAAGCCTATCTGAACTTGCCACCTGAAATGATCCAGCCAGCTGAACAGGCCATCACCATGCTGGTCGACGATCTGCATTACCTCAACGTCAACCAGCGCGGCTTCATGGTTGTCACCTTGACGCAGGAACAGGCCCGCGCTGACTGGCACTTCGTCGATACGATCAAACAGCCTGACTATCGAATGGATACCGACCGCAGCCACTCATTGCAAACCCTGCCCGGTACCGGACAACGACATTTGCAGGGACTACGCTGATCGAAGCATAGGGAACCCAACCCGCATCAGCGGGTTGGACGGTCAACTGCCGCGTCTCGTTGTATTGATGATTCTCACCTATATCTGAATTTCACCGGTAATGCAGGTCACAGTGGCTCCTCCCACCCAAACCGTGCCATCTGCGCTTTGCTGGATACTCAGTCGCCCTTCACAATCAAGCCGGGTTCCTTGGCTTACCATATACGGCGCGGTCGCACGTCCAGTCGCGATGAGCCATTCAGCGAGTGAGGCATTGAGACTGCCCGTCACGGGATCTTCTACCATACTGCCCTGCTGATTCCTGAAAAGTGCGCGCACCTCGAAGGCACACTCCGAGCCCGGCGGATAAGGACCAACAAGGCCAATGTCCAGACTCTCGTTACCGGAGTACCGGCTGAAATCCGCCTCGATGGCCAGAACGGTAGCGGCATCCTCAAGCAAAACCCCAACCCACCCTGGCCCATTGTCAGCCCACGCGGTATCGACAATTTGGCTGCGATCAATACCCAGGACGGCAGCCAGCTGTTCTGTATAGGCAGCATCAACCTGTCCCGAACGCAAAAGCGGTGGTGCAGCAAAAGCCAGTCCTTCTGCACCGCGTTTGATCGGTACCAGGCCAGCTCCGCATTCCTGAACAATCAGATCCTGCTGCTTCGGCTCGGCTCCGGAACTGAGCCACGCGTGACAACTACCGAGCGTCGGATGCCCTGCGAATGGCAACTCGTGCGTCAGCGTGAAGATGCGAACCTGATAGTCAGCCGATGCATCATCTGGCGGCAAGATAAATGCCGTCTCAGACAGGTTCATCCAGCGCGTAATACGCTGCATCTCCTCGGTAGAGAGCCCTTCGGCATCCAGCACAACGGCGAGCGGATTTCCAAAAAACGGCTGTGCCCCGAAGACATCAATTTGTTGAAAGCGTCGTTTCATCAGTCAGTTCCCCTTGATTCCTGAAATCTTCGTCCACGGATACCGCGCGGCCCATATGCCGGTTTGGAGCCGCAAAGCGGCGTAAAATCGGTCGCCATGCGGCCGATTGTGAAGCAACTTCAGCTCCGTTCCCGAAGCTTAGACTCAAGCCGGTTCTTGGTTGCGGGCCACTCACTCTCAACGATGCTGAAACACGCAGAGTCTCGAAACCGGCCATTTGGCATGACCATATGCCTTCTCAATATTCCCTCCAATGTTGCACCCAATCGTTCAATAGCCGTCCTCGATTGCTGGTTGAGCGCATCAGTGAGGAATTCCACTCGCAGACAGTTCAGTCGTTCGAAGGCATGCTGAAGGAGTAAAAGTTTTGACTCCGTATTTACGGCTGTCCTCTGAGCACCTTTTGCTAACCAAGTAGAGCCTATCTCCAGCCGACGGTGCTGTGGGTTAATGGCACGGTAGCGTGTTGTTCCGACAATGCAGTCAGTAGGACGATGAATGATAACAAACGGCAGGTAGATGCCATTTTCCTGGCCTTCAATGGCTTCCCGAATGTACCGCTCTGTTGCTTCAAGGCTCGCAGGCACAATGGTCAAATCAGATGTCCACAGTTCACCATCCGCTGCCGCCGCAAAAAGCGCATCGCGATGCGACGCTTTCAAGGGCAAGAGTTCGACATACTTTCCCTTCAATGTGACAGGTGATACTTTCATGTAGTCTCCTTTGCGGCTTAACACCTGAGTTAGGCCGCACGGGCTTGCAAAGCGACTGTGGTACCCATGTGCCCCCAATCCACTACCGCGCGACTTAACTTGGGTCGGTCCCCGATGCAAGTTTTTCCAGGATCATCCAGGCGGCCTCAACGCGATCCGGAATTGGATAGCTCCGGTTTGCCAGCATGACGATTCCGATCTTCCTAGCGGGCACGAACGCCACGTAAGTGGCGAAGCCGCCAGTTGATCCGGTCTTATTAAAGAGATGTTGCTCGCCTGCGGTTTGGTTCGTCAGCCGATAAGCAGGCTGTGGATCGAGAAGCATCTCCTTGGCGTTGCCACCGAGCAGCCATTCGCGTGAGACAGGGTACGGATACTTTTCCCACCCAAGGCCCTGCACCAGAGTCCCCGCGCGGAAGTATCCGACCTGCGTGGCTTCGACGGCGCGGCGCATCGACGGCTGGAGCGAGTTCGGATCGATGTTCGCCTGCACGAAGCGGAGCAAGTCCGACACCGTCGTCTTGACACCGTAAGCCTGCTCGTCAAGCGGCCCCTCGTTCACACGGACCGGTCTGTCCTTGCGATAGCCCCATGCGTAGTCCGGCATCTTGCGGTCCGGCACGTGAATGAAGCTATCCGTCATGCCGAATGCGGGAAATACCGCCGTTTGCATCAACGTCGCGAAATCATCATCCAGCGCGCTGGCCGCAACAACCCCGAGCAAGCCCAGGCTTGCGTTGGAGTATTCGCGCCGTGTGCCCGGGGGAGCCAGCGGCGTCCAGTTGCGGAAGTAGTTCATCACCGCCGCCTCTCCCGTCACCTCATCAGGGAACTGCAACGGCAGTCCGCCGGCGGTGTAGGTTCCCAGGTGAAGTAACGTGGTTTGGTCGATCGGCGCGCCTTTCAAATGCGGCAGGTGCTTGCCCGGATGGTCGTCCAGCGACAATTTGCCGATGGCTTGCGCGTAGGCGGCCAGCGTTGTGGTGAAGACTTTGCTGACGGAGCCGATCTCGAATAGTGTTGCCTCCGCTACCGGTACGTTGGTTTCCTTCGAGGCGACGCCATACGTAACAACATAGGGCTGGCCATCGAGGATCAGCCCGACAGCCATGCCGGGGATGTCATGCTGGGACATTAGGGGAAGGATCGCAGCGTCGACGGCGGTGCGGACACGGAAGGTGTCTTCGACGGCTGGAACTGCCATAGGAAAGAAGCAAACGAAGACGAGCAGCAGCGTCCTAACGACAAGGGACTTGGACGACACGCTCATTGTGTGCTCCCACTCTGTGGCTGCCTTGGGTGATGTGAGATCGATTGTGCTTGGGGCATCATGAGGTTCAGCTCTCGAAGTTTTGTGGTTTCGCTGAGTGACGGCAGGGGCTTGTGCAGTCTAACGCCTACAATAAACGGCGCGAGGAACGAGCGTCCGGCGACCGCAGGGAGCGAATTTGATTGCCTTGTTAGCCCTGACCAACCTTTCCCCTATACGAGTAGGTGGAGGGCTCAAGCCTAAAAAGTACGTCGGATAAACGGATTTGGTATGAAAGACGGTCTCTCCCCAAGCTTTCACGCATCGCTCTGCACAATTGTGTGTAGGCAAGAATCTCTTGCTCCTTCTCAAGGGTACCGCCTTGCAACCAAAAGCTTTCCAAGGCCTCCACTACGCCCACATCGGCACATACGCAGATCCGAGCCTTGGCATCGTTGAGCGCCCCAAGCTCAGTGATCTCATCCTGGGTTCGACCGGACCTTCTAGCAGACACTAGCAGTGAAGTGGCTTTCAAAAAGTCCGTATAGGCGTCCAAGCGCATCTTCGCCAACTCATCATTCCGGCTCTTTTTCTCGGACAGAACATGGCCGAAGACCGCACCTATGAGGCCTGAAATGAGTGAGAGTATCGCTGCTAGAGTAATAGTCATGTGGCTCTTTAGGCTAACGCTCAGCTTTGCGGCAATTTTGGAGCCGCGAATCGGTGTAAAAATTGTCCGGAAACAGCGACTTGTTATGTTTACAACAGAGCAGAAGGCTCAACTCTATAGCCTGCTTCCTTCAACTCCTTGGCTAGATCGAGCTTCCAAGCGCCTCTAAGATCGAGATCAATGTAGACAACACCGCTTATATCATTGGGCGCTTCAACACCGTCTACCAACAAAGCCGAAACTCTTGGGCGCCCGAGCCGACCGATAAAGTATCCATGCTCAAATACAACATTTTGCCTGGCTCTAGATTTTAATTCGGGCGATTCGGATTTTTTAGCTCCTATGTCACAAGGCGTGTACAAAACAACCGCATATCCAACATCACTATTTGCCTCGATTTTTTCAATAATCGTTCGGCTTGAACTTGCTTTCTCGTGTAGCACAATTGGTTCCAATCCAGCCTTTTCGAGAAAACGAGCCATTTCTGATTTAGCTGCGTCATCGTGACCATGAACAACAAAACTTTCTTATTATCCGAAGCTAGCTTTACCGGCGGAGCTTCTTTTTTGGACTCGTCAGAGATAGACTCCCTCACTTCCTTTATTAAACTACGTGTCAGGTCAGTGGTATACCCATCACCACTTATTACATTTTCGATTGAAAGAAATACAATGACATTGGGAGAGATGTTATTGTTCGCAGCATCAACGGTTTTTGAAGCATCTCTCTCTGTTTCCTTAATCTTAAGCGAGCGAATCTTACTAAACTCAAGATAGGCACCATCAACGAGGATCTCGTCTCTTAAAACGTAAGGTCGAATCACCTCATTCTTAATTTCTTCAAGGTCCGTGCGGTCACACTCAATAACCTTAATAAATGCCCATTTTTATCCTTATCATTAGTTTCAACAACAATATGGAAAAATCTCATAATATTCCTTTAGATATCTGGCATAGCTTTCTGTAACGCGGAAACATAACGCCCGGCTTTGGGGCGGACTTGTAGCCGCGAAGCGGCGGAAAGGCCATCCCAGCCCCGAAGGGGCGACAACAGCCGCTTGTTACGTTTCAGCACCAGACCAACCCTTTATAGGGCGACTTCTCCAACTCAGCTAAGCGGGTTGCCAACGTTCCGCAGTGAAGCTCAATGCGATGGCCGTTTGGATCAAGCAGATACACGGAGTTACCCTCACTTGTATTCTGCTTCCATTCCTCAACCCCGGCTTGTTTTAGCCTAGCGTGCAGCTCAACAAGCTCTCTTTCGCCAACACTGAATGCCACATGCGTGTAGTCGTTGGCGGGTTTAGGTTCCCCGACACTCAGACATATCCACGTATCGCCCGCTGTTAAATAAGCACCTGCTTCCCAGGTCACATGCAGCCTCATTCCCAGCAAGTCACAATAGAACTCGATTGAAGAGCTCAAGTCTCTGACGGAAAAGGTGATGTGATTGATACCAGTGATCATACGGTTGATCCTAAAACGTAACGCCAAGTTAATCGGCAGAACGGAGCCGGTTTGCCGGCGGAGTGGTTTGCAGCGGGGCGTAAAATTTTCGAAGAAAATGCCCCGCGGACAAACTGTCCGCGTTGAACGCCTGGTTAGGCATTTGACTCACCCGGATAGTATTCACGGACAAGTTGCTTCTCAATGTCTTTCATCATTTCTTCGGTTAGACCCATCTTTTCAATGACCGGCTGTGTCACAGCGTCAATTAGAGCTGCACAGCTTTTCATTACGCCGTAGAGCGACTTTAGCTCGATTAACATTTCTTGCCGACCGCTAGAAACAGTGAACTGAATAGCACGGTCAGAAAAATAGCCGTGCGCCAGCCAATTCCGCACCCTCAACGCTTCTTCAAGAGCCGCCTCAATTTCTTTCGTAGGCTGGCCAGCTTCGCGTAGGCGCCGAATTAGCTTGCCCATAGTCTGCTTCATCTCACGGGACTCATATTCATCAAATTCATTCGCCCACTGCTGAGGATCTTTATATGCTTTGATAGCCTGCGGGAAATGATCAAAGAAAAGCAGATGTTGGAAAATCGACTGTTCGAGGCATTGAGCCCAGTACATGGCAAGACCGTAGTATGCGTAGACTTCTTTTACCTGATCGGATACTTCGTCAATGTCGGAGTCGAGATCGCTCATTGAGATGCCTAACGCTCAAAGCAGCTGCGCGGTACGCGTCAGATGCCTTTGCTTGTTATCTTCCGAATGCTATGACCAATTTTAAGGCTTAAATACTTAAGTTTTGCCTTAAACTTAGAATCATACTCTTTTGTGAATTCCACTCCGTAAGCTTTAGCGCCACCCGTCATTTCGACGTTTGTAATATTTTTACACTTAAGCTTATGATAGCCATGAGATGTATTTGTCGAAAACACAAACTCTTCACCTGTCCGCATATGAGATGAATCTTCAACCTTAATATCTGTATGCCCATTGGCTGCAATCTCAAACACTTCATTACTGATAAAAATGCAGTCATGTAGAAATAGTATTTCTCTGTATTCAGGCTCATAGCCGTTAAATTTTTCAACTTGAGCTTTTGATTTTAAGAATCCATTTATACCTTTGATGGTAACTGGATAGCTTTTATGATTCTTCACTACGAGTATGAATCTCTTAGATTCTTTTTTATTGTGGACAACGACTCTTTGTATAGATAATGGCTTTTGAGCGCTCCTATACCAAGAAAAAAGAACTGTTGTAATGGCAATAAACGATGCGACCGAACTAAGAACATCGACTATTACTTTAAATTCACTCATACCTCTCCTCTAGGAAGATAACGCGAAATTAAGTGGCTGGCGGTACGCCAGTCCCAGCGAGTGAAACGAGCGATCTTGAATGCCTTGTTATCACTCATTACTCATAAATACTTATTAAGTCTTTGCTTCGCATTATCAAAACTATCATCCTCTTCCTTGGAAACCGCCCAGCTTCCTGCTTTCACTACCTCGACCAATTCCATGGTAGATCTTGAGATTTCTTTTATAGAGCTCTCAATATTCAATATGTCTTCATGCTTCTTTTCAATCTTTGATAAAACCAATTTCCCTTTTAAGCTTACCGATTCAACTCTGTCTGAAAATGCTATGAATAGTCCAATGACCAATCCAGCCAAAACAAAAACCACAAATGACGGCTCAGTTATAAACCCAAAAACCTTCATGTATGTTGCGAATGTAATTATAAAAATTGAAGAAAGAAATCCCAATATATACATTCCAAGCATCTTGAACCTCCCTACTGAACTAATAGCCTTTCTATGATTAATAACGCCCTCATTTGCGGCTGGTTTGGAGCGCAGCGGAAAGCAAGTCCGACAACATGCGCTTGTTATATTTCATTGAGGAACTCCGGGATATTTGCTGGCTCAATGTCAAAAATGTATTTAACAATGCCCGCTTTTAGGTTTTCCTCAATCCCGCTCCTGAAGTCTAAGACACTCGAGATTGCAGCATCATGTTGCAGGTGACGCCTCCAATGAACCTCGTCCTCTCGACCGTAAAAAGAGAGCAACCTAGTTAACGCCATATGCGCGAACATTCCAGATTCCTCATCAATAGTATTATGCATAACCACGTGAGAGTCAGTATGTGCTTCTGTTGTAACAAGATCCCAAGAGTGAAATAACTGCTGAGCAATTGGCGATAGCTCTCTTAACCTCTCACGCTTCCCGTTAGTAAAATACACATCATCGATCACCATGTGCCAATTTTCTTGAAGCCCTTCATATGTTTCGATGACTTCTATAAGTTTTTCTTTTTTAAAACTAATATGAACTCCCGAATCAACTTGTGGAGTGTATGAGAAGTCACCCAAAAACTTACTCATTAAGCTATTCCGCATTGCATCATTGAAGTTAAGATTGAAATTCTTCTTGGCTTTTGAAAAAACGTCCAAATGCACCAAACTCCAAATACCATACTTTCTCCAGGCGATTAAAACAGGCAACCCTAATAATTTGCCATAGGCCTTTAATTTAGAAACGTAATCAGGCCTAAGAGACAAAACATTTTTCTCACAAGACTTAACCTCAATCAGGACGGTAGTTTCTCCTGCACCGCGCACATTAAATCTTGCTAGTAAATCCGGAACTTGAAAGGTATTTTTCGAAGAAGCTGGATACTGCTGTTGATCCAATTTATGGATCAAATCACATTGACCAAGCCAGCCGCAGATAATCGAAAACTCGTCTTCTAATGGAAGGCCTATATTTAATCTATGCACTCTATCAGCAATGCTTGCAGCGTCAGCCGTCCAGCCTAGCTGTTCTAGAGATTCATGAATAAGCCTCTCTAAATCTGACGGTTTGTCTTTCAAGGTGGCTCCCTATACGCAAGAAATATAACGTTTGGTTAAGGGGCGGGCTTTAGCCCGTCCCAGTGAGCAAAGCGAACGTTTTGAACCATTTGTTGGCCTGTAGCGTAGTTATGTGTAGACCCCCTACTCTCCGCGCTCTAAGCTTTTGCGCTGTTCAAGAAGAGACTTCTCTTGTTCTATGTCTTTTTCAAAGTGCACTGTTAGACGTCGCAAGTCAGCCAACTTCATGTCTAACTCACCAGCATCGCTTTTTTCTGAAAGTGCTTCTATCACGGTTCGCTGGCTTTCATATGCAGACAAAAAGTGATTTACCATGCCGATATTGTTGGCAAGACGATCAAGTTCATCGGGGATGATTTCTTGAAGTAATGGATTGGAACTCATGATTACTTCTTCACATTCCATTACAAACTTCAACCGCTCTAGAGTAGCGCGCTGCCTATCAGACTCCATAAGTAGTTCTCTCTTGCGCTCAAAGACTAACAGTCGAGCAGCAGAGGCTGCGCTTCTCTCATTTAAATGATGGGCCTTATGAGCGGTTCTATTAGCTGCGAGGCTTGCAATTAGAGCCAAGATAGCGACCAGCATTGATGAGTTTTCTATGATTGTTTCAAGCATCGTGATCGCTTCTTGGTCTATATGTGTGAATTTTTTTGTCTTTATTGGCTAACGCCCGCGTAAAGCGCGCGAGGTACGAGCGTCGCTTTTGACGCGATTGTTATGTTTCACCATACATTTCCCGTATCAGGGCCAGTGATGCCGTGCCCTCATTAACCAACGGCGATATCGTATCTGTCATCTTGATTTGGTCCCAGCTACGCGCGTTTGTCTTGAAATCCGCGAAGTATTTGACATCCTGCACAGCTCGAAAATGCCTGAACCATACTCCAAGCTGGGGTACAGGACGCTTGATATAGTTATAAGGTCCAGCAACCGTACACACAGCGAAAGGGAAATGGTGCGAGATGATTAAGACACGATCACCAATGTCCATTTTGTTTGCAAATGCCACATAGTCCCTTTGATGTGCAGGGATGCTCGCAACATCATGAAGCTCCAGGTCTCCGACTGGTACGGCGAAGTCCAAACCGATAAACCCTGCCGACAGGCTCTCAGCTGAATGCGCCGCTGAATTGCCAGAATCATCAGGATGTAATTGCATCCTCCAGTAGGCCATCTCAATCTCCTAAGAAACATAACGTTTGGTTAAGGGGCGGGCTTTAGCCCGTCCCAGCGAGCGGAGCGAGCGATTTAAACCACTTGTTAGGGCATTAGTTGCCAAGCTTAATAAGCTCATCTAGTTCGGCTTGTAGCCGTGCGGTTCTTTCATTGGTTAGCGACTCTAGCTCTGAGAAATATATCAGGGGATAAATACTGCCATCTCGGTAACTGGCAGCGGCAGCCTCAGCTTGACTTACACTGTAGCGCTCCCACTCTGTTTGACTATTCATCAGTGATTGGCTTTCAAAGTCACCCACTCGGCTATCTATTCCAGCAAGTGCTTCCTGCATTTTGAGTTTTGCCTTTTCAAGACTCTGTGCTGCTCGGGAGTTTAACTCTGTCTGAGTTAGGTCTTCCGACTGATTTTCACCTATAAGCGGTGCCGCCTCTGATTGCAGAATCATGGCCTTGCTATGAATGGCTGCAGCTTTGCCGGTTAGCTTTGCTTCTAATTCCCGGAGCCCCTCAATATCTATACCTTGTTCATTCATTTGCTTGTGTATATCAAGCAATTTCTTATGTTTGTCGAGGGATTCTATTTGAGGCTTGCTCTCGATTCTTCGCTTAATCAGATAGCCAATGCCGCTAATGATTACGCCAAGTAGTATTAATCCAATTTTCTCGATCATAAGTATGGCTTCGATTTTTGGTTTTGCCCTAACAGTGATTAGACCGCACACGGCACTAATACATAACAGTGACTGCGGTATAACTCCGCTTCACTGAAATTACGCCGCCATAAATACACTTAAAAAACAATAACTTATAGATCGCACCACAGCCCATTCCGTATTCGCTTGACTGCGTCTTTTTGTGAATCATTACTACTGTATAAAAATCAGCCCCAGGCACGCTACCGCCCGCCCCTTGTAGGCGGGCAATGCCGGTGTTGTCCAGGATGAATGTCAAATGAAGGCTGTCCATGCTCTCTGGGAGAGGGATGTCTGCACTCCATTGCTTGATACACAACATACCCAAGATTGTGGCCTGTTGCCACCTCACGAAGGTATTAGTCCGGCAGGTTCGTGGGCCGTGCTTGATGCGCCCCAGTGCTATTAGCCGGCCTTGCGTAGCGTCAGGTTGATTCGCTGACTTCCCAGCTGCGGATGGGGTATATCTGCGAGCGGAAGCACACCGTGAAAGCGCAGCCTGTCTTCCCCGCCCCAGACGACTACGTCGCCGTGATTCAGGATGGTTCTTGCTGGTCGATCCGAGCGATTGAAGCCACCAAACAGGAAGGTGGCTGGCATACCCAGTGATACCGAGACGATGGGTGCAGTGAAATCCCGTTCGTCCTTGTCCTGATGCAGCCCCATGCGGGCGCCTGGCAGGTAGCGGTTGATCAGGCAGGTGTCTGGGTCGAAGTGGTTGAAGCCCGCTTCGCGGGCTGCGCTCTGGGCTAGCTCGAGCAGACAGTCTGGCATTGCCGGCCAGGGTTGGCCGCTGGCCGGGTCGATGGGGCTGTAACGGTAGCCGTATTCATTGGAGACCCAGCCCAGGTTGCCGCAGGCGGTGGTCTGCACTGACATGCGTCGGCCGCCTGGCGTAAGCATCTGACGAAACGGTGCCTGCGTCTGAATGCCCTTCAGCGCCTCAAGCAATTGATCCATCCAGGGCCGGGCAAACCCTGGAAGAATGAATGCTTGGGCGCCCATGGACACCCGTTGGCCCTGTTCAGCCTCGAACAGATCCCGGGGAATGTCATCACACATTCAGATTCCTGCACCTTCTGTCATTTCTACAACCATGGTCTGCCCGAATCTCTCATCAAATAGGCGGCATTGAGTTGCTGATGGTTGGTTGGCGCTGTCGATCATGACGGAGCTCAGGGCTCAGCCCAGGTTAAGCACCGTACGACCGACCATACCGCCAGCCAGAATAGTGTCAATGCGCTCTGGCAGTTGCTCCAGGGTGATTTCCTGCTCCAGCTGGCTGAGGTCGGTTTTCCACTGTAGCGATAGGCGATCCCACATGGACGCTTTGGCGACCAGCGGTTGCTCCACCGAGTCGATGCCCAGCAGGTTGACGTTGCGCAGGATGAACGGAAACACGCTGGCCTGGAACTGGACGCCGGCAGTCAGCCCACAGCAAGCCACACTGGCGTCATAGCGCAGGGATTTCACCACGTTGAACAGGATATCGCCGCCGACGGTATCCACTGCACCAGCCCAGCGCTCGTTCAGCAATATCTTTCCGGTACCGGCCTGCAGCTCTTCGCGGCTCAGCACCTCGCTGGCACCGAGGCGACGCAGGAAGTCGCTCTGCTCTGCCTTGCCGGTCACTGCCACTACCTCATACCCTTGTGCGGCCAGCATGGCCACGGCAATACTGCCCACGCCGCCAGTCGCACCGGTCACTAGCACTGGGCCATCGTCAGGCGTCAGCCCGGCACACTCCAGCTTATCGATACAGAGTGCCGCGGTCAGTCCGGCGGTGCCCAATACCATGCTCTCACGCAGCGTCAGCCCCCCTGGTCGTTTGAGGACCCAGGCCGCTGGCACGCGTATGTATTGGCCAAAGCCGCCGGGGGTGTTCATGCCCAGATCGTAGCCGGTGACGATAACCTCATCGCCCACCGCCAGTTCTGACACCGAGCTGGCTTCCACTACACCGGCCGCATCGATGCCGGGTGTGTGCGGAAAGTTACGGGTGATGCCCCGGTTACCGCTGGCGGACATCGCGTCCTTGTAATTGAGCGATGACCAGCGCACGCGGATCAGCACCTCACCCGCCGGTAACTCATCAACATGACGGCTCACTACACGGCGAACAAACTGCCCCTGCTCTTCACTGACCAGCAACGCCTTGAACTCGGACATGACAACCTCCTACCAGAAACGCTGATTATTAAAACGTGACACCCAGGTCAGCAGCAGTCGATCAAGCGCGGCGGACACGCTGGAGCTCAACTTGTCCTGCAGCCGCTTCGGACGGTTGAAATGCACTTCAAATACATCCGCCTGGCGGATACGCTGACTGATGTACTCATCGCTGGTCTTCAGCTCATCGGCCAGTGCATTCTCCAGCGCCTCGCTACCAAACCAGACCTCACCGGTGGCCACGCTATCGATATCCAGCACCGGACGATAACGGGCAACAAACTGCTTGAATAGACGATGGATGTTCTCGAGATCTTCCTGAAACTTTTCCCGACCCTTTTCAGTATTTTCACCAAAGAGTGTCAGAGTACGCTTGTACTCGCCAGCGGTGAGCATTTCATACTCGATATCGTGCTTTTTCAATACCTGATGGAAGTTGGGCAGCTGCGCCACTACTCCAATAGAGCCTAGCATGGCAAAGGGCGCTGCCAGTACGCGATCAGCGATGCAGGCCATCATGTAACCGCCGCTGGCCGCTACCTTGTCCACACACACCGTCAGCGGCACGCCCGCTTCACGGATACGGGCCAGTTGCGAGGCGGCCAGGCCGTAGGCGTGCACCATGCCACCGCCACTTTCCAACTTGACCACGATCTCATCCGTCGGCGTCGCCAGCTCCAGCACTGCGGTCACTTCATGGCGCAGCGACTCCAGCGCGCTGGCCTTAATGTCGCCGTGAAAATTCAACACAAAGACCTTGTCCCGCTCAGCGTTGCCTTTGCTGCGAGCCTTGGCCTCCTGCTTACGGGTCTTGTGCAGCGCCTTCAGCGCCGATTTGTCGAGCACGGCCTGCCCCAGACGCTCAGTCATGCGGGCGAGCTGGTCATTCAACCGAGTGACATGCAATACACCCTCGCCCTTGCGCTGACGGCCCTTGAGTGAGGCCAGCATGACCAACACAATAAATATTGCTACCAACGCGGTCAGCACCTTCGCCACGAACATTCCATACTCTGCAAGCCAGTCCACACATATCTCCCCAATTGATTCACTTGTCGCCAAGCATACCCCATGATCAACTCCCTGATCACAGCGCTGCGCGAGGCGAATTCAAACGATCGTATGATTTTTGTTGACAGGCCGTTTGCCCCACCCTACCCTCTGACAAGTTGCACTCTTAATGACCGCAGCGTTTGCCGTTGCCCAATGAAACATCCGATAAAGGAAGAATCCATGACTACCGTTGCTGACATCATTAAAAACATGGAAGGCAAGTTCAACCCGTCGGCCGCTGCTGGCCTGGACCTGGTTTTCCAATTCAACATCGAAGATGATTCCAACTTCTACACCGTGATCAAGGACGGTACCTGCTCTGTTAGCCAGGGCGAAGCGGATGACCCGAACGTTACCCTGATCATGGACTCCGAGACCCTGAACGGCGTCATTTCCGGAGAGACCGACGGCATGCAGGCCTTCATGGGCGGCAAGCTGCGCGCTGAAGGTGACATGATGTTGGCGCTGAAGCTGGGCGAGCTGTTTCCGGTCTGATCGACGGAACACCAAAAAAACCGGAGCCTGGCTCCGGTTTTTTTATGCCTGGCCATTGCCAGCCCGGCACATAGATATAAGCAATCCCCTACCAACACGGTTTCTGATAGACCCGCGTTCATATTGGCAGACCTCGGGCGCTACAGTAGATTGACTGCCGATAGTACCGATCTCAACAAGGACAAGACCCATGCAGAAGACCCAACTGTTCGACCTGGACGGAAAAATTGCGCTGGTAACCGGCGCCAGTCGTGGTATCGGTGAAGCCATTGCCAAGCTGCTGGCTCAACAGGGCGCTCATGTCATCGTCTCCAGCCGCAAGATCAATGGCTGCCAGGAAGTGGCCGATGCCATCGTTGCCGCAGGTGGAAAAGCCACCGCCATGGCCTGCCATATCGGCGAGATGGAACAGATCAATGCCACCATCGAGGCCATCCGCAGCCAGTTCGGCAAGCTGGATATCCTGGTCAACAATGCGGCCACCAACCCCTACTTCGGCAACGTGCTGGATACTGATGTGGACGCCTTCCAGAAGACCATGGACGTGAACATCCGTGGCTACTTCTTCATGTCGGTCGAGGCCGGCAAGCTGATGCGCGAGAACGGTGGCGGCGCTATTCTTAACGTCGCCTCGGTCAACGGCTTGGTGCCGGGCATGATGCAGGGTATCTATTCGATCACCAAGGCGGCGGTCATCAACATGACCAAGGTATTCGCCAAGGAGTGTGCGCAGTTCGGTATCCGCTGCAATGCGTTGCTACCGGGCCTGACGGACACCAAGTTCGCCTCGGCACTGGTCAAGAATGACAGCATCCTCAAACCCGCCCTGCAGCGTATCCCGCTGGCTCGCCCCGCTGACCCTACCGAGATGGCTGGCACCGTGTTGTATCTGGTAAGCGATGCCTCCAGCTACACCACAGGTACTGCGATCAACGTTGATGGCGGCATGCTGTCCTGATACGCAAATGCCGGCCTCGCGGCCGGCATTTTCATTCGAATCCTTTCAACGCCTCGAGCGCCTGCGGATTCATGGCAACAGGTGATAGCCCGGTAGCACCAATTTCAATGGCGAAGCGTGCGCCATCCGCCGCCGGCATGAAGCGTATGGCAAAGGCATCGGCGTACAGCCAGCCCAGATCCAGTCGATCCAGCCAACGCCACGCATCACGCCAGTGCGGCGTCGCATGCAGTGGATGGACCAATGTCGTGCCCGGCTCGCGTTGCTGCTCAAGCGCTAGGTAGCGTCCATTAAGACTGTCCAGCCGATAGCCGTCCTCCAGTCCGAGAACCTGCAACAGCCCCCGCCACCGTAACACCTGCACTTCCAACTCCCAGAGATCACCTTCCAGGGACAGCTGCTGGCTACCCGCCGACGCATCCAGCGTTGCTTCATAGCGCTGGGGCGCAGTCTCATGCAGCTCCAGGGTGGCTATGCGCTCTCCGTCGACAATGGGCCGAAATTGATACAGCTCCCAGGCCGCGACCGCTGCTGTTGCGCAGCACAGCAGAAGCAGCAACAACAGTGACCCCTTCAGCCAGCCAAACAACCAATCAAGCCGCCAACCGAAGCGCCACGTCAGATACAACAACAACAGCGCAAGACATCCCATCAGCCCTGCCAGACCAGCATATTGCATGTGAACTCCTTGTTCAGCGTTTCCCTGATTTCAAGCTGGAACGGGGGGTTGTGGCTGTCCGGCCAGCCGTGCCAGATAACAGTCAATCAACCAACGGGAAATGGTTCCCTGTGGAGGAATGGATGGCAACTGATTGACGTTCCACCAGTGCGCTTCTTCAATTTCGTCTGGCTGCGGCACAATCTCACCGCCCGCATAGTTCGCATGGAAACCCAGCATCAGCGAATTCGGAAACGGCCAATTCTGGCTGCCGAGATATTCAATATGATCGACCGTAACACCGACCTCTTCCATTACTTCGCGGCGCAGAGCCTCTTCCGCAGATTCACCGGGCTCGATGAAGCCCGCCAGAGTGCTGAAGAACCCGGCACGAAAGTTGGCCGAGCGTGCCAGTAGCACTTCCTCGCCACGGGTAATCAGCACAATGATGCACGGTGCCAGCTTGGGATACTCGCGATTGCCACAACGGCCGCATTCCATCGCCCGCTCATCAAGCCGGATCTGGGTGGGTTGCCCGCAACGCCCACAGAAACGATGGGTGTCATGCCAGATGTCCAGTTGCTGAGCCACCCCGAGCAGACGGAAGGTTGAATCATCTACCTGCCCTAGCAAGCCGCGCAAGCCATGCCAGGTCAACCCCGGCAGATCGACTTGCTCTTTGACGCGCACCAGCCGGCACGGCTGATCATCCAGCAGACCCAGGGTCAGTTGATACTCAGCATCGCCCAGATAGCGCGCCATGTCCGGGTCATGCAACAGGTTGCCCTGATACATGGCGAAGGACTGCTCATGGCGAATCAATACCCACCCATCCGACCGGCTGTCGGCCGAGAAGGAGGCAGTGAACCGGGCAAACTTCTGCATTGCGTCAGGCTCCCACGTTGTATCCAAGTTCAGCCAGACTGTCCTCGGCAAGAGCCAGTACATCACCCGTGCCCACCGAGGAGCGCTCCGCCGACTCCAGATAGAATTCAATACTCGTCAAGGCATCGGCGAGCACTTCAAGTTGCTGGGTGCCCGGCGCTGCCTGCCCCTCCAGCATCGACTCACGAATGAAGCGCGAGGCGGTAAGAATGATATCGGCGGCGCGGGTCATACCGAGGAAGATCAAGCCACCGCGAGCGGTTTCAAGCGTCGCTGGCACATTCAGCAGATGCATGCGGTCATTGTCTGATTCGATATAGGCCGTCACAGCCCGTCTGGCCAATGCCAGCCCCGCCTGGGATTCCTCCACCAGCACGATATGGGCTTCCTTCAACTCAACCGGACCGGGTTGTTGGTCATCGCCGAACGCGCCTACCGATTCGCCTTCACTCTCCAACCGATTGACCACCAGTTCTGCATGCAGAACCGCGTCGGCTACCTGTTCGAGGACGGCATTGCTGCCCGGATGCCATTGTCCCAGTTGTCCGGCTGCGCTGCGAATCTGGTCGGAAACTCCCGGCATATCCAGCATGCCCAGGGTCTTCCATAGCCGCTGCAACGCCACGTCCAGCGTGTCCAGCGACTGCTCGGCATCGCCGGCGTTGCGCGCCAGCAGGTCAAGCAGATCCTTGATTGTGGAAATTTCTTCATGCAACGCATCGGCAACCGAGCGCATGACATCCGCGCCAGGCCCACGCAGACTGTCGAACGCCTGTTGCAAAGCCGCTTCGGTATATCCCGGATCAGGCAGGTTGACCGCGCGGCGAACTTCTTCACACAACACGCACCCGCTATCTCCCAGCGCCACCAGATACAGTAATTCACGGAGCAGCTGGGGCGCCGTGCCAGCGTCCGGATGACCTCCAGCCAGACGTTTGACTTCTCGATCCAGACGCGAATACAAGCGCTTGCGTTCCGGCGTCAATATCAGTGGCACGCTTTCAACGGCCTCAAGCGAGGCAGACGCCACCCAACACAATGTCGCTGCTCGATCATCCAGGCGGGTTTCCCAGCGCTGCAGAGCACGCTGCATCAGTGAAATGCCGGCCGCAGGACGCTCATCCCGAATGATGCCCAGCAGTCCAAGCTGGTACATCTGGCGCAACCGGACGAAGCTTTTGCTATCCAGTGGCTGACGCGCACCGTCACGCAGCGCCATCGGTACGCGCTGCAACTCCAACGGGTAGAAATGGCTTTCGGGTAACGGGGGCGTATCCGACCTGTGCGAACGCAAGTCGTTGATGGTAGGCAGCAGCAATTCAGGGCGCTCGGCGCCCTGCTGACGACAGAGATGCAGATAACGCTGCAACTGGAACAGGCTGTTACACAAGGCAGTCAGGGGGGCATTTCTGCCCTCCCCATCGTGCACCGGTATGTCGGTCGCCAGGGCGATCATCTCTTCGAGCAGCAGCGCAGCGCCACTCAACTCGATCAGGTTCAGCGTCCCGCGCAGCTGTTGCAAACCTTCGATAGCCCGCTGTAACAGGCTGCCATTCTGTCGTTCTTCGAGAAATTGCTGCAGCAGATCTTCCACGCCGGCCACACTGGCGAAGAGTTCGTCCCTGACAAGATCAAGTGATGTGGCACCGGTTAACATCGCTTCAGTCTCCTTCGTCCCTGCAGTCAGACTGGTACGCTCAATCGGCGAACTCGGCTGGCTTTTTGCTCATATGTGCCGCCATGGCCAGCTTGAGGTCTTCCGATTGAAGCATGGCCGCGTTCCAAGTGGCGATATAGTTCAACCCCTCTGCAACGCTGTGATCACGGCTGTAGCGAATCATTTCCTTGGTCCCGCGGATGGCCAGCGGTGACTTGGCGGCAATCTGACCGGCAATGGCCATCACGCCTTCGATCATTTCGGCATGCTCGGCATAGACCTTGTTGACCAAGCCAAGCTGCTTGGCTTCATCACCGTGCATGGCGCGGCCGGTATAGGCCAGTTCACGCATCATGCCATCCCCGATAAGGTGCGGCAATCGTTGCAGTGTGCCTACGTCTGCCGCCATGCCCATATCGATTTCCTTGATCGAAAAGTGCGCATTGGCCGTAGCATAACGCATGTCGCAAGCAGAAATCAGATCTATCGCACCGCCGATGCAATAGCCATGAATGGCAGCAATGACGGGCTTTCGGCACTCATCAATTGCATTGAAAGCGCCCTGCAGACGAAGAATATTGCGACGGATACGCTCGGCATTACGTCCGATATCCTGGGTCAGGCTACCAGCCGCCTGGGCCAGCATGGCCAGATCGATGCCAGCAGAAAAGTGATCACCTGCCCCGGAAATCACTGCGACACGTACGCTGTCGGTCTGATCAATCCAGTCGAATATCTCGACCATCTCGGTCCAGAATGCCTCATCCATGGCATTGGCCTTCGCCGGCCGATTGATCTGGATGTGGGCTATCGCGCCCTGCTGCTCGACTTTCAACGACTGATATTCATGCATCTGTTACGGCTCCCTGATTATTCTTTTGACCAGCTGGAGTGAGACAATAGCGTCAATCATATCAAGCCTATGGCTCGGTCGCATACCGCTTCGCACGCTGGCAATAAGGCTCCTTGCCCTACTCTGCCACCAACTCTGCTGCAGACTGCCAAGCCACGAAGCCGGCTGCTTTCTCAATCGCAGCCAATCGTTCCTGGTGAGCCGCCAGCTCGGCGTCGCTGGCGTGAACCACTAATAAAGGTGGCCGGGTCGCTGGATCGAGTCTGCGGATGGTGCCTGCATCTATAGCACTGGCATCGCCGGAACCCTGATTGGACAACAGCAATGCAGTCTGACCGCCCGTCATGATCAGATAGACGTCAGCCAGAATCTCGGCATCCAGCAAGGCGCCGTGCAGATCACGCTGGGAGTTGTCCACGCCGTAGCGCTTGCACAAGGCGTCCAGACTGTTGCGCTGGCCGGGATGCTTATCCCGGGCGGTACGCAGTGTGTCCACTACAGAGCAATGATCAGCTATCTGACCATGTCCGGCGCCCAGCCGTTGCAACTCCGCGTCGATGAAACCGACGTCGAAGGGTGCGTTATGGATGACCAGACGCGCGCCCGTGATGAACTCCATGAAACCATCGGCAATCTCGCCGAACAGTGGCTTGTCCGCCAGAAATTCGTCGCTGATGCCGTGAACGGCGAAAGCGCCCTCTTCCACTTCACGTTCAGGGTTGATATACACATGATAGTGGCGACCGGTCAGCCGTCGGTCGATCAGTTCGACGCAACCGATTTCGATGATGCGGTGACCTTCGCGGACTTCGATGCCCGTGGTTTCGGTGTCCAGTACGACTTCACGCATCCAGCGCACTCCCTCTACCCAGCACCTGGTCTACACCACGGTTGGCCAGCTCGTCGGCCAGATCGTTTTCCGGGTGTCCGCTGTGCCCTTTGACCCAGCGCCAATCGACTTGATGCTGATTCACCAGAGCATCGAGTTCCTGCCATAGATCGGCGTTCTTGACCGGCTGGCGACTGGCAGTCTTCCAGCCGCGCTTCTTCCAGTTCGGCATCCACTCGCGGATGCCCTTCATGACATATTCCGAGTCCGTGGTCAGCATCACCTGAGCCGGCTTCTTCAATGCTTCCAACCCGCGAATCGCTGCGGTCAACTCCATGCGATTGTTAGTGGTATTGAGTTCGCCACCAAACAGGGTCTTCTGGTGCTCTCCCAGGCGCAACAATACGCCCCAGCCGCCCGGCCCCGGATTCCCCTTGCAGGCGCCGTCGGTAAATATCTCGATTACATGACTCATTACTTGTTCCGTTTATGTGTCCGCCGGTTGCCGGCAACCAGCGGCGGGAGACTCAGTGCAGGGAAGCTCATTCCCCGCTGCCTACGCGGTGTGACGCCCAGCGTCTGCCGCCGCGCAAGCAGAAAATAGAAACCGCCGCCTGGTAACTGATGCCGTTGGCCCAGCGCATCGATGCGCCTGAGCCGGTCCAGCCATGCCTGCGATTTGAAGGGCGGAAGATAACATCCATCAACGCGTTTCTCCACCGCAAAACCCAGCAGTTCCAGCCAGTCGCTCAATCGTCCCGGACTGACGAATCCAGCCTCGCTGAACCACTCACACCCGGTAAAATGCTTGAGCCCCCAGCTACTCCATGGGTTGAAACCGAATATCAGCAGATGCCCGCCAGCGCGCACAGCCTGGCTGGCTTCGCGCAGCAGGCTGCGGGGGGACAGGCAGAAATCCAGCCCGTGGTGAAGCACCACCGCATCCAGCGAGTGCGGCGCGAACGGCCACTGCGTCTCTTCTGTTGGTAGTGCAGAGGGTCCGGCCAGAAGATCCAGTTGCCAGTGGTGACGCAATATGGAGCGCTCATTGTCGAGCAGTTCGGCGGCCAGCCCATATTGCACCAGATGCTGACCGAAGCAGGCGGTCATCTCCCGACGCATAACGTCACGCTCGGTCTCCAACAGCCGTAGCCCCGGTGCACTGTCCAGCCATTTCCGTGCGACACCCAGCAGCTTTAGGAGGTCGTCCTGACTGATGGAACGCGACAGTTCTGGTATCACCATGGTGCCTCCGGGTTGGCCTGAACCATATTACCCCCTAAGATGGAAATCATTACTCCAGGAAGGTACATGCCCATGCCACAGTTCATTGCGTTACCAGCGTTTCAGGATAACTACATCTGGCTGTTGCTGGACGAAGCCACCCTGCAAGTAGCTGCGGTTGATCCGGGCGACGCTCAGCCGGTTATCACCTGGCTGAGTCGTCATCCGGAGTATCAGTTGAGCACCATTCTGCTCACTCACCACCACCAGGACCACACCGGCGGCGTGATGACGCTCAAGGGAGCCACCGGTTGCAAGGTCTGGGGACCAGCAAACGACAATATCAGAGGCATCGATCGTCAGCTCGAAGACGGCTTCCAGTTATGCCTGTTTGACCATGAGATTGAAGTCATCAGCGTGCCCGGTCATACACTGGATCATATCGCCTACTTCTGCAATCACCCGCAAGAACCCTGGTTACTGAGCGGCGACACACTGTTCGCCGGTGGCTGCGGCAGGCTGTTCGAAGGTACTGCCGAGCAGATGCACGCCTCGCTGCAACGCTTGGCAAGCCTGCCGGATAACACGACTATATATTGCACCCATGAATACACTCAGGCCAACCTGCAATTTGCCCGGGCGGTCGAGCCGGATAATCTGGATATAAAGATACGTCTGGAAGTGGTGGAGGATCTGCGCAGTGGCGGCAATATCACTCTGCCCACCACCCTGGCGCTGGAAAAGCGCACCAACCCCTTTCTGCGCTGCGAGGACGCACATGTGCGTGCAGCGGCGGCTGCCCAGAGTGGCACTATGCCAACCACTGGCGTACAGACATTTGCCGCTATCAGATCCTGGAAAGACACATTCTGAAACAGTCCCGTCATACAGCGCAGCGCCGTTGAATTCCCGCTCCATGCATACCACCCCACGCCGGTGCGGCAAGAGGTCCCGCCCGGCTTTCTTGACCCTGGGGAAGTGACTCCCTAGAATCGAGCAAATTTCAACGGACCAGCTCATGTATTTATCGCCCAACGCACTCAGAAACGGATTCCTGACGCTGTGGCTCGTCGTACTTTTCGGCTGCCAGACCACCACCGGCCCGGTAGGCCAATCCCCCACCACAAGCGAACATTCGACCCGCGCGTCACATACTCCAAAAGCCCCTGCGCCTCGCTGGCGTCCACCGCAGCGTATCGAAGAACCGCGCACCCTCTGGACACGTATCCGTGACGGTTTCATGCTCGAGCCGGCGGTCATCGACAATCCGAGAATCGATCAGCAACGCCTGCTCTTCGCCTCTCAGCCCCGCTATTTCGAAATCACCTCGAAGCGCGCTCAGCGGTATCTGCATTATGTAGTGGAAGAGCTCGACAAGCGTGACATGCCTCTGGAGCTGGCCCTGCTGCCGTTCGTAGAAAGCGGCTATAACCCCATGGCCTATTCCACCTCCCATGCAGCCGGTATATGGCAGTTCATCCCGTCCACCGGTCGGGTGTTCGCCCTGCGTCAGGATGACTTGTACGACGGACGACGGGACATCACCGCCTCTACCACTGCCGCGCTGGATTACCTCAGCAAGTTGAACGACATGTTCGACGGTGACTGGTTGCTGGCGGTCGCTGCCTACAACTGTGGAGAAGGCTGTGTCGGTCGCGCAGTCAAGCGCAACCAGAGCCTCGGTCTGCCTGCCGACTACTGGAATCTGCAGCTGCCGCACGAAACCATGAATTACGTACCCAAGCTGTTGGCGCTCAGCCAGATCATCAGCAGCCCGGAGCAATACGACACCGTGTTACCTTCCCTGCATGATCAGCCCTACTTCGCCCAGATCACCATCAAGCGACCGCTGGACCTGATCAAGGCAGCGGAGCTGGCAAGTATCTCCAGCGATGAGATGAAATATCTCAACCCGGCATTCAAACATCGCGTAGCCACACCATCAGGCCCATACCAGTTGCTGATACCGATAGACCAGGCGGAACAATTCAGCTCTGCACTGGCCAGCCTGCCGGACAGCGAGCGCATTCCCTTTATCCGCTATACCGTGCGCCGCGGCGACAGCCTCACGCAAATTGCCAGACAGCACAACCTGAGCGTGAATATGCTGCGCCAAGCCAACAATATTCGGGGTAGCCTGATCAATGTCGGCCAAAAGCTGGTCGTGCCTAATGGCTCGACCCAGCTGGCGAGTCCCCCGGCGGAGCGCAAGAAGCGCGTTTATACCGTCAAATCCGGCGATTCCCTGTACAGCATCGCGCGGCGTTTCAATGTGGAAATCAAGCAGTTGCGTGCTTGGAATGGTGTCGACACCCACCTGCGACCAGGCCAGCAGCTGACCCTGCACATGCCCTGAGCGGGTTCGGTCGGTCCAGCGCTTTCGCTTATAGCCGGGGGATGTTAGCTTAGAGCCTGTCGACTCTAAGCCCCTCCCGGTTACGCGATAGTCCATGACCTTGCCGTTGAAATTGCTTTACACCCTTCTGCTGACCATCCTGCTCTGCCCCGCGGCAAGCGCGACCGTCTATAAACAGCACGGCTATGCGGTATTCGGCCAACCCAAATACCCTAAAGACTTCACCCACCTCGATTACGTAAACCCGGACGCCCCCAAGGGCGGCACGCTGCGGATCATGGGTAGCGGCACCTTCGACACGGTCAATCCCTATACCCTCAAGGGCACCAGCCCGATCAGTACCGGCAACTTCTATCAGTACGGCATCAGCGAGCTGAACGAGCCATTGATGGCCGGCAGCGGCATCTATGATCCTTCGGGCGATGAGCCCTATTCCGCGTATGGGCTGATTGCCGAGACCCTGGAGTTCTCCGATGATCGCAGCTGGGTGGTCTTCAATCTCAGACCGGAAGCGCGCTTTCATGATGGCCGCCCGATTACCGCCTATGACGTTGCCTTCAGCTACCGTTTATTGAGCAAGGAAGGCCATCCGAACTACCGCGCCATGTTGCAGGACATCGAACGTATCGATCTGCTCGGCACGCACCGTATCCGCTTCATATTCAAGCGGGCGAATAACCCGCTGCTCATTCTGCGCCTCGGTGAGCTACCAGTGCTACCTGAGCATTATTGGCGCGACCGCAGCTTCGGCGACACCACCTTCGAGCCGGCGTTGAACAGCGGCCCCTATCGGATCACACAGGTGACACCGGGCCGGCGATTGGTTTACCAGCGGGTCAAGGATTACTGGGGCAAAGACCTGCCGATCAACCGCGGAAAGTACAACGTCGACCGCATGGACGTGGAGTTCTATCGCGATAACAACGTCGCTTTCGAAGCCTTCAAGGCCGGCGAGTTCGACATCTATCTGGACCACAAGGCCAGCAACTGGGCCAATGCTTATGATTTTCCTGCAGTGGAGTCAGGGGCCGTCGTCAAGCGGGCGATTGAACATGACATTCCGGCATCGACTCAGGCGTTATTTTTCAATACCCGGCGCACCCCCTTCGATCAACGATTGGTGCGTCAGGCTCTGGGTATGCTGTTTGATTTCGAGTGGTCGAATCGAGTGCTATTCTATGACGCCTACCGGCGCTCTCTGAGTTATTACCCGAACAGCCCCTTCAGCGCCACGGAGCTGCCCTCGGGTCAGGAGTTCCTGTACCTGGAGCCCTATCGCGAACAACTGCCGAAAGCTCTTTTTCTACAACCCTTCAGCCTGCCGACAACCGATGGCCGCGGCATTCCGCGAACAACGCTACGCGAGGCGGTGGCGCTGTTCGCCGAGGCCGGCTGGAACTTGAAGAACGGCCGTGTGCAAAACAGCGAAGGCCGTTCCCTGGCATTCGAAGTGTTGCTGGTCAATCCGAGCCTGGAACGCATTCTGCTGCCTTATCGCACCAGTCTTGCGCGCCTCGGTATCGACTTGCGTATCCGCACCGTGGACCGGGCGCAGTACAAGGCACGTCTCGACCAGTTCGATTTCGACATGATTCTCACCACCCTGCCGCAGGGCCTGTCACCAGGGCAGGAACAGCACATCTATTTCCATTCATCGCAGCGGGATGTCCAGGGCAGCCGCAACTATGCCGGCGTCAGCAACCCGGTAGTGGATGACCTGTTGGACATCCTGCAGGCCGCCGACACGCGCACCAAGCAGATTGCTGCCGCCAAGGCGATAGATAGGGTGTTGTTATGGGAGCACTATACAATCCCGAACTGGTATATAAACTACCACCGCATTGCCCATCGAAGTACGCTGCGGTCATTGACGACACCACCCTATTCATTGTCCATCCGCAGTTGGTGGATAGATAACAAGACCGACTGAACAAGGAAAGGCTACCTCGATGCTCGATATGCTAAAAACCTGTCTGGGATGCCTGCTGCTGGCAGCCGCAACGACCGCAGTCGGCGGGCATGCACTGACCCTGTACGGCGAACCGCCAAAATATCCTGAAGACTTCACCCACTTCGATTACGTCAACCCCGAAGCGCCCAAGGGTGGAACACTGAGGCTCTCGGGGTTCGGCAGTTTTGATTCCTTCAACGGTTTCATCAGCCGCGGAACCGCAGCCGATGAGCTCGGCTTGCTGTACGACACGCTGACCGTGCAATCCATGGATGAGCCGTTCTCGGAATACGGCTTGCTCGCCGAGCGTATAGAACAGGCACCAGACAATACCTGGGTGCGCTTTTATCTGCGCCCTGAAGCCCGCTTCCATGACGGCCAGCCAGTGACCGCCAGCGACGTCGTATTCACGTTCAATATCCTGCGTGACCAGGGTGCCCCCTTCTACAAGGCTTATTACGCAGACGTGAAGGAAGTGGTGGCCGAGGATGAACGCAGCGTGACATTCCACTTTCAGCATGGACGCAATCGGGAGCTGCCCATGGTTTTGGGTCAGCTGCCGGTATTCCCGGAACATTACTGGGCCGAACGGGACTTCACCCGGAACGGTCTGGAGCCACCTTTGGGCAGCGGCCCCTATCGCATCGGCCAGGTCCGCCCCGGCCGCTCCGTGACCTACGAGCGGGTCACCGATTACTGGGCAGCCGATCTTCCGGTACGCAAGGGCTTCTATAACTTCGACCGCGTGATGGTGGATTACTACCGCGATACCGGTGTAGCTCTGGAGGCTTTCAAGGCAGGCCAGTTCGACTTCAACCTGGAGGTCAGTGCCAAGAACTGGGCTACCGGTTATGACAGCCCCGCGCTGAGCGAAGGTCATATCATCAAGGAAGAGATTCCCAACCAAAATACCCAGGGCATGCAGGGCTTCGTCTTCAATCTGCGCAAAGCGCATTTCCAGGATATTCGCGTACGCGAGGCCATCGCTCTGCTGTTTGATTTCGAATGGGCCAATCAGCGCTTGTTCCATGACGCTTACACACGCAGCTCGAGCTACTTCGGCAACTCTGAACTGGAGGCCAAGGGGCTACCGGGGGAAGATGAACTGGCGCTGCTGGAACCCCTGCGCGAACAATTGTCCAAAAGCGTGTTCGATAGCACCTACCTGCCTCCCAAGACCGATGGCAGCGGCAGTATCCGCGACCAACGCCGTCAGGCCTACGCCCTGCTGCAGGAAGCCGGCTGGAGGATCGAGAATGATCAGCTGATCAATGCCGATGGCGTGCCGCTGAGCTTCGAGTTTCTACTGATACAGGCTGACTTCGAACGCGTTCTGCTGCCGTTCAAGCGCAATCTGGCCTCCCTGGGTATCGACATGCAATTACGGCGTATCGACGTGTCCCAGTACATCAACCGCCTGCGCTCGAGAGATTTCGACATGGTCGTCACCAGCTTCCCGCAGTCCAACTCGCCGGGTAACGAACAACGTGAATATTGGCATTCCGCCAGTGCCGACAACCCTGGCAGTCGCAACCTGATGGGGCTGCGCGACCCGGCTGTCGACCAGTTGGTGGAAGGCCTGATCGTGGCCGACTCACGCGCTGAACTGGTTACCCATACCCGCGCGCTCGATCGTGTGCTGCGGGCCGGCCACTACCTGATTCCCAATTACCACACGCCGGTCTACCGCGTAGCCTACTGGAACAAGTTCGATCACCCCGCGCAGGCACCCAAATACGATCTGGGCATGTATACCTGGTGGGTCAAGCCCGGTGCGCCAGAGCCGGTACCGGCGCTACCCACCCCAGAGCAGGAGCCCTGAGCCATGCTCTCCTACATAATCCGTCGCCTGCTGCTGATCATCCCGACCCTGTTTGGCATTCTGCTGATCAACTTTCTGATCATCCAGGCCGCCCCAGGCGGTCCGGTGGAGCAGATGATTGCCAACCTCGAAGGCTTTGAAGGGGCTACCAGCCGCATTGGCGGCAGCGCGCAGGGCGAGGTCTCCAGTGGCGGTAACTACCGCGGAGCCCAGGGCCTGGATCCGGAAATCATCGCCGAGATCGAAAAGATGTACGGCTTCGACAAGCCGGCCCATGAACGCTTCTGGCTGATGATCAAGGGTTACCTGACCTTCGACTTCGGTGACAGCTTCTTCCGCGATGCCAGCGTGATCGACCTGATCATCGAGAAGATGCCCGTGTCCATCTCACTCGGATTATGGACCACCCTGCTCACTTATCTGATCTCCATCCCATTGGGCATCCGCAAGGCCATCCGTCACGGTTCGGCATTCGATGTATGGACCAGTTCGCTGATCATTGTCGGTTACGCCATCCCTGGCTTTCTGTTGGCGATACTGCTGATCGTGATGTTCGCCGGCGGCAGCTACTTCGACTGGTTTCCGCTGCGCGGACTGACCTCAAACAATTGGGAAGAGCTGGACACCTGGGGCAAGATCACCGACTACCTCTGGCATCTGGTGCTGCCGATCACGGCCATGGTGATCGGCAGTTTCGCCACCCTGACCATGCTCACCAAGAACTGTTTTCTCGATGAAATCGGCAAGCAGTACGTCACCACTGCGCGCTCCAAGGGATTGTCCGAGAATCGCGTGCTCTACGGTCATGTATTTCGCAACGCCATGCTGCTGATCATCGCCGGCTTTCCCTCGGCCCTGATCAGCGTGTTCTTCACCGGCGCCTTGCTGATCGAAGTGATCTTCTCTCTGGACGGCCTCGGCCTGCTCGGCTTTGAAGCGGCCATCAACCGGGACTACCCCTTGATGTTCGGCACTCTGTACATCTTCACACTGCTCGGCCTGGTGGTGAAGCTGATCGGCGACATCGCCTACACCCTGGTCGATCCTCGCATCGACTTCGAAAGCCGGGAGGGTTGAGTCGATGTCACGTTTTCAGTTATCACCGCTCAACCGTCGCCGCTTCGCCCGCTTCCGCGCCAACCGCCGGGGCTGGTGGTCACTGCATGTATTCATGGTGCTGTTCGTGCTGAGCTTGGGGGCCGAGTTTCTGGCCAACGACAAGCCACTGCTGCTGAGCTATCAGGATGAACTGTATTTTCCGGTACTCAACCGTTACGCCGAAACCGAATTTGGCGGCGAATTTCCCATCGAGGCCGATTATCGCAGTCCCTATGTACGCGAGCTGATCGAGGAGTCAGGCGGCTGGATGCTCTGGCCGCCCATCCCCTACAGCTATGAAACCATCAACTATGACCTGCAACTGCCAGCCCCCGCACCGCCGTCGTCGGACAACTGGCTTGGCACTGACGACCAGGCACGGGATGTCATGGCGCGCGTCATCTACGGCTTTCGCATCTCGGTGCTGTTTGCCCTGACGCTGACCATCTTAAGCTCCATCATCGGCGTCATTGCCGGCGCCATTCAGGGCTTCTATGGCGGCCGTATCGATCTGTTTGGCCAGCGTTTCATCGAAGTCTGGTCGGGCCTGCCGGTGCTCTATCTGCTGATCATCCTGGCCAGTTTCGTGCAGCCGAATTTCTGGTGGCTGCTGGGGATCATGCTGCTGTTTTCCTGGATGGCTCTGGTAGATGTGGTCCGCGCCGAGTTTCTGCGCGGACGCAATCTGGAGTATGTACGTGCCGCCCGCGCGCTGGGGGCCAGCAATGGCAGCATCATGTTCCGGCATATTCTGCCCAACGCCATGGTCGCCACCCTGACCTTCTTTCCGTTCATCCTGACCGGCGGCGTGATCACCCTGACCTCGCTGGACTTTCTCGGTTTCGGACTGCCGCCCGGCTCGCCGTCGCTGGGTGAACTGATTGCCCAGGGTAAAGCTAACCTGCAGGCGCCCTGGCTGGGTCTGACCGCCTTCGTGGTGTTGTCAGTCATGCTGTCACTGCTGGTATTCATTGGCGAAGCCCTGCGCGATGCTTTCGACCCGAGGAAATGACATGACCGAACAGCCATTGATACGGATCGACAATCTCAGCGTCGCGTTCGCCAGTGAAAAGCAGGAAATTCAAGCCGTACGCGGAGTGAGCTTCGATATCCGGCCGGGCCAGACACTGGCCCTGGTCGGCGAAAGTGGCTCGGGCAAATCGGTGACAGCGCACTCCATCCTGCGCCTGCTGCCCTACCCCCAAGCCAGGCACCCGAGTGGCCGTATTCTGTATCGGGACCAGGATCTGCTCGCCGCATCGGAAAAACAGCTGCGCAAAGTGCGCGGAAACCGTATCTCGATGATCTTTCAGGAGCCGATGAGCTCGTTGAACCCGCTGCATACGGTAGAACGGCAGATCAACGAAGTACTGTTCCTACACAAAGGTCTGGATAAAAAGGCGGCGCGCGCCCGTACCCTGGAATTGCTCGAGCTGGTCGGCATTCCCGAGCCCGCCAAGCGCCTCAGCGCCTACCCTCACGAACTGTCCGGTGGCCAACGGCAACGGGTAATGATTGCCATGGCGCTGGCCAACGAGCCGGAGCTGCTGATCGCCGACGAACCAACCACGGCACTGGACGTTACCGTCCAGCTGAAGATCCTCGAACTGCTGAAGTCGCTGCAGCAGAAACTCGGCATGGCGCTGTTGTTGATCAGCCACGATCTCAACCTGGTGCGCAGAATCGCTCACCGAGTATGTGTCATGTATCAGGGTCAGGTCGTCGAAGAGAATGATTGTGCAGAATTGTTTGCCCGACCGCAGCACGAATATACCCAGCGGCTGCTGGCCGCCGACCCATCAGGCCGGCCGGTCAGCATTGACCCGCAGGCGCCGGTGGTCATGCGCGCTGAACAACTGCGGGTATGGTTTCCGATTCGCCAGGGTGTATTCCGGCGCACCGTGGATCATGTCAAAGCGGTAACCGATGCCAGCTTCAGCCTGCAACGCGGGCAGACGCTGGGCATCGTCGGCGAAAGCGGCTCGGGCAAGACCACACTGGGTATGGCACTGTTGCGGCTCACCGAAAGCCAAGGCCTGATAGAATGCAACGGTCAGCGGCTGGATGGACTCGACCAGAATACGGTGCGTCCGGTACGCAGGCAGTTTCAGGTGGTGTTTCAGGACCCTTTCGGTAGCTTGAGTCCGCGCATGTCTATCGCGCAGATCATCAGCGAAGGGCTGGATATCCACCGCATCGGCAGCGTGCCGGAGCGTGAGCAGATGGTGATTCAGGCCATGCAGGAAGTTGGTCTGGATCCCGATAGTCGGCATCGCTATCCGCACGAATTTTCGGGTGGTCAACGGCAACGTGTTGCCATCGCCCGGGCGCTGGTACTGAAACCGTCGCTGATTCTGCTCGACGAGCCGACCTCGGCACTGGATAGAACGGTGCAGAGCCAGGTGGTCGAGCTACTGCGCGAGCTGCAACGCAAGCACAATCTGAGCTATCTATTCATAAGCCACGACCTGGCGGTGGTCAAGGCCCTCAGTCATCAGCTGATGGTCATACGCCAGGGCGAAATTGTAGAACAGGGACCGGCCGAGCAGATCTTTGCCGCACCGCAGCATGACTATACCCGTCAGCTGCTCGAGGCAGCGTTTGCTCACCCGGTATCCGATAAGTCGGCCACAGTTTGAGGCCATAGCAAACAGGAAAAAAACATGGGATTTCTAAGCGGAAAGCGCGTACTTATCGTTGGCGTAGCCAGCAAACTGTCCATCGCCTCGGGTATTGCTGCAGCAATGCACCGCGAAGGCGCTGAGCTGGCCTTCACCTACCAGAACGAGAAGCTCAAGGGCCGTGTCGAAGGCTTCGCCGCCGATTGGGGCTCCAGTGCGGATATGTGTTTTCCCTGTGACGTAGCCGATGACGCGCAAATCGATCAGGTATTTTCCGAACTGAACCAGAAATGGCCTGAGGGTATCGACTGTGTCGTCCACTCGGTCGGCTTTGCCCCCGGCGATCAACTGGACGGCGACTTCACCGAGGTCACCACCCGTGAGGGCTTCAAGATCGCCCACGACATCAGCGCCTACAGCTTTATCGCTTTGGCCAAGGCCAGTCGCGAAGCACTGAAAAAGCGTAACGGCAGCCTGCTGACCCTGACCTACCTCGGCGCCGTGCGCACCATGCCAAACTACAACGTCATGGGCATGGCCAAGGCCAGCCTGGAAGCCAGCGTTCGTTATCTGGCCAACAGCCTGGGTCAGGACGGCATCCGCGTGAACGCGGTTTCCGCAGGCCCGATCCGCACCCTGGCGGCCTCCGGCATCAAGAGCTTCCGCAAAATGCTCGCCTACAACGAAGCGCGCACTCCCCTGCGCCGTAACGTGACCATCGAAGAAGTCGGCAACGCCGGCGCCTTCCTGTGTTCCGACCTGGCTTCGGGTATTTCCGGTGAGATCCTGTACGTGGACGGTGGCTTCAACATCACCGCCATGGGCAGCGTCGATCAGGAGTAACACTCCTCAAGCGACACAAAAAAACCGCATGCCTGTTATGGCATGCGGTTTTTTTATTGCTGGAGAAAAGTATCCGGCGCGGACGCTATCAGAAGCGCTCGATATCAGCCTCAGATTGCAGGTGCTGCTGCACACTCGCAAAATCCTGCTCACCGGTCTGGCCAGCTATGTATTCGCCATACATAGGTGACTCAGCCTGCTCCAACGCTTCTTCAGGCGTGGATACTCCACGCAGCGCAACGATCCACTGGCTGCCGTCAGGCTGACGGAAGTGGCCGTAGAGAGGTCCTTCCTCAGGCTTGGGCATGGTGAATACATTGCGCAGCAGCGCCTGAGCGATGTCCCGATCAGAACGGCTGGCGGCCTCATGAATCAGCCACTCCTGGCCCAACTCCTCGGCCAGCGCCTCGCTTTCCAGCTCGCCCTGCTGCAGTTGCTTCACCCAGCTCTCCGCCTGCTCAGCGGCTCGCTCGGTAGACTGGCGGAACTGCAGCAGATCAGCAATCTCGGCACGCACCTCTTCCAGTGGCCGCTGCTCCGGAAGCAGATGCTCCTTGACCCTGACCACAGCCACCGTGTCGGCGTCCAGTTCGATCAATTGGCTGTTACGCCGATCAAGCAGTACCTCTTCGGAAAATGCAGCGGCGATGATTTTCGGGTTGGCAGTCAGACCTTCTCCCCCCGACCGTTCCAGCGGGCCATGGGTTTCGACCTGAGCGTTCAATACGCGGGCCGGCTCGGCTAGGTCCTCGGACTCATAGGCAAGGTTGGCCAGCTCCTGCGACACCTCGACAAAGCGGCGCTCCACCAGCTCGGCCTTCAGCTCCTGCTCCAGGGTTGGACGCATGGACTCCAGCGAGGGCACTTCCGGCGACTGCAGATCGGTAAGCTTGATCAGGTGGATACCGAAACCACTGCGTACAGGCTCGGATACCTCGTTTTCCTGCAAGGCAAACAGCGCGTCGTCAAAGGCCGGATCAAAACTGCCATGCTCGACATAACCCATATCACCACCGTTGTTCACGGTACCTGGGTCATCCGACACTTCACGAGCCAATGCAGCGAAATCTTCACCGGCATCAAGTCGTGCCTTGACGGCTTCCGCCTGTTCGAGGGCGGCAGCTTCATCGTCGCCTTCCACTTCGAACAGGATGTGCGCAGCGCGACGCTGCTCAGTCAGATTGCCGGTCTCGCGCAGATACAGCGATTCGAGGGCGGCCTCATCCACTTTGGCATCATCAAAGAAGTCGCTGCGCGACAAGGTCAGAGTTTCCAGCACGACCTGTTCAGGACTGAGGAAATCGGCCTGGTTATCGCTGTAGTACTGCTCCACGTCCGCATCGCCAATCTCGATACCGCTCGCATCGGCGTCCAGTTCGATCACCGCGAAGTCACGGCTCTGGTTTTCCAGAAGAGCCAACCTCTGGCGCTCGGCCGGTGTGGCAAAAGATGTGGCCTGGTAGGCATTTCGCAACTGTGCAAGCATCAGCTCCTGGCGCATCAGATCACGGAAGGCCATGCGCGAACTCAGACCCATATTGCGGATCACGATATCGAAACGGTTGGCATCAAACTGGCCATTGGTCTGGAAGTCCGGGGTGTTCAGCAGCATCTGATCAACCATCTGATCGGAGATACGCAGATCAGCATCTTGCGCGCCTTCCAACAGCACAGCACGCTGAATCAGCCCCTGCAAAACCGAATCGCGCAGCAATTGCTCATCAATCATGTCCGGATCAAACTGGTCACCCAGCTGCTGCAGTTGCTGAGCTAATTGGCGGCGCTGCAAGGAAACAGCCTGCTCGAATTCAGCCGTGCTGATAACAGTCCCATTGACCTCAGCCGCTTTATCGTCATTGCTGGTGAAACGGCTGATGGATTCCCAACCGGTCAACGCAAAAACAAGCACAATGACGCCGACGATCACTTTCGCGATCCAGCTTTGCGACTTGTCCCTCATATTCTGCAGCATCATGCCCCCAAATCTTCTTGTCAGTCGCCGGTGGTGCCAGACGACAGAACCGGCAGGCCCTGCGGACCTGCCGGTCCATCCTTATTCTGTATAACAAAAAAAGGCGCACCAGATTGATGCGCCTTTCGGGAACTGACTGAACCTCTGTGTCTTCCTGCTGACCAGCAGTCCAAAAGCATACCGCACGGTGTGCGTGTCGGTATGTTCTGTCAGTTACAGGACGCTATCAGTTGACGGCGTCCTTGAGTGCTTTACCAGCCTTGAAGCCGGGAATCTTGGCAGCGCTGATTTCAATCGGCTCGCCAGTTTGCGGGTTGCGACCAGTACGGGCAGCGCGCTCCTTGACAGCAAAGGTACCAAAGCCTACCAGAACAACTGAATCACCTTCTTTCAGAGCACCAGTGACGGACTCAATGACGGCGTCCAGAGCACGACCGGCAGCAGCTTTCGGAATATCGGCAGATGCCGCAATGGCATCGATCAGTTCAGACTTGTTCACTCTAAGTCCCCTTATCTATTTCAATGAGTTGTTTAGTCGTTATGTAAGCTTGTGGTTCTAGCAACGCTGTAGCCAGTCAGCATACCTGCTTGAGTCGAAGCACGCTTTATAACAAGCGGTCAAAAACCATGTCAAGGAATGCTTGCCGTCATGGCAGCATGGCTGTCGGGCCAGGATCTCAGATCCTTGGCCCAATGCCGGCTAGCTTAACATCAATGAGTGCTGATGCGGCCTTTCGCGTCAGCATTATGAGGCTCCTCCTTGGCGACGATTTCATCCCCTTCTTCCTTCAAGGGCTCCGGCATGTATTGCAGCGCAATCTGCAGCACCTCGTCAATCCATTTTACCGGGATAACTTCAATATCTTGCTTAATATTGTCCGGAATCTCTTTGAGATCCTTGATATTGTCGTGAGGGATGACCACCGTGCGGATTCCGCCACGGTGCGCCGCCAGTAATTTCTCCTTCAATCCACCAATCGGCAACACCTGACCGCGCAAGGTTATCTCACCGGTCATGGCCACTTCAGCCCGTACCGGAATCTTGCTCAGCGCGGACACCAGTGCAGTACACATGCCTATACCGGCGCTGGGGCCATCCTTCGGGGTCGCTCCTTCGGGAACGTGGATGTGAATATCATGCTTCTCGTGAAAGTCATTGCTGATGCCCAGGCTTGCAGCCCGGCTGCGCACCACCGTCAGCGCCGCGCTGATGGACTCCTGCATCACATCACCCAGAGAGCCGGTCTTGATCTGGCGGCCCTTACCGGGCATCACAGCAGCTTCAATACTCAGCAACTCACCACCCACCTGGGTCCAGGCCAGCCCGGTGACCTGGCCGATCTGATCGGCTTCCTCGGCCAAGCCGTACTTGAACTTGTGTACGCCCAGATGATGCTCCAGCAGCGCGCCGTCCACCGTCACCACGTTACGCGCGGACTTTTCGGGCTGTTCACGCACTACCTTGCGGCAGACTTTGGCAATCTGGCGCTCCAGCCCACGCACACCGGCTTCGCGGGTGTAATAGCGAACCAGATCGCGCAGTGACTCGGTGGTGAAGGTGATTTCGTCCTTCTTCAAGCCGTTGTTCTTGACCTGTTTGGGCACCAGATAGCGCTGGGCGATATTGATCTTTTCGTCTTCGGTGTAACCCGGGATACGGATGACCTCCATCCGATCAAGCAGCGGCGCCGGAATATTCATCGAGTTGGAAGTACAGATGAACATGACGTCGCTCAGATCGTAATCCACTTCCAGATAATGGTCGCTGAATGCGTGATTCTGTTCCGGATCGAGCACCTCAAGCAGCGCTGATGACGGATCACCGCGCATATCCTGGCCCATCTTGTCGATTTCATCGAGCAGGAACAACGGGTTCTTTACGCCCGCCTTGCTCATCTTCTGGATCAGCTTACCCGGCATCGACCCGATGTAGGTGCGGCGGTGCCCCCGGATCTCGGCTTCATCGCGTACGCCACCCAAGGCCATGCGCACAAACTTGCGATTGGTTGCCCGCGCCAGAGACTCACCCAACGAGGTCTTGCCCACCCCGGGCGGCCCCACCAGACACAGGACCGGCCCCTTGAGCTTGCGTACGCGCTTCTGCACGGCAAGATACTCGAGGATGCGCTCTTTCACCTCTTCAAGGCCGTAGTGATCGGTTTCGAGGACCTTCTCTGCGTGCTTGAGATCATGCCGCACGCGACTGGAGCTTGCCCAGGGTACATTGCACAGCCACTCGATGTAGGAGCGCACCACGGTCGCCTCAGCGGACATCGGCGACATCATTTTCAGCTTGTTGAGCTCCGTATTGGCCTTCTCCAACGCCTCTTTGGTCATGCCGGCGTTGTCGATGCGCTGCTTGAGCTCTTCCAGTTCGCCATGGCCCTCATCGGAACCACCCATTTCCTTCTGGATGGCCTTCATCTGCTCGTTGAGGTAATACTCGCGCTGGCTGCGCTCCATCTGTTTCTTGACCCGCCCGCGGATGCGTTTTTCCACCTGCAACAGATCGATTTCGCTATCCAGCACTCCCAGCACATGCTCTACCCGCTCACGCAGGGAGATGATTTCCAGGATGGCCTGCTTCTGTTCGAGCTTCAGATTGAGCTGCGCAGCCATCGTATCGACCAGACGTCGCGGGTCATCAATGCCGGACAACGAGCTGACTGCCTCGGTGGGAATCTTCTTACCAAGATTGACGAACTGCTCGAACTGACTCATCAGGCTGCGTATCAGCACTTCGGCTTCACGCTCATCCAGCTCAGCCTCATCGATCAAGGTGACGCTCGCCTGCTGGTAGCCATCAAGCTCTTCAATACGTTCGACCCGCGCGCGCTGCTCGCCTTCAACCAATACCTTGATGGTACCGTCAGGCAGTTTCAGCAGCTGCAGGATGGTGGCGACGGTGCCCAGGTCATACAAACCTTCGTGGGACGGATCGTCATCCGCCGGATTGCGCTGGGCAAGCAGCAATACCTGCTTGTCGGCAACCATCGCTGCCTCCAGAGCCTCAATGGATTTATCACGGCCCACGAACAGGGGGATGACCATGTTGGGGTACACCACCACGTCACGTAGTGGCAGTAATGGAAAATCGCTGGGAGTCGTCATGACTTAGGCTCGCTCGCAGTGGGGTGAAGCAGACTTGCACCCGGAATTGAAAAGACTCATGAATTCAAGATGAGGGCGCATGGAGCAGATTACAAGATGTGCGTGGCGCACAAATCTGTCGAATGCATATTCCAGGACCAAAAAGAACCACGCCGCCAGAGCGGCGGCGTGGGAATCACTCACTCCTCGGGCATCGCCTTGGGCGGCTGCTCGGCGGATTCGTAGATCAACAGCGGCTTGGCGTTGCCATTGATGACGTTCTCATCAATGACCACCTTGCTGACGTGCTCGGCAGAAGGAATCTCGTACATCGTATCCAGCAGCACGCTTTCCAGAATCGAACGCAGACCACGGGCACCGGTCTTGCGCTTCAATGCGCGCTGAGCGACAGCCTTCAAGGCATCGGTTCGGAACTCCAGCTCCACATCTTCCATCTCGAACAGGCGTGCATACTGCCTGGTCAACGAGTTCTTAGGCTCGGTGAGAATCTGGATCAGCGCTTCTTCGTCCAGCTCGGTCAGCGTAGCAATAACCGGCAAACGACCGACGAACTCGGGAATCAGGCCAAAACGCACCAGATCATCCGGCTCGACTTCAAGCAATGTCTCGCCAACTTTCTTGCCACCTTCCTTGCTGCGTACACTGGCATTGAAGCCGATGCCGCTCTTCTCGGAACGATCGCGGATGACTTTCTCCAGGCCAGCAAAAGCGCCACCACAGATAAACAGGATATTGCGTGTATCCACCTGCAGGAATTCCTGCTGCGGATGCTTACGCCCACCCTGAGGCGGCACAGAGGCCACCGTGCCCTCGATCAGCTTGAGCAGTGCCTGCTGCACGCCTTCACCCGAGACATCCCGAGTAATCGATGGGTTGTCCGACTTGCGCGAGATCTTGTCGATCTCATCAATGTAGACGATGCCCATCTGGGCCTTTTCCACATCGTAATCGCATTTCTGCAACAACTTCTGAATGATGTTTTCAACATCCTCGCCCACATAACCGGCTTCTGTCAGCGTGGTTGCATCGGCGATGGTGAAGGGCACATTCAACAGGCGTGCCAGCGTTTCTGCCAGCAGGGTCTTGCCCGAACCGGTTGGACCGATGACCAGGATGTTGCTCTTGCCCAGCTCGACATCATCCTTGCCTTCGCGTTGATGAAGTCGTTTGTAGTGGTTGTATACCGCTACCGACAGCACCTTCTTGGCCTGTTGCTGACCAATCACGTACTGGTCGAGGATGCCACAAATCTCCATGGGCGAAGGCAGCTTCTGCTCGCCGCTGTCGTTCTGGCTTTCCTGCACCTCTTCACGAATGATGTCGTTACATAGATCGACACACTCGTCACAAATAAATACGGAGGGGCCGGCAATCAGCTTGCGCACTTCATGCTGGCTTTTGCCACAGAAGGAGCAATACAGCAGCTTGCCGTTGTCGTCACCCTTCCCAGTCATATCTGTCATCTAAAACCCCTGCTTGCGGATCACTCTTGTAACAAAGATGGGGGCAGCCACGTCTCTTTGCAAGTGCAATCCGATCAACCCGTACCGGTACGCCGGTCAGGCAGGCGGAACATTGAAAGGCCCGGGCTACTCGCCCAGGCCGTTAAACCGGTGCGCCCTGTCATCATTCAACGACAGGACGGCTCTCCAGCATCTGATCGATCAGACCATACTCAACTGCCTCGGCGGCACTCATGAAGCGATCACGATCGGTATCACGGGCAATCACATCCAGCGGCTGGCCGGTGTGATGCGCCAACACCTTGTTCAGGCGCTCACGAATATAAAGAATTTCACGAGCGTGGATTTCTATATCCGATGCCTGACCCTGAAAACCGCCGAGTGGCTGATGGATCATCACACGCGAATGGGGCAATGCGAAACGTTTGCCTTCAGCGCCGCCAGCCAACAGGAAGGCACCCATGCTGCAAGCCTGACCGATGCACAGAGTGCTGACGTTCGGCTTGATGAATTGCATGGTGTCGTAGATCGCCATGCCTGCAGTCACCGACCCGCCGGGCGAGTTGATGTACAGGTGGATGTCCTTGTCGGGGTTTTCCGACTCCAGGAACAGCAGCTGCGCCACCACCAGGTTGGCCATGTAATCTTCAACCTGACCGACCAGGAAAATCACCCGTTCCTTGAGCAGACGGGAATAGATGTCATAGGAACGTTCGCCCCGTGCCGACTGTTCGACAACCATGGGTACCAGACCGCCTGCGGCCTGAATTTCCGGCGGTAACCCGGTATAGCTGTTATGAATCATGGGCTGGTGTCACTCCGATTTAGCTTGTCGCGTAAAACCCCGAAACACTGCCGCTGCTTTATCTTTCGGGGCTTCCATAAACACATGAGCCAGCCCGAAGGCTGGCTCAATGCACTGCATGAGAACAATGACGAATTATTCGTCCGCGCTGCTGTCCGTTTCGTCGGCTTCAACCTGTGCAGGCTGAGCGGGCTTGACGGCATCTTCGTAGGCGACCTGCTTGTCGGTCACCTTGGCCTTCTGCAACACAGTATCCACGACTTGCTCTTCCAGCACAACAGACTGAATCTCGGCAAGCTGCTGCTCGTTCTGCATGTACCAGTTCACCACCTGCTCCGGCTCCTGATAGGCAGAAGCCAAGTCTTCGATCATGGCGCGAACGCGATCGTTGTCCGGCTTGATTTCGTTCTGCTTGACGACTTCAGCGACGATCAGACCGAGGCTGACGCGGCGCTTGGCCTGCTCTTCAAACAGCTCTGCCGGCAGCTGGCTCGGATCGATGTTGGCACCACCGAACTGCTGTACGGCCTGCTCACGCAGACGATCAATCTCGCTGCTGATCAGTGCCTTGGGCACCTCGATGCTGTTGCTGTTCAGCAGACCGTCCATAACCTGATTCTTGGTCTTGGTCTTGATCGCCTGACGCAGCTCACGCTCCATGTTCTTGCGAACCTCGGTGCGGAAACCTTCGATACCACCCTCTTCCACGCCGAAACGTGCGAAGAACTCGTCGTCCAGCTCAGGCAGCGCAGCAGCGGCAACGCTGTGCACGATGATTTCGAACTCGGCAGCCTTGCCGGCCAGATCCAGGTTCTGGTAGTCCTCAGGGAAGGTGACGCTGACAGTACGCGTCTCACCCGCCTTGGCACCGACCAGACCGTCTTCGAAACCGGGGATCATGCGACCGGAGCCCAGCACCAGATTGGTATTACTGGCAGTGCCGCCCTGGAAGGTTTCGCCATCAACGCGACCGGTGAAGTCGATGGTCAACTGGTCGCCATCTTCAGCGGCACGCTCTACGGTCTCGTAGTTGGTGTGCTGCTTGCGCAGGATTTCCAGCATGTTTTCCAGATCGGCATCGGTTACTTCGGAGTCGATGCGCTCTACTTCGATCCCGGCGAAATCACCCAGGGTCACTTCGGGGTAAACCTCGAAAGTGGCGATGTATTCGAAATCCTTGCCTTCGTCCAGAGACTTGGGCTCAACATTCGGCGCACCGGCGGGGTTGAGTTTCTCCTGAACGATAGCTTCATAGAAGGAAGACTGGATCACTTCACCGATGACTTCCTGACGTGCAGATGCACCAAAGCGCTTGCGAATTACGCTCATCGGCACCTTGCCCGGACGGAAACCATCAACACGTGCACGGCCAGCGGTCTGCTGCAGGCGCTTGTTGACTTCGTTTTCGATGCGCTCGGCAGGGATGCCAACAGTCATGCGGCGCTCAAGGCCGGAGATGGTTTCAACCGAAACTTGCATGTAGAGTCCTCGTTGAACAGACAATGATGAATGAATAAAAGGCGGACATTCTAGTCGCTTGTGCGGCAGAAGTCATCCTTGACGATGCATCCGCCGCCGCTATCCATACTGGCAAGCGAAGCACATCTCGATCTGCCACGCAGCATACGCGGCTACAAGGCCGCAAACCACCGACCACAAAATATTTTTCGTTCTTGTCGGCTTTTCACTTCATCGCCCGGCGGACAGATTCATTGAATCATTCCAACCGTACCGGCTCGAAATCATCAGTGACGACCTATTTCCAAGCACGACGAAACAGCAGTGCCACTGCCCGCCCGTCGTGAGAACCCCGGAAAACCCAGCGAGGATTCAGTGATGCCAACGTTGAGTACGCCCATCCGGCAACACACGTACAGCCCTCCAACCGAGCAACCAGCCGCCAATGCGCTGTACCAGAACCTGCTGCAGCAACCGCAGGAACACCTTGCCTCTGCCCGTCAATTTCTGCAGGCCCAGTTGCGCCAAGCCAGCCTCCAGCCATGCGACCTTCCCGACGCCCCACACCAGCTGAATGAGTGGATCAGGGCTGGCAGCGTACGCACTACCTGCGCCTACCGCGACTACCTGAACGCCCGCAAGCAAGGCCAGCCCCGACGCTTTTTTACCAATCGCGCGCACGCCCTGTATTTTCTGCGTAGCGTAGCACCCACCAAGATGGTGGATGGCGCCTGGCTCTATGGCGTACTTTCGCAATGGCAGGACTGGCGCTTCCATACACTGGTACGCACATATCTTGAAGAGCTGGGCGACGGTGAATCACTGCAGAACCATGTCGTTCTGTATAAACAATTGCTCAACACCCATGAATTGGACAACGCAGGCGCGCTGTCCGCCGGACATTACGTACAGGGCGCTCAGCAGCTCGCACTGGCCTATCTTGCCAACGAATTCCTGCCTGAACTGATCGGCTACAATCTGGGCTATGAACAGCTGCCCCTGCACCTGCTGATCACCACCTACGAGCTGAATGAACTGGGCGTCGACCCCTATTATTTTCAGCTGCATGTGACCATCGACAACGCCGATACCGGCCACGCACAGAAAGCAGCCCAGGCCGTACTGGACAACCTGCCGATCTCAGGTGACGCAGATGTTTTCTACCAGCGAGTGAAGCGCGGTTACATGCTGAACGAGCTGGGCATATCCTCCATGGACGCCATAGAAGGCTTCGACCTGGAAGCCGAAGTGCATCGCGTACTGGAACAGAAAGCCTTGGTCGCCCGCAACATGCACTCGGACTTCTGCCGTATTGAAGGCCGCACCGTGAATGAATGGCTCAGCCAGCCCGGGCGCACCGGTGATTTTCTTGCGGCACTGGAAAAACGCGGCTGGATTCACCGCGATACCGATCCAACAGAAAGCCGGTTCTGGCAGCTGATTCAGGGTAACCGGGCACCCATGTTCGGCGTGTTCAGCGCTTATGAGTTGCAGCTGCTGCATGACTGGATAGCCGGAGAATGGTCTGCACCCCACTCCCAACGGCAACCGCGGCGCTACGTGGCTTCAAAAATGGCCGCCGAACCTGTCGATCCGGACAATTTCGATGCAGACCAAGCCGCTCTGGAGCAGCAGCTGCGCAAGCTGCCGGCGTGCGACTTAACGGAGGAATTGATCAAGCTGATGTCGCCATCCAGTCACTTCACACCAGCCGGCCTGCTTGCAACCCGGCTATTCGCACGAGTGATGGGCCAACCGGGCACTGGCCATTGACAGAGGCGCACCCGATTTTGGCGCCAAAAGCACCTTAAATCAGCTGCGCGGTGACAGCCATCAGCAGCAGATAGCGCCCGGCCTTCGCTATCGTGACTATCAGTACGAATCGCCAGAGCGGCTCACGAAGGACACCTGCCATCAAGGTCAGGGGATCACCAATGAACGGCGCCCAGCTCAACAAGAGCGACCAGTAGCCGTAACGCTGGTAAACCCCCTGCGCCCTGGCCAGCTTATCCGGCGGCACCGGAAACCAGCGCCGCTCCCGCCAGCGTTCAATATATCGACCAAGCAGCCAGTTGATCACCGAGCCAAGCACATTGCCCACCGTGGCAAACAGCATCAGCAGCGCGAGCGAATGCTGCCCAGCCAGCTGCAGCCCCACCAGCACCACCTCCGACTGCAGCGGCAGAACAGTCGCCGCGACGAGAGCCGCCAGAAAGAGGCCGAGATAGCCCGATATCTCCCACATCAATCACCTCATCTTTCAATCTCACCCCCACCGCTTGGCGCATGCAGCATCGGCTTGAGTAGATGAATCTAGTACATCAGGGCAGGCTGGCGAATGGAAAACCTGAAAGCCAGATACAGAAAAGCCCCGAATAACGGGGCTTTCTGGGTACTTCACGATATCCATGGTGCGGATGGGGAGACTCGAACTCCCACACCTTGCGGCGCCAGAACCTAAATCTGGTGTGTCTACCAATTCCACCACATCCGCAAAACAGGCTACAGATACAAAAACGCCAGGCTGATTGCCTGGCGTTTTTGCTGAAATGGGGTGGACGATGGGGATCGAACCCACGACAACAGGAGTCACAATCCTGTGCTCTACCAACTGAGCTACGCCCACCATTACAGCAACAACACTAACACAACTCTGCAGGACCTTACCATGTGCGCTTGGCGCGCCCGGCAGGATTCGAACCTGCGACCACCCGCTTAGAAGGCGGGTGCTCTATCCAACTGAGCTACGGGCGCCGCATGCACATAATCAACCCCGAAGGCTTGAAATGCTGGAGCCTGAATCGCCTTCCAAACCGACTTCGTTGTGTTTGTGAAGCGGGGCGAATAATACTCAGCCCCCACCCTCCCGTCAACGATGAATTCACATTTTCTTCAAATATTTGAGTAAGTTAAGAATCCAGACGAGCGAACCCTTTTGCCGAGCCCCCCTCGCATGCGACAATCGCGGGCATTCTATGCACTCCCCCAGGAACATCATGAAAGCCCAATTGATCGATGGCAAACAGATTGCCGCCAATCTCCGGCGCGAGATCGCCGACAAGGTCAGCCTGCGTAAAGAGCAAGGCCTGCGCATACCCGGCCTCGCCGTCATTCTGGTCGGCAGCGATCCCGCCTCCCAGGTATATGTTGCGCACAAGCGCAAGGACTGCGAGGAAGTGGGTTTCATTTCCCGCTCCCATGACCTGCCGGCCGATACCAAGCAGGAAGAACTGCTGGCACTGATCGACACCCTTAATGCAGACCCGGAGATTGATGGCATTCTGGTTCAGCTGCCGTTGCCGACGCACCTCGACTCCTCCCTGTTGCTGGAGCGCATCCGTCCAGACAAGGATGTCGACGGCTTTCACCCCTATAACATCGGCCGCCTTGCCCAACGCATGCCGCTGCTGCGCCCATGCACCCCACTGGGCATCATCCGCCTGCTGAAAAGCACCGGCGTCAGTCCCTATGGATTGAATGCCACCGTGGTGGGTGCGTCCAATATCGTCGGTCGCCCAATGGCTCTGGAGCTCTTGTTGGCCGGTTGCACCACCACCATTGCCCACCGTTTCACCAACGATCTGGAAGATCATGTTCGCCGCTCCGACCTGGTGGTCGTGGCCGTGGGCAAACCCGGTCTGGTCAAAGGTGAGTGGATCAAGCCGGGCGCCATCGTGATCGATGTAGGCATCAACCGCATGGAAGATGGTCGCCTGCGCGGTGACGTGGACTTCGACGCCGCAGCTGAACGCGCCGCCTGGATTACGCCAGTGCCCGGCGGGGTCGGTCCGATGACCCGTGCCTGCCTGCTGGAAAATACGCTCACCGCCTGCGAAAAGCTGCATAGCTGATCTGTCGAAGCAGCAGCCTCATCACTGACTGCTGCTTCTCACTGCCTACAAACTGGCGGTAGCACCCCCATCCACCGGCAGATTGATGCCGTTGATGAATGCCGCCGCCGGTGACGCCAGAAACCCCACCGCATCGGCAAACTCCTCTGGCTCGGCGAAACGCCTGGCCGGAATGCTCTGCAGCAGATCCCGTTCCACTTCCTGCTCCGTCTTGCCACTGACAGAAGCCCGATGGGCAAACAGGCTTTCCAACCGCGCCGTGCGGGTCAATCCTGGCAGTACGTTGTTGACCGTGATGCCATCAGCCGCCAGCTCCGAAGCCAGGGTTTTCGCCCAGTTGGCCATGGCTGCCCGAATGGCGTTGGATACGCCCAGATTGGGGATAGGGGTTTTCACCGAGGTCGACAGCACATTGATGATCCGACCATAACTACCCTCGCGCATCCCAGGCAGCAATAGCTCCAGCAAGGTCTGACTGCTAAGCAGGTGCTGATTGAAAGCTGCCGCATAGCTATCCGGTGTGGCCTGATGCGCCAGCCCCGGTGCCGGCCCGCCGGTATTGTTGACCCAGATAGAGATCGGCCCACCCTGCTCCACTTCATCCTGAACCGCTATCGACAACGCCGGCAGGTCGCCAGAGTCCACACAGATATAGCCATGCTTCTGCCCTTCAGCGGCAGGTAGTTGGCGAACCACTTCTGACAGCTTGTCTTTGCTGCGTGCAAGCACAATGACTTCCGCCCCCTGCAACGCCAATTGTCGCGCGCATGCTGCGCCCAAACCCTGACTGGCCCCACCGACAAGGGCACGCTTTCCCGTTAGATTCAGATCCATCATTGACTCCAATCAATGTAACAAACCCACCTTAAGGGTTTGATATAGCTTGTATTATTTAATTAAAAGTAACATTCCAGTGCCATAATGCTGCCTCACTTGGATTACTGCCGTCGGGCAGCAAACCCGAATTATCATCATGAGGAAAGCATAAAATGAGCGACAAACCAAAGCTTACTACGGTTGCCGGAGCGCCCGTTACCGACAACCAGGACGCAGCCACCGCCGGCCCACGCGGCCCTATGTTGCTGCAGGACGTCTGGTTTCTGGAGAAACTCGCGCACTTCGACCGGGAAGTCATTCCCGAGCGCCGCATGCACGCCAAAGGCTCCGGCGCTTTCGGCGAACTAGTGATCACCCATGACATAACGCACTATACCAAGGCGCGCATTTTCTCCGATATCGGCAAGAAAACGCCGATGTTCGCTCGCTTCTCCACCGTCGCCGGTGAGCGCGGTGCAGCTGATGCTGAGCGAGACATCCGTGGTGCGGCTCTCAAGTTCTATACCGAGCAGGGCAACTGGGATCTGGTTGGCAACAATACCCCGGTATTTTTCTTCCGCGACCCACTGAAGTTCCCCGACCTGAACCACGCTGTCAAACGCGACCCGCGCACCAACATGCGCAGCGCCAACAACAACTGGGACTTCTGACCGGCCTGCCCGAATCACTGCATCAGGTGACTTATGTGATGGGCGACCGGGGTATTCCTGACGGTTACCGCCATATGCATCTGTTCGGCTCGCACACTTACAGCTTCATCAGTGCCGACAATCAGCGTTACTGGGTCAAGTTCCACTTCAAGACTCAACAAGGCATCAAGAACCTGACCGACGAAGAAGCCGCCGCCATCGTTGCCAATGACCGCGAAAGCTCTCAGCGCGACCTGTACGAAGCCATCGAGCGGCAGGATTTTCCGCGCTGGACCATGTACGTACAGATCATGCCGGAAACCGAGGCTGAGAATTACCGCTTCCATCCGTTCGATCTGACCAAGATCTGGTCGAAGCAGGATTATCCGCTGATTGAAGTGGGTTACATGGAGTTGAACCGCAACCCGGACAACTATTTCCAGGACGTGGAGCAAGCCGCTTTCACGCCGGCCAACGTGGTACCGGGCATCAGCTTCTCGCCTGACCGCATGCTGCAAGGCCGGCTGTTCTCCTATGGTGATGCCGCACGCTACCGCCTTGGCGTGAATCACCACCAGATCCCGGTCAACGCGCCGCGTTGCCCGGTACACAGCTACCATCGGGACGGTACGATGCGGGTCGATGGCAACCAGGGGAGCCGTCTGCACTACGAGCCGAACACCTACGGTGAATGGCAGGAGCAGCCTGATTTCAGCGAGCCGCCAATGGCATTGGAAGGCGTTGCCGGCCGTTACGATTTCCGTGCGGACGACAGCGATTATTTCACCCAGCCAGGCAACCTGTTCCGCCTGATGTCCGCTGACGAGCAGCAACGCCTGTTCGCCAACACCGCCCGCGCCATGAACGGCGCCGAGCGTCACATCCTGATCCGCCACGCCAAACACTGCGCCCTGGCTGATCCAGCCTATGGTGCCGGCATTGCCGCCGCGCTGGGCCTGACTGATGAGGAAATGAAAGGCTAAGCAGTTGTATTGAAAAAGCCCCGCCAGGCTGATTGTCTGGCGGGGCTTTTTTATCGCCGCTTGAGTATCGAATGGTGCTGGTCGCTTGAGTGCAGACCTCCACGCCGGTGTGACGGCAATCAATCTGGCAGCCGGTGATGGTTTAAAACCTTCCAGCACTGAGGCTTCACGGTGGAGGAGCCCTGGAGGGTTGGGCCGACCGTCGTGTCGCCATGGATGGCGACCGCGAGCCTACAGGGAAGTACTTGCGGCGTGTCGGCACAGCCCTCCAGGCCTGCGCCGCCTTGCACAAAACAGCCAGCCTCTCTTCACGCAGAAACCTTAAACAGTATCAGCAGGCACCCGCACCCAACCTTCCATCAGGATACGCGCACTGCGGCTCATGATCGCCTTGGTCACTATCCACTCACCACCGACCTGACAAGCCTCGGCGCCGACCCGCAAGGTGCCGGAAGGATGGCCAAAGCGCACTGCCTCACGCTCACCACCACCGGCCGCCAGGTTCACCAGCGTACCTGGCACCGCCGCAGCCGTACCGATAGCCACCGCACAGGTACCCATCATCGCGTGGTGCAGTTTGCCCATGGACAACGCACGCACCAGCAGATCAACCTCACCCGCCTCGATGGTCTTGCCGCTGGAAGCCTGATAGGTCTTGGGCTTGCTGACGAAAGCAATCTTCGGCGTATGCTGCCGCTTGAGGGCCTCTTCCGGGGTTTTGATCAACCCCATACGCAGCGCACCCGCCACGCGGATGGCCTCAAAACGCGCCAGCGCCTCCGGATTACCATTGATATCCTCACGCAGCTCAGTGCCCTGATAACCGATATCCTCGGCATTGACGAATACCGTCGGGATGCCTGCGGTGATCATAGTCGCCTTGAGAGTGCCGCTCTCTACAACATCAGTGGGCACGTCCAGATCATCGACCAGATTACCGGTGGGGAACATGCTGCCGCCCTCTTCCCCGTCATCCGACGGGTCGAGGAACTCCAGCACGATTTCGGCCGCCGGAAAGGTCACCCCGTCCAGCTCGAAGTCACCCAGCTCCTGCACCTGACCATTGGTCACCGGCACCTGCGCAATGATGGTCTTGCCGATATTGGCCTGCCAGACCCGCACGGTGCACATCCCGTTATCGGGAATCCGCGCCGGATCAACCAGCCCGGCATGAATGGCGAAAGCGCCGGCGGCTGTGGACAGGTTGCCGCAGTTACCACTCCAGTCGACGAAGGGGCTGTCGATGGATACCTGGCCATAAAGGTAATCGACGTCGTGCTCCGGCTGACTGCTCTTCGACAGAATCACGCACTTGCTGGTACTGGAGGTGGCGCCGCCCATGCCGTCGATATGCGCCGAGTACGGGTCCGGGCTGCCGATCACCCGCATGAACAGCCGATCCCGCGCCTCACCCGGCACCTGACAGGATTCCGGAAGGTCATTCAGGCGAAAGAACACGCCCTTGCTGGTACCGCCACGCATGTAGGTGGCGGGGACTTTGATTTGTGTTGCTTGGGTCATGCAGTAGTACTCCTGAAGAACAGCTCTCCCCCTCTCGAGAGAGGGGGAGAGAAGCTTTATACCTTCCCTTCCAAAAAGTCCTGAGCAAACCGCTGCAGCACGCCACCTGCTTCATAGATGCGCGCTTCCTCGTGACTATCAAGACGGCAGACCATCGGTACCTCGACCCGCTCGCCATTCTGCCGGCTGATCACCAACGTCAATTCAGCGCGCGGCGCCGGTGTACCTACTACGTCGTAGGTCTCGGTACCATCCAGTTCCAGCGTCTTGCGCGTGGTGCCCGGCTTGAACTCCAGTGGCAACACGCCCATGCCGACCAGGTTGGTGCGGTGGATGCGTTCGAAGCCTTCGGCAGCAATGGCTTCGACACCCGCCAGACGCACGCCCTTGGCAGCCCAGTCACGGCTGGAGCCCTGACCATAATCCGCGCCAGCAACGATGATCAGCGGCTGTTTGCGGTTCATGTAGGTTTCAATCGCTTCCCACATGCGCATGACCTTGCCTTCCGGCTCAACCCGGGCCAGCGAGCCCTGCTTCACGCTGCCGTCGTCGCTCAGCACCATCTCGTTGAACAGTTTCGGGTTGGCGAAGGTGGCACGCTGTGCGGTCAGGTGATCGCCGCGGTGGGTCGCGTAGGAGTTGAAGTCTTCCTCCGGCAGGCCCATTTTGTGCAGATATTCACCAGCAGCACTGTCCATCATGATGGCATTGGACGGCGAGAGGTGGTCGGTGGTGATGTTGTCCGGCAGGATCGCCAGTGGGCGCATACCTGTCATCGTCCGCTCACCGGCCAGCGCACCTTCCCAGTACGGCGGACGGCGGATATAGGTGGACATCTCGCGCCAGTCATACAGCGGGCTTTCCGATTCCTGGATGGCACCCAGATCGAACATCGGAATGTACACCTGCTTGAACTGCTCCGGCTTGACGCTGGAAGCGACGATGGCGTCGATTTCCTCGTCACTCGGCCACAGCTCTTTCAGTGTGATCGGGTTGCCCTGCTGGTCATGACCCAGCACGTCCTGCTCGATATCAAACCGCATGGTACCGGCGATGGCGTAGGCCACGACCAGCGGTGGCGATGCGAGGAAGGCCTGCTTGGCATAGGGATGTATACGGCCATCGAAGTTGCGGTTACCGGACAGCACCGCCGTGGCATACAGATCGCGGTCGATGATTTCCTGCTGGATTTTCGGGTCCAGCGCACCGGACATGCCGTTACAGGTGGTGCAGGCATAGCCGACGATGCCAAAGCCGAGCTGCTCCAGCTCCGGCAACAGACCGGACTCCTCCAGATACAACCTGGCAACCTTGGAGCCCGGTGCAAAGGAGGTTTTCACCCAAGGCTTGCGTACCAGGCCCAGCTCATTGGCTTTTTTCGCTACCAGACCGGCAGCGACCACGTTGCGCGGGTTGGAGGTATTGGTACAGCTGGTGATCGCCGCGATGATCACCGCGCCGTCAGGCATCAGCCCGCCCTTTTCCTCGGCCTTGCCCGACTCCAGTTTGGCTTCGTCAGCGATACCGCGCTCAGCCAAGGCAGAGGTCGGCAGACGGCGATGCGGGTTGGACGGACCAGCCATGTTGCGAACCACGCTGGACAGATCAAACTCCAGCACTCGCTCGTACTCGGCTGTGGTCAGCGCATCGCTCCACAGACCCAGTTTCTTGGCGTAATTCTCGACCAGAGCGACCTGCTCCGGCTCGCGACCGGTCAGTTTCAGATAGTCGATGGTCTGCTGGTCGATGTAGAACATCGATGCCGTGGCGCCGTACTCCGGGCACATGTTGGAGATGGTTGCGCGGTCGCCGATGGTCAGGCTGTCAGCGCCCTCACCGAAGAACTCGACATAAGCACCGACGACCCGCTCGGCACGCAGAAACTCGGTCAGCGCCAGAACGATATCGGTGGCGGTAATGCCGGGCTGACGCTTGCCGGTGAGTTTGACGCCGACGATGTCAGGCAGGCGCATCATCGATGGGCGACCGAGCATCACGGTTTCCGCTTCGAGACCACCGACACCAATAGCAATCACACCCAGCGCATCAACGTGCGGCGTATGCGAGTCGGTGCCCACGCAGGTATCCGGGAAGGCGACGCCATCACGGGCCTGCACCACCGGGCTCATCTTCTCCAGGTTGATCTGGTGCATGATGCCGTTCCCGGCGGGAATCACATCGACGTTCTTGAACGCGGTCTTGGTCCACTCGATGAAATGGAAGCGATCCTCGTTGCGGCGATCCTCGATGGCGCGGTTCTTGTCGAAGGCCTCGGGATCGAAACCTGCATGTTCAACAGCCAGCGAGTGGTCGACGATCAACTGGGTCGGCACAACCGGGTTGACCAGCGAGGGGTCGCCACCCTGCTCGGCAATGGCGTCACGCAGACCCGCCAGGTCGACCAGCGCGGTCTGACCAAGAATGTCGTGGCAGACCACCCGAGCCGGATACCAGGGGAAGTCCAGATCACGCTTGCGCTCGATCAGTTGCTTCAGCGAGTCGGTCAGTGCTTCCGGCTCGCAGCGGCGCACCAGCTGTTCAGCCAGCACCCGCGAGGTATAGGGCAGCCTGGCCCAGGCGCCGGACTCGATGGCGTCCACGGCGGCCGGGGCGTTGTAGTAGTCCAGGTCGGAGCCTGGCAGGTTTTCACGGTATTGGGTGTTCATCACTTGCGATCCTTCAGCGCCACAAACTGCAGATCTTCCGGACCGACATAGTTGGCGCTCGGACGGATGATCTTGCCGTCGATGCGCTGCTCGATGACGTGAGCCGACCAGCCGGCAGTACGGGCGATCACGAACAGCGGGGTAAACATCGCGGTAGGTACGCCCATCATGTGGTAGCTGACGGCGCTGAACCAGTCGAGGTTGGGGAACATCTTCTTGGCTTCCCACATGACACTTTCCAGGCGCTCGGCAATGTCGTACATCTTGCGGTTTTCCTGCTCGTCGGACAGCTCAGCAGCGACCTTCTTGATCACCTCGTTGCGCGGATCGGAGACGGTGTAGACCGGGTGACCGAAGCCGATGACCACTTCCTTGCGCCCTACCCGTTCACGGATGTCGGCTTCCGCTTCGTCCGGATTGTCATAGCGCTTCTGGATTTCAAAGGCCACTTCGTTCGCACCGCCGTGTTTCGGACCACGCAGTGCGCCAATAGCCCCGGCGATGGCAGAGAACATGTCGGAACCGGTACCAGCGATAACGCGGCTGGTAAAGGTGGAAGCGTTGAACTCATGTTCGGCATACAGGTTCAGCGAGGTGTGCATGGCACGCACCCAGGACTCCTGCGGCTTCTCGCCGTGCAGCAGGTGCAGGAAATGACCGCCGATGGAATCGTCGTCAGTTTCCACCTCAATGCACTTGCCGTTGTGGCTGTAGTGATACCAGTACAGCAACATGGAGCCCAACGACGCCATCAGCTTGTCGGCAATGTCCCGTGCGCCCGGATGGTTGTGATCGTCCTTTTCCGGGGTCAGGCAACCGAGAACCGACACACCGGTACGCATCACGTCCATCGGGTGGGCCGACGGTGGCAGTTGCTCCAGGGCAGTCATCACCGCCGCCGGCAGGCCGCGCAGGGCTTTCAGCTTGGCCTTGTAAGCGCGTAACTCGGCCTCGGTGGGCAGCTTGCCATGGACCAGCAGGTGGGCGATTTCCTCGAACTCGCAGGTGGTGGCGATATCCAGAATGTCGTAGCCACGGTAGTGCAGGTCGTTACCGCTGCGGCCGACGGTGCACAGCGCGGTGTTACCGGCAGCGGTGCCGCTCAGGGCGACGGATTTTTTCGGCTTGAAGGTCGGGGTGGTCGATTCGTTGGCGCTCATGGCGTGTTCTCCTCAATCATCCTGCTGGGCAGGCTCATACATTTATTGTCTTTATATGGCGCCGCCCGATAACCGGGCGGCGTCACGAAATCACTTCTTTCCGGCAGCAAACAGCACATCCAGCTTCTGCTCGAAAGCGTGGTAACCGATGCGATCGTACAGCTCCATGCGAGTCTGCATGGTCTCGATGACATTCTGCTGATGACCTTCGGTACGAATGGCGTTGTAGACATTCTCGGCAGCTTTGTTCGCCGCGCGGAAGGCCGACAGCGGGTACAGCTGGATAGCAACACCCACCGAGGCCAGTTCTTCACGGGTGAACAGCGGCGTGGCGCCGAACTCGGTGATATTAGCCAGCACGGGTACATTCAGCTCCTTGACGAAGCGCTCGTAGGTCGGCAGGTCATAGGCCGCTTCGGCGAAGATGGCGTCGGCACCCGCTTCCACGTAGCGCTTGCAGCGCTCAAGAGCCGCCTCGACACCTTCGGCCTGAATGGCATCGGTACGGGCGATCAGGAAAAAGTCCGGATCGGTCTTGGCATCGGCAGCGGCGCGAACCCGGTCAACCATCTCCTCGGTGGAGACAATTTCCTTGCCCGGGCGGTGGCCGCAACGCTTGGCACCGACCTGATCTTCGATGTGGGCAGCCGCAGCCCCGGCCTTGATCAGGCTCTTGACCGTACGCTCGATATTGAAGGCGCTGGGACCAAAACCGGTATCGATATCCACCATCAGCGGCAGGTCGCACACGTCGGTGATCCGACGCACGTCGATCAGCACATCCTCAAGGGTGTTGATACCCAGATCCGGCAGGCCCAGCGAGCCCGCTGCCACGCCGCCACCAGAGAGATAGATGGCTTTGAAGCCGGCACGCTTGGCCAGCAGAGCGTGGTTGGCGTTGATCGCGCCAATAACCTGAAGCGGTTGCTCTTCAGCTAGTGCCTGACGAAAACGTTGGCCTGGGGTCTTGTTCATTGAGTGTTCCCTCCTGAGGATATGGTGGCGTCGCGCTGCTCCAGCATGCGGCGCTCAATGTTGCGGCGAGATGCGCTGATATGTCGGCGCATCAGCATTTCCGCGAGCTCACCATCACGATCGGCGATGGCTTCGATGATTCTGTGGTGTTCAGCGAACGCCTGTTGTGGGCGTTTCGGTGTGGAAGAGAATTTGTAACGGTACATGCGCACCAAGTGGTAGAGATCGGCGCAGAGCATGTCGCTCAATGTGCGATTCTTGCTGCCCTGGATGATCACATAGTGAATATCCAGGTCACCTTCCTGCTGATAGTAGGACTCGTTGGCCTTGAGCCCGGAGTGACGCTCGTGGGTGGCCAACACATCACGCAGGTTGGCGATTTCCTCGGCTGTCATGTTCTGTGCGGCCAGCCGGCAGGCCATGCCTTCCAGCGCTTCACGCACATGGTACAGCTCGATCAACTCTTCATAGCTCAGCGACACCACGCGCACTCCGGCATGCGGGATACGCACTACCAGGCGGCGCCCTTCCAGGCGGCGAATGGCTTCGCGCAATGGGCCGCGACTGATGCCGAAGGTAGTAGAAAGAAACTGTTCGCTGATGCGCGTACCCGGCGGGATCTCACCTTTAACAATAGCTGTCTGCAAGCGCTGAAAGGCACCGTCAGACAAAGTTGCAGCGGGGATGACACTCTCGAAACCAGCCAATTGTTGACAACCTCATTAGAATATATCGCCAGAAAGCCGCTATTGAGACGAATAATGCCTTCCACCGAATAGGATTGTCAACAATCTGGATTAAAAACCCAATTACACGGGAAAAGGCCCAGGGAACTTATGCTTATGGGTACCGGTCTGCTTGGCATGCTAATATGCCGCCTGCCTCACGCTGCCTCTACCTCCCTGTTCACGGAGCGAAGCAGCAATCCAACACTGCAGCTGAGAACACTATGCAATCGATCAATACCCATCTGAAGATTATGATCGCCCTTCTGGTCAGCTTGGGCCTGCTGATCACGGGATACCAGATATATGTACTCGACATCCCCGTTCGCGAAGATGAAACCGATGATATCTGGAGCCTGGATGCGAAGATCGAGTTCCGCGCCAGCAGCGGCGTACCCGTCAAGGCTCAGTTATTCATTCCGCCGCTGAATCAGAAGTTCGTCAGCCTCAATGAGAGCTTCATTTCCAACAACTATGGCGTGAGCGTCAACCAGCAGGACGGCAATCGCCGGGTGACCTGGTCCGCACGCCGCGCCAGCGGCACGCAAACGCTGTATTACCGCCTGGTACTGACCAATCGCTATGGCACCGAACCCGCCGCAGCTCAACCGCCCGCGCCCCGTCAGCCGATCCCGCTGGATGGCCCGGAGCAGATTGCCGCTGACGCCCTGATCAACCCGATACGCCAGCATTCGGCGGATATCGAGACCTTCATCAGCGAAACCATTCGCCGAGTGAATGACATTACCGATGACAACGTTCGCCTGTTGCTCGGCGGTGATAGCAGCGCTCTGAGCAAGGCCCGGGTGATCGATGTGCTGCTGTCCAACGCACGCATCCCGCTGGAACTGGTACACACCATCCGCCTTGAGGCCACCCCCAACCAGCAACCTGAACTCTGGCTGCGCAGCTATAACGGTGAGCGCTGGCTGTACTTTCATCCGGAAACCGGACAGCAGGGTATACCCGATAACCGCCTGGTCTGGTGGACCGGCACCACGCCACTGCTGAGCCTGGAAGGCGGCAGTGGCGGCAATATCAACTTCACTGTCAGCAACAGCGAAATGAATGCGCTGCGACTGGCCAAGATGACCACTGAAAACAGCCCCTCCGCGTTGCTGGAGTATTCCCTGTACGGTCTGCCGCTGCAGGCGCAGCAGGTGTATCAGGTGATGATCATGATTCCAATCGGCGTCCTGGTGATCCTGGTGCTGCGCAATCTGATCGGCATTCAGACACTGGGGACTTTCACTCCGGTACTGATCGCCCTCGCCTTCCGTGAAACCCAGGTCGGCTGGGGTATTCTGCTATTCACCCTGATCACCGCGCTGGGGCTGTCGCTGCGTTCCTACCTGGAACATCTGAAACTGCAGATGCTGCCACGGTTGTCGATCGTACTCACCTTCGTGGTACTGGTGATTGCCGCTATCAGCCTGTTCAGCCACAAGCTGGGCATCGAGCGCGCACTGTCGGTATCCCTGTTCCCCATGGTGATTCTGACCATGACCATCGAGCGCCTGTCGATCAACTGGGAAGAGCGTGGCGGCGGTCATTCATTCAAGGTCGCCCTGGGCACGCTGATAGCGGCCACCCTGTCGCACATGCTGATGAGCATCCCTGAGCTGACCTATTTCGTCTTCACCTTCCCGGCCATCCTGCTGGTGCTGGTGGGCTTCATGTTGGCCATGGGACGCTACCGCGGCTACCGTCTCACCGAACTGATGCGCTTCAAAGCGCTGACCAAACAGGGCTGAGGAGAGACCATGTTTTTCTGGAACATCTGGAAAGCCCTCAGTGACAACGGCGTCATGGGCATCAACCGACGCAACGCGGACTATGTACTCAAGTACAACAAGCGCAGCCTGTATCCGGTGGTGGATGACAAGATCCTGACCAAGGAACGCGCCATCGCCGCCGAGATCAACGTGCCTGATCTGTACGGCATCATTGATACGGAAAAGGGCATCAGCCAGTTCGCCAAGCTGGTGGAGAACCACAAGGATTTCGTCATCAAGCCTGCGCAAGGCGCAGGTGGTGACGGTATTCTGGTGATCGGTGATCGCTATGAAGGCCGCTATCGCACTGTCTCCGGCAAGATCATCAGCCACGACGAGATCGAGCATCATCTCTCCAACATCATTTCCGGTTTGTACTCGCTCGGGGGCCATCGCGACCGGGCACTGATCGAATACCGGGTCAAACCCGACCCTATTTTCAAGAGCATCAGTTACGAAGGTGTGCCGGATATCCGCGTCATTCTGCTGATGGGTTATCCGGTCATGGCCATGTTGCGTCTGCCAACCCGCCAGTCCGGCGGCAAGGCCAACCTGCATCAGGGTGCCATCGGCGTGGGTGTGGATCTGACCACCGGCATCACCCTCAAGGGCACCTGGCTGAACAACAAGATCAGCAAGCACCCGGACACCGCGAACCCGGTGGACGGTGTGCAACTGCCCGACTGGGACGGCTTCATGCGTCTGGCCACTTCCTGCTATGAGCTGTCTGGTCTGGGCTATATCGGTGTGGATCTTGTGCTGGATGAAAAGAAAGGCCCGTTGATTCTCGAGCTTAACGCCCGTCCCGGCCTGAACATTCAGATTGCCAACGACGCCGGGCTGACGCATCGCTGCCACAAGGTAGAAAAACATATCGCCGAACTGAAGAAAGCCGGCAAGACCGAGACCGTGGAAGAACGCATGGCATTCTCCCAGAAGCATTTCGGCAAACCGGTCTTCCTGAGTGCGGATGAAGCGCCTGTCGAGCCTGAACCGACCGAATGACCTCGCCCTACCAGATGACCGAACTGCCCTGGCAAGCCGACCCGCTGCCAGGGCTTTTTGCCTTTCGCGACATGGGCAATCCAGTCCTGCTCGACTCCGCTGCCAGCGGTGATCCACTGGGTCGCTACAGCATCCTCGCTGCCGCCCCGCTGCAACTGATCACCCCGCAGGACAATGAAACCGGCGCCCAAACCATCGACCGCCTACGTCATGCGCTTCAGCTGCTTGGCCCCGCCTCCTGGCCTGAAGACCTGCAGCTGCCCTTTGGCGCCGGCGCGCTCGGATTCATCAGCTATGACTTTGGGCGCTCCCTGGAACAGATGCCAACCCATGCTCGCGCGGATATTTCCCTGCCCGCCCTGCAGATGGGTATTTACCCCTGGAGTCTGATCAGCGATAACCAGCTGCGCCGCCGCTGGCTGGTATGTCACCCGATTGTCGACAAAAGCGATCAGGCCGAACTACTGGCCCGCCTGGCCAGCTCAGCACTCGAGCCGGATGCGTTCACCCTGCGCAACCCCTTCACCGCAGAGCAGTCCCAGCCAGCCTACCTGCAGGCCTTTGCCCGTATCCAGGATTACATCCAGGCCGGCGACTGCTACCAGGTGAACCTGGCCCAGCGTTTCTCCGCACCCTGCCAGGGCGACCCCCTGAACGCCTATCAGCGGTTGCGCGAAGCATGCCCGACACCCTTTGCAGGCTATCTGGAGTCCGCTGAACACGCCTTGCTGTGTCTGTCTCCAGAACGCTTTCTGAAAGTGCAGGATGGCCAGGTGGAAACCAGACCCATCAAAGGCACCCGCCCACGCGGTCACACCCCAGAAGAGGATCTGGCGCTTGCCACAGAACTGCGACATAGCCTCAAGGATCGCGCGGAGAACCTGATGATCGTCGACCTGCTGCGCAACGATCTGGGACGTGCCTGCCGCTTCGGCAGCGTCAAGGTGCCCAAGTTGTTCAGCATCGAAAGCTACCCCAATGTGCATCATCTGGTCAGCAGTATCACCGGCCAGCTGGCCAGTGGGCAGGATGCCCTGAGTCTGCTGACTGGCGCCTTTCCCGGCGGCTCGATCACCGGCGCCCCGAAAATCCGCGCCATGCAGATCATCGAGGAACTGGAACCGGTACGACGCAGCCTGTATTGCGGCAGCATCGGCTACATAGGGTGTGAGGGACAGATGGACCTGAACATCGCCATCCGCTCTCTGGTGCATCAGGATGATCGCATGTACTGCTGGGGCGGCGGCGGTATAGTCGCCGATTCGGAGGGTGAAGCGGAATATCAGGAAAGCCTGACCAAGGTGCGGGTATTGATGGAGAGCCTGGGGTAGCTGGCTGCTGGACTGGTGTGGGACTTCGCTTATGGGGCGGGCTATCTCGACACGCTGCAAGTACATCCCTGTAAGCTCGCGGTCGCCATCCCTGGCGACACGACGGTCGCGCTAGCCCGCCCCACAAGCTCCGTCAGAGGCTTTTGAGCTGCGGAGGGCAAAGACCAAAACCAGCAACCAGCCTTACAGGCTCAGCGGACGATTCGAGGCTTTGATGAATTCCTTCTTCAGATCCTCGAAGGTATGCACTGCAGGGAACTGCGGGAATTCGGCGATGACATTGTCCGGGGCGTGGAACAGAATGCCGGCGTGGGCTTCGGACAGCATGGTGGTGTCGTTGTAGGAGTCACCAGCGGCAATCACCCGGTAGTACAGGCTCTTGAAGCCCAGTACCGACTGGCGCTTGGGGTCTTTCTGGCGCAACTGGTAATCCACCACCCGGTCATTTTCGTCAATGACCAGCTTGTGGCACAGCAGCGTCGGGAAGCCCAGTTGACGCATCAGCGGCTGGGAGAACTCATAAAAGGTATCGGACAGAATCACCACCTGGAAACGCTCGCGCAGCCAGTTGACGAATTCCACCGCGCCATCCAACGGCGTCAGCGTACCGATCACTTCCTGAATATCCGACAGCTTCAGACCATGCTCATCGAGAATGCGCAGACGCTGCTTCATCAGTACATCGTAATCCGGGATATCCCGTGTGGTCGCGCGCAACTCGGCGATACCGGTTTTCTCGGCAAAGGCAATCCAGATTTCGGGGACCAGAACACCTTCGAGGTCAAGGCAGGCGATTTCCACAGAGTACTCCTGAAGCAGTGAATGAACTGGCGCCGTAATCTACCGGGTCCGCTAGCCAGGCGCAACGCCGAGCTGACCGGGCGGCCTTTTTAATAACGCCAGAGCATAAAACTATAACTAAACAAAAGCAGAAGTACTAAGCAACCCTTGTTAAAATGCCGCGATTACAGATGGCCCGCGTGCACGGGCCGCATAGCGGGAGAGCCTGATGTCCACCAACCTGTTCGATGTAGAAACCCTGGCCGCAGAATATGCGACCAAATCGCCGCAAGATATTCTCAAGCTGGCCATCCAGCATTTCGATGACCTGTGGCTGTCTTTCAGCGGCGCAGACGATATCGTCGTTCTCGACATGGCGTGGAAGATCAATCCCGACATCAAGGTCTTCACCCTGGATACCGGACGCCTGCACCCGGAAACCTACCGCTTTCTGGAAGAAGTCAGAAAGCACTATGGCATTCAGCTGGACGTATTATCGCCCGACCAGCAGGCCCTGGAAGCCTATGTCAGAGAGAAAGGATTGTTCGACTTCTATGAAAGCGGCCATGGCGAATGCTGCGGTATCCGCAAGATCGCCCCGCTACGCCGCAAACTGGCCGGCGTCGATGCCTGGATCACCGGTCAGCGTCGCGACCAGAGCCCTGGCACCCGTAGCAATGTCCCGGTAGTCGAGGTCGACGGGGCATTTTCCAGTCCGGGAAAATCGTTGATCAAGTTCAACCCGCTGGCCAACTACAGCAGCGAGGATGTGTGGAACTACATCCGCATGCTGGAGATTCCTTACAACAGTCTGCACGAACGCGGCTTCGTCAGCATCGGCTGCGAACCCTGCACCCGTGCAGTCCTGCCCAACCAGCACGAGCGCGAAGGTCGTTGGTGGTGGGAGGAAGCCACGCAGAAGGAATGCGGGCTGCATGCAGGGAACCTGATCGCAAAGAATTGAGTTATGCGGTGTCGGCCTATCAGGCCGACCACTCAATACACCGGCAGCTCTACCGCCTCGAACAGCGCTTCGATCTCCTGCCGGTTCTGACACTTCAGCACTTCCTCGATACGCTCGCGCGTCAGATGTGGCGCGAAGGCCTCGATGAAGTCATACATGAAGCCACGCAGAAAGGTACCGCGGCGAAAGCCGAGATGGGTCACGCTGGATTCAAACAGATGGCTGGCGTCGATGACCACCAGGTCGTCATCGATCTTCGGGTCAACGGCCATTTTCGCCACGATGCCAACACCCAGCCCCAAACGCACATAGGTCTTGATCACGTCCGCATCCGCAGCGGTGAACACCACCTTGGGTGAGAGCCCCTCGTGGCTGAATGCATCATCCAGTTTGGAGCGCCCGGTAAAGCCGAATATATAGGTCACCAGCGGCTGCTCGCTGAGGGCCTCCAGGGTCAGCTTGCCGGCCTCCGCCAGGGGATGCCCCTTCGGCACAATCACACAGCGATTCCAGCGGTAGCACGGCATCATGATCAGCTCGTTGAACAGCTCCATCCCTTCTGTAGCGATGGCGAAGTCGGCGGTGCCGTTGACGGCCATTTCACTGATCTGGGTGGGTGTTCCCTGATGCATGTTCAGGGAGACGTCGGGGTAGCGCTGCATGAAGCGACTGATCACCGGCGGCAAGGCATAACGTGCCTGAGTATGCGTGGTGGACAGCGTCAGCACGCCCTTGCGCTCATGGCTGAATTCCTGGGCTATCTGCTTGATGCTTTCGCACTTGCGCAGAATCTCGCCCGCGGTCTCAATGATCTTCACACCCGCAGGCGTGATGCGCGTCAGATGCTTTCCGCTGCGGGAAAACACCTCTACGCCCAGTTCATCCTCAAGCAAACGAATCTGCTTGCTGATGCCCGGTTGAGAGGTATAAAGGCTTTGCGCTGTCGCCGACACGTTCAGATCATGATGTGCCACTTCCCAGATATAGCGCAGCTGCTGCAGTTTCATTGAGACCATCCCCCTCTTGGATCAAGCGAAACATCATGGACCCTTTATAACCAGATTCATAGATACATGACTCAGGTTAGACCAGAATATCCACCAGCAAGATCCAAAACGGGAATCAGTCCCACCGCCTGTCGGTTAGTCGGCAGGCGCGGAATAACCTGCCTCAATGAACTGCAGCATTTGCAGCAGCGCCTCGGTCTTGGGCATGCCGACGCCAGCCTCTGCAGCAAGCTTCAGCGCCTCGCCATAGAGACTGTCCAGCTCCATCGGCCGCTTATGCAACCAGTCGTGATACATGCTCGGCAGATAGTCTGGCATGCGCTGAGTGCCTGCCAGCAGCTTCTCTGCCAGCGACTCGGGCATCTTGTGGCCACAAGCTTGTGCCGCATCCACGACCTCTTGCATCAACTCGCCGACCAGTTGGCGGCTTGCAACGTTGTCGAGCAACGTCTGAGTACCGGCATTGAGAATGACTGAGACACCGTTGAAGGGTGCGTTCCATACCAGCTTCTGCCAACGGGCGCCGTCCAGGTTGCCCATTTCCCGGGCCTTCAGGCCTGCATCACGGAACATCGCTGCACCAGCGGCAATAATCTCCTGTTGCTGCTGCTCATCGGCCGGGCCGGAATGGTAGGCCAGATCGATCATGCCGTTGTCCTGATGCACCACCACACCGGGTGCCTTGCGATACAGACAGACGTAGCACAGCCCACCGATCAGATGCAGATCCGACGGCAATAGCTGGCGCAGCTGCTGTTCATTGTTCAATCCGTTCTGCAGCAAAACTACCCGGGCACCCGACGCAGCCGCCTTGGCAATGATGGGCGCGAGTGTCTCGTTGGTGGTCGACTTTGCACCAACCAGCAACCAATCGCAGGGCGGCATATCGGCGACGTCGGCATAAGCCTGTACCGGATTGAGATTAAGCTCACCGTGCACCCGGCTTTCCACGGTAATGCCGTGCTCGCGGACAGCTGGATATTCGCTGCGCAGCAGAAAATGAACATCATGGCCCGCGCGGGCCAGCATCAACCCGTAGAATCCGCCAATGGCGCCCGTGCCGATTACGCCGATACGCGGCTTTGCGTTTTGCATGTGTACCTCTTGTTTTAACGATGCGCGAAAGTGTCGTCCATGTTAGTCGCTGAGCGCACTCGGCAACAGTCGGCAAAGTGACAAAGCCATTCGCAACAATGCAGCCCAGACGCAAACCTTGCGATTTACAGGGTCTATCAGACCAATACCGAGCCGACAGGGTAGCCGTAGCCGCCGTGCATGCTTTAAGCTGTCGGCCACTATTCAGAGGCCGACCGGTTGGTGGCCGAAAGACACGCTGGGATGGAAAATGGCCGATTTACCTATTAATGATCTTAACGTTGCTTCCAACGAAGTGATGATTACCCCTGCCCAACTCAAGGCCAGGATACCCATGAGCGACGCTGCGCAAGCCACCATAGTGGAAAGCCGTCAGGTCATTCGCGATATTCTGGACGGCAAGGATCACCGCCTGTTCATCGTTATCGGGCCCTGCTCCATCCATGACGTGGAAGCAGCCAAGGATTACGCCCGCCGGCTCAAGGCTCTGGCTGAAGAAGTCAGCGACACCCTGTATCTGGTGATGCGCGTGTATTTCGAGAAGCCGCGCACTACTGTTGGCTGGAAAGGCCTGATCAACGACCCCTATCTGGACGACAGCTTCAAGATTGAAGACGGACTGCATATCGGTCGTCAGCTGTTGTGTGATCTGACCGACATGGGCCTGCCTACCGCCACCGAGGCGCTGGACCCTATTTCACCGCAGTATCTGCAGGACCTGATTTCCTGGTCAGCGATTGGCGCGCGCACCACCGAATCCCAGACCCACCGTGAACTGGCCTCCGGCCTATCCTCGGCGGTCGGTTTCAAGAACGGTACTGACGGCAATCTTGGCGTCGCCATCAACGCGCTGCAATCAACTGCCAGCCCGCACCGTTTCATGGGTATCAACCACGAAGGTCAGGTATCCATCGTCACCACCCGCGGCAACCGTTACGGTCACGTGGTACTGCGTGGCGGCAATGGCAAGCCAAACTATGATTCGGTCAGCGTGTCCCTGTGTGAAAAGGAACTGGAAAAGTCCGGAATCACTCCGAACATCATGATCGACTGCAGCCACGCCAACTCCAACAAGGACCCTGCCCTGCAGCCCCTGGTGATGGACAACGTCGCCAACCAGATCGCTGAAGGCAACACCTCGATTGTCGGCCTGATGGTCGAAAGCCACATTGGCTGGGGTAGCCAGGCCATCAACAAGGATCTGTCGCAGCTGGAATACGGCGTATCCATCACCGATGCCTGTATTGACTGGGATACCACCGTTCAGGCGGTACGCAGCATGCACGCGAAGATCAAGGATACGCTGCCCACGCGCAAGCGCGGCCAGTAGCGTCACAGGCAGCATTAAAAAACCCGCTTAGCGGGTTTTTTAATATCAGCTCGAGGGTTGCTGTCGCTGCATGTAGTGCTCAACGTAAGAGCATGAAGGAATGACCGTATACCCATGCTCATCGGCATATTTCAGCGCCTCGACGGTCAGCTTTTCCGCCAGCCCCTGACCACGGAGGGCGTCAGGCACATAGGTACGATAGATATCCATGGTCTGCTTGCCCAGATCCATATAGGCGAGATAGGCTCGCCCGCCCTCGGCGGAGATATAGAACTGCTTGCCTTCGGTGTCGTGCTGGACCGGAGCATCGGCGGTCATGACAGCCTCCTTCTAACGCATCGAAAATGATTGAATACAATGGACCTGCGACAGCGCCATAAGATTCCATCACTGCTGCAGCCCGTTACGCCGGCGGCGTAACACCCATACCCAACGCCATCAGTAACGCGATGGACGCAAGGCAGGCTATCACCGGGACGACCACGGTAACAGCAAACATGTCCTTGTAGGCTTCCTTATGTGACAGACCCATGATCATGAAGGTGGCGATCACCGCCCCGCAGTGCGGTAACGAATCCAGACCGCCGGCCGCGATCGCCGCGATACGGTGGAGGATTTCCGGCTGAATACCCATCTCCAGATAACTGGGCGCAAGCGTCTGCATGAATATCTGCAGGCCACCCGAGGAGGAGCCAACAATCGCCGACAGGGTACTGACCGAGGTAAACACCGACAGCAGCGGCGGCATGTCCACGCCGAGTATCCACTGCGCAAACTCACCGAAACCGGCCGTCTGAGTCACTACCCCGCCAAACCCGATCACCGCGGCGGTATTCAGCAGCGGCATGACCGAGTCTTCCGCACCCTGGCCGAATACCTGCCCTAGCTTTCTGCGGGCGCTGACAAACAGCGCCCCACAGGACAGCGCACCAATCACCAGAGCAATGCTGGGCCAGATAATGGGTTGGGCTGCACTGAAGCGCAGAATGGCTGCGAATACGCCTTGTGTTTCCGACCAGTCCGCCATGCCCAGAATTAATCGCGGCAGCATGATCACACCCAGCACCAGTAGCAAGGGCACCAGCGCCAGGCCCCAGGGCGGCGCATCATTGGGATCACCGATCAGTTGCTCCATACGCAGGTCCTGGGCGTTTTCCACAAAGCCCTCACCATTGGCTCGAGCCAGTCGCCATTCGCGCTCCACGTACCACATACCCAGCCCGGCCATGATCACTGCCGCAAACAGACCAATCCAGCCGCCTGCGAACAGATCGGTGCCCAGAGAACTGGCAGAAATCACGTTATGAATGGAAGGTGTACCCGGCAAAGCGGTCATGGTAAAGGTGCCGGCCCCCACTGAAGTCGCCGCGCACCAAATCCGTTTGGGCAGATTGGCCTCACGCATCAGCGTGATACCCAGTGGATACATAGTGAAGACCACCACGAAAACCACGACGCCGCCATAAGTCAGCAAGGCGCAGACCACCATGCCGACCAACAAGGTGTGTTTTACGCCCAGCCCGCGGGTAATCGCTACAGCAATACTCTTGGCTGCCTGGCTGGTGGCCATGGCCTTACCAAAAATGGCACCACAGAGAAATAGCAGAAAGAATTTGCCGGCGAAGGTAAAGGCCCCCAGCGGACCGAAGGGATAATGCTCCAGCAGAGCGGCGGGCAGCAGAATGCCATTGGGAATGGCGACTACCAAAGCGCAGACAATCGAAGCAAGAAAGATATTCACGCCTCGCAGTGCAAATCCGATCAGCAGAATAAGCCCTGCAAACAACCCGATATATCCCAGCATATGCTGCAGTTCCTTTTTATATTTATCGGGAATACGGTAACTCAGATGCCCTGGGGAACAAACCGGGACGTTGTTCAGTCAATGTGCTGAATGTCGGCAAAGACCTGCTGGTTATGACGCGGGTCAATCACCATCCGTCGGGAGAACTGCTAATATGAACTGGTCGGCAAAACGACATTATTGTTAAACGAAGGGGTATCACGATGAACATTGCACTGAAACTTTCGGCGTTGTCTCTGGCCGGCCTGCTGATTGCTGGCTGCAGCAGCAATCAGTATCAGGAAGAGACCAGCACGCGCCTATCCGCCAATGAGAATGCGGCAGCCCGTGCGCAGTCCACCGCTGACGAAGCGAATCGCAAGGCCGACGAAGCCCTGGCCGCGGCACAACGCGCTCAGCAGACGGCTGACGAAGCCAACGAGCGCGCCCTGCGCATGCTGGAAAAAGCCAGCCGCAAGTAAGCAGGCTGTGTTACTGCGAAGGGGTTCGCCGCCAATTGCGATACCTTCGCAGTGCACTTCAGAGTGAACCATAAGGTTCACCAATCACTGCGGGCACGCCATCTTCGGCATACACCATGTCGCGTATCTTCTGCCAATCCAAGCGGTACCCCGCCACCAGCTCGCTGCGCGCCTGAAACAGTTCCTGAATCGCTGCCTGCTTGTCCAGCGACGACGGAAAACCATGCTCATCCAGCGGCGTATGCACTTCCAGATACAGCTTGTTTGCGTGCACGCCAAGCTTGTAGGGCTGATTGACGATGGTAACTGCGGTGCCTATTGGCACTTGGGGAAAGAGTTCGGTCACATCCTGATTGTTCATGCGAAAGCAGCCATGGCTGACACGCATGCCGATGCCGAACAGCTTGTTGGTGCCGTGGATCACATAGCCGCTCATCGCCAGATTCATCTTGAACGGTCCCATGGGATTATCCGGGCCCGGTGGCACCACCGTTGGCAGCGGGTCTCCCGCAGCTGCATGTTCCTCGCGGATCGATTGCGGCGGGTACCAGGACGGGTTGGCCTCCTTGCGCGCAACGCGGGTCTCGCCTATTGGTGATGACCAGCCTTGGCGACCTATGCCCACAGGCCAGGTACTAACAGCTCCGCCAGCCGCTGGATAATGATAAAGACGGTACTCCGGCAGATTGATGACGATGCCACTGTGCGGCGTGTCGGGCAGAATCTGCTGCCCGGGCATCCGAATCGACGTACCCTCTCCCGGCAGCCAGGGATCCACACCGGGATTCGCCGCCTGCATCTCGAGAAAGCCGAAGCCATGCGTTTCACCCAGATCGGCAAAGGTATCCTCGAACACCGCATCCAGGGTATACACCGACCCAATCATCTGCTGTTCCGGCGAATCCAGCACATATTCCGCCGCGATCACCGCAGCGCTCAAACTGGCAGACAACATACCGACCACTATCTTGCCTGGCAGGTATTTCATGATTCAGCTCCCGGCTGGTGCATACAGATCGAATTGTTGCGCCATGGCAGGCAAGGCTGCCCCCCGACGCGTTGCCGCTCGCCGCCCGTTGCCGCGCAGCGATTGCGCTGTATCCCGGCAGTGCGGGCACAGATTTTTCAGCAATTGCCGGGTCAGCTCCTGGTAGACCGGCCTGGAGGGTAATAGATCACCGCACAGCGACCGTTCCAAAGGTGCATCCAGCCGCAAATTGATGTCAACCAGATGGTGATGCCACGGGTCTCCCACAAACAGGTCCTGTTGCTCATCCTGCTCAACTACACACCATCGCCTGGCAATCCACGACATCGTCACCCAAACCGCTCCTCACACCGAATAAATGCCATCACTGCTTAAGCCACTGCTTGATGGACGGCCAGGCATTATCCAGCAAAATCGACTGGGCTGCAGCTGTTGGATGCACGCCATCGCCCTGCATCAGGCCTTCCACTCCGCCCACGCCATCCAGGAGGAAGGGTACCAGCGCCACGTCATGCTCACCGGCAACATCAATAAACACCTTTTCAAAGGCATCCGAGTAACGCGGGCCGTAATTTGGCGGGATGCGCATACCCAGCAGTATGACGTCGGCATCGGCATTTCTGGCCAGTGCGACCATGGCAGAAAGATTCTGTTGCATATTCGCCGTCGGCAGCGCCCGCAGGCCATCATTACCGCCCAGCTCGATCACCACCAGCGCCGGCTTCACTTGCTCCAACAGCGCGGGCAGCCGGGCCAGACCACCTGCGGTGGTGTCGCCGCTCACCGAGGCATTGATCACCTCATGGGGGTGATCCTCCTCGGCCAATCGCTGCTCCAGCAGTGTCACCCAGCCCTGCTCGATTTCCAGACCGAAAGCGGCACTGATACTATCGCCGACCAGCAGAATATTCTGTGCCGATGCAGGCATCGCCAGCAGGCAGAACAGAACGGATGCAGCGCATTTCTTCCAGACACTCATCAAGGCCGATACCCATGTCAGACAGCGTTATCATTGCCAGCCACCTTAGCAAAGTCGTCGATGCCCCGGAAGCAAGGCTGACCATCCTCGATGATGTCAGTCTGAGCATTGCGCGCGGCAGCAGTGTGGCCATTGTCGGCGCTTCCGGCTCGGGCAAGTCCACCCTGTTGAGCCTGCTGGCCGGACTGGATCTGCCCAGCAGTGGCGAGGTCATTCTCGCTGGCGAATCGCTCAGCGCCCTCGATGAAGACCAACGCGCTGCTCTTCGCGCCGAACATGTCGGCTTTGTGTTCCAGTCCTTCCAGCTGCTGGACAGTCTGAGTGCCCTGGAAAATGTCATGTTGCCCCTGGAGCTTGATGGCCGTCGGGACGCTGCTGCACGGGCCCGGCAACTGCTGGAGCGCGTTGGCCTGAATCAGCGCACCAGCCATTACCCCCGACAGCTGTCGGGTGGCGAACAACAGCGTGTCGCCATCGCCCGAGCCTTCGCCAGCGAGCCCGCCATCCTGTTTGCCGATGAACCAACCGGTAACCTCGACGCGGTTACCGGGGCACGCATCACCGACCTGCTGTTCGAACTCAACCGCGAACAAGGTACCACCCTGGTGATGGTCACCCATGATGAGCGCCTGGCACTGCGCTGCGAAAGTGCGCTGCATCTCGACGCCGGGCGCCTCAAGGAAGACCAGCCATGATAGGTCGCGATCTGCCTCTGGCCTCGCGCCTGTTGCTGCGCGAATGGCGCGCCGGCGAACTGCGAGTCATGCTGCTGGCACTGGTGATTGCAGTACTGGTCAGCACTGCAATCAGCTTCTTCACCGACCGCCTGCAACGCGGCATGGCCACGCGCGCCGCCGAGTTTCTCGGCGCCGACATGCGCATCTCATCGCGCGAGCCGCTGCCGGTAGAACTCCTCCAGGAAGCTATCAACAACAGTCTTCAACACACTGATATTGTTGATTTTTCAAGTGTCACCTCAAGCGAATCCGAGATGCAGTTGAGCAGCATCAAGGCGGTCGGGGCCGGCTATCCGCTTCGCGGAGAGGTGCGCACCAGCCAGCACTCCTTCGGCGTAGAGCAGGTTGCCAGCGGCATCCCCGACAGCGGTACCGTGTGGATCGAACCACGCCTGCTGAATGTGCTCGGACTGGACGTCGGCGATCAACTGGAGATCGGTTATGCCCAGTTGCGGATTACCGCCCTGCTGACCCACGAACCGGACCGCGCCGGTGATTTCTATAGCCTCACCCCGCGCATACTGATGAATCTTAATGATCTGCCAGCCACCCGCGTGGTGCAACCGGGCAGCCGAGTACGCTACCGGCTGCTGGTCAGCGGTGCCGAAGCGGACCTGCAGAACTACCGCCAATGGCTGGAACCACGCCTCCAGGATCATCAGCGCCTGACCTCCGTTGCCGATGACAATCGGCAGATCGGCAGTGCGCTGGAGCGCGCCAACCAGTTCCTCGGATTGGCCAGTATCGCCGCCGTCGTATTAGCGGGGGTGGCTGTGGCGCTATCCGCCAGCCGCTTTGCCGGTCGCCACTATGACACCAGTGCACTGCTGCGCTGCCTGGGAGCCAGCCGCCGACGTACCTTGCGACTGTTTCTCATCCAGCTGCTGGGGCTGGGCATCCTTGCTACGGTGCTCGGCCTGCTGCTCGGCTGGCTCATGCAATGGGGACTGGTGCATCTGCTACGCGAGCTGCTACCGCCAGATTTACCGCCGGCCGGTATCAAGCCATTGCTGGTCGGCTCGGCCACTGGACTGATAGGTTTGCTCGGCTTTGCCCTGCCCCCGCTATTGCGCCTGGGCAGAGTGTCGCCCTTGCGCGTGCTACGCCGGGAACTGACGCCCCTGCCGGGCAGCGCCTGGGTTATCTACGGCTTGGCACTGAGCGGCCTCAGTCTGTTGATGTGGCAATTCACCGGCAATCTGCCGATGACCCTGGCGGTGATTTTTGGCGGCGCGCTGGCAGCTCTGCTGCTCGGCAGTCTCGCCTGGCTGCTGTTACAGGCCAGCGGGAAGCGCCTGCGCAATGCCGGACTGGCCTGGCGCCTGGGTAGCGGCCAATTGCTGAAACAACCGACAGCCGCGGCCGGTCAGATTCTGGCCTTCGGCCTGATCCTGATGTCCATGGTGGTCATCTTCATCCTGCGCACCGAACTGCTGGACACCTGGCAGGCGCAACTGCCGGACGATGCTCCCAATCATTTCGCCCTGAACATCCTGCCCACGGAAGAACCCGCGTTCCGCCAGGCATTGGCTGATATCGGCGCCCGCAGCGCTCCGCTGTACCCGGTCACCCAGGGGCGCTTGACCGCCATCAATGGCGAGGCAGTGCGTGAGCACGTGACCAAGGACAGTCCTGGTGAGCGCGCCATTAACCGCGACCTGAGCCTGACCTGGGCGGCCGACCTGCCCGCGGACAATCAGCTGCGGGCAGGTCAATGGTGGGAGCAGCTTCCCGCCAGCGAAAGCCATCGGGTATCGGTGGAAGCGGAATTGGCCGACAGTCTTGGCGTCAGCCTGGGCGACCAACTGAGTTTCGTCATCAGCGGCGCAACACTGGAAGCCGAGGTCAGCAGCATACGTGAGGTCAACTGGGACAACTTCACGCCCAACTTCTACATGGTGTTTTCACCCGGCGCATTGGATGGCAAACCCAGCACCCTGCTGACCAGCTTCAATCTACCGGCAGATCAGCGCGATGGCCTGCGCGAACTGACCCGCGCTTTTCCCGCCATGACACTACTGGAGGTCGAAGCCATACTGGAGCAGCTGCGCGACATTCTCGATCAGGTCACCCTGGCAGTGGAATATGTACTGGTGTTCGTGCTGCTGGCCGGCTTCACCGTGCTGTTCGCCTCGCTGCAATCCACATTGGACAGCCGCCTTTACGAAGGTGCATTGCTGCGTACCCTGGGCGCCCGTCGAGACCTCCTGCGCAAGGCCAACCGCCTGGAATTCAGTCTACTCGGCGCCCTCGCCGGCCTGCTGGCCGTCGTCGCCGCCGAACTCATCACCTGGCTGCTGTACCGCTTCGCCCTGAACCTGGACTGGCAACCGCACTATCTGCTCTGGCTACTGGTACCCGTCGGCGGCGCACTGCTGATCGGCATCGCCGGCGCCCTCGGCACCCGCGCCGTGGTCAACCAGAGTCCGATGAAACTGATCAATCGAGGTGGGTGATAACAGGCGAAGCTTGTTGTGGCTGGTGGGGGTAGGGAACAGGTTGGTCAATAGGGTGGTGCTGACACGCTGCAAGTACATCCCTGTAAGCTCGCGGTCGCCATCCATGGCGACACGACGGTCAGCACCACCCTATTGACCAGCCTGTTCCGCATACCATTTGTATGGCTGATGGTTTTCAAACCCTTAGCCACTCCATACCTCTGCGCCGTGAGTGGCCTGACTGCGACCGTTAGATCGTTCCACGCTCCGGCGTGGAAATACATGCAGGGACGCACTGCGTCGCGGCTTCAGCATTGTGCAAACAGTGGGATCGGACGCTGGAGCGTCCACAGCCCGGTTCCCACGCTGGAGCGTGGGAACCATCGGTTTGGGGGGCAAGCTCCACGCTCATCTGGCACTCCCTTCACGGCCCACTCCGCAGCACTAGATCGTTCCCACGCTCCAGCGTGGGAATGCATGCAGGGACGCTTCGTCGCGGCTTCAGCATTGTGCAAACAGTGGGATCGGACGCTGGAGCGTCCACAGCCCGGTTCCCACGCTGGAGCGTGGGGACCATCGGTTTGGGGGCAAGCTCCACGCTCATCTGGCACTCCCTTCACGGCCCACTCCGCAGCACTAGATCGTTCCCACGCTCCAGCGTGGGAATGCATGCAGGGACGCTCTGCGTCCCGATTCACAGCCACGCAGACCGGCCAGCCCGGACGCTGAAGCATCCGCAGCGCGGGCTCCGCTCAGCCCTTCTCATACTCGATCGAATTGATATACCAAAGCGTGGTGCCCGCGTCGGTTGTCACTTCTGCCTCGTCATCGACCTGCTTTTTCAACAGCGCTCTGGCCATGGGGGAGTCGATGGATATGTAGTCCTTGCGGTTGAATATCTCGTCATAACCCACGATCCGGAACCGCAGGCGCTTTTCCTCTTCGTTCTCGATTTCGACCCAGGCGCCGAAGAACACCTTGCCCTCCTGCTCGGAGCGATAATCGACGACCTTGAGATATTCCAGGCATTTACGCAGATAGCGCACGCGGCGATCGATCTCCCGCAGGCGCTTCTTATTGTATTGATATTATAACCCCACCCAAAAGGTACTATTCCTATCGCCAAGCCCGTGTCTCACGCATCTCTCCTGCGACGTGGGCACTCCCTTCTTAGCCTACCTTGCCCTTCGCTAATCCTCGATCCCAGCCCAGCGACTACCGTGGCTTCGAGCAAATGCACGCACTTCGGTTGCGCGTCTTTCTGACAAGCATCAGCCTACACAGATGACTAATGCCCACGTGACTCATCGACCAAGAAAGAACGCCTCACGGCGCACCCCAAACATATTTTGCTACCTGAAAAGGTGCGCCTATATCCAACGTGCACCTCGGTTTGTGTCTGTCGGAAGCTCTGCGCCCAGTGTGTCGTTAAAGTTTTCGTCAGCGCATAGCAAAGAAATTGACCTGCTGAGAGCTGCGTAATTCACATGGCTTTTGTTCACAAAATCTATGTTAACTATATAGACGTGAGCTCAGGTAGGTCATATGAGCTACCTGCACTTCTTACAGAGAAAGGAATACTAGTTTCCCATGTAAAGTATCTGGCTCACTTTTCATACAAAAGCAGATCATGGCAAGAGCGTTCCTGCTATGCATTACGGCTTCTTTTAAGCTACATAAATGCAACCCCTGAAATCCTTAGTGCTACAAAAACCCTAAAATCATTTACTGAGTCACTTTTAATCGGAACCATAGATAGAAACCTTAACGACCCATTGCAACTGTACTGGCGCACACGCAGGCCTACAGATGTGAACAACTTATTGTTTCATATAACAACCTACACTGACTTTATTGAATTTACGAACCCTGAAGGATCAAGCAAAATCAACCCCTTTAGAAAAGCAACCTCATATGAAGAGCGGCTCAATTGGTGCGCTTACTACCATAAGCAAGCAAATGTTTTTCTAAATCACCTGACAAAAAAACCAGAAACCGAGCAATATTTAAAGAAAACAAGAGTTATATCTCGATACAAAGAAAGCGTTATAGACTACGAGTACGCGACCAGATTCCCTGAAAAATATTTAGAAAAACTATTATATGAGGGCTTCACAAGAAACGGCATCATCGACTACAAATCGATAGCTATAACCATGCTGATGAACTATGGAGGACTCAGGAAAAGTGAAATATTTCACATTTACACCTCTGACATTACATTGAACCCGAATCACAAAAAAGAAGCTTTGGTTAGGATATATCACCCTGAAGAAGGAGAATCTCCCGATCGAGCACTAAAAAATAGAAGAGAGTATCTAACCACCAACACAAATTACGTACCAAGAAACCTTTACCTTCATACCAAGAGGCTCTATGCCGGATGGAAAGACCCTGTATTGAACTCAAAGAGAGGTTATTTTGAGGTCATATTCAACCCTCCTCAAAAAGCAGAAGAATTTCTTTCGATATGGGTTCTTTATCTAAAACACCAGAGAGTTGAGCCCTCAAAAAACAACCAACACCCATTTGCTTTCACTAATACTAAAGGCGATCCTGAAACTATAAAAAACTTCCAACGCCAATATAGAAATGCCGTGGAGAGGATTGGATTGGCATGCTCTTTAAGCGAAGGAACCTCGGAGCATGGGCACAGACACGCATATGGATTCAGACTAAGCGAGTCTGGACTAAATAACTTTGAGATTCAGAAAGCAATGCATCACAAAAACCCCCTATCGTGCGTTGTTTATACCAAGCCAACTCAAGATGAAATACGACAAAAGTTAAGAGACGCGGAATAATGATCAAGCAGCCCCCCTTCTCACTTGATAAAAAAACCAAGAATTTTACATATGACCAACTGAAACAAAAATGCAAAGAACTTAATATAACCAACAGCACGCTATACAGGGAAAACTACAAATCATATAAGCTTCCTGCAAACCCAAACCGTTTATATCGGGATCAATGGACGAGCTGGATCGACTTCTTCGACATACCAACATTCCTCACATACAAAGAATCACTTAAACTAATTAAAACATTTAAATTTAAAAATGCGAAGGAGTATCGCTCACATTGCATGAGAAACGAAAACTCAGGACTTCCTTTATCTCCAGAAAACACTTACCCCATCGAATGGGAGAACTGGTATGTCTACCTAGGCAAACCGGAGCCATATAAGCCTGAGTACCTACCGAAACAGTATAAACAATGGACTTTTGCAATATTAGAATTCATGAAAACCGCTAAGGGAGGCGGCACCAAAGTAACCAGCATATGTAAATTTGTTAGATTATTCATAATGGAGCATGACAAAAGCAATTCGCCACACGATTTCTTGCTGCAAGAAAAACTTGATATCAGGCCTCTCAAAAAAATCACAATGAGCTTTGAGAAATATGAAGCTCAAAGACGATTCATAAAGGCTTCGCACGAGTTTCTACAGTTTATTATCGACAATGAATTAACTGTTGAAGACGAAGATACTGGTGAGATCATAAGAATTGGGAACGTGCGAAACCCTTTAGATCACTATGCACTAAGTCTATACAAAACAACATCATACAAACCAACTGAGACAACGAAACCTTGCCTTCAATACTTTTACGTAAAAAAAACTCAAGATTGGATAATACCCAAAGACGCTAAAAATTTTCGAGACTTAAAGCACCTACATAAATACGATACGGACTGGCAAAAGGTTAGCATCCATCAGATAGACAAAAACGACCCCGACTGTGTATACAAGATAATAAGCAAACAGGCTTATATATGGTGTCCAGCAGAATGGGTGCAACTGTTTACTCTTGTGAAGATACCTCTTAGGGGGAAACAAATTGCTTACAATGATTCAGGTGAGGCAGATGAGTTCATAGCAGACCTTGACGAGAAGAACAATATAGTATGGAAAAAAAACAATTCAATCTTCGCAGGCCAAACCAAAGAGCAGTCTTTTATAAAAAAATACCCTGATGGTGAGTTTGGCATTTACACCACCACAAACAAAACAAATAGCAACGGTAGCGGCTACAGCATACCTTGGATACCTGAGGATTTAACATATTGGCTGATAAAGCTTAGGAAATGGCAGGAAAAATATAACCCAATTGCTGAGCCAACTCCTTGGCTGAACTGCGTTCGGACTCATTTTAATCAAACACAACTAAAGACCAAAGGTAGTAACTGCTTTTTATTTAGGCGCTTTATGGATCACGAACCAGGAGATGTACATAACGCCTTAGCCCCTAGACTTGCTGCTTCACTATACAACATACAACCATCAGGCATAAGACTCTCTACTTTAGAAGGAAGCCCAGCCGGCTTATTTAACTACAAAACCAAATACACTCCTCACTCTATGCGCGTCAGCCTTATTACCGCATATGTTTTTGAGAAAGGGATGCCTATTGAAATGATGATGAAAATCGTCGGGCACAGCTCAACCATGATGACATTATATTATTGCAAGATAACTTCCCAAGACATAAGAAAGCGACTAGAAGATGCGGAAAAGATAAAACTAAAGAATGAGGCCGCCTCAATACAAGATATAATTGAATCCGAAAGAATAGATCAAGTCAAAAACAAATTAATAGGCTCGAACAGTGAGATACTTAACTCCTTTGACAACTCAACGCCAGTTGGAAATTACATTTTCAGAGATTATGGAATATGCCCATATGCTGCATCGAGGTGTGAAGATGGGGGAGCCAAACTAGCTAGCAGCTCCTTTTATGAACAAACACCATATGGTTACCTCGGCACTCAAAACTGTTTGCGTTGCCGACATTTTATTACCGGCCCTGCTTTTATTGGCGGTCTTTTAGCCATTGTCAATGAGATAATCTTGCAAGCCAACACCCAATCAGGATTATGCCTAGATTTACAACTCCAAGTCGATGAAATTAACGCCCAAATAAGGTCTCTTGAAAAACAAAAGTACATAGCAAGCCTCAAAAAGGATCCTTTTTTATATGACGGCCAGATAACCACCCTCGAAAGAGACTTAAGAAGCTATGAATCAGAATATGAGTTATCTGCAAAAAAACTAGACATGTTTCTCTGTGACATTCAATCATCCTACATCCTGATAAACAAGTGCCAAGAACTTCTCAGCCTTGGAGTACAAGGAAATATTGACAATGAAATATCACTTATCTCGATGCAAGAAGCTGAACTAAAGCTCGAACTGGAAGAAATAAGCCATTACCAGCAGCTGCAGGAGGTATGCAGCAATGCAACTATATACAAATCCTGCAACGCAACTGATGCCATTCTCCCCCGCACTCAAATGTTAGATAAAATGGCCCTTTTCAATGATATAAGACCCAGCCTATTTCTTCTCACGCCAGAGCAACAGCTTATTGCAGGAAACCAAATCAACAAACTACTCACCACCAGATTAAAGTCATGGAAGCAAATAAACAAGCTAGTTAACTGTGAAATAAAAATGGACGAGCTTCACGGCCTGGAAAGCATTGAAAAATCTGAAATAGATATAATTCTGAGAACAGCCACAAAGCTCATATCTAACACTTCAAACCCTTACAACATAATCGATTAATCATAGGCAACACATGACACCTGAAGATGTCCTCTCAGTACTAATGCAGACCGCCACCCCTAAATCCCGAACGACGCTTCAAGCAATCTATGATATATGTAATGAACAACGTAAACGGGGCGTATATGAATTCTCGGCCACCATAATCTCCAGGCTTGGTGAAGACAGAGGCGTACCAAAGGCTCAAAGCATTCGCAACAGATCTGGTGTGAATTATAGAGCTCTATTGCAAGCGTTTACAGACGCATCACCCAAAAAAAAGCTCAAAAGACCGTCTAATTCCGAGTTAGAATGGATTGATGAAATAAAAGATCCTAAGCAACGCTTGTTTACCGAGATAATGCTATCAGAACTTAAAGAAGCAAAACTAAAGATAACGGAGTTAATCCCTCCAAACCAACGAGTTGACATTTATGACTACGGTGCATCTCAACCAAGCGAACATCGCCTCTCTGATCTTGAGATCAAAGCTTTAAAGCATTTGCTCTCCAATGAGTTTCGTCTAAAATGGAACTTGCAAGAAACGGAATTTGGTGAGCTTGTGGATAGTAACGGGGCCGTAGTGTTTAGGATGGCCACAATTGATGCGTTAAAAAAGGCTCTAGAGCATTTAGCATGAAACGAAATCTAATAACTCCTGAAGGCTATGACAAGCTTAAGGATGAGCTTGATTATTTAACACGCCAAGAAAGGCCTGCGATCACAAAAATCGTAACATGGGCTGCCAGCTTAGGAGATAGATCTGAGAACGCTGACTATACTTACAACAAGCGAAAGCTACGAGAAATCGATAGAAGGACGAGATACTTAATAAAAATATTAGAGAGTGCCGAAAGAGTTTACTATCACCCTCAACAAGAGGGCAAAGTTTTTTTTGGTGCTTGGTGCACTCTTGAAAATGAAGGGGGAGCTCACATTCGGTTTCGAATTGTTGGTGAAGAGGAGGTTTACGGAAATAAAAATTACATATCTTTACGGTCCCCGATGGCTAAATCGTGCTTAGGTAAGTCAGTTGATGATGAGGTATGTGTTCACACACCAAGTGGGGATGCCTACTGGGTAATCAGAAGTATTAGCTATTGCAACTAATAAATTAGCTTCTCACCCTGATAATCTAAGCCACCTTATAACTCTCTAATCTTGCCACACTGAAGCTTAGTCTGTGAAGCGCCATCTTTTCTTGACCGTAGATTATACGTCCAGGTTTTACACAAGGTGGCCGCTAAAATTTAGCGTTATAGTATACGGTTACCGTCTGGTAATACCAACTCAAGCACACCTTTGACACCGTCAGGATAGTTTCCACTTATTCCACAACATACCCACCATCGCTGCGTACCCGGGCAGCTGAGCACCCCCAATATAGGAAAAAGCAACTGCATAGAGATACCTCGTGTCGGTGGTACAGTTGTTGTTGAGTGGCCCGCTGAGCACGCTCGTCAGTGTGTCGCGCCGTTGCGCAATATTGGATGTAATGGCCCATGCTTCTCAGCGACTAGAGCCAGCACCTCTCTGCACCGCGTCTGTAGCCGAGCTCCCAGTTCAACTTCCTGAAACAGAGAGGCGTTCAAAGGCCATGGAGTTCTAGGGTCGGCCTCGGCGCCGCCAGTCGGGGGTAGATTGCTGAAAGCCAATCAATTGGTGTGTTCAGGTCGAATTCTTCCTTCATCTGGCGCAGCGGTTTGAGTTCCGGGTAATCCTCTGCTGCTGCACTTAACGCCATCAGCACACCCGAGGTATCACCTGCTATGCGGCACCGCTCCGCCAGTGCGAGCCCCATGCAAGCTTCCACGTTGGGTGGAGCTTTGATGCCATTCTTCGTGTGCCGCTTACTGTAATAGCGATTCAGCTGCGCTTGATGTACGGAAATTGTCCAGCCGGTGTCACTGCCTATTAGCGCCTGCGCGATCAATGATTCAACGCTCGGCTGGTTCAGCAAGATTGCGAGATGGCTCAGCGCACACTAAAGGTTCTAGGTGTAACAATTTTCTGGGCCACCTAGGTTGAACTCATTGTGACTGGTACTGGACTTCAACAAACGATCATCTTCCCGTTCTACTCGCTGCCATAAAACTCATTCTTAACGATCAAACCTAAATGCTGACTGCTGTTTGTCACTTGGTCATCAAATACATTCTCGATCCTTCGCTCCTGTTTGAGATAAGCAATCGTTTTGAAGAAGCAGTACTCACAGAGATGCACCTCATAATGCTCACTATCGTGCTTAGCGCCATAACCCCAGCGCGCCTCAAGGCATCCGTATTGAAGACCACCGCTTTCATGCAGGGTGGAGCTATCGCATACATCACACAAAACATCGGTAACAGTCTCAACATCGATTCGCCCACGAATCTTCATCGCTGCTCTCCAAAAGATGAGTTTTAAGAGCTCCGCATACTGCCCTAGACTACATCTATCAGTTTATGCGCTCCCTTATACCGACTCCTATCTCTTACCCCTTTTCTCGTCAAGATTACTAACGACCTATCCCAGTCGAAGCTACCCCTGACAGTGGTTAATTTCAACATCTACCAGATATCGCGGAAACGAACCCACCTACTCCGGTTGGAGTGAGGAGCCAATTATACCTCTTTGGATAATCAGGGTATAATTCATCAAAACCTTTGAGATAGACGCCTGCACGCTGTCGTCCACTCAAAAAACTGCTCACGATTCACACCTATACAAGGCTGAATCACACCGGGTTTTATGGAGGCCATTCCGTTTAAGTCAGGCCGCCACGGCC
>NZ_JABUYN010000011.1:0-140926 GCF_014897305.1 Pseudomonas sp. FME51 | reverse complement strand
CCATGGCGGCCTGACTTAAACGAAATGGCCTCCATAAAACCCGGTACGATTCACTACCTATCTCGCACTCCGACTTGCTTAAAGGCCCGTTATGATGGACAGGAAGCTCACACAGCAAACTACAAAGAACAATCTTCTCTGTAAAACCCAGCCCCTCTAATGACTCCTCATCGGAGTAAAGCTTTCTTTTACCAATGAACTTCTTGAACACCTCGATCAATTCGACACACTCTTTTCCTATCGACTTAGCAAGACACTGACGGCAACGATACTCACCGGATTTTGACTCTCTCACGATCTTGCCAACTGTATACCTAGAGCAAAGAGCAATCACCACACCGTTCGCGCAGCATGGCTTAGCCGGGTAGTAATTCAGCTTTCCAATACTTGAAACTAGCGAGGCACTGCCAGACTTACATTCCAACCCAAGCTCATCACAGATCTCATCCACTTTGTACGCATATTCAAGCCTATCAAAGTCGCTAAACTCCCAATACTTATTAAAAAAATCCGCTTCAACCCCACTAACACCCTCATTCATTTCGATATCATATGATCCTGAACGCATAATTACCCCCGATTTAAAATAAGAGACCATTCTTCTCATGCTCCCTATTCCTTGCTAAGCGACCACTAAACCGCTAAGCACGTAAAGCATTCACAGGAAATCTTGTAGAGGATTTATCTCTCGTGCAACCGAAGTCAGTGCTTTTGCTTCAAGGTCTCTATTTCGGATGCTCAAATACGATCTGAATAGTCGCTTGATAGCATCAGAAAGAAGGCGGGTCGAAAAACAAATTGAGAGGAGACAGATGACAGCGATTGTAATGGTTTGAAGCTCGAGGAATTATTGCGCTTCCCGGAAGCACCAGAGGACAGAAGATAAATCCACACACCAGCTCATACCTCCATAGAACGGAGCCAGAGCCAGAGCCAGAGCCAGAGCCAGAGCCAGAAAAATAGTACAAGGAAATATTACCTATAACATTCTTAAGCTTTTGATTTAAATACGTTTTGTGAAAAATATTATTCTGGATGGGGTTATAATTTTGAATCCGCATTCTCGCTGCGATCCCCCAAGCTTGCCGCCCAGGTGACCTTCCGGGTTATATCGGGCCGCTCGACGCGCCAGAGCTCATCCAGCTCCTTACGCAGGTCTTCATAGCCCTGGCGGGTAATCAACGGTGTCTTCACTTCCTGCTCCTTGTATTACAACCCCACGCTGCGCGCCAAATAACGTATTCGTCAAGACTGAAATATGACAAATAGACGAGCAGCCTGAAAACGTGCAGTAATTCTGCCGCGATAGGCGTATACTACGCGATCTTCAATCCCCCAAGGTTTACTTCAAGTATGTCCGATACCGCTCCGGCGGCACCGCAGTTTGCCGATCTTGGCTTGCCTGCACCGCTTCTTGAGGCTCTAAACAGCCTCGGCTATGAAACACCCTCCCCTATCCAGGCCGAGGCTATTCCGACTCTTTTGGCCGGCGACGACCTGCTGGGCCTGGCTCAGACCGGCACCGGCAAGACAGCCGCCTTTGCGCTGCCCGTACTGGCAGGCATCGACGTCAGCATTCGCGCTACTCAGGCACTGATTCTCACGCCTACTCGCGAACTCGCGCTGCAAGTGGCTGAAGCCCTGCAGCGTTATGCACAGAACATGCGCGGTTTTTCCGTGCTTGCGCTCTACGGCGGCTCCCCCTTCGCTCCGCAGTTCAAAGCGCTTGAGCGAGGCGCCCATGTCGTCGTGGCCACTCCTGGCCGCCTGACTGACCACATGCGTCGTGGCAGCATCAAGTTCGAGAACATGCGCTTCCTCGTCCTCGACGAAGCCGATGAAATGCTCAAGATGGGTTTTGCCGACGACCTCGACGCCGTATTCGAGAAGGTTCCGGAAAACACCCAGAAAGCACTGTTCTCCGCGACCATGCCTGCCGGCGTGCGCACTGTTGCCCGTAAGCACATGCGTGAGCCGAAGGAAATTCGTCTGCACAGCGGCAAGAGCAGCAGCCTGGACACCATTACCCAGAAAGTCTGGGAAGTGGCCAACCACCACAAACTGGATGCCATGACCCGCCTGCTCGAAGTCGAGCCAGTCGAAGCCATGATCGTGTTTGTGCGCACCAAGACCGCCAGCCTTGAACTGGCCGAGCGCCTGGAAGCCCGTGGCTTTGCTGCTGCGGCGCTGAACGGCGACCTCAGCCAGCAACTGCGTGAGCAGGTGGTTGACCGTCTCAAGCGTGGCCTGTTGGATATCGTGGTTGCCACTGACGTTGCGGCCCGTGGCCTGGACGTTGAACGCATCTCCCACGTACTCAACTATGACCTGCCGCACGACAGCGAGTCCTATGTACACCGTATCGGCCGTACCGGCCGTGCCGGGCGCTCTGGTACCGCCATCCTGTTTGTCACGCCGCGCGAACGTCGCATGCTGGGCATGCTGGAAAAGGCCACTGGTCAGAAGATCGAACAGCAGGCTCTGCCATCCGCCGACGCGGTACGCAGTGGCCGTCTGAGCAAGCTCGGCACACGCCTGCAGGCTGCAGCCGAATCCACCGGTTCGCTGCATCAGCAACTGGTTGACGAGCTGATGCAACTGACCAACATGGAACCGCTGGAACTGGCTGCCAGCTTGCTGGCCATCCTGCCGGGTGCCAAAACCCTGGTCGAGCCGGTAACTGACCTGCCTGCAGCAGCGCCACGCCGTGAAATGGATGATGATCGCGACAGCGGCCTGGTCCGCTACAAGGTGCAAGGCGGTCGCTCCAACGGCCTGATGCCCAAACCACTGGTTGATGCTCTGGTCAAGCACGGCGGCCTGCGCCGTCAGCAGATCGGTCACATCAAGATGTTCACCGAGCACACCGGTGTCTATCTGCCGCAGATGGATCAGTCCGTCCTCGGCAAGCTGGCTGGCATTGAGGTCAACGGCGTCGCTCTGCAAATCCGTGAGTGGCCATTGCCACCCGGTGAAACCGAGCGTCCGCGCAGCCCCCGTCCGCCGCGCAAGGACTTTGCCGGCAAGCCTCGCTCAACCGCTGCCAAGCCTCCCCGGCGCAGCTGAGCGAGCCGCCCTTCATGGAATGGGTCGATATCGGCGTCAACCTGCTTGACGCCGCTTTTGACAAGGACCGCGAAGCGGTACTCGAACGAGCCTGGGCGGCCGGTATCAGTCAGATGATACTGACCGCCACCTCGGTGGATGATTGCGCAGCTGTGCAGGCGCAATGCACCGAGGACCCGCTCCGGCTGTTCTGCACTGCCGGTGTACACCCCCATGAAGCACGCCACTGGAATAACACCCAGGCGGCCGATCTGCGTCTGCTGGCATCAGCTGATTGCGTACGCGCCATCGGCGAATGCGGGCTGGACTTCAATCGTGATTTCTCACCTCGTCCACTACAGATCAAGGCGCTTGAAGAGCAACTTGAACTCGCGGTGGAGCTGGGTTATCCGGTGTTTCTGCACGAGCGTGATGCCAGTGACACGCTGGCCAGCATCCTGCGTGACTTCCGTGATCGACTGCCGGCTGCCGTTGTGCATTGCTTCACTGCTGATCAGCAGGCCTTGTACGGCTATCTGGACCTGGATCTGCATATCGGAATTACCGGCTGGATCTGCGATGAACGACGCGGAACACATCTACAAACGCTGGTCAGGGATATTCCCTCCGGGCGCCTGATGCTGGAAACCGACGCTCCCTGGTTGCTGCCACGCACCCTGTCACCCAAACCGAAAAACCGCCGCAACGAGCCTGTCTGGTTACCAGAGGTCGCCTCCATGGTGGCTCAATGTCGCGAAGAAAGCCTGGAACAACTGGCTGAACATACGACGGCAACCGCCCGGGACTTCTTTCGGTTACCGCAACCCCCTCGAAAAACAACCCAAGCACCAACCCACCGGTAGTGCTCCAGCGCCTTGTTGCGCTATTCTGTCTGGCAAACCGGCTGTACCCATGGGAATGGACACTCTGCACAGCCCCCACCCGTTTTCCCCTGGGAGTCGCGCTCAATGCTGCGTCTGAAAGAACTGTCCCTGTGCTGCCTCCTTCCGCTCGCCGGCCTGCTCGCCAGTGGCGCCGCTTTCGCTGAAAGCGATCGCGGCACCCTGCCCGCTAAAGTCAGCTCCGCCCTCGCAGCAGCGAAGATCCCCATCAATGCCATGGCCCTGGCAGTCATCCCACTGGAAGGTCAGGGGCTTGCGCAATACGTGAATGCCGATCAACCGGTCAACCCGGCCTCGACCATGAAGCTGGTTACCACCTACGCCGCCCTCGAACTGCTGGGCCCGAACTTCCAATGGCAGACCGACCTGTACGGTACCGGCACGCTCCGCGGCGGCGAACTGCAGGGAGACCTGATATTTCGCAGCAGCGGCGATCCCAAGCTGACCATGGAGCGCATATGGCTGATGCTGCGCGACCTGCGTGCCGCCGGCGTACGCGAAGTGCGTGGCGACCTGGTGTTACAGCCAGCGGACATCCGCATACCAGCGGATGCCGGAAGGTTTCAGGACGACGGTAATGACCCGAGCAAACCCTTTCTGGTCGAACCCGATCCCTTGTTGACCAATCTCAAGCTGCTGTCGTTGAAAAGCTTTGCCGATGCCGACGGGATTCGAACCCACCTGGAACCGGCCCTGCCAGAAGTCACCATCGACAATCAGCTGACCACGCTGCCGGCCGTCAAGAGCTGCCCATGGCCGAACGTGGCTTATGCAGTCCAGGACGACGGCAAGCGCGCCACCATCACTCTCACTGGCGCGCTGCACCAGGGGTGCGACGCAGAACGTTATCTGTCGGTTTTGGATGCGCCAGTGTATACCGCCAGTCTGATCCGTACCCTATGGCATGAAATGGGCGGCCGCATCCACGGTGCCAACCGTATCGGGCCCTCACCTGCAGATGCGCGCCTGCTGGCCCGCAGCACATCACCAGACCTGGTCGACGTGGTGCGCGATATAAACAAGTACAGCAACAACACCATGGCCAGACAGTTGTTTCTGACCATAGGACGCGAACAACGCAGTGCTGCCGATACGGATGACCACAAGGCGGCCAGTCGCATCATCAACCAGTGGTTGGCAGACAAGGACATTCAGCCCAGAGGGCTGGTACTGGATAACGGTTCGGGATTGTCGCGTCTGGAACGCATGACCGCTCGCGACATGGCACAACTGCTGGCTCATGCCTGGGAAAGCCCTTATTCCGCAGAGTTTGTCGCCTCCCTGCCGCTGGCAGCCATGGACGGCACCATGCGCCGTCGCATGCGCAATACCCCGGTCGCCGGCCAAGCCCACATCAAGACCGGTTCGCTGCGCAACGTCAGAGCCATCGCCGGCATCACCCGGGACAACAACGGCCAGAGCTGGGCGGTAACCGCCATCGTCAACCACCCCTCCGCCGGCGGCAGCCGCCAGGCACTGGACTCACTGCTGAGTGACGTCTACCGCCGCGGGCCTACGGATGTCGCGGACAGCCGCTGAGGACGCCGAGGACTCACCATTTTGATACTCCGTGATCGTCCCCACGCTCCAGCGTGGGAATGCCTGCCGGGACGCTCTGCGTCCCAGCCCAGCAGCATTGCAAACGCTCGTTCGGACGCAGGAGCGTCCAGCGCCCCCTCGGAAAAACTGCCTCAGCGCATCAGCTTCCACGTGCGATGAATCCGCGTATTGCGCTGAAAGTCCTTGTCCAGCGTCTGTGCCGATATATCTTCAACCTGATACTTCTCTTCCAGCGCAGGGTCCAGCCGGAACCGGCGGAAGTTGTTGGAAAAATACACCACACCGCCCGGGGCCAACCGCGCCATGGCCATCTCCAGCAGCTGCACATGATCACGTTGCACATCGAACACATCGTCCAAGCGCTTGGAGTTGGAGAAGGTCGGCGGGTCGATGAAGATGAGCTCATACTCGCCGCGATCCTGCTCCAGCCACTTCATCACATCATCCTGCACCAATTGGTGCAGGTCAGACAGACCGTTCAGTGACAGATTGCGCCGCGCCCAGTCCAGATAGGTTTTCGACAGGTCGACGCTGGTTGTCTTGCGTGCTCCGCCCACCGCCGCATGCACAGTAGCGCTGGCGGTATAGCAGAACAGGTTGAGGAAACGTTTGCCACGCGCCTCTTCAGCGATGCGCAGACGGATCGGTCGATGATCCAGAAACAGGCCGGTATCCAGATAGTCGGTCAGGTTGACCAGCAATTTCACGTGACCTTCGCTGACCGTCATGAACTCACCCCGGCGATCCATGCGCTGATACTGCTGCTTGCCGGTCTGGCGCTGGCGCTGCTTGAGCACTACCTTGCTGGCCGGTATGCCCAGCACCTGCGGCAGTGCTACCAACACATCCTGCAGACGGGCCTGGGCCTTGTCTTCGCTGATGCTGGCCGGGGCGGCATATTCCTGCACATGGGCCCAGTCGCCATACAGATCGATGGCCACGGCAAATTCCGGCATGTCCGCGTCATACAGGCGATAGCAGGTGATGTCTTGCTGACGCGCCCATTTGCCCAGGGTTTTCAGGTTCTTCTTCAGGCGGTTGGCGAACATCTGCGCCGACTCGCTGAGCCGTGCACTGCTCTCCGCCGGGGCGGGCGCATCGCCTGCCTCAGCCCGCTCGATCCGTTCGGCGCGCTCAACTGAGCTCGGCGCAGTTCCGGTGACATAACGCTCGGACCGCAGATCCATCATCAGCAGCTTGCACGGCAAGGCACCATTGAACAGCGAATACTGCTTGTGGCTGCGAATACCCATGCGCCGCCCCAGCTCCGGGTTGCCGGTGAAAATGGCCGCCTGCCAGCCAGTACATTCGCTGCGCAGTACCTCACCGAGCTTCTGATACAGGTAGACCAGACTCGCCGCATCGCCCAGGCGCTCGCCATAGGGCGGGTTGCACACGACCAGGCCCTTCTGACCCTGATCAGGGTGCGGTGCAAAGGTCGCCAGCTCGCCTTGATAGACCTTGATCCACTCGCCCAAGCCGGCACGCTGGATATTGTTGCGCAGTGGCTGTAACAGCCGCGGGTCGGCTTCATAGCCACGGATCCACAAGGGCGCACGCGCCAGCCCGGCATCAGCGCGCTGCTTGGCTTCAGTGTGCAGGCTTTGCCACAGGGCAGGCACATGTTGCAGCCAGTGACTGAACCCCCATTGCTGGCGGTGCAGGTTCGGCGCAATGTCCGCCGCCATCAGGCCGGCTTCAACCAGAAAAGTGCCGGAGCCGCACATGGGGTCGGCCAGCGCCGCACCCTGCGCCGCCAGCGCCGGCCAGTTGGCCCGAATCAACACGGCTGCCGCGAGGTTTTCCTTCAGTGGCGCGGCACCCTGCTGCAAACGGTAGCCGCGCTGGTGCAGACTGTTCCCGGACAGATCCAGCGCCAGCTGCACTTCGCCATTGCGACAATGCACATTGACCCGCAGGTCCGGGCTCACCTTGTCCACCGAAGGACGGGTGCCGTCAGCGGTACGCAACCTATCAACAATCGCATCCTTGACCCGCAGTGCACCGAAATGGGTGTTGTCGACGCCTGCCAGCTGACCGGTGAAATCCACCGCCAGGCTGCCATCCGGCTGCAGGTGATCAGCCCACTGAATGCGCGCGACCCCGTCATACAGGCTTTGCGCATCACTGCCTGGAAAGCGTTCAAGAATAAGCAGCACCCGGTTCGCCAGACGTGACCAGAGGCAGATTCGGTAGCCTAACTCCAGGTCACCTTCAGCATGGACACCGGCAACGGTTTCCCTGGCTGTTGACGCGCCCAGCGCCCGCAGCTCGTCGAGCAACAGGCCCTCGATGCCCTTCGGACAGGTGATAAAAAATTCAAGGGTCTCGCGCATCTCATTGATTTCCAGAACAGTGTTACGTTTATGTTGCATCCAGGCTCTAAGGAATGAGCCCAGTATGCCAATTCGATCTTTCTCAGCCAGTCGTAATAGGGTACAAGAGACTTCAAGACTTTGCGTTGGTAAACCGAATAAGGAAGCTGCGATCTCCGCAGATTCCCGGGTGCAGAGACCAAGCTCTCTGCACCAAACCCCGGCCCAGACCAGTTGGGCCGGGTTGTCATACCACACGAGGGCTGTACTTTATGAGAAGACTAAAGCGTGATCCGATGGAACGAGCATATTTGCGCGGGTATCAGAACGGCGTTCAAGGCAAGTCTCAAGACTCCTGTCCCTTCAACAGCACTGCCGGCAGACAGAACTGGATCAATGGCTGGCGTGAAGGCAGAGCCGACCACTGGGCAGGATTCACCGGTATTTCAGGCGTGCATCGTCTCAACGAGATGCGCGCGGTAGGGTAATCCCCTCTCCCACCCTTTTTACCCAGGGCGCTCACTCAGAGCGTCGGGCCTGCGAGGCCCAAGGCCCCCGTTTACGGGGGCCATTTAATTCAGACCTGATTATTTCCCCGCAGCGCCGCTGTTCATCGCAGCAATAGCATCCACACACTCACGGATCAGTTCCGGTCCACGGTAGATGAAGCCGCTGTACAACTGCACCAGACTGGCTCCCGCTGCGATCTTGGCTGCCGCATCAGCACCGCTCAGAATCCCACCGACACCAATGATCGGTATCTGCCCCTTGAGCTCACCGGCCAGAATACGGATCACTTCGGTCGAGACATCAGTCAAGGGGCCACCCGACAGGCCACCGGCCTCATCAGCGAATGTCAGTCCCTCCACCTGCGAGCGATCAAGGGTGGTGTTGGTGGCAATCACCGCATCCATGCCCTGCTCCACCAGCGTACGGGCAACCACCGACAGCTCCTCGGGCGTCATATCCGGGGCAATCTTGATCGCAATGGGTACATAGCGGTCATACAAGCTGGTCAGCTCCTGCTGACAAGCCTTGATCTCGGACAGTAGAACCTTGAGCGTGTCACCGTACTGCAAGGTTCGCAGGCCGGGAGTATTGGGCGACGACAGGTTCACCGTCACATAGCCGGCGTGGCTGTAGACCTTGCGCAGGCAGTACAGATAGTCGTCCACCGCACGCCCGACCGGCGTCGTGGCGTTCTTGCCTATATTGATACCCAGCGTCCCCTGGTAACGCACCCGGGCGATGCGTTCTACCAACGCCTCCACGCCCAGGTTGTTGAAACCCATGCGATTGATGATGGCGTTGGCCTGTGGCAAACGGAACATCCGCGGCTTGGGGTTACCCTGCTGCGGTCGCGGCGTCACAGTACCCACCTCGATAAAGCCGAAGCCCAGACCAGCCAGGCCATCCACCGCAATGGCGTTCTTGTCCAGCCCGGCAGCCAGACCGACCGGGTTGTCGAAAGTCATGCCCAGCAGTTGCACCGGATGCGATTGCAGCGGACGAGTCAGACAGGACGCCAGACGCAATCGTCCGGCTGCGCCGATCATGTCCAGCGCCAGATCGTGGGAAGTTTCGGCTGGCAGCCGAAACATCAGGGAACGCAGGTTGGAATACATGGTGATGCCCCGATTATAAATAGCTGCGCGGAGTATACCGTTTTATGCCCGGTTTTTAACGCCCAGCTGACCGGATTGACAACTATTCCAGGCGTTCCAGCGACACCAGCTTGCCCTCAGCGGTAAAGCGCATGACGAAACTGCCATACACCCCCTCGTGACGGAGGAACGGGCGCAGATGATGAGCCGGCAGACTGACACGGCGACCGTCGCGGCTGTGCATTATCACCCGGCCGGCCTGGCCTCGGTACCAGGCCAGGTATCGTTCGGCGGGCAATGCCAGATCAAGAATCAGTTCCTGCATGTTTCTCCATGGGTGCCTGCCGAGCGCTACCGGCAAGATTGGCCAGCTCGCGCATGGCGACTGCGATCATCGGGTAATCGTTCTGCCCAGCGCTTCCCAGCTCGGTCAGTAATGCTTGCCAACGCTGCACCAGCATCTGGTTATGACTCAACCAACCGGCCAGCAATTCGTCTACCGGCGTATCCCGGTCGCCTGCCAGCAGAACCGATACGGTCATGCTGCTCAGCTGATTCTCCCATTCGTCCCGGTAGGCCTCTCTGGCCAGTGCCTGCCAATGGGAATCCACCGGCAGTGCGTTGATCTGATTGGCGAACCAGGTGATCTGCAGCTCACTGCCCAGCGCAAAGAACACCTGAGCTACCCTTTGTACGGGTTGCCCGGTGACATCGGCCGCGTCGATCACCCCGAGCATGGTATAGAAATGGACGGCCCCTGCCACCAGGCGCGCGATCGGTGCCGGAACGCCGGCGGTAGTATAGTGCTCGAACCGCGATTCCCAAACCTGGCGTACAGAGCCCTCGAGGATGCCATCGAAATGCTCATCAAGCGCCTGAATCTGCGGCGCGAAATGCGCCACCTGGGCTGCCGTCTGCATCTGCTCTTCCGGGTTACCTGGCTTTCCGCGGCGGCGGATGAACCAACGGGTGGCCCGGCGCGCCAGTCGCATCAGCTCATCCATCAATTCAATCTGCACCGCCGCCGGCAGCTGGCAATCCAGCTTGGCGATACTCTCAAATTGCTCCATCAACCGGAACACATCCCGCGCCACCACATAGGCCGCGACAATCTCGCCGACACTGGCACCGGTTGATTGCTCCATGCGCCGCAGGAAGGTGATCCCCATGTGATTCACCAGATTGTTGGCCAGTTGCGTGGCGATGATTTCCCGCCGCAGCCGGTGCCCGGCAAGCGCCGTCGTGTGTTCACGCACAAGCTGCGGCGGGAAAGCCGTGGCCATTTCACGGGCCAGCCAAGTATCTTCCGGCGCCTCCGAGGCTGCCAGCCGCTCTTTCAGATCCGCTTTTGAGTAGGAAATCAATACCGACAGTTCCGGCCGCATCAGCCCCATTCCCTTGGCTGCGCGCTCGACCAGCTGGTCATCCTCAGGTAGAAACTCCAGCGCGCGGTTGAGCTTACCGCTGGCTTCCATGGCATTGATGAAGCGTCGGTATTCCGCCATCGATCGGGCGGCCTGGCCTTCGGCGAGACTGATCGCCTGGGTCTGCTGATAATTATTGCTCAACACCAGCCCGGCCACCGCCTCGGTCATATCTGCCAGCAGCTGGTTACGCTGCTTGCCGGTCATATCTCCCGCTGCGACCACTTCGTTAAGCAGAATCTTGATATTGACCTCATGGTCGGAGCAGTCCACCCCACCAGCGTTATCGATGAAATCGGTATTGGATGCACCGCCATTCAGGCAATATTCGATCCGCCCCAGTTGGGTCATGCCGAGGTTGCCGCCCTCGCCGACCACCTTGCAGCGCAACTCGCCACCATCCACTCGTACCGCATCATTGGCCTTGTCGCCGACGTCCGCATGGCTTTCAGTCGATGCCTTGACATAGGTGCCAATGCCGCCGTTCCACAGCAGATCCACCGGCGCCTGGAGCAGTCGATTGATCAGCTCCGCGGGTGTGAGCTGGTCTTCGCTGATAGCAAAAACCTCCTTCATCTCCGGTGTCAGCTTGATTTGTTTGAGGCTGCGCGGGAAGACTCCGCCGCCTGCCGAGATCAACTCCGGATCATAATCGGTCCAGCTTGAGCGTGGCAGATCGTAGAGCCGCTGGCGTTCGTCAAAGCTGCGCTCCGGGTCCGGATCGGGGTCGATGAAAATATTCAGATGATTGAAGGCTGCCAGCAGCTTCACCGACCGCGAGCGCAGCAGCCCGTTGCCGAACACGTCCCCGCTCATGTCACCGATACCTATCGCAGTGACCGGATCCTGCTGCACATTAATACCCAGCTCACGGAAATGCCGCTGCACCGAAATCCACGCCCCGCGGGCGGTAATGCCCATGGCCTTGTGGTCGTACCCGGCCGAGCCGCCCGAGGCAAAGGCATCTCCCATCCAGAAACCGTAATCGGCGGCGATGCCATTGGCGATATCGGAGAAACTGGCAGTCCCCTTGTCTGCTGCCACCACCATGTAATAGTCATCATCATCGTGACGGATGACCTGCTGCGGCGGCACCACCTGACCGTCGACCAGATTATCAGTGAGATCCAGCAACCCCTGAATAAAGATCCGGTAACAGGCAATGGCTTCCTGCTGTATCTCGTCTCGGCCAGCCCCGACGGGCAGCCGCCGGGGTACAAAACCACCCTTGGCCCCGACCGGTACGATAACCGCATTCTTGACCTGTTGTGCCTTCACCAACCCGAGCACTTCAGTACGGTAATCTTCCTCACGGTCAGACCAGCGCAGCCCGCCACGAGCCACCTTGCCGCCGCGCAGATGCACACCTTCGACGCGCGGTGAATAGACGAAGATCTCGTACATGGGTCGCGGCAATGGGAGTTCCGGAATACCTGACGGATCGAACTTCAGACTGATGTAGTCCTTGGGCTGACCCTGCGCATCGGATTGATAGAAATTGGTCCGCACGGTTGCCTTGATCAATGCCAGGAAGCGGCGCAGAATGCGGTCCTCGTTGAGCACCGCCACCTCTTCCAACGCCCCGGTAATGGCCTGTTCCAGCTTGTCGTCCAGCTCGTTGGCCGACGCCTTGCGGGCCAGCAGAAAGCGGGTCTTGAACAGCCGCACCAGCTCCCGGGCAATCGGCGCATGATTGATCAGCGTGCCGGCGATATAAGGCAACTCAAAGCCCATGCGGATCTGCTTGATATAGCGAGCAAAGGCCCGCAGCAGAGCAACCTCTCGCCAATGAATACCCGCCAGCAGAATCAACCGGTTGAACCCGTCATTCTCCGCCTGACCATTCCAGATCGCGGCAAAGGCCTCACGGAACAACTGATTGACATCCTCGATGTCCATGCTCGCGTCCAGCGTCGAGCTGAATACGAAGTCATGAATCCAGTAGCTCTGCCCGTCCTGCCGGCGGATATGGAAGGGAAACTCTCCGAGAACCCGCAAACCCAGGTTGTCCAGCACCGGCATGACATCCGACAGCGGCAGCGGCCCGCCCAGGTGGTACAACTTGCAGTGCAGCTCGCCGGCCTTGCGCTCCAAAGGCTGGTAGAAACTCATGGCCAAGGGGTTATCGCTGTCGAGCGCAAGCAGATGCTGAACATCCACCACACCTGTGGCTGGATTGAAGCGATCACTGTACCCAGGTGGAAGCTCATTACCAAACCGAGTCAGGGCATCGGTGGCGGTTGCCTCACCCAGAGTGTCGCGCAGCTGCTCTGCATAGTCATCCGCCCAGCTGCGGCAGGCCTGTACCACATCCTGTTCAATTTTCACGTGGTCGATTTCCAGATTGCGTCGCGGGTCCACGCTCAGAATGAACTGCACGCGGACCAGCTGTGATTCGGAGAAGAATGTCCAGAACTCGCTGTCAGTCGCTTCAAGACGCGCCATCAGCACCTGCTGCATCTGCCGGCGCACGGCGGTGGAGTAGATATCCCGGGGAACATACGCCAGACAATAGTAGAACTGCGCATAATTGCCTCGGCGCAGGAATAGGCGGATCTGATTACGCTCCTGAATCCGCACTATGCCCAGGGTGGTCTCGCTGAGCAGTTGCGGCGACATCTGAAACAGGTCGTCACGCGGCAGTGCCTGTAATACTTGCTTCAACTCCTTGCCCAGATGGCTGTGCAGCTCGAAGCCCGACTCCCCAAGCACCTTCTCTACCTTGCGCCGCAGCCAGGGAATACCGCAGACATCGGCATTGTGCACCCGCGACGTATACAACCCGGCAAACCGGTGTTCGAGCACCACTTCCCCCGCAGCATCAACTTCGCGAATCGACACGTAATCGGGGTAGGCAGACCGGTGCACCCGGCTATTCTGCGCGCCCTTGGCAAATGACAGCAGCAATGGCGACTGCAGGTACTCCAGCACCGCCTCCGGCATGCCTTCTATATAGTCATCCGGCGGCTCCAAAGCCGCCAGGCCGAGACTGTGTTCCAGCTGCATGCCCAGACGGCCCTCGGGGTAGCCTTCGCGAAAGGAAAACCGGGTGTACCCCAGAAAGATGAAGTGCTCCAGCAGCCAATCAAGGAAAGCAGCCGCTTCCTGCTGCGATTCATCATCGAACCAGACGGCCTCCCCGCCCGCCAGCCGATCTCTCAGTTCCCGCACCTGCCGCCGCGTAGGTTCAAAGGCACTGACAGCCGTTTCAACATGGGTAAAAGCCTCCTGCAAACCGGTTTGCAGCGCCTTGAGTCCCGCCGGCGTCGGGCACCGATCAACTTCAATATGCATCACCGACTCACCGCAAAGCCCTTCGCCTTTGGCGGCGGCCGGATGCAATGCCTGCAGCCGGCCATCAGCATCACGGTCGGTCTTGAAGGTACTGTTCTGCAATGTGTGAATGGCGTAACCCTGGCGGCTCAGCTCGATACGCACCGAATCCACCAGAAACGGCGAATCGACGTGCAGCAACTGAATAGTCGTGCGGGAAGATTGCCAACCATGGCTCTGTACCTGCGGATTGAATACGTGGATCCTGCCGGTACGGCCATCAAATTGCTGCAGCATGCGCCAGGCGGACAATACCGCGCCCAGCAGATCGGTATCCTGCCGAATGAGCAATTCACCGAGCGTGGCGATGCTGAAGAATTGCTGCGCGAACAGTGCAATGCCACCCTGCTCTGCCGGCTCGACCAGCGCCTGCAGACGTTGCTGGATGATCTGCAAAAACTCGTTCCTATCGCTGGCAACAATAAAAGCCATGAAACCTCCACCCGGTTGGACAAACCTTCTGATCGGCATCCTCAACTCCCTCTAGTCTAGACCACAGGCTTTTCGGTAAAGTGGCAATCACTGCAGGAAGAATCGGTCAGCCAAGGAATTCCATCACCATGTCCCATCGCGAGTCACTGCTCCAGCTGAAAGCCTTTATGGCTCAGCAGATATTCGGCCAGGAACAATTGATCGATCGCATGCTGATCTGCCTGCTCGCCGGCGGTCATGTGCTGGTCGAAGGCGCGCCCGGACTGGCCAAGACCAAGGCAATCAAAGTGTTGTCTGAAGGCATCGAGGCGGACTTTCATCGCATCCAGTTCACCCCCGATCTACTGCCGGCAGACATCACCGGCACCGAGATTTACCGCCCGGAAACAGCCAGCTTCAGCTTTCAACAGGGGCCGATCTTTCATCATCTGGTGCTGGCTGACGAGATCAACCGCGCTCCGGCCAAGGTGCAATCCGCATTGCTCGAAGCCATGGCCGAACAACAGGTGAGTATCGGCCGGGAAACCTGGCCGCTGCCGGAACTCTTCATGGTCATGGCCACGCAGAATCCCATCGAACAGGAAGGCACCTATCCGCTGCCGGAAGCGCAGCTGGATCGCTTCCTGATGCATGTCCGCATCGGCTTTCCCGATGCCGCACTGGAACGGCAGATCCTGCATCTGGCGCGCGGTGAAGCCAAGGGCTTCGAGCCGCGCATTGCCGAGCGGGTCAGTCAGGAATCGATTCTGGCGGCACGCCAGGAAGTGCTCGGTTTGTTCATGGCCGACGCGGTGGAGGAATACCTGATCCAGCTGATCATGGCGACCCGCCGACCCGAGCTGTACAACCCGCAACTGGCAGAATGGATTCAGCTCGGTGCCAGCCCCCGAGGCACCATAGCGCTGGACCGCTGCGCCCGCGCCCACGCCTGGCTGGCCGGTCGTGACTTTGTCAGTCCCGAAGATGTCCAGGCCATAGTGCATGATGTATTGCGCCACCGCCTGATGCTCAGCTTCGAGGCCGAAGCCGCCGGCATCGATGCCGACCGGGCTATTACCCTGCTGGTTGAATCCGTGGCGGTGGTCTGACCACAAACCATGACCGATTCCACTGTCTACGTCACCCTCGACGCATTGCTGGAGGCACGCCGCCACTGTCGTGAGCTGCCACTGTCTGGCAGACCCATGCACGCCGGGCGGCAGACAGGCCGACAGTTTTCGCGATTGCGCGGACGCGGTATCGACTTTGATCAAGTGCGCCTGTACCAGCCCGGCGACGACATTCGCAATATCGACTGGCGAGTGACGGCGCGCACCCGCAAGGCCCATACCAAGGTATTCAACGAAGAACGCGAACGCCCGATATTCGTCCTCTGTGAGCAAAGCAGTCGGATGTTCTTCGGCACTCAGCTATGTTTCAAATCGGTGCTGGCTGCGGAAGCCTGCGCCCTGATCGCCTGGATGGCGCTGGCCCACAATGACCGCATCGGCGGCATGGTCTTCGATGCCGAGCAGTGCCATGAAATTCGCCCGCGCCGCAGCCGCCTGGCGATTCTGCAGTTGTTGAACCGCCTGCTCAGCGGCAATCATGCCCTGCAACCTGGTACCGACTCAGCCACGCCAGGAGAACCCCTCAACCTGGCGCTACGGCACAGCCGCGAGGTGATTCGCCCCGGCAGCATCCTCTATCTGCTGTGTGACCACGCCGCGATTGACGGTCTGAGCCAGCCCCTGCTGAACGCTCTGGGCGCGCACAATGATCTGGTCCTGTTACCGATATTCGACCCTCTGGAAGCCAGCCTGCCCAGCAGCCCTGCCCTGGAGTTCGTGCAGAACCAGCACCGCCTGACACTGAACACCACCGACACCGCCTTGCGCGAGGCCTGGGCTGGCCAGTTTCTGACTCGCCAGCAAGGCTGGCAGCAACTGGCCAGTCGCTTGCGCTGCGGCCTGCAACCGCTGGACACCAGTCGCACGCCGATCGAACAACTCCGCCAGCTGCTGAGCACCCATGCGCGGAGGCGTCACTGATGGAAGAATCACTGTATACCCAGCTGACTCATCCCGCCTCACCGCCGGCCGTATCCTGGTGGCCACCCGCGATCGGCTGGTGGTTGCTCGGCTGCACGGTATTGCTTCTGGTACTGCTAATACCCTGGCTGCTGCGCTATGCGCGGCGTCGGAAACGACGGCTGAATCGCCGCTCTCGGCAGATGCTGGCCGACATATCAGCGACACTGCCGGACGCCCAATGGTTGGCAGCCATCAATATCAGCATCAAACAACGGCTGAAGCAACGCGGTAACGACGCTGCCACACGCTTGTTCGGCGAAGCCTGGCTCGACTTTCTGTGCAGCCGCTCGCCCGACGTCCAACGACAAGCCCTCCAGCCGCTGGCTGCCGATCTGTACCGACCGCACATCGAGCTGACCCGGGCGCAGCGCCAGGCACTGCTCGCAGAAGTGCGCCGCTGGATGCGACACGATGATGTTTGAGTTCCACTGGCCTCTGTGTTTTCTGCTGCTGCCGCTGCCCTGGCTGTACCGGCGTTTTCTGCCCGCTGCCAATACCCGCTCCGCAGCATTGCAGGTCAGTTTCATGGATCGTCTGGAAGCGCTGCGACCACTCTCTCCCCAACACAGCAGTCCGGGGCGAAAATGGCCTTATCTGGTGGTCTGGGCATTGCTGGTCAGCGCCGCAGCCCGCCCCGAGCTGCTCGGTGAGACCCTCCCCACGCCGGTCACCGGCCGGGACATGATGCTGGCGCTGGATCTGTCCGGCAGTATGGAATTTCAGGACATGCAGCTGGACGGCGTAGAGGTCAATCGACTGGTACTGGTCAAGCACCTGCTCGGCGAGTTTGTCGACCGTCGCCGCGGCGACCGGCTGGGGCTGATCCTGTTTGGTACCCAGGCCTATGTACAGGCGCCACTGACCCATGACCGACAAGCCGTCCGCGAATGGCTGGAAGAAAGCTTCATCGGACTTGCCGGCCGGGAAACCGCCATCGGCGATGCCATCGGCCTGGCAATCAAACGGCTGCTGGATGAGCCTGCAGCAAGCCGGGTTCTCATCCTGATCACCGACGGTGCCAATACCGCTGGCACCGTCACCCCGTTGCGCGCGGCCCGGCTGGCTGCCGAACACCAGATACGCATCTTCACTATAGGCGTTGGCGCCGATACCCAGGCCCAGGACAATACCACCGCCAGCTTGTGGGGATTGCAGTTCGACCCGTCCATCGAACTGGATGAAGGCAGCCTGAAGGAAATTGCCCTGATCACTGACGGCGCCTATTTCCGTGCGCGTAACGAGGCTGATCTGCAGGCCATCTACCAACGCCTGGACCAACTGGAACCGGCTTTGCGTGATGGCCTGCCCGACCGTCAGACTACACCGCTGTACCCTTGGCCGCTGGGCCTGGCACTGGTATTGAGCCTGATGCTCTCTGGCAATGTCATCCGCCGGAGCCGCCGCCATGCCTGATCTGTTCGGTTTATCCTTCGCGCGCCCGCTGTGGCTGCTGACTCTGCTTCCGGCAATGGTCGTGTTGGTGCTCCTCTATCAACGCGGCTGGCGCCGCTCTGGCTGGGAACAACTGCTGCCCGCCCGGTTGCATGGCTGGTTATTGCAACAGCATCCGGGAGGCAGTCACGCCTGGCGTTTTATCGCCCTCGGGCTCACATGGACGCTGGCCATACTGGCGCTGGCCGGTCCCGTGGTGAACAGCGTCGGCGAACCCCGACGCCTGTCGGATAACGCGCTGGTCATCGTTCTGGACGTCTCCCGCAACATGCTGTCCGATGATCTTGCGCCCAACCGTCTGCAGCGCGCCAAACACAAGATCCGCACAGTGATGCAGGACTACCCCGACACTCAGCTGGCATTAGTTGCCTTCGCCGGCAGCGCCCACCGGGTGACGCCTCTGAGCCAGGACCGCGATACCATGAACAGCCTGCTGGCAGCACTGGAACCCGACATCATGCCGGCCGACGGGCAGAACGTGGATCTGGGCCTGACTCTGGCCCGGCAGATGCTTGCAGAGCAGCCCCAGAGCCGTTCGCAGGTACTCCTGCTGACCAGCGGACTCGACACCGCAGAACGCGACGCATTGGCCAGACATGCACGGGAACTCGGCGGGCAGCTGGCAATTCTCGGCATTGGCACCTCCGCCGGTGCCCCCGTGCCTTTGCCGGAAGGCGGTTTCATGCGTGACAGCGAAGGCCGAATTCTCCTGCCCCGGCTCAACACTCAGCAGCTGGCCGCGGTAGCTCGCCAGCACGGCAGTCGCTACCACGGTCTCAGCATCGGCAATCGTGACCTGGACTATCTGCTGCTGCGCCCACATATCGATGCCAGTACCCATACCAGCGAGCGTCGTCTACCAGTAGATCAGGGTCACTGGCTGGTATTGCTGCTGTTACCCCTGGCCGCTCTCGGCGCCCGACGCGGTTGGTTAGGTGTACTGCTGATTGCCACGTTATTACCACCCCCGGCTCAGGCCTTCAGTTGGGCAGACCTATGGCAACGTCCCGATCAACAGGCCATGCAACTGCTGGAACAGCAGCAACCCGATGCCGCTGCCAAACGTTTTGTTGATCCCGCCTGGCGCGCCTGGGCGCTATACCAGGCAGGTCATTATCAGCAGGCAGCCGATGCCTGGGCAGAACTGGCCGGCATCGAGCCCGACAACCCGGATCATCATTTCAACCGGGGCACAGCCCAGGCCATGGCTGGGCAATACCCACAGGCGCTGGAGTCCTACGAACAAGCCCTTACCCGCGCACCCGAGCATGCTGCCGCCCGCCATAACCGAGGCATCATCGAAGCGCTGCTGGAAAAGTTGCGACAGCAGCAGGCAGAGCAACAAGACAACCAAGGCGACCCCAGCAACGCGAGTAATGCAGCTCAACAATCCGCCTCCAGCACCAATGGCAACGGCGGCAGCGAGTCAGCGGCTACCGCAGCGCCATCGAACGGCAATGGCGAAGCAGCAAATGACAGTGGTGAGGCCGCCGGCCTTTCCGGCCCTGCGACAGACAGTGCAACCACGGGCAGCCCACTGACTGACCTCGGCAGCTCTTCCTCGGGAGCGCAACCAGGAACGACCGAAACGACCGAGAGTCAAGACCAGGGGAGCCCTGACGAACCTCGCGGCGCTCTCGAACAACAACAGGCACTGCAACAATGGCTGAGGGATATTCCGGACGATCCGGCTGAGTTGTTGCGGCGCAAATTTCTATATCAACATCTGCAGCAACAGGAGTCGCCGCGATGATCAGATTCATAACCTTTTGCCTGCTGACCCTATTCAGCCAGCTGGCACATGCCACACTCGAAGCCAGCGTCGACCGCACCCGGCTGGTCGAAGGCGAAGCCCTGGAACTCACCCTGGAAACCCCCTCGGCCAGCCGCATGAGCGAGGTGGACCTGAGCCCGCTGCAGGAGCACTTCGAGATACAGCGCACCCGCCAGCTGAGCCTGGTCAGCCAGATTGATGGCAAGACCACACCGGTGACACGCTGGGTGGTCACACTGCAACCGCTGCGAACCGGTTTCATTGTCATCCCGCCCATCAGCCTGGGGGCCTCGGCGAGCCAGCCCATCAGCCTGCAGGTATTATCGGCAGCGCAGGCCGCCAGCGACAGCGGCGCGCAGCTGGCACCGGTGTTCATCGACAGTGAAGTGGATATCGAAACACCTTACGTGCAGGCACAGATGCTGCTGACCCTGCGGATCTATCACTCGGTCTCGCTGTTCGACGACTCCACACTCAGCGGCCTGGATATCCCCCAGGCACGGGTGGAAAGCCTGGGTCCCCCGCGTCATTTCGAGCGCCTGATGAATGGGGTACGGCACGGCGTGATCGAGATGCGCTACGCCATCTTCGCCCAGCAAAGCGGTGAACTGGAGATACCTTCGCAGCTGTTCAGCGCTACCGTTCTCCAGCCAACCAATGGCACTGACCGCTTCTCAGCCCGTACCGGGAAGCTCATTCAGGTCCGCTCGCCGAGCATTACCCTGCAGGTAAAGCCAGTGCCTGACAGCTATCCTGCAGGCGTTCCATGGATACCGGCCTCAGCGCTGAGTCTGAGCCAGACCTGGCAACCCGACCCAGGCATAGACCTGCTCAGCGGCGAGCCCCTGACCCGCACGCTGATCCTGGAAGCGGACGGTCTGACTGCCAGCCAGCTGCCGGTCTTGCAGAGCCTGTCGGGAGACGCCGACAGCGATCTGCGCCAATACGCTGATCAGCCGCGACTGGAAAGCCGGATCAATGACACCGGGATACACAGCGCGCGCCATGACAGTGCCGCGCTGGTCGCCCTGCAGGAGGGCTCCTATACCCTGCCGCAGGTGGTGGTCAACTGGTGGAATACGGCTGAAGATCGTCTGGAAATTACCACCCTGGATGCGGTAACGCTGAATGTCAGCCGCAGCGGGGACTATCCCGAGGTCAGCGGTCCCCTCCACTTCCAGACAAGCGAACCCGTTCTGCTCTGGCCCTGGCAGCTGGCAACCGCCCTGCTGCTGCTGGCATTGGCGGCCAGCCTGTATTACCTGCGCCGCGCTCATCGGGTACTGGCCGAGTACCGTCTGCCAGAAGCCGAAGAGGATCTGGACGACGCAACCCAGGACAACCCATTGGCTGACCTGCAAGCTGCCTGCCGCACCAACCAACCAGCGGAAGCACGCAAAGCTCTGGAGACCTGGGCTCGCCAGCAGCATGGCGAAGGCCTGATGGGCCTCGCACACAACTATCTGGAGCTGGAAGAAGCACTCGACGACCTCAACGCCTGTCTGTTCGGCCGCGCCCACCACACCTGGCGCGGCAAACCCTTGTGGCGCGCCGTCCGCATGGTCATCCAAAGCCGCCGCCGCGAGGCCGAAGAAGAGCAGACAACAAAACCCGAAGGCCTGTATCCGGAAGTCTAAACTCCAACCCGGCCCCCGGACGCTGGAGCGTCCACGGCGCGGTTCCCACGCTGGAGCGTGGGAACCATCAGTTGACTGAGCCTTGCGTCCAACTCCTGCAGCAGCACCACTGCCAACCTGGGCGCAGGCTCCCACTCAACACCAGATAACTCTGCCCCCGCCTGCCTGCCTCAAACCAAAAAGGCCGCACGGTTTCCCGGGCGGCCTTTGGTCTTGCCTGACATTTCTCAGCTGCGCATTTTCTCCGGGCGCAGCAGGAATCGCGCCAGCGCTGGCAGCAGCCAGAGGGCGCCGAACATGTTCCACAGGAACATGAAGGTCAGCAGAATCCCCATGTCAGCCTGGAACTTGATCGCCGAGAAGATCCAGGTTGCCACCCCGATCGCCAGGGTGAAGCCGGTGAAAGTCACCGCCTTGCCCGTTGTCTTCAGGGTTTCATAGTAGGCTTCCTGCAGCGGCATGCCCTGACGCAGGTAAGTCTCCAGTCGGCTGTAGATATAGATCCCGTAGTCGACCCCGATCCCCACACCCAGGGCGATAACCGGCAAGGTTGCCACCTTCACGCCAATGCCAAGGAAGGCCATCAGTGCGTTGGCCAAAACCGAGGTCAATGCCAGCGGAATGATGATACAGAGCACCGCGCGGATCGAACGGAAGGTTATCAGACACATCAGGATAACCACCGCATACACGGTAATCAGCATCTTCAGCTGGGATTTCTCGATCACCACGTTGGTTGCGGCTTCGATACCGGCATTACCGGCAGCCAACTTGAAGGTGATGTTATCGGTGTTGTATTCCTCGGCAAACTCCTCCACCGCCGCGGTAGCACGAGTCAGCGTATCGGCCTTGTGGTCATTGAGGAAGATCATCACCGGAGCAAGCGAGCAGCTGGCATTGAACATGCCATCCGGCGCTCGGCTGATCGCGGTGTTCAGGTTATCCTGGTTCCGCGACAGCGCCTGCCATTTCAGGCTGCCCTCGTTGTTACCCATGATCACCTGCTTGGCCACGGTCACCAGCGACACTGCGGACTGCACACCTGCCAGGTTGCTCATGCGCCATTCCAGCTGGTCGATGGCTTCCATGGTTTCGTAGGCCGAGCACATTTCCGGCGGCGTACTGACCATGACCACCAATACATCGGAACTGGTCGAATAATTGCTGATGATGAACTCGTTATCCAGGTTGTAGCGCGAATCCGCACGCAACTCCGGCGCCCCCGGATCCAGATCACCGATCTCGACATTCTTGCCGTAGTAGATACCGAAGCCGAAGGCCAGAATCGCCAGCAGTACCGAAATTGGCGCAACTGCCGGATGGGCGAAGCCGGAAACGAACCGCCACAGTTTCTGTGGACGTGAAACCAGATCCCGGTTACGCCGGATTGCACTCTTGCTGATACCGACGTAAGACATCAGGATCGGCAACAGCATCAGGTTGGTCAGGATGATCACAGCCACACCAACGGAGGCGGCAATACCCAGCTCGCGGATGACTTCGATCTCGATCAGCAGCAAGGTCACAAAGCCAACCCCATCCGACACCAGCGCTACGATCCCTGGGATATACAGGGAACGGAAGGCTCGCCGGGCCGCGGTGTAGGCATCCTCAGCGCCAGCATATTCGATCGCCATGGCGTTGATAATCTGCACCCCGTGGGAGATACCGATGGCGAACACCAGGAACGGCACCAGAATCGAATAGGGATCCAGACCGAAGCCCAGGGTATGTAGCAGACCAAGCTGCCAGATCACCGCAGTCACCGAACAGATCAGGGTGATAAGCGAGCTTTTTACACAGCGGGTAAAAATCAGCAACAGAACGAAGGTGATCAGCAAAGCAGCAGCGAAGAACATCACCACCTTCATGATGCCGTCGATCAGATCACCAACTTTCTTGGCAAAGCCGATGATATGAATACTGATATTCGGGTTTTCGTTCTGGAACTCGCTACGGATCTTTTCTTCCAGAAGGCGAGAAAACTCACCATAGTCCAGGCTGATCTGCTCGGCCTGGTTATCCGGGTTGGGATAGGATCCCTGCAGCGGCACATCGATGATCGTGGACTTGAAGTTGTTCGCCACCAGTCGACCAATCTCCCCGGACTTGAGGATATTGGTACGCAGTTCATCAAGATCTTCTGCACTCAGGTAGGCTGGTCGGCTGGCAACCGGGCCACCGTCGAAACCGTATTCGGTCACTTCGGTCCAGCGCACGTTCGGCGTCCACAGCGAACGCAGATTGGCACGATCTACGCCGGGCAGGAAGAACACCTCGTCATTGATACGCTTGAGCGTTTCCATGTACTCGGTGGAAAAGATATCACCATCCTTGATCGCCACTGCAATGCGGATGGAGTTGCCCAGATTACCCATGTCGCTCTGGTGTTCGAGCATATTGATAATGTAGGGATGCTCGAGAGGAATCATCTTCTCAAAGCTGGTGACCGGGCGAACCTGTGCAGCCTGAAAGCCTAAAAAGACAGTCAATGCAGCAAAGATCAACAACATGATCAGTCGGTTATTGAAGATGATCCGTTCAATAAATGGAACGGTCTCCTGATGGTGCTTGGACATCCAGACTCTCCTGGCCTTAGTTCTTCTTTTAAGCAATCGTCAGTTGAATGCTGTGTATTATTCTTCTACAACGGGTGGCTCCGGCAAGGTCAGAGCGGTACCGCCGGCAGCCGACAGCCCCTGCTCATCCGCTTTCACTACACCCCGTTGGCCGACCAGCAGAATGCCCCCATCCTGCAGACCGGTCGCGTTGGCCAGTGCAACGCGGTCCGGCCGCACGGTCACTTTGAAACTGCGCCCAGCGTCATCGCTGGTGGCAACCACGCCACCGACGCCAACCACGATCAGGCGGCCGTCCGCAGCCAGTTGACCGCCTGCCAGCGTAGCCTCCAGGGGTCCATTGTTCGGCGTCAGCAGTTCAACCTGTTCCCAGGTATCGCCGAAATCGCTGGAGCGATACATGTTGCCACGCAGCCCCCAGGCCAATACGCCACCCGCCTCACCGGTACTGGAAACGCCGAACCAGGAACCGTCATAGGGCATGTCGGTCAGGGTTTCCCAGGTATCTCCGAAATCGGCGGAACGATACATGGTGCCCATCTCGCCCACCAGGAACAGACCGCTGTCCTTGACGGCAGTCATTGCGTTGTAGTGGAAGCCATCGGGGTTATCGATATCAAAAGAAGCATCTTCCCAGGTCTGACCGCCGTCTTCAGTACGCAGGAACAGGCCATAGGCGCCGACGGCGAAGCCGGTCTGGAGATCGCGGAACCAGATATCCATGAGTGGTTTTTCAAGGAAGCCGAAACCCTCATCCGGCGCATCGATTTCCGGGTCGCGGTATTGCACCGTCCAACTTTCGCCAGCGTCGGCGGTGTGCAGGATCAGCGAGTCATGACCGACTGCCCAGCCGTTACGCTCATCAACGAATTCCACTGCGGTGAGCAGCTGGCGAGTGGGGGCCGGGGCCTGCAGCCAGCTGCCACCCTGGTCATCGGAATAGACGATATGGCCGCGCGAACCGACGGCAACCAGGCGCTGACCTGCCTGCTCGATATCAAGCAGCAGCGATTTGCTGGATTTGAGCGAAATGATGGCAGGCTTGAGATCTTCGTTGGCAACATCCTGTGCCATGGCGAAGGATGCGCTGCCAAGCAGTGCGCCAGATAGACCCAGCGCCATGATGATTTTACGTGACAGTGCGGTAGTGATTCCTTTATCCGGCTGTTCTGCACCAGCCTGTTTAAAGGATGAAACGCGCCAGGAATTTGGCTCGTGCATAGTCCTTCCCCTTTGTTCTTATAGATCACTCTGCCCATTGGCATGTCTCCCGATATTATCGGGGTTTGACAAGCCGCGCCAACGGGCCTTGGTTATCTTTTGTTAATCATGCCAATGATACAGCGGTGACGCCCCATCCTTGCAGATAGGCGCCACAGCCATGTTTTTCTCCGAAAATACCAACTCAATGCTGCATGGAAGAAGGTTTACTGTTACGCACCTTTTCCGGATTGACTAGGAAGCGTGCCAGCGCCGGCAACAAGAGCATGGCGCCAAACATGTTGACGATGAACATGAAGGTCAGCATCAACCCCATGTCTGCCTGGAACTTGATGGCAGAAAAGATCCAGGTCGCCACACCGATGGCCAGACACAGACCGGTGAACAGCACGGCCTTGCCCGTGGAACGCAGCGTCTGATAGTAGGCTTCCTGGAGCGGCATGCCAGCTCGCAGGAAACTCTCCAGCCGACTGTATATGTAGATACCGTAATCCACACCGATCCCCACCCCCAGCGCAATCACCGGCAGCGTGGCGACTTTCATACCGATCCCCAGGAATGCCATCAGCGCGTTCCCCAATACCGACGTCAGAATCAGCGGCAACACGATACAGATGGTCGCCGAGATTGAGCGGAAGGTGAACAGACACATCAGTCCTACCCAGACATAGACCAACACCAGAATGGTCAACTCCGACGTCGAGATGATCTCATTGGTCGCCGCTTCGATACCCGCATTACCCGAGGCAAGCTTGAACTTCAGGGTGTCGGTATCGTAGTCGGCAGCGAATGCCTTGACCTCATCGGTAGCCCGCTTGAGCGTATCCGCCTTGTGGTCGTTGAGATACACCAGCACCGGCGCCAGCGAACAGGCGCTATTGAACATCCCCTCAGGTGCACGACTGATTGCGGTGTTCAGGTTGTCCTGGTTTCGCGACAAGGCCTGCCATTTCAGGTTGCCCTCGTTGTTACCCATGATCACCTGCTTGGCCACAGTCACCAACGATACCGTCGACTGCACACCTGCCAGGTTGCTCATGCGCCACTCCAGCTGATCGATGGCTTCCATCGTTTCGTAGGATGAACACATCTCCATCGGGGTTTCCACCATCACCACCAGAATGTCCGAACTGGTGGAGTAGTTGCTGATGATGAAATCGTTATCCAGGTTGTAGCGCGAATCCGCGCGCAGCTCCGGCGCGCCCGGGTCCAGGTCGCCGATTTGCAGATTGGCCTTCTGGTAAAGAAAACTGCCGACACCGGCAATCAGCGCTACAACCACAATCACCGGCGCCAACCGCGGGTGCGCAACGTTCGACAACACACGCCAGAAGCCATGCTCACGCACCGCATCACGCTTACTGCGCTCTATTGCGCGCTTGCTGATGCCCATGTAGGAAATGGCCACCGGCAACATGATCAGGTTGGTGAAGACAATTACCGCAACGCCAAGCGAGGCGCCAATGGCCAGCTCATGGATAACGCCGATATCCAGAATCAGCAGCGCAATAAAGCCGACCGCATCAGCCAGAATCGCAATCATGCCCGGCAGGAACAATTGCCGGAAAGTGCGGCGCGCCGCCATCAATGCGTTGTCGGCACCACCGGACTGCAGGGCAATCCCATTGATCTTCTGCACGCCATGGGAAATACCGATGGCAAAAATGAGGAACGGCACCAGCATTGAATAGGGATCAAGCCCGAAACCGACCAGATGGATCAGACCCAGCTGCCAGATCACTGCAATCAAGGTAGTGACCAGTACCGAGATGGTGCTGCGGATACACCAGGTAAACCAGTACAGGAGCACGAAGGTGATGGCCACCGCCACCGCGAAGAACAGCGTCACCGCCATCAGACCATCAATCAGATCACCGACCTTCTTGGCGAAACCAATGATGTGAATCTGAATGTTCGGGTTTTCACCCTGAAACTCGTTACGGATCTTCTTTTCCAGCATGTCCGAGAACTGACCGTAATCCAGGCGAATGAGCTCGGACTGGTTTTCCGGGTTGGGATAGTATTCCTGCAGCGGGACTTCAATGATGCTGGACTTGAAGTTATTCGCCACCAGGCGACCTATTTCACCGGATTTGAGCACGTTGACCCGCAGCTCATTGAGATCATCCTCGGTCTCATAGGCTGGCTGGCTGGCTACCGGCCCACCGTCGAAACCATACTCGGTGACCTCGGTCCAGCGCACGTTAGGCGTCCACAATGAGCGCAGGCCCGCTCGGTTCACACCCGGCAGAAAGAAGACTTCATCATTGATTCGCTTCAGCGTCTCCATGTATTCGCTGGAGAAGATGTCGCCTTCCTTGATGGAAACCGCGATACGGATGGAGTTACCCAGGGTGGCAAGATCATCCTGATGCTCGATCATATTGACGATGTAGGGATGTTCGAGCGGAATCATCTTCTCAAAACTGGTATCGGGCCTGACCTTGCTGGCCTGATAACCGAGAAAGAGGGTCACCAGTGCGAACAGTACTACGACCGTCAACCGGTGATTGAAAACCAGACGCTCCATGAAGGTAGCTTCTTCCTGATCATTCTGAGACATCCAGATACTCCTGGGCGTTGTAATTGTTATTTATTGAGCAGGGAAACGGCATAGGAAAAAACGCCCGACCAACCGGTGGCAAGCTGGATCAGACAGGCACAGAAACACAGGAACGCCGCATACAGCGCAGCACTCAGCCTATGGATACAGAATGAATAAATACTCGAAGGGAAACCAGCCCCACTGGAGTGATATCTATCACTGTCGCGGAACAGCGCGGCGCAAACCTGATCCATCAGGAAATGACGCATTCAAGACCCCTTGTTGTTATTGGTCACCCAGGATCGTCGGGTGATTTATATTAGGGCGAATCAGGTGCATCACCAATGCCTGATCAGTAATCTTTTGTAATCAGCACAGCATAATCAACAAAACAGGATTTTGTCTTATTCTGCCACACGGTGGACCGCCAGGCGACGGCTCATCGTGCAGCAGAATCGGCATCATGCCAACGACTTGCTCACCACCTCATATACATCGGTGGACAGATCTTCGCAGGCGAGAATGCGCGCCAACTCGGCCTTCATCAAGCCTTGGCGCGATTCGTCGAACTTACGCCAGCGCGTCAGCGGCGTGAGCATCCGCGAAGCAATCTGCGGATTGAGACGGTTCAGCTCAATGATCTGGTCCGCCACGAAGCGGTAACCTTCCCCATCGGCACGATGAAAGTTGGCCAGGTTCTGATTGGCAAAGGCACCGATCACCGCCCGCACCTTGTTCGGGTTGCGGATATTGAATGCTGGATGCGCCATCAATGCATGCACCCGCTCCAGGCCACCCGGCAACGGACTGCCAGCCTGAATACCGAACCACTGATCCATGACCAGCGGATAATCGCTCCAGCGCTGGGCGAAGTCTTCCAGAGCAGCCTGCTTCTGCTGCTCATGGGGCGAATTGACCAGCGCCACCAACGCCGCCTGACGGTCGGTCATGTTGCCGGCTTCGACAAACTGCTGCACACAGGCAGAGAGCGACTCCGGCGACTCAGTCAGCATCAGATAGCCGAGCAGTGTGTTGCGCAGACTGCGCCGCGCCATGGACGCAGCATCAGCGCTGTAGCTGCCGCCGCCATCGCCCAGCTGGCGGAATCGCGACCACATGACATCGGCCAACGCCGTCGCCAGCTCCCTGCGCACCCATTCGCGCACGTGATGGATGGCGTCCACATCAGCCACCTCAGCCAGCTCGATAAGATAGGCCTCGGATGGCAGGCGCAGTATCTCGGCTACCATCGCCGAATCCAACGCAGTATCTTCCAGAACCGCACGGTGCACATCCAGCAGACGCTGATCCAGCATCAACGGGCGACCGGCCTGATGAATCTCGATCAACCCCTGCAGCACGTCCACCGCCAACGACTGTGCGGCTTCCCAACGGTTGAAACCATCCGGATCGTGCATCGCCAGGAATACCCGATCATCCCGCGAGTAGGGGTAGATCAGTTTCACTGGCGCCGAAAAATCGCGCAGCAGCGACGGCAGCGGCTCCTCGGTCAGGTTTTCAAAAACGAACAGCTGCTCAGCCTCAGTCACCGCCAATACGGTTTCAGTGCCTCTGCCCTGCTCTTCACCGGCCAGCTGCAGCGGCATTTCCCGACCCTCGGCATCCAGAAGTGCCATGCGCAGCGGAATCACGAAGGGCTGTTTTTCCGACTGTCCGGGGGTTGTCGGGCAGCTCTGCCGGCACAGCAGATGGAAGGTAGAGGTCGCGGCATCATAGCGGCTGTCGACCTGCAGCACCGGCGTACCGGCCTGACTGTACCAACGTTTGAACTGGCTGAAGTCCACGCCATTGGCATCTTCCAGCGCAGCGATAAAGTCATCGCAGGTCACTGCCTGGCCGTCGTGGCGATCGAAATACAGATCCGTACCCTTGCGAAAGCCTTCAGCGCCCAGCAGAGTGTGCAGCATGCGCACCACTTCGGCACCCTTCTCATAGATAGTCAGGGTGTAGAAGTTGGAGATTTCGATGAAGGAGTCAGGCCGCACCGGGTGCGCCATGGGGCCAGCGTCTTCGGCAAACTGGTTGGCACGCAGGAAGGTCACATCTTCAATACGTTTGACCGTGCGTGAATTCATGTCGGCGCTGAACTCGGCATCCCGGAATACCGTCAAGCCCTCCTTCAACGACAGCTGAAACCAATCGCGGCAGGTGACGCGGTTGCCGGACCAGTTGTGAAAATACTCGTGCGCCACCACCGCTTCCACTCGCTGGAAGGCCATGTCAGTGGCGGTATTCGGATGGGCCAGCACACAGCTGGAGTTGAAGATATTCAACCCCTTGTTTTCCATGGCGCCCATATTGAAGTCGTTCACCGCGACGATCATGAAGATGTCCAGATCGTATTCACGGCCATAGACTTCCTCATCCCAGCGCATGGAACGCTTGAGGCTGTCCATGGCATGCGCACATTGCTCGCGGTTCTCGGGCTCGACGTAGATACGCAGCTCGACTTCCCGGCCACTCATGGTGGTGAAACTGTCATCGATGCGGTACAGATCGCCGGCCACCAGCGCGAACAGGTAGGCCGGTTTGGGGAAGGGGTCTTCCCAGGTAGCCCAGTGCCGGCCGCCTTCGTGCTCGCCGCTGGCAATCAGGTTGCCATTGGACAAGAGCACCGGGTAGGCCCCGCGCTCCGCCATCACCGTGGTGGTGAAACGGCTCATGACATCCGGGCGGTCCAGGTAGTAGGTGATCTTGCGAAAGCCTTCGGCTTCGCACTGAGTGCAAAACATGCCGCCGGACTTGTACAGCCCCTCCAGCGCGGTATTGTTCTGCGGCTCGATACGCGTGGTGATCGCCAGCTCGAATTCGCGCGCCAGCGGCTGCAGGGTCAGACTGTTGTCATCCACCTGATAGGCGTCCGCCGCCAGGCTCTCATCATCCAGCGCCACGCTCTGCAGCGTCAGCTCCTGACCGTGCAACATCAGCGGTGGCAGTACGCCCTCCCCCTCAGCATTGACGCGCATCGCCAGGCGACTGTGCACCAGGGCATGATCCTCGAATAACTCGAAGGTCAGGTGGGTTTCATCAATCAGGTAATCGGGCTGCTTGTAGTCCGTGAGGTGGATGGCCGTGGGTTGTTCTGTACGCATGAAGGACTCCTCAGGACACACTGAAAGCCAGAGTGTAGGACGTGTATTTGCGAATATTGATGACAGCGGTATCCAGCAACAGATATTGACCTTTGATCCCCAGCAAGGTGCCTTCCAGAACCGGCTCCTTGTCGAGGTTGGCCGACTGCGGCTTGGCACTGTATTCCAGCACCGGGTAGCGGATATCCTGCACTTGAGCATCCGGCAGCGGCTGAATGGCCTGCAGCCCGAAACGCGCCTGCAACGCCTCAAGGCCGTCGCGGGCCCCGCCCAGCAGACGGTCGCGCTCGGCCAGCAGGTCGATCGGCTCCGGCTCACCGCGCAACAGCGCACGCCAGTTGGTCTTGTCAGCCACATTCTGGCGCAGCAGGTCTTCCACGAGCCCCGATTGTTGACGGGTCGCTACCCGTAGAATCGGCAGCGCCTGGCTCGCACCCTGGTCTATCCAGCGCGTGGGAATCTGCGTGGCACGGGTGATACCGACCTTCAGGCCCGAAGAGTTGGCCAGATAGACGATATGGTCAGTCATGCAGAACTGTTCACCCCAGGCTGGCTCACGGCAGGTATTCAGCTCGTAATGGCAGCGCTCTGGGCTGACGATGCAGATATCACAGCTCGCCAACTTGGTCATGCAGGGATAGCAGTGGCCCTGACTGTAGCTTTTCTTGGTACGGCGGCCGCAGTGCAGGCAATGGATTTCGCCCAGCGCCTGCAAGCGTATCGTGCGACCCAGCAGTTCGTTCAGAGGGATCTGCTGCTCGCCCAATGGCAAGCTGTAATTGACCGGTTCATCCAGGGCCCCGAGCAGCTTGCGGATGCTGCCTTCACCACTGATGAACGCCATCAGTGCAGGGTGCCTTTGGCCGGCTCAAACAAGGAGGCATCCAGATTGGCGGGGGCCTTCGCCTGAGACTTGCAGGTCTGGCCGATATAACCGGTGCGCTGCTCTTCCGGCAGGTTTTCCATTTCCCAGGTAATGATCGCCTGCATGCACAGCTCCTTCTGCTCCGGTGTCAGCTTGCGGCCATCCGACCACTTGCCCAGCTCTATGGCCTGCTTGAGGCTCTCGTACACCTCGGGCGAGATATTGCGCAGCATGTCGATAAAGGTATTCATGACTTCTCCGGAAAACAGATTCGATAAACAGCTGGGTATTGTACCCTGATCAACGTGTGCGCTGCAGAGCACCAGCGGCCGCTCCACACAGGCAGCCGATCAGCAGACCGCCGACATGGGCGGCATTAGCGATAGCGCCAAAGCCCAGCAGCGTGACGACGCCGGACAGACACAGCACCAGCCACCCGAGCATCATCGCCACTACCCCTTTGGGCAGGTCAAAATGTACATTGGGCGCGAGCAGCTGATACAGCCAGCAATAGCCCAGCAACCCGTACAGCACACCGGACAGGCCGCCAAACAGAACCGGGCCACTGAACAGCCATTGCGCCGTATTGGACACCAGCGCAAACAGCAATGTCAGGCCCAGCAACCAGCCACCACCGGAGCGCAATTCGATACGGCGCCCCAGCTCCCAATACCACAGCGCATTGAACGCCAGATGCATCCAACCGAAATGCAGAAACATCGGGGCTATCAGCCGCCACCATTGGGTCATATCCGGCGCGGGCGCGATGTAACCCGCGGGGGTGACCGGCGTAAAGGTGAACAGAGCAATGGTGGGTATCCTGGTGCCAAGCCCGGTTATCAAAGCCACTACTGCGGTAATCAGCAATACTGCCAAGGTCACTGGCATCAGCCGCAGCATCTGTTGCCAGGCCAGTTGTGAGCGCACACCGCGCCTGGGCGGCCTCTGCGGGGCTGTCGGCGCCGGCACACCCTGGGCGTAGATGCCCCGGACGATTTCCCCGTCTACTTCATCCCGGGTCCAGATCACCTGCCGGTCGCGCTCTTCAGTGATCCTGTGCGGCACACCTTGCTGGCGCAGGAAGTGCGTCAACGGGCCCAGATCCTCATCCAACCGGCAGTGCATCGCGCGGTGCATACTCATAGTACATCCACCCAGACAAAGTTTTCCCGCCGCACCCGCTGCTCACCGCTCCAGCGGTAGCTCACCAGCCGGCCATATTTCACCGCGCTGTAGTCCAGGCAAGCCAGGTTCGGACGTATCGCCTGGGGTACGCCCTGCTGCCAGTAATGGCCGACAAAGAGCAAGGGTTCATCGGCACCGTACACCAGCAATTCACGCTTCTGCCGATAGGTCAGCGGACGGATGGCAATGTGGTCGGGCAGATCATCGGGCTGGAAGACCAGATCGCCGTAGGTCTCCGCCTCTTCTTCCCAGAATTTGGTGCGGAACATCCCCCTGGTCACACCGTCGCCCCCCTTCATCGTGAGCCCGTGGGGCAAATTCATGCCGATACCGCGCAGCAGACGGTCGAAGACCTGATCGGCAAAACCATCGCGCTCCACCGACGCCTGCACGAACTCGACATCCGGACAGGCATCAGGAAACTGCGCTGCAAATGACTGGATCAGTTCATCATCCCAACAGGCATGTACCAGCCGGAACGCCCCCTCATCCAGAAACAGCGGCAGCGTCCAGAACCAGTCAAGAAACTCAGTCCACTCGCCAGTGTGGTTGGCAAACTGCTCCAGCGTGGCCTGAATCTGACGCAGGTTACGCTTGGTGTGCTCGCGAACGTATTGCCGGCCACTGCCGGGCGGCGCCGGTGTCACCCAGCCCAGCGCATTGAATTCGTGATTACCCATAATGCAGCGGGCCGCGCCCGCCTCGACCATGTCACGCACCAGATGCAGCGCCTCACGAATGCGCGGACCGCGATCGATGATATCGCCGAGAAACAAGGCCTGGCGCTGAGGATGTCGCCATACGCCACCCGTCTTGGCATAGCCCAGGCGCTCCAACAGCGCCTCCAGCGTTCTCGCGCATCCGTGAATATCGCCGATGATGTCGTAGCCCTGCCACTGTTCCGCCGCCATGATCATCGCTCCGTCAGGCGACTGCTCCAGCCCAACTTGCTGCGGCAGATGGCATAGAAATTATGGTTCAGCGGATGAATCAAGCGCAGTTTCTGCGGTTTCTTGCGGATGACCAGGGTGTCGCCCGGGGCACAGGCGATATGCACCTGACCATCACAACTGACCTGAGGGTAGATACCGTTCTGTTTGGAAATACGCACCCGCAACTCGCTGTTACCATCCACTACGATGGGCCGGCTGGACAAGGTGTGCGGGAACATGGGCACCAGAACCACGGCATCCAGTTTGGGATGCATGATCGGACCGCCTGCAGAGAGCGAGTAGGCGGTGGAGCCGGTGGGTGTGGCCACGATCAGGCCATCGGACTTCTGACTGTAGACGAACTGACCATCGACATGCAGCTCGAACTCGATCATCCGCGCCGATTTCCCCGGATGCAGCACCACATCATTCAGTGCTTCACTGCTACCCAACTGCTCATCGTCACGGCGAACAAAGGCATCGAGCAGGAAACGCGACTCGACCGTGTACTGGCCGGCGAGCACTTCGCCGACCCGCTGCTCAAGTTCGTCAGGGGAAATATCAGTAAGAAAACCGAGCCCACCACGGTTGACGCCGAGCACCGGCACATCGTAACGACACAGCGCACGCGCCGCCCCCAGCAGACTACCGTCGCCACCAACGACGATGACCAGATCACAGATCTCGCCCATCATCTTGCGGGTACAGACCTGTTGTTGATGCCCTGGGAGCAGATCAGCCACGGCATCCTCGAGAATCACCGTATAGCCGCTATCCAGCAGGAATCGCTTGAGCCGTCTCAGCGTATCCACGACTTTGCCACTGCCCAGGCGCCCGATCAGCCCAATATTGCGGAAATTCTCCATGCACCACTCTCATATGTTGGCTTCAGAAATTCCGCACAAAACCTTTGCCGCACGGATAAGCTCGATTATCCGCAGCCGCTGGGGCTCTGGCAAATGCAGAGAGCGGATCCGCCCGACTTACTCGGTGTCTGCCGAGGTCCGATTCTGCAGACAACTGACCTCACGGCGCAGCAGCGCATTGAGTTTCTGCTGTTCGGCCAGTTCCTGTTTGATGTCCAGTAATTCGCCCTGCGCCACCGCCTGCTGATCGCGATATTGCACCCGCAGATTGCTCATCTCCTGGCGATGAATCTGCTCCTGAACATTGAGCCGGCTCTGCAGCTCGGTGACCTGTCGCAGGTATTCAGCCACCTCGCCGGCATGGGTCTTCTGCAGCGTTGCCAACTCGGCGGCATGCGCCGGCTCAGGCTTGCGCTGGGCGTCAGCGCCCAATACCGGACTATTGCCGTACCAGGTATCCTCGGCTGCCACCTGCAGATTGTCACCGGCCAGGATGGCCCGCGCCTCTTCATCATCGCCGAGAATGCCCAGTGCATTACGGGTCACCGCCGACTTGATCAGCGTCAGATCAGCTTTGCCACCGCGTTGCCGGGGTTTCCACATATTGGCCTGGTATTGGCTGCTGCCGAACCCGAGGCAAGCCAGCCGAATCGGCCCACCCCCCATGTCCGGACCACGACTGGCCTTCTCCGCCAGCTGGCGCAACGGCAGGTTCCACAGCCGGTTAACATAGCCGTCCAGGTCGAAATCAATGGTGATGAACACCGCCGCGCGAACATGCAAGCGATGGTTGATCTGCAGAAACACCGCCTCGATGGTCTCATCAGCGCACTCGGGTGCGGCCACCAGACCATCGAGCAATGCCTCGAATTCGGGAAACAGCATTTCCCGCGAGATGCCATGCTCAGAAAAAAACATTACCGCTTCAGTCAGCAACGGCTTCTGTATTCTGACCACATCTCTTGCGTCCATCGTTTCATCCCTTTTTATTGAGCCCCTAACTTTGCACTTTTTCCGAGGCGATTGCATCCGCCTCGGTGCAGTTGAGAAAGAGCCTACGTCAGGTCTGTGACGGATTTGGCAGAGATTACAGAGCAGCCGCCAATCTTGAGCCCTGATCGATGGCGCGCTTGGCGTCCAGCTCACTGGCAACATCAGCGCCGCCGATCAGATGCACCGGCTTGCCGGCGGCTTCCAGGTCGGCCTGCAACTCGCGCAACGGATCCTGCCCGGCACAAACAATGATGGTGTCGACCGGCAACACACTGGTCTGCTCACCCACCCGGATATGCAGCCCCTGATCGTCGACCTGCAGATATTCAACACCGTTGAGCATCTGCACCTGCTTGGTTTTCAGGCCTGCCCGATGAATCCAACCTGTGGTCTTGCCCAACCCGGCACCGACCTTGCTGGCCTTGCGTTGCAGCAGATAGACCTCACGTGCTGGCGGCTCCGGCAGCGGCTGAACCCCTTCGATACCGCCACGCGCCTGCAGCTGGGTATCAATTCCCCACTCCTTCCAGAACTGCTCGGTATTCAGGCTGGCGCTGTCACCACTGTGAGTGATGAACTCACTCACGTCGAAACCTATCCCGCCAGCACCGATCACGGCCACTTTGCGGCCTACCGGCTTACGCTGCAGGATGGCATCCAGATAACCCATCACCATCGGATGATCGATACCCGGAATCTCCGGCGTGCGCGGCGCGATGCCCGTAGCCAGAATCACCTCATCAAAGGCAGCCAGATCGGCCGGCACCACACGGTTATTGAGTTTGAGCTTCACGCCGGTAGTTTCGATACGCTTGCCGAAATAGCGCAGGGTTTCATAGAACTCTTCCTTGCCGGGAATCAGCTTGGCGATATTGAACTGACCGCCGATTTGCGCTGCCGCGTCAAACAGCGTGACATCATGCCCGCGCTCAGCTGCAACGGTCGCCGCAGCCAGACCCGCCGGCCCCGCTCCCACAACGGCAATTTTTCGGCTCTCGCGTACCGGAATATAATTGAGTTCGGTTTCATGACAGGCCCGAGGGTTGACCAGACAACTGGTCAATCGACCGCTGAAGGTATGGTCCAGGCAGGCCTGGTTGCAGCCGATGCAGGTATTGATTTCGTCGGCGCGTCCGGCTGCCGCCTTGTTGACAAACTCCGAGTCGGCCAGGAAAGGTCGCGCCATGGAAACCATGTCGCCGTCACCCTCGGCCAGCACCTGCTCGGCTACCTCTGGCGTGTTGATCCGGTTGGTGGTGATCAGCGGGATAGACACTTCGCCCTTGAGCCGCGCGGTGACCTTGGTAAAGGCCGCACGCGGCACCTTGGTGGCGATGGTCGGAATGCGCGCCTCATGCCAGCCGATGCCGGTATTGATGATGGTCGCACCGGCCTTCTCGATTTCCTTGGCCAGCAGCACCACCTCATCCCAGCTGCTGCCACCCTCCACCAGGTCAAGCATCGACAGGCGATAGATGATGATGAACTCGCGCCCTACCGCCTCGCGCACCCGGCGCACAATCTCCAGCGGCAGACGCATGCGGTTCTCATAGCTGCCGCCCCAACGGTCGGTGCGCTGGTTGACCCGCTGCACCAGGAATTGGTTAATAAAGTAGCCTTCCGAGCCCATGATTTCGACGCCGTCATAGCCAGCGCTCTGCGCCAACGCAGCACAATTGACGAAATCACTGATCTGCTTCTCGATGCCCGCTTCGTCCAACTCCTTCGGTGTGAAGGGGTTGATCGGCGAACGCACCGCACTGGCCGACACCTGCTCGGGTGTGTAGGCATAACGCCCCGCGTGCAGGATCTGCATGCAGATCTTGCCACCCGCCTCATGCACCGCCTGGGTCACCACCTTGTGCTGTTCAGCTTCCTCTGGGGTACTCAGCTTGGCGGCACCCTTGCCAACGCTACCTTCGGTATTCGGGCCGAAACCACCGGTAACGATCAGCCCGACGCCGCCACGCGCGCGCTCAGCGAAGAAGGCCGCCATACGCTCGAAACCCTGGGGACGCTCTTCCAGCCCGGTATGCATTGAGCCCATCAACACGCGGTTACGCAATGTGGTGAAACCCAGATCCAGCGGGGCCAGCAGTGTGGGATAGAGGATTTGTCCGGTCATGTTCATGCTCCAAAGATCATCATCAGGCCGCCGGCTCATCGTCCGGCTTTGGTATGGGGCTGACAATAGGCTGAGCATCGGCAACGCTCAATCACTTCAAATGACATTTTCATAACCCTGGGTTACATTCTGTTTTCCATTGCAAGGTGAGAAACCATGAAACTGGGTGACCTGTCGGTCGGATACCTCTACAGCCTGCAGGCCGCTTTGCGCAGCCTCGGCCATAGCTCCGAGGCGCTGCTGCGCCGCTATCGAATCAGCGCAGAGTTGCTCGACCAACCCCAGGCGCGTATCAGCATTCCGCGCTTCATGCGCCTGGGGCACGCTGCCATCCAACTCAGTGGGCGAGCCGACATCGGCCTGCTCATGGGCCTGCACAGCCAACCCTCGCATTTTGGCTTACCGGGCATAGCTGCCCAATGCGCCCCGACCCTGGCCCAGGCGTTTGAAACCCTGGTGCGTTTCGAGCGTCTGGCCAGCCAGAACTACCGCGGTCACTCCAGCTTTGAGACGCCGGCGTCGCGCTTCTACTCCATCAGCCCGTACAACGCCTTCAATCTGTTTGTGGTGGATTCCGCACTGGCGTCGCGCATGCAGCTGGCCCGCCAGTTGACGCGCGGGGCAGCCCGTCTGCGCGAAGTGCATATCGAATTTCCCGCCCCGCCTTACAGCGCACGCTATGAAGCATTGTTCGGCTGCCCGGTGCTGTTCGAACAACAGCATAACCAGCTGCTCTGGGAGCCAGCCAGTCTCGCATTGCAACCCGAGCAAAGCGCGGCCACCACCTACCGCCAACTGATCGAGTTGTGTCAGGCCCAGCTGACCGAGCTGACCCGGCATCGGCGTCTGCGCGAGCGCGTGGAAGAAATTCTTTCACCGCAACTGCACAGTCAGCTACCCACTCTGGATGAAGTGGCCGCGCAACTGGGCCTGCCGGGATGGACGCTGCGCCGCCGCCTCAAGACCGAAGACAACACGCGGTTTCAGGACATCATTGATGAAATCAGGCGGGAGCTGGCAGTGACCTATATCCGCGATACGGAAATGGCCTTGGGAGAAGTGTCGTTTCTACTTGGGTTTTCATCGCCAGCGGCATTTCAGCGGGCATTCAAGCGCTGGACCGGCGTGGCGCCGGGGCAATATCGCCGGCACACCCGACTGGTTTTATTGTAGAAGGCCCGACCCGGGGCGACGCTGGCCACAAGGCCAGCCATAAAGCCAGCCGGCAAATCCGGGCGAGGCGAGCCTCCTCCAATCCTTTACATTTCCTGAGCGTCTTCCGCTTCGTAATCCCAATCCTGAGCACGCTGCTCCAATATTTCTTCTTCGTATTCATTCATCTTGTTTTCCTCCGTTTCCCTGTTACAGGGGTGACGTTGACACACATCACCTTATGGCCCCTGTATTACAGTCTGATGTACCGGAGCAGCAAAAGTTCAGAGCACAGCACAGCCCACCAGCACAGACACCTCAACCAGTTCGACCAGTGCACCGGCGGTATCACCTGTGGTGCCGCCCAGGCGCTCACAGAGGTAATGACGAACAATCAGCAGCACCGCCAGCGCGATGACCAGCGCCAACAACCCCGCCCAACCGAACAGCAGCATCACCAGCCCGTGTACCAGCAGCAACATCGGCAGACTGCGGCGCGGCATATATTCAACCAACACCTGTCCAAGGCCACCGGGCCGCACATAGGGCGTGCTGTACAGCAGCAGCGGCAGCACCCAGCGCCCCAGCCAGGGCGCCAGCAACAGGACGCCCCACTGACCGACCTGCAGCAAGGCCACCAAGGCGGCGAACTTCAACAACAGCAGCAGAACCAGACTGATGACACCAATGGGTCCGCAGGTCGGGTCTTTCATGATCGCCAGAGTGCGTTCACGATCACCATAGCCACCGACCCAGGCATCGGCGGTATCCGCCAGCCCATCCAGATGCAGCCCGCCACTGAACCACACCCACAGCGCCAGCAACAGCGCTGCCTGAAGCAATGGCGACACATCAACCAACAGCCATTGGGCCACCAACAGCGCAGCTCCCAGCAGCAGCCCCACCAAGGGGTACCAGAGCAGCGAGCGACCGTTTTCCTCCGCGCTGGGCAGCCTCACCAGACGGATCGGCAAGCGGGTCAGAAACTGCAGCGCGATCAGCAACGGCATTCGCTCAACCTCCCCGCACTCTCGACCTGAATGCGCAGTCGCTGGCCATGGCCAACGTCCACCTGCAACAGCTCCTCGCGTGCCAACCCGCGAGCCCGGGCCAACAGCAGGCGCATCACACCGCCATGCGTAACCAGTAATAGATGTTCGCCGGCGCGGCGCTGGTACAGCTCCTCGATTACCCGCAACACGCGCTGTTCGAACAACGCCAACCGCTCACCACCCGGCGGCGTGAAGCCATAGGGATCGGACCAGAAACGCCCCAGATCATCAGCATGGTCAACCATCAGCTCGCTGGCATGGCGCCCTTCCCACTCACCGAAATGCAGTTCGCGCAGATCATCCTGCACCACCAGCGGCGTCCGACACTGCTGCGCCAGCTCGAAGGCAAAATCGGCACAACGACGCAACGGCGAGCTGACGATGGCATCCCATTGCGACGGTTGCACCGTGGCCTCACGCATCTGTTGCCAACCCCGCGGGGTCAGCAGATCATCCAGGCTGCCACGAAAGCCGCCGCCGAGCTCGGTTTCCCCATGGCGCAACAGATCCAGCGTCAGCATGGAAGCGGCTCCGCCGCGACCGCCGCCTCGGCAAAGGTCGCCATATCATTGTGCAATGCGCAGGCCATGCGCAGCAGCGGCACCGCAGCTGCCGCACCCGTCCCTTCACCCAGTCGCATACCAAGATCCAGCAAGGGATCAGCCTGCAATGCAGCCAGCACCGCAGCGTGACCCGGTTCGGCGCTGCGATGACCAAACAGCATCCATTCACGACAGTCGGGATTCAGGCGTGTCGCGCACAGGGCAGCGATGGAACAGATATAACCATCCACCAGCATCGGGATACCAAGCTGCGCCGCCGCCACATAAGCGCCAGTGATAGCGGCAATTTCCAGCCCACCGAGGCGACTCAACACATCCAGTGCCGTATGGCAGTGGGGACGATGCAACTGCAGCGCTGCCTCGATAACCTGCGTCTTGTGATGCAGACCGTCAGCGTTCAAGCCGGTGCCCGGCCCCACCAGCACGACGACCGGCTGCTCCAGCAACAGACTGGCCATGGCGCAGGCCGGCGTGGTGTTGCCGATGCCCATTTCCCCGGCAATGAACAGCTGTGCGCCCTGCTCGACCGCATCCAGCACCGCCTGACGCCCAGTTTGCAGGGCTTGCTGACACAGCGCGGCAGTCAGCGCCGGCTCGTGCAGCAGGTTGGCGCTACCTCGCGCCAGATTCAAATGATGCACACCGGCCAGCGGCTCGATCGGGACCGCCAATCCCAGGTCACGCAGGTCCAGTGTCGCTCCCAGCTGCCGGGCCATGACGCTGATCGCCGCGCCACCGGCGGCAAAATTGCGCAGCATCTGCCCGGTTACCGCCTGCGGCACCGTCGATACGCCCTCCGCGGCAACGCCATGATCACCGGCAAACACACTGATCCATACCCGCTCCATCTGGGGCATGGCCTGGCCCTGCCAACCGGCCAATTGGATAGCCAGCTGCTCAAGCCGTCCCAGCGCGCCCTGCGGCTTGGTCAGTTGAGTCTGGCGTTGGGTTGCCTGCGCCAATGCTGGGCCATGCACCTGCGCCACTGAGTTACGCCACCAATCTGTGTTCATAGATTCCCCGATGATTTCAAGACATTTGTCCCCGCGCCGTCCTTGGTGCCCTTGAGCAGCATTGGCAGTCCGGCGATACAAAACTGTACGCGATCACAGCGGCTGGCCAGCGCCTGATGAAGCCAGCCGGCCTCATCCACATAGCGGCGACTCAGCTCGCCCAGGGGCACCACGCCCATTCCGGTTTCATTACTGACCAGAATCACTCTCCCCGGCAGCTCATCGAGCACATCCAGCAGCGCCTGGCGCTCCCGCTGCAAACGTCCGGCATCCTCATGCAACAGCAGATTGGTCAGCCACAACGTCAGACAATCGACCAGCAGGCAGCGCTGCGCATCAGCCTGCTCGCGCAGCACCTGAGCCAGTGCCAGAGGCTCTTCGACCAACTGCCAGTGAGCCGGCCGGCGCTGGCGGTGGTGGGCGATACGCAGCCGCATTTCCTCATCCAGCGGTTGGCTGGTGGCGATGTAGGTGACGGCCAGCCCCGAGTCCATGGCGATGCTTTCTGCAAGACGGCTTTTGCCGGATCTTGCGCCGCCTAATATCAATTCAATCAATTAGTTAATCCACATAGCTGTAGTAATTTATCAGTATCCAGACAAGCCATCACCTGGTCCGCCAGGCGCTCCATATCCGCCTCGCGCAAGGCCGCCAGATCCAGCGTATCGGCACTGTCCAGCCCAGCCCAGCGCAACAGCGCGGCGCAGGCTTGCTGCGTCTCGAACAGACCATGGAGGTAGGTACCTGCCACCTGACCGTCGATGCTGAGCGCACCGTCAGTCTGACCATCAGCAAGATGGATCAGGGGGCGCGCCAGCGCAGCTCCACTGCTCGATCCGGCATGGATCTGATAGCCACGCACCCGGGCATCATCCCATGCCAGAACGCCTTCGCTGTGGCTGAGCTCCTTGTCTGCACGCAGCCTGGTTTCCAGCTCCAGCAGCTCCAATCCGGCGAGACTCCCGGGCGGCCCTTCCAGCCCTTGAGGATCGTCAATCCGCAATCCCAGCATCTGAAAGCCACCGCAGATACCTAACACTTTTCCACCGTAGCGCAGGTGCCGGAATATTGCTGTATCCCATTGCTGATCACGCAGAAATTGCAGGTCCGCACGACTGTTTTTCGAGCCTGGCAGAATGATCAGATCAGCGGCTGGCAGCGGCTGTCCTGGCCTGACGAACTGCAGGTCAACCTGCGGATGCCAGCGCAGCGGGTCGAAGTCGGTGTGATTGCTGATGCGCGGCAGGCCGAGCACCACCACCCGCAACAGCGGATCCACCCCAATTGACTGACGCAGGTCGATGGCATCTTCCGCTTCCAGATGCAGCTGCTGCAGATACGGCAGCACCCCCAACACCGGTTTGCCGGTGCGCTGTTCCAGCCAATCCAGCCCCGGCTGCAACAAGGCGATATCACCGCGGAAGCGGTTTATCACAAAACCCGCCACCCGCGCCTGCTCGCTTGGCGACAGCAGTTCAAGGGTGCCTACCAAATGTGCGAACACCCCGCCCCGGTCAATATCGGCAATCAGAATCACTGGGCAGTCCACCGCCTCGGCAAAGCCCATATTGGCGATATCGCCCTGGCGCAAGTTGATCTCTGCCGGCGACCCAGCGCCCTCGACCAGGACCACCTGATACGCCTCCACCAACCGCCGGTGTGACTGCAGTACCGCCTGCATGGCCTGCGGCTTGTAGGCATGGTAATCGACCGCGTTCATGTTGCCGATAGCATGCCCATGGATGATCACCTGAGCGCCAATATCAGTATTGGGCTTAAGCAGTACCGGATTCATATCAGTATGCGGCGCCAGCCCCGCAGCCGCCGCCTGCACGGCCTGGGCCCGGCCAATTTCACCGCCATCGGCGGTAACGGCCGCATTCAACGCCATGTTCTGTGGTTTGAACGGCACCACCCGCACGCCACGACGGGCCAGCCAACGGCACAGCGCCGTCACCAGAGTGCTCTTGCCCGCATCCGATGTGGTGCCCTGAATCATCAAGGTGTTCATGCCCTGCTCTCCTTTGTCACCTGTACGACATCGGTAAGCGCCTGCTCCAAGCGCAACCACTGCTCTTCAGTGGCCGGCAGACCGATGCGCAGTCCCCGTGGCTGACGATAAAGACGCAGCAGGATGCCTCGCTCAGCCAGCCTGCCGTGCAACTGGGCTACATCGGCATCCGTCACCCACTGAAACAATGCACAACCGCCGGACGGCGTCAGACCACAACGCCTCAACAGTTCATACAAACGCCGTCCATCCTGCAGCAGGCGCTGTCGCCACACCTGCTGCATGGTGGTATCGGCCAGCAGTGAGCGGCCCACCACTCGCGCCGGACCGCTCACTGCCCAGGGGCCAAGCCAGCTCTCCAGCAAGCGCAGCAGCTGTGGCTCGGCCAGTACAAAGCCCAGCCGCAACCCGGCCAGACCGAAGAACTTACCCACCGAACGCAACACGATCAGCCCTTCACGGTCGCTGCAATCGGCCAGACTGCAGGCCGGCTGTGCATCGGCAAATGCCTCGTCTACCACCAACCATCCGCCATGGGCCGACAGTTGCCCATGCCATTCAAGCAGGCGGTTTCGATCAACAACCCGGCCTGTCGGGTTGTCCGGATTGACCAGCACCAGTACATCAAAAGAGGGCGAGCCAAACCCGACATTCAGCAGCGCCTCGCATTGCTGCATATCGAGCAATTGCACCTGATGACCATGTTGCTCCCAGGCCCGCTGATGCTCGGCATAACAGGGGCCCAGAATCGCCACCCGGCACGGTGCGCGCAGTTGCGGCAAAGCCTGAATCGCAGCCTGCGAGCCGGCGACTGGCAACGCCGCAGAGGCGCCGTAATATGCGCAAGCGGCCAGTTCCAGACCGTCATTGGGCTCCGGCAGGCGCATCCAGGCAGCACTGGGAATATCCGGCAGCGGCCAAGCCCAAGGGGCCAGCCCAGTGGACAGATCCAGCCACTGATCAGGTGCAATACCGAACTCGGCAGCAGCCTCAAGTAGTCGCCCGCCGTGTTCAAGCATTCGCGAGCACTCCAATCACTCCGATCAACACGGCCGCCGCCAACCACAGCCAGACGCCGTGTTGCACCATCTGCAGCGCCCGTTCGACATCACCCGACTGCGCTGGCCGGCCGGCCCCCAGTTGCGGGCGATCATGCACTTCACCCTGATAGACAGCTGCGCCACCCAACTGCACATTCAGCGCCCCCGCTCCAGCCGCCATCACCGGGCCGGCATTCGGGCTGTCCCACTGCGACGCCTGTCGTTGCCAGCAGACCAGCGCCCGGCGTGTATTGCCGCACAGGGCATAGGTCAGCGCCACCAGTCGCGCAGGCAGCCAATTGAGCAAATCATCCAGGCGCGCAGCCGCCCAACCGAACTCGCCGAAACGCACATTCCGGTAGCCCCACATGGCATCCAGGGTATTGGCCAGCCGGTACAGCACCGCACCGGGCGCGCCCAGCACAGCGAACCAGAACAACGCGGCGAACACCGCGTCACTGCCATTTTCCAGCACCGACTCAGTGGCCGCACGGCATACACCAGCCTCATCCAGCTCGTCGGTCTGACGGCTAACCATATAGCCCACCCGCTGACGCGCCAGCGCCAGATCGCCGGCCCGCAGCGCGGCAGCGACCGGGCGTGCATGCTCGGCCAGACTCCGCAGACCGAGACACAGATACAGCAGCACCAGCGACAGCAACCAACCGATCCCCGGCGATGTGCTCAGCCCCCAGGCCAGCAACGTGAGCGGCAATACCGCCAGTATCCAGGCCAGCAGCCCACGAGCGCGCGACTGCCCGACATTCAAGCGCTGCTCCAGCCAGCTAGCCAGCCGGCCGAAAGCCACCAGAGGGTGGGCCCTGCGTGGTTCACCCAGCAACCGGTCCAGCAGCACCCCAGCCAACAGCAACAGCGCGGTCAGCATCGACAGGCACCGTCAGCCATCACCGCTGCTCCCAGCCATCGGTAAACAGCAACTCACTCAGCGGTCGTTCGGTTGCCCAGCCCTGCTCCACCAGCATCGGCCGCTCATAGAAAGCCTGCACTGGCCCGAGACACAGAATGGCCACCGCACGCGCGTCGCTCGGCAGCCCGAGCAGTTGACCCAAGGCTTGCGGATCAAACAGCGAGACCCAGCCCATGCCCAGGCCTTCGGCACGGGCTGCCAACCACAGGTTCTGGATAGCGCAGGAGAGTGATGCCAGGTCCATCTCCGGCAAGGTACGGCGGCCAAATACATGCTGTTCGCGACCCTCCGGCAACGCGGCCACCAGCAATTCGGCGCACTCGCGAATGCCTTCCACCTTGAGCTCCATAAACTGCGCTCCACGCTCACCCAACGCCTCGGCAGTCCGTTGACGCTCCTGCTCAACAAGTTCAGCAATCCGTTCGCGCAGCTCAGCCTTCTGGATGCGAATAAAACGCCAGGGCTGCATCAAGCCGACATTCGGCGCCTGATGTGCCGCCTGCAGCAGGCGCTCCAGCAATTCCGGCTCGACTACACCACCAGAGAAATGCCGCATATCCCGGCGCTCGCGAATTACCCGGTAAACGGCATCCCGTTCTGCCGGGGAGAAAGCGAGGTCAGTCATGGTCGAAACAACGCCGCAGCAGCTGCCGGATTGCTCGGCAGATAGAAGTGCATACATGAAGCTGTCAGGCGGCCACTGCGCCAGACTGGCTCGGCAGTACGACGATAGTTTGGGCACTCACCACGTATCAACGGCTCGTCAGCATGCTCAATGCTTGCATGATGAAATGCGTGACCACGCAAGGTGCCCTCCGGCAGCGCCACCTCCTGCATCGCCAGCGCGGTAAAGCAGGGGTGCATTTGCGCCTTGGCAGGCAGCAGCCCAGCCAGGCTCGCACTCAGCTTATCGACCCCCGTCAGCGATTCGCACAAATACAGCACCCCACCACCCTCGGCATGAATAGGCTTGCCGGCGTCGTGGTGCGCGCGGATCGCCGTCAACATGCAGGTATTGCCCTCAAGCTGCGCCAAATGCAGTTCGGGGTAACCGCCTGGAAAATACAGCGCATCCACCTCCGGCAATTGCCGGTCGGCCAGCGGGGAAAAGAACGTGAGGTCCGCGCCAAGTCGGCGTAACAGGTCCAGATTCGCCGGGTAGAGAAAAGCAAAAGCACTGTCCCGGGCGATGCCGATCCGCACGCCCTGCAACAGCGGCTCAAAGACTTGCTCGGTGACCGCGGCAAACGCCAGCGGCGCTGGCAGGCGAGTATCCGAACTCTGTTCCAACGCATCCGCTGCAGCGTCCAGGCGGCTATCCAGATCCGTCAGTTCCTCCGCCTGCACCAAGCCCAGATGGCGGCTCGGCAAGGTCATTTTCGCATCCCGTGGCAAGGCGCCAAACCAGGTCATACCCGGCGGCAGACTGTCGCGCAGAATCTCGCCATGCCGGAGACTGCCGGTACGGTTGGCAAGCACGCCGGCGAACGGCAGATCCGCCTGAAAGGTAGCCAGCCCATGAGCCATGGCACCGAAGGTCTGGGCCATGCCGGAGCCATCGATAACCGCCATGATCGGCACGCCGAAGCGACGCGCCAGATCGGCGGCCGATGGTGTACCGTCAAATAATCCCATTACCCCTTCGATCAGGATCAGGTCGGCGTCGGCTGCCGCCTCGGCCAATAACCGGCGGCTCTCGGCCTCACCGACCATCCACAGGTCAATCTGATGAACCGGGTTACCGCTGGCACGCTGCAGGATCATCGGGTCTAGATAATCGGGGCCGCACTTGAACACCCGCACCTTCCGCCCCTGGCGACTGTGCAGCCGTGCCAGCGCAGCGGTTATGGTGGTTTTCCCCTGGCCCGAGGCCGGGGCGGCAATCAGCAACGCGGGGCATTGGATGGTCATCAGAACTCAACTCCCTTCTGCGCCTTGACTCCAGCTTTGAATGCGTGCTTCACCGCGCCCATCTCGGTCACTGTATCCGCCGCGTCGATCAGTGCCGGAGGCGCACCACGCCCGGTCACCACAACATGCTGGTGAGCCGGACGCGCCGCAATATCCGCCAATACCTGATCCAGTTGCACATAGCCGTACTTGAGGGCGATATTCAGTTCATCAAGAACTACCAGCGCCACACTGTCATCACGCATCAACTCAACCGCCACAGCCCAGGCAGCCTGGGCCTTCGCGATATCATCCTGACGATCCTGGGTTTCCCAGGTAAACCCGGCACCCATCACGTGATAACGCACCTGTTCCGGAAAACGCCGGAAGAAATGCTCTTCACCGGTACTCGCCGCACCCTTGATAAACTGCACTATACCGATCTGCATATCATGGCCGAGCGCGCGCGCCGCCATACCGAAAGCCGAACTGCTCTTGCCCTTGCCGTTGCCGGTCAATACCAGCAGCAGGCCACGCTCTTCGCGGGCCTGGGCAATCTTTTCATCGACCACCGCCTTCTTGCGCTGCATGCGCCGAAGGTGACGTTCGTCCCGCTCGATGGATTCACTCATGCCTCACGGCCTTCTGCAACCCGCTGGCGTGCCAGCAGTTGCCAACCAACATACAGCACTACCGCGATAGCCACGTAGAAAGCCAGCGCGCCAAGGGACTTGGGATAATAGATCGCCAGACGCTCGATGGTGCCGATCACCGTCGGATCGGGATAGCGCCCAGAGAACCAGTAGAAGCCGCCGCTGGAGAATATCTGGCAGACCAACGCGCTGACTGCCATGCTCGCCGTCAGTACCAGCAGGCTGGCCGGATGCTCACGGTGCCAGTCAGCATACAAACGACCGCCCAGCCACAAGGAAGCATAACCGGGCAACAACGCCCAGTAAGCCACCGTCATGCAATGGTGGCCGGCACTGTCCCAGCCCACAGTCATCACATCCATGAATACCGCCTGCAGAAACAGCAACGGGAAGGCCCAACGCGGACGCAGCAATACGCCCGCCAGAAAGAACACGGCCCATGAGGCGCCCAGCAAATTCACGGTGCTGAAATGGCTGCCCCGAGTAATGGCCATCATCAGAACCAGTACAATACCGACAGCCACCTGGCTGCGTTTGGATAATGCCAACATGATTCATCCTCCTGCGGATGTTTTCGGGTTTGTTACAAGGGTTGATAACGAACGGTCAGATACCCGGCCCGGCCCGGTTGCTGATAGCTGGCAGCCGTCTCGTAGTCGGTATCGAATAGATTGCTGATACGCGCCTGCAGGCGCCAGGCGTGGCTGAACCAGTACTCGGCGCGCAGGTCGACGGTGTTGTAGCCATGCAGGTCGGTGGTATTACTGGCGTTGTCCCAACGCCGGCCTTCGGCATGCACATTGGCACCGACGCCGACACGCCCGAAGCGGCGATCAACATCCAGATTGAACATCTGCTCGGCACGCCGACGCAGCAGGTCACCCTGACCGGCGCGCGCGCTGCGGTTGGCAGGATCCTGCAAGGTGAGGTTGCTGCGCCAATCCCAGCCCAGCCAATGGCTGGCGATCTCGAACTCGACCCCCTTGATCACTGCTTTGTCCACGTTCTCTGACAGATAAATACCGCCACCCAGGTTCACGCTGGAAATGAGGTCATCCACCTCATTGCGAAACAGGTTGACCGACCAGTTACCCCAGTCATGCTCGCCACGCAGGCCAGTTTCGATATTGCGCGAGGTTTCTTCCTTGATAGCCGGGTTGCCGAAACCGGGGTAGTACAGCTGATTGAAGGTCGGCGCCTTGAACGCAGTGCCGTAGCTGGCGACCCATTGCAGGCTGTCAGTAACACTCAGGCCGTAGGCGATATTGCCGGTGTTGTAGCGCCCGAACTGTTCATTGTCATCATGGCGCAGACTCAGCTGCCATTCATGAACACCCTGCTGTCCCAGGTACTGTGCGTAGTAACCGTTATTAATACGGCGATCCTCGCTGTACGAGGTACTACTGCTGACCTCATCGGTCAGATGGTCGAAGCCCAGGGTCAGCAGATGGTCAGTACCCAGTTCGATATCATTCTGCCAACCCAGGCTGTCGCGCCGGGTATCGAAACGGCTGTTGAAGACGCTGCCATTGAAGGTGTCGTTCTTGTCCTCGCTGCGTGCTGCCTGCAACGTCACCCGCCAGGGTTCAAGGGGTGAGAAGCGCGCATTGAGGCTGTGGGTCTTCAGCTTCGAGTCGTTATTGGCCTCGTAGCCCGAGTCGAAGTCGTTATGTGAATGGGATTCCAGCACATGGCCTTCCAGCTCCAGGCCATTGTCGAAGCGATAACCGGCGCGCAGATTACCGGAGAGCTCGCGGTAACCATCGTTATCCGGGTCACCACGGCCTGGCCGGGCGTCGATGCCCCGAGTGGACAGGCTGGTCACCGCCGCGCTGTACCAGCCCCGACCGATTCCGCCGGATATGCCGGCACTGCCCTCATGGTGGTTACGGCTGCCGGCCGTGAGCGACATCCAGGGCTTGGGATCACCCCCGGTACCGCGCTTGGTGAAAATCTGGATCACCCCACCGATGGCTTCGGAGCCATACAGGCTGGAACGTGGCCCGCGCACGATCTCGATGCGTTCGATCTGCTCGATGGGCAAGTTGTGCAGCGCCGCGCTACCGCTGGTAACCGAGCCAATGCGAACACCGTCAATCAATACCAGCACATGATCACTGCTGCTACCGCGGATGCCAACCGTGCTGGATTTGCCCGCTCCACCATTGTTGACAATGCTCAGCGACGGAGTGCGCCGTAGCAGGTCCAGTATGTCGGTCGGCTGCAGGCGCTGGATGGCACGCTGATCCAATCGCGTCACCGCGCCCAGATTGGCCCCCAGCGATTGCCCGGTGCGGGTCGCAGTAACGGTCTGGTTATCCAGGGAAAGGGGTTCGGCATGGGAAAAACAGGCAGAGGCCATCAGGGCCGCCGCCAGGGAGGTGCGTACAAACTTCATCTGTGCTCCGTCGCCGTACTCACCCGTACGGCATGGCTGGTTATGCAGTCGGCGAACGGAGTTGGGGAGACGATTTCAGACACATCATGAAAACGCTACACCCGCAGAGCCCGCCGCACTGCCGTGACATGCGACAGGCCGGTCTCCGGGCTCATGAGTGGACTGGTATCCGATGATTCGACCTTCCCGTGCAGAGCACAGTGGTCATACTGAATCATCCACCAGCACATGGCTTTCGCGATGCTGGCACTCATTTACCGTTGCGGGGGCAGCGCCGGAATAGTCTGTAGAAGACGCACCGGCTTCCCAGTTTCACCTGCCGGACAATATCGGGCAGGAACCTGAAGCGGGTGGAAGACTAAGAGGTTTTCACAGGTAAGTAAAGACGCTCCCGCCAGCGTCCGATATTCACGCGCTAGCGGGAGAGCCAACTTATGGGGCCGTGAAGGTCCCATTCATTCAGTAGAAGGCAGAGCGTAGGCGATCACGTAATCGCCGCGATCCGGCGACACCCGTGCGCCACCGGCGCTGATGACAATGTACTGCTTGCCGGTATCCGGCGAGATATAAGTCATCGGACCGCTCTGGCTGCCCACCGGCAGGCGGGATTTCCAGATTTCCTTGCCGGTGTAGCTGTCGAACGCCCGCAGATAGTAGTCTTGGGTTCCCGCGAAGAACAACAGGCCGGTCTCGGTCGCCAGCGACGGGCCCAGCGTCGGCATGCCGACCGGAATCGGCAGACGCATCTTGATCCCCATCGGGCCGGTGTCGCGCACGGTGCCCACCGGCACCTGCCAGATCAGCTCACCCGTCTTCAAATCGATGGCGGACATCGTACCGAATGGCGGCTTCTGGCAGGGAATGCCGAACGGCGACAGGAAACGCTCGCGCATGGCGCCGTAGGGCGTGCCTTCCATCGGCACGATACCCATTTCGATACCGCTGGCCTCCTCCGGGATCGCTTCTCTGGGCAACATATAGTTGGCCAGACCCAGACGCATGTCATTGACGAACATGTAACTGGTGGTCGGGTCCACGGAGACACTGCCCCAGTTCATGCCGCCCAGCGAACCGGGATATTGCAACGAGCGATCCAGCCCCGGTGGCGTATACACACCTTCATGACGCATGTCGGCGAACTGGATCCGGCAGAGCAGCTGATCCAGCAGGGTCGCGCCCCACATGTCGGATTCCACCAGGGTCTCATTACCGATCGATGGCATGCCCACGGAAAACGGCTGGGTTGGGGCATAGCGCTCGCCTTCCAGATTACCGGCGGGAACAGGCCGCTCCTCCACCTCGGCAATCGGCTCACCGGTCACCCGATTGAGCATGAATATCTCGCCCTGCTTGGTCACCTGCACCACCGCCGGCACGCTGCCTCCCTGCCCGTCGGGAACGTCATACAACAATGGCTGCGCCGGCAGGTCGAAGTCCCAGATATCGTGGTGGGTCATCTGGAAATGCCAGCGTACCTGCCCGGTCTGCGCCTCGACGGCGACCAGCGAGGAGCTGTATCTGTCATCCAGCTCGGTGCGCTGGCCGGCCCAGAAGTCCGGCGTGGTATTGCCGGTGGGCAGATAGATCAGGCCCAGTTCGGCGTCGTAGGACATCGCCGACCAGACGTTGGGCGTACCCAGGGTATAGGTCTCCCCGGCTGGCGGGCGACGGGTCGTCTGCGGGTTGCCCGGATCCCAGGCCCAGATCAGGTCGCCGCTGCGCGCATCGAAGGCTCGAACCACCCCGGGCGGCTCGCCCACATGGAAGTTGTCCGCCACACGGCCACCGATGACCACCAGCTCATCCGCCACTAGCGGCGTGGAGGTCTGCTGGTAGAAGCCGTCCTTCACCTCGCCCATGTCCACCTTCAGATCCACCGTGCCGTTATCGCCGAAGTCGTCGCAGAGTTCGCCGGTCTGGGCGTTGATAGCCAGCAGACGGGCATCCCCGGTGGGCAGAAACAGGCGGCGCTGACAGCTGGCTGCGGCTGCGTCATCCGCCGACGCATCAGTGCTTACCGGTGCCCCCTCCTCGGCAAAATAGCCGAGGCCACGGCAGCGCTGCCACACCGGCGCATGCCCTTCGGGATCGAACATCCAACGCTGCTCGCCGGAGTCCACGTCCAGGGCGAACACCTTACCGTAGGCGTTGCAATAATAGAGGGTGTCGCCAATCTGCAGTGGGGTATTCTGATCCTCGGCGCCGGAGCCGGTACTCTCGGGCAGCTCGCCGGTACGAAATGTCCAGGCCACTTCGAGCTGATCGATATTGTCCGGGGTTATTTGATCCAGCGCGGCGAAGCGATCGCCATGGGTGGTGTTACCCCAGTGCATCCAGTCGCCCTGGGCATAGTTTTCCGGCAACGGAGTCCGCTCTGGCGCGCGTTCGGCCAGTTGCGAGTTCATGGGTACGAACATCGCGGCAAAGGTAGCCACAACACCGACCAGCATCACGACCGAGACTACCGTTGCGCCCCGCCCCGGGACCACCCCGGTACGGCGGACCATCGCCGGATAAATAAAGGCGATGACCATGCCCATCACCGCCAGCATGAACAGTCGCGACACCAGCGGCCAGAATTCCAGGCCCGCATCCCATATCGCCCAGACCGCTGACAACAACAAGGTCAGGGCAAACAGCAAGGCTCCGGCGGGCCGCCCCTTGGCAATCAGTAAGCCGGCGACCACTATCGCCAATCCCGCCGGCAGGTAATACCAGCTCCCGCCCAGCACCGCCAGGTAGCCGCCACCCAGGGCCAGCGCCAGGCCAATCAAGGCACAGACTACCCCGACCAATATTGTGAATATCCTCACGTTGCTACCCCTCGTTCACTGGCGAAAGAATGGAGACGATGCCCCGCCGCAATGCCCATTATAGACAGTCAATAAAAAGGGGAGGCCTGGGTTGACCTTGCCATGGTGTCAGGGTTGAAAATGCGCATATCACGCAAACAGGAGCGCCACCATGAGTTCCATCCAGTTGAATGTTCAGCAAATGACCTGCAACACCTGCGTCAAACATGTCACCGAAGCGCTGATCGCCGTTGCCGGTGTGACTGACGTCAAGGTCAACCTCGAGGACGGCAAGGTCACGGTCGCCGGAAGCGCCGACAGCGCAGCGCTGATTACGGCACTGGACGCAGCGGGCTATCCTGCTGCGGCGGCGGGCGCGCATGATGGTCATACTACCTGCTGCGGCGGCTGCAGCTGAATACCGATAATTGCAAAGAGGAATATCGCATGCGCACCAGACTACGTCTCGTAGCCCTTACCGCCCTGCTGTTCGGCGGCTTAACCCAGGCGGCCGACAGCCTGACCATTGATGTGCACCGTGATGCCAATTGCGGCTGCTGCAAGGACTGGATCAAACACATGGAAAGCAATGGCTTCGAGGTCAATGACCATGTTGAAGCCAACATGGCGACCGTGAAACAGGAGCTGGGTGTACCACCGCGCCTGGGTTCCTGCCACACCGCCGTGATCAACGGGCAGTTCATCGAAGGCCATGTACCGGCTGAACAGGTCATGGCCCTGCAAGCGCGCCCCGATCTGCTGGGCTTAGCCGTCCCCGGCATGCCCATGGGCTCGCCCGGCATGGAATACGGTGACCGCCAGGATCCCTATCAGGTCGTAGGCTTGACCAAAAAAGGTGAGCTGGAAGTCATCGCCGAGTATCCCGGCAACTGAGCATCCCAACCTGCGTTCCCACCCGGGAGCGCAGGAACGATCGGGGTGTAAAGGTAGCAGAAACAAAAAAGCCTTCGACCAGCAACTGGTCAAAGGCTTTGGGATATGGCGCAGTGGACGGGACTCGAACCCGCGACCCCCGGCGTGACAGGCCGGTATTCTAACCAACTGAACTACCACTGCGCATCTGATCAACAAGGATACAGGCGTATCCATCATCGAAGCAGGCGCGCATTCTAAGCTTTCGTCAGATTAAGTCAAGCCTCAGCTGCCCGCGAATCTGCTCCATCCACCGCTCCGCGACACCGGCCTGCGCAGCAAACTCCGGCCAACGGCTGACGGCTTCACAGACCTGACCAACCTCATCGTTTTCGGTCAGAGATACCGCACCGATTGTCCGTCCCCAGAGGCGTACTTCGGCCAGTGTCGTCATCAATCATCGCCCCACTGCCATTCGGCGTCAGGCTCCTGTATACGGACCTCAACGGGGTGACGTACACGCTGAGGCGCCCGTCCCTTGCCGCGCAACAGCGCCATGGGTGCCGGCCCTTCTGCAGGCAGAAGCTGATCCAGCCCCTGGATCAATTCCAGCACACGCAGAATACGGATGAAACTGGTCAATTGCGTGGATGCTCCTGCCTCCAGCCGCTCCAGCGTGCGCTTGGAGATACCAGCCTGCTCAGCCAGCATGGCCTGTGTCAGCCCCTGATCCAGCCGCTGGCGTGCCATGCGGGCACCCAATTCCCTCAGAACCATCTCATCAGACAGCGTTTCGTGTATTTTCATATCGTCAATATAGTCGAATAATAAATATTTACCATATTAATCCGTCATTTATGACGAGATAAAACAAAGATCGTTGAGACAAATGAAAACCCGTACTGCTATTCGTCTAATATGGCGAATAATCACCTAAATTATTACTAATTCGCAACTTAAGACGAGTAATATAAATGGATAAAACTCAACATCTGCCCCCTCATTTGCCATACGCTGATGGAGCAACCATCCTGTAGGTACAGGTTTCAGGCAGGAGTACCAATATGTCCGGCATCGGCTGGGTTTTTATCGTCATCATTCTCGCAACTGTCATCGGCGGCCTGTATATGTTGCGCAAGACCGCCAACAAGATGCCCATCGGCGACGAGCAGATGAAGCGCATCAAGGAACGACAAGCCGAACTGGAAGCACAGGAAAGGCGGGAGAAGCAACAGGACTGATGGTGCTAGAATGCCCGTCACATTTTCAGCCGCGTAACAGGTAGTTCCACAGCATGGTCAATTCACTGCAAGCCCAGTTGCTCAAATCCGGACTGGTCGATGAAAAGAAACTCAAGCAGGCCCAGCGTGCCAAGAAGAAAGCGGCCAAGAATGCCCCGGAGAAAGTGCATGACTCCGCCGCAGCGGTAGAAAAGGCGCGTAACGAGAAGGTCGAGCGCGATCGTCAGTTGAACCTGCAACGCCAGGAAGAAGCCGCTCGTCGCGAGCGTGAAGCCCAGGCCAAACAGCTGATCGCCCAGGCCAAACTGGACCGCAGCGGTGGCGAGACGGCCTATCAGTTCGTTACCAAGAACAAGATCAAGAAAATCTACGTGACCGAGGAGCAGTTCGACATGCTCAGCCGCGGCAAGCTGGGTATCGTACGACTGTCCGGCCACTTCGAGGTCATTCCTCTGGAGGTTGCCGAAAAAGTCGCAGAGCGGGCACCACATTGGCCCGTTGTCATCGCCAAGGTCGAAGCCGAGCTGCCAGCAGAAGATGATCCCTATGCCGACTTCAAGGTACCCGACGACCTGATGTGGTAACCCCAGACGAGGATCAGACAAGCACTCCCATGCCCCCCACCGATAACCGAAGCCCCTGGTCGGTCTTCCTGATCTTCCTGCGGCTGGGCCTGACCTCCTTCGGCGGGCCGATCGCGCACCTGGGCTATTTTCGCGATGAGTTCGTGGTGCGCCGGCGCTGGCTGTCCGAACGCAGTTATGCCGACCTCGTTGCCCTGTGCCAGTTTCTACCCGGGCCGGCCAGCAGCCAGGTCGGCCTGGCGTTGGGACTCTCCCGTGCCGGTTACGGCGGCGCACTGGCCGCCTGGATAGGCTTCACCCTGCCCTCGGCACTGGCGCTGATGCTGTTTGCCAGCTCCCTGTCGCATTACGGCAACCTGGACTCGGGCGTACTTCAGGGTCTGAAGGTCGTCGCTGTGGCCGTCGTTGCCCAGGCCGTCTGGGGCATGGCACGCACCCTCTGCCCCGATCGCCTGCGCGTCACCCTTATGGGCATCAGCGCGGCGGTGGTGTTGATGCTGCCCTTTATCTGGAGCCAACCCCTGGTTTTGCTGATGGCCGGCTTGGTCGGCGTATTACTGATCAAACCGGTCATTGATGAACAGCCGGACGACCTGCCCACTAACGTCAGCCGCCGCACCGGCAGCTGGGTACTGACAATTTTCTTCGCTTTACTGATCGGCTTGCCGCTGTTGACCGCACTGATCCCCAGCCAGATGCTGGCTCTGGTGGACAGTTTCTATCGGGTGGGTTCACTGGTTTTTGGTGGCGGACATGTAGTGTTGCCGTTATTGCAGGCCGAGACGGTCCAGACGGGATTACTGGATACCCACACCTTTCTCGCCGGCTATGGAGCAACCCAAGCCGTACCGGGTCCGCTGTTCACCTTTGCGGCTTTCCTGGGAACCGCCATGGAGACCGCCGCGCCGGCCTGGATCACCGGCCTGATCTGCCTGATAGCGATCTTTCTGCCGTCCTTCCTGCTGGTCATCGGCGCTCTGCCATTCTGGGCACAACTGCGTCACAACGCTCGGACCCGAGCGGCACTGGCCGGAGTCAATGCCGCCGTGGTCGGCATCCTGCTGGCAGCGCTGTATCAGCCGGTCTGGACCAGCGCCATCAACCGCCCGCAGGACTTCGTCCTGGGCCTGGCTGCGCTCATTGCATTGGTATTCTGGAAGCTGCCACCGTGGCTGGTGGTCATCGCCACGGCGGCATTCGGCTGGCTGCTGTCAGGCTGACCGCAGCGCGGCAGTGTCACTCACTGCGTTCCTCTTCACGATCCTCACGGTCTTCCTCTTCAGGCTCCGAGGGCTTATCGATCTGACTGTCGTCCACCAGGCTGGCATCCTCTTTCATCAGCTGCTGTCTGCTGCGCTCATCTTCGCTGGCGGCATCCGGGCAATCCAGCGGCAGCATGAAAGTATCAGACACATCGATCAGACCGATGTGCTCGATGGTACGCCGACCCAGCAATACCGGATACGTCATGTCGCTGCGATCACGCAGGGAAAACTGCTCCTCATAGATCCGGTTACCCACGCACATACGCATCTTCACCACGGGTCGATAATCCTCACCACCGGCGCCACGCACGGTCATCTGACGAAATACCGGACGCTCGAAGTGCAGGGTCACCCGATGACCGGTATCGGCATCGACCACCGGCACGTCATAACGTACCCACTTCTTGCCCTTGCGGGTAAAGCGCTCCAGATTGACCGCATGCATGGATGAGGTCAGCGCGCCGGAATCCACCTTGATCTTCACCGCAGTCTCTTCCGGCAGAATCAAACCCTTTTCGATCCAACCCACCACCACCTTGCCGGCAATATCTTCTGTCAGAACCGCATTATCTGGCGGTTCAATGGCACCTTTTGCCTCGGCCATGACGGCAGTAGAAACCACTGCCGCGCTCAGCAGCGCCGTCAGGGACAGGCTCTTGATAGATAACTGCATAAAATATCCTTTGAGAAACAAACAGATAGACCGAGGTGGCGGGTAAAAGTGCCATCCGTATCGAATAGCGCGGCAATTTAGCATGCCAGAGGCTGCGTCGAAAGATCCCCCAGAGCCGGCGATACCCGTAAAACGAACGGATACAGGTCGAGAGATTCATCACGCCAATAATAGCCCTTGGACACTAGCCTCCACACAAAAAACACTTCAGTATCCCCGCAGCTGACCGATAACAGTCAAAGTCAGGCTGAAACAGCCAAGCCGCCGTTACCTCGGAAGATGTCGGAGATTATAAAAAATGGACCTGTTGCGAAGAATAAAAATCAGCCAGCGGATATGGCTCATCCTCATAGTGTCACTCGCCAGCCTGCTGGTGCTCACCTTCATTTCCCTGGACCACTTGCGCAAGGAAATCCATACCGCCGAGATCACCAAGGCCACCCACTTGGTTGAAACCGCGCACACCCTGCTGGCCTCCTACCATGCCAAGGAACTCAGCGGCGAACTGAGTCCGGAACAGGCCCGCCATCAGGCACTGGAAACCCTGCGCGGCTTGCGCTACGGCGGTAATGAATATTTCTGGGTCAATGACATGAACTATGTCATGCGCATGCACCCTTTCGCGCCTGAGACAGAAGGCGTCGACCTGAGCACCCTCGGTGAAGATAAAGGGCCCAATGTGATCAAGGAGATGGTCGATGTTGCTCGCACCCAGGGCACGGGTCATTATGAATATCTCTGGGTCAAACCCGGTGGTGTGGTCGGTGCAGGCGATGCCGTTCGGCGTCTGGCTGCCTTCACCCACTTCAAGCCATGGGACTACATGATCGGCACCGGCATTTTTCTCACTGACATGGAAAGCCGATTCCACAGCCAGGTCATCTGGGCACTGTCAGTGGTGGCGGTAATCCTGCTGTTGATGGTGATCAGCCTGTATATCATCGGCCGCAGTATCACCCGACCGCTGAATCAGGTGGTTCAGGCCATGGGTGACATAGCCAACGGCGAAGGCGACCTGACGCGCACCCTGGACAGCGACGCCCGCGATGAACTGTCACTGCTCGCCCGACACTTCAATACCTTCACCGGCAACCTGCGCAAGCTGATCGGTCAGTTAAGTGATGGCGCCAACCAGATGATCAGTGCCAGCCAGCAACTGGATCAGATCAGCAATGCCAGTCTCTCCGGCATGACCCGCCAATCCGAACGCATGGAACTCATGGCCACAGCGGTCAATGAAATCACCTATGGCGTGCAGGACGTGGCGCAGAACGCCAATGCGGCAGCCCTGGAAGTGGAGAGCGCCAACGAGGGTGCCGACTTTGGCCGGGTACAGGTCGGGAAAACCATCGAGCAGATCGGTCACCTGTCCGGCAGCGTGAGCACTGCGGTCGCGCACATGGAAACCCTATCCGCCGATGCCAGAGAAATCGCCACCGTTCTGGATGTGATCCGCGCCATTGCCGAGCAGACCAATCTGTTGGCGCTGAACGCCGCCATCGAGGCAGCCCGCGCTGGTGAAATGGGCCGTGGCTTTGCCGTGGTGGCCGATGAGGTCCGCAATCTGGCCCAGCGCACGCAGAAGTCCACCGAGGAGATTCACGGCATGATCACCCGACTGCAGACCAACACTCAATCGGCCGTCACCGTGATCAATGAGAGCAGCCGCTATTCCGAGCTCAGTGTCGAGCAGGTCAATGCGGCCGGGCAGGCGTTGGAGCAGATCGCCACATCCATGCAACACCTGGTCAGCCTGAACGCCTCGATTGCCAGCGCCACCACGCAACAGTCCACCGTAGTGGAAGACGTGAATCGCAACGTCACCGAAGCCGCCGAACTGGCCCGAGAAACTACCGACGGCGCGCAACAGACGGCCCAGGCCAGCGAGCATCTCGCCCGTATCGGACAGCAGATCAGCAACTTGCTCGGGCGGTTCAAAATATAACGCTGGATATTCGCCCGGTCTGCTGATGTTGAGGCAGCCGGCGATTTCGTCCGTATCTTTTGACAGCATCCCGGTCATCCGGCAGAGTACGCGCCCTGCCCTTTGCACGTTATTTTTTCACACAGGACGTAACCATGAACGCAGTGGTCGTTGCAGTTGCAGTAATGCTGATTCTGAGTCTGTGCCGAGTGCACGTCGTTGTCGCACTGATCATCGGCGCCGTCACCGGCGGCCTGCTCGGTGGCCTGAGCCTGGACGCCACCCTTGAGGCCTTCCAGAATGGCCTGGGTAAAGGTGCCAACGTCGCATTGAGCTACGCTCTGCTCGGCGCCTTTGCTGTCGCCATCGCCAAATCAGGCACCGCTCAAGCATTGGCTGACCGGGCGCTGAACATGATCAACGGTCAGCGTGGGGGTGGTACCGGCAAACTGCGCGTCATCCTGCTGTTCATGCTGCTGGCAGTGGCCATGGCCTCGCAGAACATCCTGCCGATCCATATCGCCTTCATTCCGTTGCTGGTGCCGCCGCTGCTGTTCGTCATGGGCAAGCTGAGGTTGGACCGCCGTCTGGTTGCCTGCGTCCTCACCTTCGGCCTGATCACGCCCTACATGTTTCTGCCGGTGGGTTTCGGTGGCATCTTCCTCAACGACATCCTGCTGGCCAACGTGCAGGACGGTGGTCTGGATATCACCGGCCTTAACGTCATGCATGCCATGGCGCTTCCGGCGCTGGGCATGCTGTTTGGTCTGGCAGTGGCCTGCTTCAGCTACCGCAAACCCCGTGATTACGCCGCTGCAGCGGTGGGCAGCACCGGCGAGCCGGCTGAAAAAACCGGCTACTCACCCAAGACGCTGCTGGTAGCCCTGATCGCCGTGATCGCTGCCTTCTCCATCCAGCTGTGGCTGGACTCGATGATCATGGGCGCGCTGGCGGGCTTCATCGTGTTCTCCGTGTCAGGTGTAGTGCGCTGGGGCGAGGCCGATAACCTGTTCACCGAAGGTATGAAGATGATGGCCATGATCGGCTTCATCATGATTGCCGCCAACGGCTTTGCTTCGGTAATGCAAGCCACCGGCCACATCGAGAGCATGGTCACCAGCTCCGCTGCCGCCATCGGTGATAACAAGGCGCTGGCCGCCTTGCTGATGCTGATAGTGGGACTGCTGATCACCCTGGGGATCGGCTCATCCTTCTCGACCATTCCAATCATCGCCGCCATCTATGTACCGCTGGCCATGCAGCTCGGCTTCAGCCCGCTGGCGATTATCTCTCTGGTCGGCACCGCTGCCGCACTGGGCGACGCCGGCTCACCGGCTTCCGATTCCACACTCGGGCCAACTGCGGGCCTGAATGTCGACGGTCAACACAGCCATATCTGGGACACCGTGGTACCCACCTTCCTGCACTACAACCTGCCGCTGATCGCCTTCGGTTGGCTAGCCGCAATGGTGCTCTGACGAGCCCCGCTCCACGTCCCAGCGGCCCCGACTATCAGATGGTTCCCACGCTCCAGCGTGGGAACCGCGCCCTGGACGCTCCTGCGTCCGGACCAGCCGCCTGCACAGCGCCAGAACCGGGACGCAGAACACCCTCCAACCGATGGTCCCCACGCTCCAGCGTGGGAACCGCGCCCTGGACGCTCCCGCGTCCGAGCCTGCCCCCTTGCACAATGCCAAAAAGCGGGACGCAGAGCATCCCGGCATGCATTCCCACGCTGGAGCGTGGGAACGACCTGAGCAGTGGACCAGCACTCACTTCCGGTAGCTCCCATCAGGCACGTAGCATAACTACCTGCGCGACACCGGCAGTCTCACCCGCACGGCCAGACCACCCAACTCGCTGTCCTGCAGTTCCAGCTCTCCGCCGTACACCTCGACCAGATCACCGACGATCGCCAGGCCGAGCCCATGCCCGCTGACCCTCTCGTCCAAGCGGGTACCGCGGCGCAACACCTTGTCTCTATCCTCGCCATGAATTCCAGGGCCGTCATCCTCTACCTGCAATTCCAGCGCCTGACTGCTCAACTGCCAATCCACACGTACACAACTGCGCGCCCATTTGCAGGCGTTATCAAGCAGATTACCCAACAGCTCCAGCATGTCTTCGCGCTCGAAAGGCCAGTCTGCACCTGCATGATCCGGCACACGGATAGCTACCCGCTCACCATGAATCTGCCGCAGCGAATCGATCAACCAGTGTAAATCCTGCCCCGGACTGAAGCGTGTGCCCGCCTGACTCTCCGGCGCCAGGCGCGAGCGTTGTAATGCGCGCTCCAATTGCCGACGGATATCCTCCAGCTGCGCGGTGATGGCAGACTTTGCCTCGGCATCCAGCTCGGCCTGGCGCACCAAGCTCTCGGTCACCGCCAGTGGCGTCTTCAGCGCATGCCCGAGATCACCAACCCCCTTGCGCGAACGCTGGATGATCTGATCCACCTGCGCGCCCAGGTGATTGATTTCGCCCACCAACGACAGCAGTTCCTGCGGCACGTCATCACTGAGTACCAGTCGCTGCCCAGTGTGCCATTCCGACAACTCACGGCGGGCCCGATGCAAGGGTCGCAGCGCACGGCGCAGCAGCCCCTGCTGAATCAGCAGACTGATAACCACCGCCAGCCCCCCAAGACCCCAGATCCACAATCTGGCACGGGAAAAAGCCTGCAGCAGCGGCTCGTAATCCATCGCCACACTGATGCTCACCGACTCGCCCATCTTGCTGAAACGCCCTGAATGCACCAGCAAGCGCTGCCCGGCGGGACCGGGAATCAAGGTGTTCTCCAGCCCCTTGGCATCCAGCGGCAGGCGCTGATCCCACAAGGAGCGTGAACGCCAGCGCTCAGTGGTCTGCAACACGAAATAACGCCCGGAAAAGGGCCGTTGGTAATCGGGACTGACCCGCTGCAGATCCAGATACAAACCATCCGTACCCGGCATCAGTGCCGCCAGCAGCGCATCCGTTTCCCGCTGCAGATCATTACTCAGATAGTCCCGCAACGCCCGGTCGAACAGCCAGACGCTACCCTGCCCCACCAGCATCACGGTCAGCAGTAATACCAGCAGCAATCCACCACCCAGCTGGCGACCGATGGACTTCACGAATCCAGGCCCACCAGAATGTAGCCTTGACCGCGCCGGGTTTCGATCGCCTGTTTGCCCAGCTTGCGCCGCAGATGATTGATCTGCACCTCGATCACGTTCGAGTCCCGCTCAGCCTCATAGTCATACAGATGTTCCGCCAGCTTTGCCTTGGATACCAGCTTCCCCGCCTGCAGCATGAAACAGCGCAACAGCCGAAACTCACTGGCCGACAACTGCACTGAATCGAGTCCGGGGCCGGAGACCTGCTGACTCTCTTCGTCGAGGGTCAGGCCCACCGCGCGCAGTTGGTTCTGCGGCTCACGACCATGACTGCGGCGTAACAACCCCTGAATACGCAGCAACAGCTCTTCCGGGTGAAAAGGTTTGGTCAGATAGTCATCGGCGCCGGCACGCAGCCCTTCAACCCGTTCGGTCCAGCTGCCTCGTGCGGTGAGTACCAGCACCGGCAAGGCGATGCCCTGCTCGCGCCAGGCCTGCAACACCTCAATACCGCCTCGCCCGGGCAGGCCGAGATCGAGAACACACAGATCATAGGGCTCCTGTTCGCCGAGCAGCTGCACATCGCGGCCATCGGCACGCCAATCCACCGCATAACCGGCCTGCTTCAGGCTGGCACTGAGCGTATCAGCCAAGGCAATATTGTCTTCGGCAAGCAGCAACCGCATCAGTCATCCTCATCCACATCAAGCAACTCACCGCTTACGGCGTCGTATTCAAGATCCAGCACCTTCCGGTCGCGGGTGACTATTTCAAGCTCGTAGATATAGCGACCGTCGTCATATTCAAGCTCAGCTTCAAGAAAGCGGCCTGGATAGCGCCCCAACGCATCGGCAATCAGCGATTGCAGAGGCAGGATCACTCCACGCTCCGCCAGCTCCAGCGCCTCATCATGATCAACCTCATCAGCCGACACCTGGGGTACCCCCACCATCAAGCCAAAACAAAGCCAGCCGCACAAGGCGGCTGGCTTCAGTACAGAACGCAAATCAGTCATCTTGTTCTGTTTTGAGAACTTCACCGGTGCTGGCATCGATGTCGATGTCCCAATCAGTACCGTCGGCAGCGCGGACATCCAGCTTGTAGATGTAGCGGCCATATTCGTGCTCCAGGTCACGGTCGGTGATCTCACCGGCCTTGACTGACAGGGCCTTTTCTTCCAGGCTTTCCAGCGTTTGGATCTTGCCTTCTTCAGCCAGTTTTGCCGCTTCAGCGGAACTGACATCATCATCAGCAAAAACGGCAGCCGAACCCAGACCCAAGAAAGCTGCGCAAGACAGTGCAATAAGTTTTTTCATATCATGTCGCTCCGTTGTTTGAATACAACTGAATAATAGACCGGCAAACTGAATTGAACCTTAAAATAGCGTGAGCCAATCTCGGGCCCGTGCATGGAACCGCATGACCGCCATCCATATTACCCAACCTGCCCTCACGCTGCGCGCTGGTCAACGAGCGCTTGAGCATATCCGTACTCACGGCTTGCAGCCAGCCGATGTGCACCTCATTCCCGGTGCAGCCGGAGGCCCCAAGGCACTGGGAATTCAAGGCCTGGATATGGCCCTCTTTGGTGACTGGCTGCCTCGCGCACCGCAACCGCGCAGCCTCATCGGCGCCTCGATTGGCAGCTGGAGATTCGCCAGCGCCTGCCTGCCGGACCCGGTGGAAGGCTTGCGCCGACTGGGCGAGCTGTATACCGCCCAGCGTTTTCCCAAGGGTATCAAGGTAGCGGAGATCAGCCGCCGTTGTGGCCGGATGCTCGATGAGTTGCTGGATGGCCACGACCAGAGCATCCTGACCAACCCGGCGTATCACCTGAGCGTCGTGGCGGTAAAAAGCCTGCGGATGTTGCAGCACGACCACCCCTCGCGTCTGGGGCTTGGCCTCGGTGGCGTCATCGGAGCCAACCTGCTCGGTCGCCGCCATCTCAAACGCTATTTCGAGCGAATCATTCTGCATGACCCGCGGCTTCGCCCGCCCGTGGCCGAGCTGCAGGACTTTGTCACCAGCTACGTGCCATTGAGCACCGACAACCTGCGATTCGCGCTGCTGGCCTCCGGCTCCATCCCCATGGTCATGGAAGCAGTACGGGATATTCCCGGCGCCAGCCAGGGCGTCTACCGCGACGGTGGACTGCTCGACTATCATCTTGACCTGCCCTGGCGCGCGCCCGGCGTCGTGCTGTATCCGCACTTTCTCGGTCGCGTGGTGCCGGGCTGGTTCGACAAGGCTCTGCCCTGGCGCAAGGCCAATGTCGGTCAGATCGGCGATGTAATGCTGGCCGCGCCTTCCCCGTCCTACCTGGCCAGTCTGCCCTACGGCAAGCTGCCGGACCGCCGGGATTATCATCGCTTTGTTGGTGATGATGCCGGCCGAGAGGCGTATTGGCGCAGCGCCATGGCCGAAAGCCAACGTCTGGGGGATGAGTTTCTTGAACTGGTGGAAAAGGACAGATTGATCGACCGGCTGCAGCCGCTGTAATCAGAAGAGGGCACCTCGCCGGGGCGCGCTTTGCACGCCGTCGCCCCGAGTCGGGCCTCCTACAAAAAGCCCGGAGTCTTATGTAGGAGGGGCGCCTCGCCGGGGCGCGCTTTGCACACCGTCGCCCCGAGTCAGGCCTCCTGCAGAAAGCGCGGAGTCTTATGCAGGAGGGGCGCCTCGCCGGGGTGCGCTTTGCACGCCGTCGCCCCGAGTCGGGCCTCCTGCAGAAAGCACGGAGTCTTATGTAGGAGGGGCGCCTCGCCGCGACGCTGGCCGCCAGGCCAGCCATGACCAGCGGGCACCATGTCTGCCAGCAAACCCCGAAAATCCTGCAAACGCCACCACATCCAGGGTCAGTCCAACACCCGACGCGCACTGGCGTAGGCACGTTGCCAATAGTTGGCCTGAAGATCATCCACCCGCACCCTGCCCCCGGTACTCGGTGCATGCAAGAAACGGCCATCGCCGACATAAATGCCGGCATGATCAACGCGCTTGCCGCCCGTGGAAAACAACACCAGATCTCCCGGCATCAGCGAGCGTACCGGAGTAGTGCCCGGCAAAGCGCTCAACCCGGCGGTCGTGCGCGGCAGAGCCACGCCTGCGGCCTCGCGGTATACATAATTGATCAGGCCGCTGCAGTCAAAACCCGTGTCGGGCGAACTGCCACCGTAACGGTATGGCGTGCCCACCAGACTGAAGGCATGAAACAGCAACTCGTCGTGGCTGGCAGCGGCGCTGGCGGTCGGGGCTGGTGGTGGCGTACTCGGAATGGGCGGCGTGACGGTTTTCGGCGCGCTGGCGCACCCGCCTAAAACAGCTAATGACAACACCAGCAGCAGATGAATAGCGCGCATGCAAAAACCTCGACCCGAATACCCGACAACCTTGCCCTGACAAGGACTTAACGTCAAGTTTCCAGACTCAGGTTCAGACTTCGCCTGTAACTCAATGATTCACTGTGAAAGCCAGCATTGCGGACAACTGGCTCAACGGACGACCGCTGTCGCTGGCCAGACGGTTGAAAGCCTCCTGCACCAAGGCCAGGTCCCGCTGGCTGGTGGCCTTGGCCTGATCCAGCACACCCATGCCCTTAAGCGCGGCCAGCACATCGTCGGTGGTAACAAAAGTATCCTTGCCGACCATGCGTAAAAAACGCGGCACCGACAGGCCACCGAGTTGATTGCCACGCTTGGCCAGCAACCGCCACAGGCCGACAATATTATCGGTCGGCCAATCCGCGACTAGATTACCCATGCTGCCGTGCTCATGACTCAGGTCCAGCACCATCTGCGCATTCCGCGGCACACTGCGCAGCTTGGCAAGATGGCGAATCAGTCGTTTGTCCTGCATCAACCGCTCGATGTGCTCGCTGCTCATCAGCACCACTTTCTGCGGATCGAAGCCGAAGAACACGTCCTCGAAGGCCGGCCAGCGCGCATCCACCACGCTGTGCTTGAGGCCCGCACGAAACACCCGCAAGGCAATGTTCGACAGATAGCGATCATCACTCAGCGCGCGCAAATGCTCGGAGGACCGCGGTACCGGCAACCGTGCTTCCAGCGCCTCCCGTGAACCGAAGCGGTTCAGGCAATACTCTTCAAGCCAACGATAATTGCGCATGGGCATCTCGGATCAGAGGTTCATCACATCGACAAAGCGTGGCGCAGCGCTGGTATCGATCGTCAGGCTGGCGAAGTCGAACAGCTTGGCATCGGCCAGCTGTGAGGGCTGTACATGGCGCAGCGAGCGGAAGATGTTTTCCACCCGGCCCGGTGTCTCCCGGTCCCAGCTCTGCAGCATATCCTTGACCACCTGACGCTGCAGGTTCTCCTGGGAGCCACAGAGATTGCACGGGATGATCGGGAATTCGCGCAGCTGGGAATAGGCTTCGATATCCTTTTCGTTGCAATAGGCCAGCGGGCGGATCACCACATTGCGACCGTCGTCGGAACGCAGTTTTGGCGGCATGGCCTTGAGATTGCCACCGTAGAACATATTCAGAAAGAAGGTTTCGACGATATCGTCGCGATGGTGCCCCAGCGCCATCTTGGTCGCACCGATCTCATCAGCAAAGGTATACAGATTGCCCCGACGCAGACGCGAACACAGCGAGCAGGTGGTCTTGCCCTCCGGCACTTTTTCCATGACCACCGAGTAAGTGTCCCGCTCGAGGATATGGTAGGCAATGCCCAGTTCCTTCAGATAGGCGGGCAGTACCTCTTCGGGAAAGCCGGGCTGCTTCTGATCCAGATTCACCGCGACCAGCTCAAAATTGATCGGCGCGACCTTCTGCAGATGCAACAGCATATCCAGCATGGTGTAACTGTCCTTGCCACCCGACAGGCACACCATGATCTTGTCGCCTTCCTCAATCATGTTGTAATCGGTGACCGCTTCGGCAGTCAAACGCCGCAGACGCTTCTGCAACTTGCTCTGGTTGACACTCAGACTGGACATAGCTGGGACCTGGAATCTCGAAACCCAGCATTTTACCTTGAAACCGGGGGCAGGCAATGTAAAAAGGCCGAAGCTGGTGGAGGGATTGGGATACGGAGCTAACCCAAACCGATGGCTCCCACGCTGGAGCGTGGGAACGATCGGGGTCTGTTCAGATGGCTCCCGTGCTCTATGTGAGAACGAGCTGGTGCTGCAGAGTCGAAAGTGGCTGGAGTCGCGGGTAGACGCGGAGCTAACCCCAACCGATGGCTCCCACGCTCCTGCGTGGGAGCCGCGCCCTGGACGCTCCTGCGTCCGAACTGGCAACGTGCAGAGCGGTGGGATTGGGACGCTGAGCGTCCCGGCAGGCGTTCCCACGCTGGAGCGTGGGAACGATCAGATTGATGAGCGTGACGCAGTACTTCAGCTGGTTCCCATACTTTGTGTGGGAACGATCAATGCTCAGCGCAGATAAATCGGTCCTATGCCCAGTCCCCAGAAAATCACCGCGGTGGCCATCATGCCCACCAGCACTACCAGGCCTACTGCCAGAATCGAACTGGAGAACAGAAACCCCTCCTCCTGTGAAATCCCCATGAATATCGGAATGCCCTGGTACAACAGATATGCCGTATAGCAGATAGCTGCAGTTCCGACGATCATCGCCAGCCACAGATTCGGATAAAGTGCAGCCAGACCTGCCACGAACAATGGGGTTGCCGTGTAGGCTGCAAAAACGACGCAGTCACTCAGCGTTGGGCTGGAGTCATAAGTGCGCGACATCCAATGGATGAATGCGCCCATCACCGCTACACCAGCAAGCATCGCCAGCCAGGTGAGAACAGTCATCTGCAATGCGCTGGCCTGGGTAAGCTTGACGGGTTCCAGGGTACCTATGGTCCAGCCGATCTGGGTGGTGCCGATATAAGCAGAGACAGCGGGGATGGCAGCGAGCGCTAATACGTGGACCAGGTAGAGAGGCCCGATAACGGTCTCCTCGCCCTTGATGGTCCGCCAGGCCCGGTCAGGATTGGTGAAAAGCCCTACGACGTTCTGGATCATGGTCTGACCTCCATATTATTATTGTCCCGCAGCGCCAGCATCTGCGACGTCTGCGACAGATGGCTGCGACATCCTGTCGCAGCCATCTTGCCCTTGACTATAGTCAACTTCCCGGCAAATAGAACCCACCTCATTAGAGTGATTGGCAGCTTCACGCCAAGCTGTAATAGCGATTCAGAATTAAGTAGGCCAAACACCTCCCTGGCCCACATCACTTCCCGCTCGGCTGTTGGCTTGGCCATCCCGCGAGCGCAGCCATCCCACGAGACATTAAAAAGCCATCCAAACGCCATGGGAATGCAATAACCACCGCGTACAACTATGGGGCCAATTTCTTCTCGGGAACCGAATAATGAACAGATGGACTTTGACCGCACTCGCTGCCGCCATCGCGGTGAGCCTCACTGGCTGCCTGGACAGTGATAGCGATAATGACCGCAACCAAGGTGGCGGCGACAGTACGCCGATCAGCATTGAACTGAGCAAACTGGGTAGCTACTCCACCGGCGAATATGTGCAGAGCGCTGCGGAAATCCCGGCCTTTGATCCAGACAACCAGCGGATATTCATGGTCAACGCCCTGTCCGGCGCGGTCGATGTACTCAATGCAGCCGACCCGGCCAATCCCGAATACATGACCTCGCTGGTTGCAGCCGCACCTGACGCCACCGTCAACAGCGTAGCCTGGCATAACGGCCTGCTCGCCGTGGCCGTCGAAGCGGCGGTGAAGACCGACCTGGGCTCCGTGGAACTGTATGACGCCACCACACTGGAGCTGCTGGACAGCGCACCAGTCGGCGCCCTGCCCGACATGGTCACTTTCACGCCGGATGGCAAATACGTACTGGTCGCCAATGAAGGCGAACCGAATGACGACTATTCAATCGACCCTGAAGGCTCGATCAGCGTCATCGAAATCCAGGCGGATGCCGACCGCTTCGGCGCCGTTCGCACGGCTGGTTTCCAGAGTTTCAACGACAAAAGGCAGGAACTGCTCGACGCAGGCGTGCGCATCTACGGGCCGGCCGATAACGCACAGACCTACGGCCCGGACAACATCGCCAGCGTCGCCCGAGACGTAGAGCCGGAATACATCACCGTATCCGCCGACAGCAGCACCGCCTGGGTTTCCCTGCAGGAAAACAACGCCTTCGCCAAGCTGGATATCGCCAACGCGACCGTCACCGATATCCTGCCACTGGGCTTCAAGGACTACGGCCAGGAAGGCAATGGCATCGACGCCAGCGATGATGAAGGCAATCTGATCCGCATTGAGCCACGGCCCGGCGTAGTCGGCATGTACCACCCTGACGCCATCAGCAGCTACAACGTCGACGGCAAGACCTACATCGTCTCGGCCAACGAAGGCGACGCCCGCGCCTGGGGCGAAGACGATGATGCCTACTGGGCAGGTGATGCCAGCAAGGGCTTCGTCGAAGAATTCCGCGTCAAGCACCTGGTGCACACCGGCGGCTTCGGTCGCCGCGCCAATGACGACCTGCCACCGCAACTGGCCGCACTTGCTGACGGCGCCCTGCTCAACCCCGAGACCTTCAGCTACTGTGGCGCCACCGCCGCCGACCCCGGCGACTGCCGCGAGGATGAGGAACTGGGCCGGCTGAACATCAGCTGGGTGAATGGCTATCGCCAGAATGCCGATGGCAGCCCCATGCTGTTCGACGCCAGCGGCACGGCCAACCCTGCCGGTAATCTGCTGATGTACGACCAGCTGTATTCCTATGGCGCCCGCTCCTTCTCCATCTGGGATGAGGACGGCGAGCAGGTGTGGGATTCCGGAGACTTCTTCGAGCAGTTCCTGGCCAACCAGACCGAGCATGATTGCCAGCTGCGCGCCGCCCGGGATATCCCCTGCGACCTGTACTTCAACACCGGTCACGATGAAGTCGGCACCCTCGACAGCCGCAGCGATGCCAAGGGTCCCGAGCCGGAGGGCATCACCTTGGGCCGCATCGGCGAGCAAACCTTCGCCTTTATCGGCCTGGAGCGCATGGGTGGCGTGATGGTATTCGACATCACCGATCCCTCCGCACCGCAATTCCAGGACTATCTGAATACTCGCGAAGACTGGGAAGTCGATCTGGAGGAGTCGCCCGAACTGCTGGAGCAGGTCGGTGATCTTGGCCCCGAAGGCCTGGTATTCGTCTCCGCCGAGCAGTCGCCCAACGGCGAACCGCTGCTGATCGTCGGCAACGAAGTCAGTGGCACCACAGCGATCTTTCAGGTCAACCGCAAGTAAGCGCCATCAGCGGGCGATATCCCCATCGCCCGCTTCACCCACCTCCTCCACCGGCGTTTCGTCCGGCTTCTGCTCGTCCACCACCATTTCCAGTGCCTCTGGCGAGGTGCCCACCATGCTGATCTGGTGAGCAGGCTCCTCGACAACCCGATCGTCGTTATCACGCCAGCGCAGCAGACTGAACAGCGCACTGGCAGCAAACATCACCGCGAAATACAGCGGCAGCATCAGCGTTGAAGTGATGCCCATCAACCAACCAGCCAGGGCCGGGCCAATTGCCGAGCCGACGCCCTGCAGCATCAGCAGTGCGGCATTACCGGACAACACTTCCTCCTTGCGCAGATGGTCGATCAGATGCGCCACCACCGTCGGGTAGACCGAAAACGAGCCCGCCCCAAATATCGCCGCGCCGACCAACAACCAGGTACCGGAGCTGCCCAGCAACGCCATCAGCAGGCCACCTACGGCGGCAACACCGGCAACGATCACCAACGCCAGACGCCGATCAATCCGATCCGATAGAACGCCCATCGGCCACTGAAACAACGCCCCGGCCACAATCACCAGCGACATGAAACTGGCGATCTGCCCGGTATTCATACCCACACGGCCAGCATAAAGCGCGCCCAGCCCCCAGAAACCACCCATCGCCAGCCCGGACAACATGGCACCGGCGCAGGCCGCTGGTGCCGCACGCCACAGCGCCTTGAGCGACAGCGTGGTGGTCTCGACAATTTCCGGCTGCGGTAACCGTGTCGCCACCACCGGCATGATCGCGATGATGACGAAGAAAGCCGCGATACCGAACATCAGGTTGGCCAGCGGGTTATCCATCTGCAGCAGTTGCTGGGACAGCGCCAGCGCACCGAGGTTGACCGCCATATAGACCGCGAACACCCGTGCCCGCCGCTCCTTGGGCGCCCCGGTGTTCAGCCAGCTTTCAATCGAGGTATACACGCCGACCAGCATCGTCCCGGTGACCAGCCGCAGCAGCAGCCAGAACCACATGTCGACATGGATCACATGCAGGATGATGCACCCCGCCGTGGCCGAGGCGAAGAAGGCGAAAGCGCGAATATGCCCCATGCGCCGGATCAGCTTGGGGCACAACCAGGTACCCAGCATGAAGCCGGCAAAATAGGCGGACCCCAACAGGCCCAGGGTTTGATCGGAAAACCCCTCGGTCGCGCCACGCAGCGGCACCAGGGTATTGAGCAAGCCGGAGCCCATCAGCAGCAGGGCGATACCGGCCAACAGCGCACTGATGGTTGTCACAATCCGCAGCATGCAAGCCTCTGATCTGGTTGGAACTCAAGTAACCTCCTAACCAACCTATATCAGGATCGCGCATCTCGCCAATCATCGGCCCAAGCGTCTACACTGGGTCACCGGGTCCGGTTAACTCTGCCAGAGGAGCACTATCATGTCGAAAAAACGCCTGCTGGTCGTCGCCCACGCACCCTCGGATAACACCCGCAAATTGGTGGACGCCCTGCTGCGCGGGGCCGCCAACCCCGACATCGAGAATGTCGATACCCGCTGGGTAGCACCGCTGCAGGCCACCCCGGAAGATGTGCTGCAAGCCGACGGAATCATCCTCGGCACCACGGAAAACCTCGGCTACATGAGCGGCGCACTGAAGGACTTCTTCGACCGCTGTTACTACCCGGTGCTGGAAGAAAAGCAGGGGCTGCCCTGCGCCCTCTACATCCGCGCCGGCATGGACGGCACCGGCACCCGCCGCGCAGTGGAAAGCATCATCACCGGCCTGCGCTGGACCTGGGCGCGAGATCCGCTGGTCCTGCGCGGAGAGTGGCAAGACAGCTTTATCGAAGACGCCGAAGAACTGGGCCTATACATGGCCGCCGGACTGGATAGCGGGATATTCTGAGCCCCACACAAACCCGGACGCTGGAGCGTCCACGGCGCGGCTCCCACGCTGGAGCATGGGAACCATCGGTTGGGGCGAGCTCCGCGCCCGCCTGCCACTCCGAGCACGCCCCACCCCACAGCAGCCGCCACCCACCCACCCACGACCCACCCCGCAACACCTGCTCGCTCCCACGCTCCAGCGTGGGAGCGCATGCCGGGATGCTCTGCGTCCCGGTTTTAGCGCCGTGAAGGCAGATGGCTCGGGCGCTGGAGCGTCCACGGCGCGGTTACCACTGGAGCGTGGGAGCCATCGGTTGGGGCAAGCTACGCGCCCACCTGCCACTCCGACCATTACCCACCCCGCCGCACTAGATCGTTCCCACGCTCCAGCGTGGGAATGCATGCCGGGATGCTCTGCGTCCCGGTTTTAGCGCCGTGCAGGCGGATGGCTCAGACGCTGGAGCGTCCACGGCGCGGTTACCACGCTGGAGCGTGGGAACCATCGGTTGGGGCGAGCTCCGCGCCCGCCTGCCACTCCGATCACGCCCCAGCCCACAGCACCCGCGACCCACCCCGGCGCACTCGATCGTTCCCACGCTCCAGCGTGGGAATGCATGCCGGGATGCTCTGCGTCCCGGTCTCACCGCAACACACACTGCCAGTCCGACGCCCTACCAGCCCGCCGCAAGTGCCCTTATAATGCCGCATGGATCAGATAATGCACCGCCTGGAACACTGCTACCAACTGGCCGAACAACGTTTTGCCAGACGCTTCGAGCGCCCTCAGGTCAGTCTGGCTCTGCGTGGTCAGAAAGCCGGCGTCGCCTATCTGCATCGCAACCTGCTGCGCTTCAATGCCCGGATGTATCAGGAAAACCGCGACGACTTTCTCCGGCAAACCGTACCTCATGAAGCCGCACACCTGATCGCGCATGCGCTGTATGGCGAGCGCATCCGCGCCCATGGCCGCGAGTGGCAGGCGCTGATGACGGGGCTGTTCGACCTGCCCGCCAACCGCTGCCATGATTACCCCGTCCCGCAACGGCGCACGACTCGCTATCTATACCGCTGCGGTTGCCCCGACGGCATCCCCTTCACAGCGCAGCGGCACGCGCTGGTCCGCCGGGGACGCCAATATCAGTGCCGGCGTTGCACAAACCTGCTGCACTTCACCGGACAGCAACTCACCACAGACTGAGTTTCAAAGAGGGCCGGGGTTGTCTCCGGCACGGCATAAGTCGTTGATATAAGGCTTGAGCGAATAGCCCAGCACTGGCTCCAACGCCGCCGCCCAGGCGGTCATTGCCGGCAGGCCCAACGTCAGCGGCGGATCACCGATGGCAGGGATAAACAGAATAATGTTGCCCTCCTCGACCTGTACCTGCAGGTAATCTCCCCCAAACAGATCACGCAGCAATGCCGCGCCGTAGGGCAGCCCGGTATCGCCCATCTGCCATTGATTGATCACCAACACACCACCCGGACGCAATGCCCTCTGGCAGTGCCGGAAGAATTCCGCCTGCAACTGCAGTCGCGACAGACCACCCTCCATATACAGATCGACAAACAGCAGATCGCAACTGGCCGGCGCGGCGGCAATATGCTTCTCAGCGCAGCCAACATTCACCTGAAAGCGCGGGTCCGTCGACAAACCAAGCCACTCTTGCGCCATCGCCAGCACTTCACCGCGCAACTCGACCGCAGTCACCTTGCGCGGGGCAAAATGCGTTACCAGACAGTTGGCCAACGCACCGCCACCCAGACCCAGCAGGGTCATATCAGCGTCGCGACCACACCAGAACGTACCCAGTAACATTGCCCGGGTGTAGTCATATTCCAGCCAGGAGGGGTCAGCCATGAAGACACAGCTCTGCTCAGTCTGTTCGCCAAAATAAAGGAAGCGATAACCTTCCCCGTTCTCAGTGATGCGCAGCGTCCCATAATCGTCGCGGCGCTTTTCCACCAGGGTTTCACGATCAGTCATCAATACCTTTCTCAACAGCCTTTTCCACCAGGTCATGGATCACCTATGCCCTGCATCATTCACATCATTGTGGAGCACAGCCCCGCGAAAGTCTCCCGGCCAGCCGCAAACCAGAGCCTCAAGCCTTCAGAAAAAACGAAAACCGGTAGGAGGGCCGACTCGGCGCGACGGCGTCCGCAGGACGCCCAAATGGCCACCGCACTTGAGCCACCCTCCCCTCAGCGCGCATAATGCGCAGCCTTTGCTGTTTCTCACAGGCTGCCTCCATGTTCCGCTGGTTTGAACGACGTCTTGACCCTTTCCCCGCCCAAGAACCCTCCGAGCCACCCGGTACCCTGCTGGCATTCTGTCTGCATTACACCAAGGGTTCCTGGCCGTTCCTGATCATCGCTGCGCTGCTCATGGCCAGCATCGCGATCACCGAAGTCTGGCTGTTCAGCTTCCTCGGCAATATCGTCGACTGGTTGTCAAACCAGGACCGCAGCACCTTCCTGCAGAACGAAGGCTGGAAGCTGACCGGTATGTTCCTGGTGGTAATGGGCCTGCTGCCACTGCTGATCCTGGTCAACTCGCTGTTCAGCTTTCAGACGCTGATGGGCAACTACCCGATGCGCATCCGCTGGCTGGTGCACCGTTATCTGCTCAAGCAGTCGATGGCCTTCTATCAGGATGAGTTTGCCGGCCGTATCGCCACCAAAATGATGCAGACCGCCCTCGCGGTGCGTGAATGCGTGATCAAGCTGATCGACGTGCTCAACTACGTGGTGGTGTACTTTCTCGGCACGTTGCTGGTGGTGGGTCTGGCTGACTGGCGATTGATGGGTCCCCTGCTGGTCTGGCTGGCAGGCTACGTGCTGATGATGCGCTATTTCATCCCGCAGCTCGGCAAGGTCGCCGAAGCCCAGGCCGACGCCCGCTCGATAATGACCGGCAGCGTGGTCGACAGCTACACCAACATTCAGACGGTAAAACTGTTCTCCCATGCCCGTCGCGAAGCCACCCATGCCCGAGAAGGCATGACCGGCTTCATGGACACCGTCTATCGTCAGATGCGACTGGTCACCCTGGTCAACGTCTCGCTCTATGTACTCAATGGCATGTTGCTGGCGAGCGCTACCGGGCTGGCTATCTGGCTGTGGCTGCAAGGCAGCATCAGTGTGGGTGCCGTGGCCGTCGCCGTAGGTCTGGTCCTGCGGCTGTGGGGCATGTCACAGTGGATCATGTGGGAGATATCGGCGCTGTTCGAAAACATCGGCACCGTACAGGACGGCATCAACTCCATCTCCCGCCCGCAACTGGTCAAAGATCTGCCCGACGCGCGTCGACTGGAGGTCGCCCGGGGCGAGATCCGCTTCGACCATGTGCGCTTTCATTACGGCAAGGGTCAAGGCGTGATGGACGATCTGCACCTGCACATCCGTCCCGGCGAGAAAATCGGTCTGGTCGGCCGCTCCGGTGCTGGCAAGTCCACCCTGGTGAATCTGCTGCTGCGCTTCTATGACGCCGAGGGCGGGCAGATTCTCATTGATGGGCAGAACATCGCCGAGGTCAGTCAGGATTCCCTGCGCGAGCATATCGGCATGGTGACTCAGGATACCTCGCTGTTGCATCGCTCGGTGCGCGACAACATTCTCTATGGTCGTCCAGACGCGACTGAAGAAATGATGGAACAGGCTGCTCGCGATGCTCACTCCGACAGTTTCATTCCCGGTCTCAGCGATGCCAAGGGTCGCCGCGGCTATGATGCCCACGTCGGCGAACGCGGCGTGAAGCTCTCCGGCGGACAGCGCCAACGCATCGCCATTGCCCGCGTGATGCTCAAGGATGCGCCCATCCTGATTCTGGATGAAGCCACCTCGGCGCTGGACTCCGAGGTCGAAGCGGCGATTCAGGAGAACCTGAACACCCTGATGCAAGGCAAAACCGTCATCGCCATCGCCCACCGCCTGTCCACCATCGCCGAAATGGACCGACTGATCGTCATGGATCAGGGCCGCATCGTCGAAGATGGCAGCCACGCGGAGCTGGTCAGCCGGGGTGGCCTGTACGCCCAGCTATGGGCCAGGCAGTCTGGTGGGTTTATCGGGGAGGAGTGCTGAGAAAGCCCGGGCCCCGATCACGTCCACCTGCCACCCCGGTCACGACCCACGCCGCCCCCCCCCCGCGACCCGGTTTTAACGCCGTGCAGGTGGGTGGCTCGGACGCTGGAGCGTCCACGGCGCGGTTACCACGCCCCACCCCGTCGATCGTTCCCACGCTCCAGCGTGGGAACGCATGTGGGACGCTCTGCGTCCCGGTTTTAACGCCGCGCAGGCGGGTCGCTTGGGCGCTTTTGCTACTTCTCCTCCCCCAGCAACTCCCGCAACACATAATGCAGAATCCCTCCGGCCTTGAAATAATCCACTTCATTGCTGGTATCGATCCGGCACACCACTTCGAACTCGATCTGCTGTCCGTTGCTACGGGTCGCTTTGACTTTGAGTATCTGCCCGGGTCGCAGGTTGTCGTCGATGCCGGAAATATCCAGCACCTCGTGTCCGTCCAGCTGCAAGGTCGGGGCGCTCTGGCCATTCACGAACTGCAGCGGCAGCACGCCCATGCCGACCAGGTTGGAACGGTGAATGCGCTCGAAGCTCTCAGCGATCACCGCTTTGACACCCAACAGATTGGTGCCTTTGGCTGCCCAATCGCGGCTTGAGCCGGTCCCGTACTCCTTGCCCGCCAGCACCACCAGCGGCGTGCCTTCTTGCTGATAACGCATGGCCGCATCATAGATCGCCATCCGCTCACCGCTGGGCGTATGAACGGTCAACCCCCCCTCTTCACCGCCCAGCATGCGGTTACGGATACGAATATTGGCAAACGTCCCGCGCATCATCACTTCATGGTTGCCACGCCGCGAACCATAGGAGTTGAAGTCCTCCGGCTTCACACCCAGCCGCTGCAGGTACTCACCCGCCGGCGAACTGGACTTGATATTACCCGCCGGAGAAATGTGGTCGGTAGTGATCGAATCACCGAACACCGCCAACACCCGCGCCTGATGAATCGGCTGCAAGGGCTCTATCGGCTGGTCAATCCGCTCGAAATAAGGCGGGTTCTGCACATAGGTCGACTGGCCGTCCCAATTATAGGTGTCGCCACCACTCACCTCGATCGACTGCCAGTGCTCGTCACCGGTAAATACATCGGCATAACGACTGCGGAACATGCTGTCTTCCACCAGCGCCACCGCCTCGGCAATTTCAGCGTTGGTCGGCCACAGGTCGCGCAGGTATACCGGCTTGTTGTTGCGGTCCAGCCCCAGCGGCTCTTCCTGCAGATTGAGCCGGCTGTCACCGGCCAACGCATAAGCCACCACCAGCGGCGGCGAGGCCAGCCAGTTGGCCTTGACCTGCTGATGCACCCGCCCTTCAAAGTTGCGGTTACCCGACAACACCGCCGACACCACCAGATCATGCTCGCTGACCGCATGGCTGATCGGTTCAGGCAGCGGGCCGGAGTTGCCGATACAGGTAGTGCAACCGTAACCAACCAGGTTGAAACCCAGCTGATCCAGATAAGGAGTCAGTCCGGCACGCTCAAGATAATCAGTCACCACCTTGGAGCCCGGCGCCAAAGACGACTTCACCCAGGGTTTGCGCTGCACGCCAAGCTCGACAGCCTTCTTGGCCAGCAGCCCGGCCGCCATCATCACGCTGGGGTTGGAAGTGTTGGTGCAGGAAGTAATCGCCGCGATCACCACAGCGCCGTTCTTCAGCACATGCTCCTCGCCATCCAGGGTCACACAGACTTCACCACTCGGACTGCCTACCGCGGTTCCTCCACCGCCTTCCCCTTCCAGCCGCTCCACATCATCGGTAATGCTCGCGGTCTGCAGCGCCAGCAGCTCTGCGAACGCCTGCGGCACCTGGCCCAGCGGCACGCGGTCCTGGGGCCGGCGCGGCCCGGCCAGACTCGGCTCCACCTCATTCATGTCCAGATGCAGAGTGTCAGTGAACACCGGTTCATGTCCCGGTTCACGCCACATTCCCTGCGCCTTGCTGTAAGCCTCCACCCGTTCAACCACTTCCGTAGGCCGCCCGGTCAGGCGCAGATAACCAAGCGTAATGTCATCGATCGGGAAGAAACCACAGGTAGCCCCGTATTCCGGCGCCATATTGGCAATGGTCGCGCGGTCAGCCAATGGCAGATCGGCCAGCCCATCACCGTAGAATTCAACAAACTTGCCCACCACGCCGTGCTTGCGCAGCATCTGTGTCACGGTCAGCACCAGATCCGTGGCGGTCATGCCCTCACGCAACTTGCCGGTCAGCTTGAAACCCACCACTTCTGGAATCAGCATAGACACCGGCTGCCCGAGCATCGCCGCCTCGGCCTCGATACCGCCGACGCCCCAGCCCAGCACACCCAGACCATTGATCATGGTGGTGTGCGAATCAGTGCCCACCAGAGTGTCCGGATAAGCCCAGCTCTGGCCATCGATTTCCGCCGCCCAGACACTCTGCGCCAGGTATTCCAGGTTCACCTGGTGACAGATACCGGTACCCGGCGGCACCACACGAAAGTTATTGAAGGCCTTCTGTCCCCAGCGCAGAAAGGCATAACGCTCACCGTTACGCTGGATCTCCATCGCCACGTTGCCGTGGAACGCCGCAGCATCGCCGAAATGATCCACCATCACCGAGTGGTCGATCACCAGATCCACCGGGGACAGCGGATTGATACGCTGTGGATCGCCACCAGCTCGCGCCACCGCATCGCGCATCGCGGCAAGATCAACCACGGCTGGCACGCCGGTGAAGTCCTGCATCAACACCCGCGCCGGCCGGTACTGGATCTCTCGATCAGAATGCCGATTGATCAGCCAGTCTGCCATCGCCTGGATGTCCTCACGGGTGACAGTATCGTTGTCCTCATGACGCAGCAGATTCTCCAGCAACACCTTCAAGGACACCGGTAACCTGTTGATTTCACCCAACAACTCACTGGCCTTTGGCAAGGAATGATACTGATAGGTTTTGTCGCCTACCTGTAGACTGCTCAGAGTCTGCAAACTGTCGATCGATGACATCAGGTGCCTCCTCTTGGAAATACTCTATACCGGCGAGTCATTCAAGAACCCGACGGTCTGGCTGATAGCCTTGAGAATAGCCCAGATAAAAGAACAGTTCCGAACTGTCTGTCCAAAGCAGGCTTTCAGGAAGCTTGCATTCGCAAAGAGCGTGATGACCTACTGCAACAACGATCGGCGTTTCCACAAAAAAAGGGGCACCCGAAGATGCCCCTTAAACCCAAACGTACAGCTACAAACGGATCAACGCACGCCTGACGCCCTCAGCGCTGCTGGAGTGAATTGATTGTAGGTTGGTGGAGTGCCGCCGTACTGCGGTGCGGAGGCTTCTTCGGTGTACATACCCAGTGCGATGTACCGGCCGGCCATCAGGTCATACAGCGTTTCCAGGGTATAACCCGGAATCTTGTGTTTGTAGTTGAAGGCAATATGGCCTTCGCCTACACGCCACAAGGTTCCGCGACCATCGTAGTGATCCGCCAGCCCGATCTGCCAGGAATCCTCATCAACGAAGAAGTTACGCTGCGCATAGATATGCCGTTGCCCTTGCTTCACGTTGCCCTGCACTTCCCAGACACGGTGCAGCTCGAAACGGGTGTGCTCTGGATTTACGTGGCCAGCGTGCAACACATCCTCATACTTCAGGCCAGGTGTGGAAAGCTTGCCAGAGTTGTACGGCAGGTAGATTTCCTTCTTGCCGATCAGCTTCCAGTCATAACGGTCAGGTGCACCGTTATACATGGAGAAGTTGTCCGAGGTACGCATGCCATCAGAAGCGGTACCCGGACCGTCGTAGGCAACCTGCGGTGCGCGGCGTACACGACGCTGACCAGCGTTGTATACCCAGGCCATACGCGGTTCTTTCAATTGGTCGAGGCTGTCGTGCACCAGCAGCACGTTACCGGCCAATCGAGAAGGCGCGTTCACTCGCTGCTTGAAGAACAGCAGCGTGTTAGGCATGGTCGATGCGTCGATATCGGGCATCAGGTTCGGGTAACCCACTTCCTCTTCCAGCTTGATAAGAGTGAAGGAGCCATTGGTTTGCGGCATGGCCTGCATGTACCAGCGGTGCACGTTCATGCGATGGCGGGTCATGTGGTTCCAGATGACTTCCGCCCCTGACTTCGGAATCGGGAAGGCGAAGGAAGCGCCAGCAGCAACGTTTTCGATACCATCGCCGCCATTGACCAACCTAGCCTGACCGGCAGTCGCCTTGACCTGATCGTAGACCTCTTGTGGGTAACCAATCGAACGCTGAGTCTGATACACCGGCATCCGGAAGGTTTCCGGATAGCGTTCGAACATCGCCGCCTGGCCCGGGGTCAGCTTGTCCTTGTACTGCTCATAGTTCTGGGCAGTGATGACAAACTCCGGCTGGGCACCCGCATAGGGGTTTTCCAGAAAGTTGTTGTCCAAAGACTTGCCAGCGTCGGTCGGCAAGCCACCAGTCCACTCCGGAATAGTGCCCTCGGCGTTCCCCGCTTTCTCTGCGCCAATCGGCGTCAAGTTGTTGCCCAACTGGTCGATTTCGGACTGAGTGAGGCTTTGTGCTGCAATACCGGTCGCGATCATGCTGAGTGCAAGACCGCAGGCACCGATTATTATTTTCTGCATATGCATGTTGTTCTCCATAGCCTGCTTAGAAACTTACGCCGACGCTGACGGCGGCAAAATCACGATCAACCAGCGTGTTGTACTTGCCATCAAAGAAGTTGGTGTAGCTCAGGCTAGCGTTGTACTTGTTGGCGTAGTCGGCATTCACCCCGACGCTGACCGACTTGGCGTTCTCGGTGAAGTTGGGGCTGTAACCTTCAACGTCATGTGAGAAAGCCATGTTCGGCGTCAGGTTGATGCCAGCGATGACGTTGCTGTAATCCAGGGACGCGCGCAGGCGGTAGCCCCAGGAGAAGTCGGTGTAGAAGCCATCGTTTTCACACCAGCTGCCGGCGTGAGGAGATTCCCCGGCAGCACCCAGGTTGGAAGAGCAAACTCCATTGGCATCAGGGCTTTGTCCGAACAGCGAGTCGCGGCCATATTTGGTTGTACCGTTGCCGGTGCCAATGCCACTGATGTAGTTGGCACCCACTTCACCAATCAAAGCAAGGCGACTGGCACCCAGAATACGATCAACAAAGTGAACCGCACTCATCGAGGCCTGCCAGAACTCCTTACGGTCGTAGCCCTGGATATAGGAGAGTGCGTCAGCACCTTCATAGCCTCGATAGGTGTTATCGAAGTTTCCGTCACCTTTGACCGCGTTTGACAGCGCTGTACGACTCATATCGCCACTGTTCACCTGCAGCGGCATATTGGGCCGATAACTGAGCTCCCCTGCTACAGAAGTGCCGCCGATATCAGTACCGAAGCTAATACCATACAAACGAATATCTTCAGGATGTTCGAAGAAGTAACCAGCAGAACCTCGTGCTCCATCAATGCCAATGACATGTCCAGCCGGATCCGCCGGATTGTTACCGCCTTTGATGTTGGAATATATCGGGTTACGGCTATGGTAGTTCATCGCATAGAAGCCGAACTCGGTATTGTTCAACTCAGGCACAAACCAACGGAATGCCACGCCGAACTGGCCACTGTCACTCGCTTCTTTATCTTTTCTCGAACGCACAATGTAGGGAGCGGTCCCCAGAGGACTGGCGCCGGCTACGTCACCTTGGGGGTAATCTTCTCCCACCCAAACCAATCGATCATTACACCCACGCCCCACCACATCAGACGATGAGAAGAATGTACCGCAGTTATCCGCGATCGTTCCATGCCACTTGAGCTGATAGAAAGCCTCCATGGTCAGGTTTTCGCTGAGGCCCTGGGAGAAATACAGCATCTCGACAGGCAGCAGACCTTCCTTCAGCTCGGCACCCGGCCGACGAAATGCAGACGCATCGATAGGGTTGATCGAGTTAATGCCGTTCTGGATGAAGACGCCTTCACCCCAACTGACTACCTGGCGGCCAAGGCGAACGTTGCCGGGGTTATTGCCGATGGAGTAGTTGTGGTAAACGAAGGCATCCAGCAGCTGGACCCCAGCGCCCTTCTGCAGAGGATGGCGGCCGGAGTCATCGATATCATAGAAACGCTGACTGCCGTCCTTGGTTTCGAAATCGTACCAATAGTTACCGCGGATAAAGGCACCTGAATCGCCGTAGCGCAATTCCAGATCGTGGGAGCCCTTGAAGATTTTGGAAAACACATCCCCCTTCTCATAATTCAGACGGCCATCGTCAGACGTTCGCGCAGCAGCTTCACCGCCCTGGTTTACGCCGTTGATTCCGGTCAGGGTATGGATAAAACGCTTGTCCGGATCGGCGGTCGACATGCTGGCACCGATGGAAAGCTGTGAATCGAACTGTCCTTGTATCTCTCCGATATTGAAGGTCGCTGCATTTGCCGAGCCTGTGAAGCTTGCGAGCCCGATTGCCAGGGGCAACGCGGCCAACGCCCAAGCATGCTTTGTTTTTGTCATTGTGCTGCTCCGTTAGTTTATATCCATACCAGCGGGCTTTGGGGAACCCGAAGGTCGGAATCAAGTCTGTCACGGCGCGCTGACATGATTTGTCTGATTCGGACCAATACCTTGGCCCGGGGGGACATTCATCTACTGAATGTGATCAATTTGCGATCAGGAATAGTCTGTTGTGATTTTTTGCACAATCGCTGCGATTACTCTATGTTATGTCTCAACGACAAGAATCGTTACAAATAAAAATAACAAGAGAGGCCGGTCATGAATATGATTCTCCCGCCCCTTCCCTGCCCCCGCCTTCAAGAGCGAGCGCTATGGGCCAAAGGCATCATCCAGACGCTGCCCCCTTATGGAAAACAGGCGCGCGATCTGCCTGAGGATTTGCGCCTTTACAATTCAACAGATGACATGAGTCTGGTGCACGTCAGCCAGACCAATATGAATCGTCTCTGGCACGCCGCCGCCAATCTCAGCCGCGACGATTGTTTTGCACTGCGCATGGGGCAGAGTTTCACCAGCCCAACCTCCCAGTTACTGGCGTTGGCTGCGCGGTCCAGTGAGACAGCCGAAGCCGGTATCCACCGCATAATACGTTTTGTACAAGTGTTCAGTACCCAGGCGCAGCTGTACTCGGTTGAAGACGAGCATCACCTGACCGTGTACTTCGAGCCCAAGGGCGCCGCTCATCCCTTGCACATTGAAGCGCTGCTTTCACGTTGCATCATCATGTTGCGCGAGCTGGAAACCCAGAATCTACCGCTGATCATGGAGGTGCGCCTGAGCGGCGACACTGAGAAACGACGCGAAGAGTGCGAGCGCATACTCGGCGCCCGGGTGCGCGTAGGCTGCAAGCGCGTCTCCGTTCGTCTCAACCGCCGCGCCCTGCAAGCCCCACTGCCGACCAGCGATGCCTTCCTGTTGAAACGCCTGGACAGCTCTCTGGAAGACATGCTGGAGCATCTGCCCAACGTGGATTTTGCCGAGCAGGTCAAACAGCGCATTCGCACCCTGCTTTCCGAACGGGAAGTATCCGAAAATCTGGTCGCCGCCCCATTCAACGTCAGCCCTCGCCACCTGAGACGCAAGCTCAGCGAGACCTGTACGACCTATGAAAAGCTGTTGGATGAAGTGCGTATGGAGCTGGCCATCAAACTGATCCAGGAACACCGCCTGAACCTCGGCCGCATCGCCTTTGAACTGGGATTCCTGGACCCGAGCAGCTTTACCCGGGCCTTCCGCCGCTGGACCGGCATGAGCCCCACCGCCTTCCGCGAGCAGAGCCACGGGAAACCTGAAAGCTCAGCGTTACTTTAGGTTTCTGATGGTGCCCTGGACGCTCCTGCGTCCGGTCTGGCAGCTTGCACGGTGGAGGGTTGGGACGCGGAGCTATCCCCAACCGATGGTGCCCACGCTCCAGCGTGGGTACCGCGCCTTGGACGCTCCTGCGTCCGGTCTGGCAGCTTGCACGGTGGAGGGTTGGGACGCGGAGCTATCCCCAACCGATGGTGCCCACGCTCCAGCGTGGGTACCGCGCCTTGGACGCTCCTGCGTCCGGTCTGGCAGCTTGCACGGTGGAGGGTTGGGACGCGGAGCGTCCCAGCATGCATTCCCACGCTGGAGCGTGGGAGATTCTATGGTTCATGCCAACCTTTTTTATAAGGTTTTGGGCCGATAAACCGTTTGATTCTGCATCAAGGCAAAGGCAATGCGCGCCAGCTTTCTTGCCAGCTTGATCAGCGCCTGAATGGGCTTGAGCCCCTGTGACAGATAGGTCTCGTATAACTCCTTCCAAGCAGCGGTTTTACGGGCAGCCATGGCTGCGTTGTAGAGTAGGCGGCGTAATTCCGGGTCGCCTTTCTTGGTGAGTTTTCGTCGGCCTACCTGCTTGCCAGAGTCTCGGACTTTGACATCCATCCCCAGATAAGCGATGAAGGCGTCACTGCTCTTGAAGCGACCTCGGTGGAAGGTGTTGGCGAGCGCCATTGAGCTCAGCTCACCAATGCCTTCGATGTCCATGCAGCGTCTTGCATCCGCGTCCCAGCCTACGTCTGCCAGGGCCTGTTTCAAGCGTTGGGTAATCAGCAGTTCAACGCGACGAATATGGGTATCCAGCTGTTTTCTCACCTGCTTCAACTCGGGTATGTCCTGCAAGCTCTGGCTCAACGCCACTCGGGTATGAACCAGGGAGGCTCGACGGCGTATCAGGCTTTGGATGCGGTAAAAGGCATCATGGGCAGGGATCCAAGGCTTGAGCTCCTCAAGCTCGTTCCTCAGATAACGCAGGATCAGTCTGGCATCAGACGGGTCGGTCTTGGCCCGGGTACCTACCCCATCGCGGTAACGACTGAGCCGATAACCATCCAGAAAATAGAGCTGGTGTGCTGCTGCATGAGCCAGCGTGGCCAACTGCCGATGATAAGTTCCGGTAGCTTCCAGAGCGATCCTTGAGCCCTGCGGCAACGACTTCAACCAGCGCTTGATAGCACTGGGGGAGTTGCTGATCGCTTCGATCTGAGGGGAGTCACTGCGAGCGATCACCAGTTCAGCCTTGCTGACATCGATGCCCACCAGGATAGATTCAACAGGTTTTGTCATGGCGCGTCCTCCAAGCTAAAGTAGTCTTTGACTTGTCAGGGCTCACCAGACGCTGGCTTGCAACGTATCGTCGGTCCGAGCGGCTTGGCTCTGCCGATGGATTCTCTATTGGCGTTTATGGTGAGGGTGGGGCGAAATCTCCCACAGTCCGTGCCGAAAGGCCGGAAAACGATTGAGCCCCTCCACCCTGACAGGTCCATTGTGAACCTGCAGGTGAACCATACAAACGATCGGTACTACTCAGCTTCCCAGTTTTTCTGATGGTGCCCACGCTCCAGCGTGGGCACCGCGCCCTGGACGCTCCTGCGTCCGGTCTGGCAGCTTGCACGGTGGAGGGTGGGACGCGGAGCGTCCCGGCAGGCATTCCCACGCGGGAGCATGGGAACGATCGGTACTACTCAGCTTCCCAGTTTTTCTGATGGTGCCCACGCTCCAGCGTGGGCACCGCGCCCTGGACGCTCCTGCGTCCGGTCTGGCAGCTTGCACGGTGGAGGGTGGGACGCGGAGCGTCCCGGCAGGCATTCCCACGCGGGAGCATGGGAACGATCGGTACTACTCAGCTTCCCAGTTTTTCTGATGGTGCCCACGCTCCAGCGTGGGTACCGCGCCCTGGACGCTCCTGCGTCCGGCCTGTCAGCTTGCACGGTGGAGGGTTGGAACGCGGGCTACTCAGCTCCCCAGTTTCTGATGTTGCTCATACAACAAGTCAACGATGCCGTTACTCGGCGCATAGCCTTGTACTGTAGACAGCAATGTCTCGCGGACCTGGTTGTAGTCGTCATCACGCACAGCCTGGCGCAGGGTGTCGAGGATGGGCAGGAGTGCGCTCCATGAGATGTGAACCTCGTTGGCACGGTGGATCTTACTGTGCGCGGTGGACTCGGGGTTGTCGCCGATCAGCAGCTCTTCGTACAGCTTCTCGCCCGGGCGTAGACCGCTGAAGGTGATGCCGATATCGCCGTTGGTATTGACCTCGTCACGCACCGTCAGCCCCGACAGCATGATCATCTTGCGCGCCAGATCCACGATGGTCACCGGCTCGCCCATATCCAGCACAAACACATCACCGCCCTGCCCCATGGCACCCGCCTGAATCACCAGCTGCGCCGCCTCGGGAATGGTCATGAAATAACGGGTGATATCCGGATGAGTCACTGTCACCGGCCCGCCGCGACGGATCTGCTCGCGGAAGCGCGGAATTACCGAACCAGAGGAACCCAGCACGTTACCGAAGCGCACCATGGTGAAGCGCGTGCGGTTCACCTGACTTACCGCCGGCTCTTCATCCCACAGACGTGGTGCCTGCTCCGCACTCAGCGCCTGCAATACCAGCTCAGCCAATCGCTTGGTAGAGCCCATCACGTTGGTCGGGCGTACAGCCTTGTCGGTGGAGATCAGTACAAAGTTCTCCACCTGGCACTTGATCGCCGCCTGCGCGGTATTCAGCGTGCCAAACACGTTATTCATGATGCCTTCAGCGATATTGTGCTCAACCATGGGCACATGCTTATAAGCAGCGGCATGGTAGATGGTGTTGATATCCCAGGCACCGATGACATCCTGAAGCCGACCGAAATTACGAATGGAGCCCATAATCGGCACCAACTGAATATCCAGCTTACGGCTGCGAATCCAACCCTCCAGCTCACTGTGAATCTGATACAGCGCAAATTCACTGTGCTCGAACAGCACCAGCGTGGTCGGACCGGATTGCACGATCTGACGGCACAACTCACTGCCGATCGACCCGCCAGCGCCCGTCACCATGACCGCCTGATCCTTGATGCAACGCTGAAACAGCGACTGATCCGGCGGCACCGGGTCGCGACCCAGCAAGTCGGCAACGTCCACCTCTTGCAGGTCATCCATCTTCACCTTGCCACTGGCCAGATCCATAATGCCGGGGATGGTACGCACGTGCACACCGTGACCCTGCAACATCGCGAGGATCTCCTGACGCCGCGCCCGAGTGGCCGACGGCAATGCCAACAGCAGTTCCGCCGCCCCGGTTTCGGCAATCATGCTGCCAACCTCGGCACCGGAATAGACCCGCAAGCCGGCGATGGTACGCCCCACCAAACACTGATCATCATCAACAAAGGCCACTGCCTTATACAGTCGTCCGACCTTCAGCGACGCCAGCAATTGCGTACCTGCCGCACCCGCACCGTAAATAGCCACAGGCCGACCGCCCGGTTCACCCTCACGAGCGGCATGCAGACCGGGCAAACCGGCCGTCAGCCAATCACCCATGAAATATTCACGCGCCAGCAGACGCAAACCACCGATCAGAATCAGGCTCAGCGCCCAATAGGAAAAATACACCGAGCGCGGAACGAGCACGTCCCAGCCGAAGTCCTTGGCTACCAGCAATATGAAAGCGAACGCCAGAAAGCCCAGGGTCACCGCCTTGGCAATGCAGTACAACGCGACGTTACCGAAATGCCGCATCACCGCGCGGTACATGCCCATCCGGACATACAAGGGCACGGCCAGCAGCGGCGCCAGCAAAAACAGAAAACCCTGACCGTTCTCAGGCCACAACCAGCCCTCCTCGCCCAACCGCAAAAACAACGCCAGCCACAGGGCCAGCGACAGCAGAATCACATCTGCCACGATCTGGATGGAACGCTTCTGGTTATGGCTCAGTTCAATTAATTGTTCTTTCAACACAGACTCCAGCATCTGATAAGGATACGCAGGTAGCTCACTCTGAATGCGACATCAGAATGTTACACAATGTTCCAGGTTATGATTTTTGTTCTAGCGGTAGCCTTCCGGGTTGCTCGACTGCCAACGCCAGGCATCGGCACACATTGCCTCCAACCCCAGAGTCGCCTGCCACCCCAGCTCCTTCGCAGCCAGTTCCGGATCGGCGTAGCAGCTGGCAACATCGCCGGGGCGACGCCCCGTCAGCGCATAGGGCAGCTCACGACCGCAGGCCTTTTCGAAGGCGCGCAGCATATCCAGCACCGAATAGCCCTTGCCCGTGCCCAGATTGAACGCCTTGATACCCAGCCCGCGCTCCAGCCATTGCAATGCTTTGACGTGCCCTTCAGCCAGATCCATCACATGGATGTAATCGCGCACCCCGGTACCGTCGTGCGTCGGGTAATCACTGCCGTACACACTCAGTTGCTCGCGGCGCCCCACCGCCACCTGAGCGATATACGGCATCAGGTTATTGGGAATATCCGCCGGATCCTCACCGATACGGCCACTGGCATGCGCGCCCACCGGGTTGAAATAGCGCAGCAAAGCGATATTCCAACTGGCATCGGACACATGCAGATCACCCAGCATTTCCTCGATCATCAGCTTGGAGCGACCATAGGGATTGGTCGCGCTGGTCGGAAAATCCTCGCGAATCGGCAGCGAGGCCGGATCGCCATAGACAGTCGCCGAAGAGCTGAACACCATGTTCTTCACACCGGCACGCTGCATGGCCTGGCACAACACCACAGTACCGCTGACATTATTGTGGTAATAACGCAGCGGCTCAGCCACCGACTCACCCACCGCCTTCAAGCCGGCAAAGTGAATCACCGCATCGATCGCGTGCTGCGCAAACAGCGCGTCAAGCAAGGCCGCATCGCTGATGTCGCCCTCGATAAGAGTCACCGCGTGACGGGCGATGTCTTCCACCCGCCGCACCGCTTCCCGGCAACTGTTGCTGAAATTATCCAGCACCACCACCTTGTACCCCGATTCCAACAGCCTGATGCAGGTGTGCGAGCCAATATAGCCTGCACCACCGGTCACCAAAATCGTTCTACTCATGCTTCTTTCCTTGGTCAGATGGCGCCTATGGCATCCAGCAACTTGTCTGTTTCCTGTTGCATCAGCGCTCGATCGCCCCGACTTTCCACGTTCAGACGGATCACCGGCTCGGTATTCGAGGCGCGCAGGTTGAAGCGCCATTCTGCGAAACGGATACTCAGGCCATCAGTGTAATCCACATCCAGCGCGCCCGGCGCATACTGCTCTTCGATTGTCTTGATAACGGCCGAGGCATCGCTGACCGTCAGGTTAATCTCGCCAGATGACGGATAGGCTGCAATGCGCTCACCCACCAGCTCGGACAGCGGCTTGCTCTTGCGGCAGATCAGCTCGGCCACCAGCAGCCAGGGGATCATGCCACTGTCGCAGTAAGCGAAATCGCGGAAGTAATGATGCGCGCTCATCTCACCGCCATAGGCCGCGTCTTCGGCGCGCATACGCTCCTTGATGAACGCGTGCCCCGCCTTGGTCTGCACCGCCACGCCGCCGTTCTGTTCGACCTGCTCCACGGTATTCCACACCAGACGCGGATCGTGAATGATACGCGCGCCCGGCTCCTTCTGCAGAAACGCCTCGGCCAGCAAGCCGACAATGTAATAGCCCTCGACAAAACGGCCCTGCTCGTCGAACAGGAAGCAACGGTCGAAGTCACCATCCCAGGCGATACCCATATCAGCGCGGTACTCCAGCACCGCATCGCGGGTCACCGCGCGGTTTTCGATCAACAGGGGGTTGGGGATACCGTTGGGGAAGCTGCCGTCCGGCTCGTGGCAAATCTTGACCATTTCCACCGGCATATGCAGCTCGGCGAAAGCCTGCTCCAGCGCATCCACCACCGGGCCGGCAGCGCCGTTACCGGCATTGACCACCAAGCGCAATGGCGTAAAGGCCGCAGGGTCGATGTAGCCGAGCAGATGCTCGATATAGTCGGCGCGGACGTCGATCAGCTCATAGCTGCCACGCTCTTCGTCCGCCACCTTGGGGTCGCGCCCGTCCACCAACTCATATACGTTGGCTTCGGCCAACGCGCGAATGTCCGCCAGACCGGTATCAGCCGAAATCGGCCGCGAGCCTTCGCGTACCAGTTTGAAACCGTTGTAATCGATCGGGTTGTGCGACGCCGTTACCTCGATACCGCCGTCAACGCCCAGATGGAAAGTGGCGAAATACACCTCCTCCGTGCCAACCATACCCAGGTCCAGCACATCCACCCCTTCATCACGCAGCCCATTGGCCAGGGCTGCCTTCAACACCGAAGACGTCTCCCGCACATCACCGCCCAGCACTACACGTTTGGGCTTGAGCCACTGCGCAAAAGCGCGGGCAATACGATAGGCAATGCCCTCATCCAACTGCGTGCCCAACTGGCCTCGGATGTCATACGCTTTGAAACACGTGATCTGCGACATGAATAATTGATTCCTGAGTAAACTCAAAACCTTGTCATCGAATCAATGCTCGACAACCCGAAAACAAGGCGCCCTCCGGGCGCCGTCGCCCCGAGGCGGGCCTCCTACAAAAACCGAACCAGAACCAACTCGCACTCGCGCCTCACCTCATAATGTAGGAGGGGCGCCCCGCCGCGACGGCGTCCGCAGGACGCCCGGGGTTCCCGCAGCAGAGTGCGGCCGCCAGCCCGTCCTACCCTAAAATCCTCCGCAACAACCCCGCCGTAGAAGAATCCACGTCCTCCAGATCCTCCCGCTCCCCACGAATTCGCGCCAGCGTATCCACCGCCAGCCGCTTACCCATTTCCACGCCCCACTGATCAAAAGGGTTGATCCCCCAGATCACCGACTGCACAAACACCTTGTGCTCATACATCGCAATCAGCGCACCCAGGCTATAAGGCGTCAACTCATCCAGCAGCAAAGTCGAACTCGGTTGATTACCACGGTAACGCTTATAAGCCGGCATGCTCTCGGGATCTTTCAACGCCGCATCACCCAGCGCCAGCAACCGTGACTGCGCCAGACAGTTTGCCAGCGCCAGTTCATGCTGCGCGACCAGCTCTTCCACCGTCTGGTCATGCACCGCCTCGTGGTAGCGCCGCGCCGGCATGATGAAATCGCAGGTCACTGCCTCGGTACCCTGATGCAGTAACTGATAGAAGGCATGCTGAGCATTGGGCCCCACGTCGCCCCATACAATCGGACAGGTACTGTGCTCAACGGGTTCACCCTCGCGCGTCACGCTCTTGCCGTTGGACTCCATCTCCAGCTGCTCAAGATACATTGGCAAATGCTTCAGCCGCCCGTCATAAGGCAGCACCGCCTGAGCATTGATGCCCAGCACGTTGGTATTCCAGATACCAATCATCGCCATCAGCACCGGCAGATTGGATTCCCAGGGCGCCGACTTGAAGTGCTCATCCATCAGATGCGCACCCGCCAGCATCTGCCGAAAACCATCCATACCCACCGTCAGCGCGATCGGCAAACCAATCGCCGACCACAACGAATACCGCCCACCAACCCAGTCCCAGATCGCCAACTGGTTCTCTTCACTGATGCCCCACTCGGTCATCTTCGCCGCAGCGGAAGACACCCCGAGAAAATGGCAATGCAGCACACCACTTTTATTGCCAAGCGTGCGCTGTAGCCAATGCCGTGCGGTCTCTGCGTTGCTCAGCGTATCGATGGTGGTAAAGGATTTCGAGGAGATGATAAACAGCGTCGAATGGGGATTCAGTTCACGCAGCAATTGCGACAACTGGCTGCCATCCATGGTGGAGGCAAAATGCACCGTCAAACGGGATGAGGTCGGCACCGCACTGTCACACAAGGCATCGCTGATCATCAAGGGGCCGAGGTCCGAGCCGCCGACACCGATGTTGACCACATCCGTCACCACCTCACCGGTCACCCCACGCCACTGACCCGCGTGGAGCTTGCTGACAATGTGATCCATGCGATCCAGCTGCTCATGTACCTGGGCAGTGATGTCTTCTCCGTCCACCACGCATTCAGCATCCGCCGGCAAACGCAGCGCCCAGTGCATGGCTGGGCGACCTTCAGTGCAGTTGACCGGCTCGCCAGAGAACAACCGACTGATCCAGTCATCCAGTTTGCTCTCACGCGCCAGGCCGAAGAGTTTGGACAGGGTCTGTTCGCTCAGCCGCTGCTTGGAATAATCAAACAACACAGGCCCGCATTCACAATGCAGGCTCTCAAAACGCTGCGGATCCGCCGCAAACAACTGCGCCAGATGCTGCCCCTGCATGGTAGCGGCGTGATCCGCCAGAATGCGCCAGCTCATAATGTGCCTCTTATTAAATATCGCGTCCCCACTCACCGCCGCCCAATACCGTAATAAACAAACCCCCGCCCCTTCACAAACTCCGGATCCCACACATTGCGCCCATCCAGCAACAACGGCACCGCCATATCCGCCTTCAAACGCGCAAAATCCGGGCTCCAGTAGGACTTCCACTCCGTCACCAACATCAAGGCATCCGCCCCAGCGGCAGCAGCGTAAGGATCATCATGCAGCACCAGATCATCCCGCTCACCAGCCCACGCAGCCAAAGCCGGCAACGCCCGCGGATCATGCACATGCACCTGCACACCCTGGGCCCACAGCGCTTCGATCAGCTTCAACGCAGGGGCGTGATCGATGCGTGCCGACTCCGGCTTGAACGCCACGCCCCAGAGCGCCACCTTGCGCCCCTCCAACTGCGTATCGAGGTGCCGCCACAACTTGCGGAACAGCGTCTCCTTCTGGCGCTCGTTGATCTGCAGCACCTCTTCCAACAACTGCGCTTGCAAACCGCTGTGCTGCAAAGTACTCGCCAGACTCATCACATCGCGGGAAAAACTCAGACCACCAAAGCCACACCCCGGATACAGATAAGCCTCACCAATCCGCGTATCCGCCCCCATACCCTGGCGCACGCGCTCGATATCCACATCCAGACTGTCGGCCAGATTGGCCATGTCATTCATATAACTCAGGCGCGTGGCCAACATACCGTTGATGGCCAGCTTGGTGAATTCCGCCTCACGCGGGCGCATATGCATGATGCCATCGCGACGGCGATTGAAGGGGCGCAGCAACTCCGCCACCAATCGACTGGCCCAGGGCATATCCGCCCCCACCAGCCAGTGATTCGGACGAGTGAAGCCCGTCAGGGCAGCGCCTTCAGTCAACAGATCCGGCACACTGACCACCGCCCCGAAGCGCGAATCCGCACCCGGCCGATTCAACAGCGTGTGCTGCAACGCCTCGGTACTGCCCACCGGAAATGTCGACTGGTTGACCACCAGAAATTCCGGATCAATCTCCGCCGGCAGGCTATCCACCAGCCGGTGCGCAAGCTCCAGCGCATCGGGAGCCAGCGCCAACCATAACACCGTACAGAGCGGATCAGGCAGCACACTCAGCGGTGCCACGACCAACCGGCCGGCGCGCTTCTGCTCCAGCATCAAGGGTGCCAGACCGGGCTCGCGAAGCGAGAAGTCATCACTGTCCAGGCTGTTCGCAACCGAACCAGCGGACACGTGCAACGTCACCTGATGCCCCGTCGACGCCATCGCCGCCGCACTCACCAGCGCACACAGCGTATCGCCATACACTTCAAGGAACATGCTCAGCCCTCAGCCTTGATAGCGCGTCAACAACGCACGGAAGTCCGCACCCAACTGCGGATGCTGCAGACCATAGGCCAGCGTCGCCTCCAGATACCCCAGCTTGCTGCCACAGTCGTAGGAGCGCCCGGCAATGTGCCAAGCCTCAACACCCTCGTTCTTCATCAACTCGGCAATCGCGTCAGTCAACTGGATCTCACCACCCGCACCAGGTGCAGTATTGGCCAGCAGATCGAAAATACCCGCGGGCAACACATAACGCCCGACAATTGCCAGATTCGACGGCGCCTCCCCACGCGGCGGCTTCTCCACCACCCGCGTCATACGCGCATGCCCAGCCGGCTGCAGATCAGCGCCGTTCAGATCAACCACGCCATACTGATGCACCAGCTCATCAGGCACAGGCTCAACCATGATCTGCGCCAGCCCCGTCTCAGCAAAACGCCGGGTCATCAGGCCCAGATCAACTGCGTTACCGCTCTGCTCCACCAACACATCCGGCAGCATCACCGCGAAAGGCGCATCGCCGACAACCGGCCGCGCGCAATACACAGCATGCCCCAAACCCAGAGCCCGGCCCTGACGCACCGCCGTCACCTTCAACTGGGGCGGCGCAATATCGCGCAGTATCTGCAGCAGCTCATGCTTGCCGCGCCGTTCCAGCTCCGCCTCCAGCTCATAATTCACATCGAAGTGGTCCTCGATGGCCTTCTTGCTGGAATGGGTCACCAACACGATCTCATTGATCCCGGCGGCCAGCGCCTCTTCCACAACGTATTGGATCACCGGCTTGTCCACCACCGTGACCATCTCCTTGGGAATCGCCTTACTGGCAGGTAGAAAGCGTGTACCCAACCCGGCAACTGGCAAAACGGCTTTAGTGACCTTCACGGTAACTCCTGAATATTTAAAGAATTTTCAACTTTAAGAAAGCGTAGCGGAAAAAGAGTTCAGGAAGTATTGCCCAGATCCAGCCCAAGCGCTCGCAAAGCCTTACCACCATGGCCGGAGCCAGCACAACATCAAAACCGGGACGCAGAGCCCTCATAAACCGATGGTTCCCACGCTCCAGCGTGGGAACCATCGGGGCGGGAGCGGGGGCTGAGTGATAGCTCATGGGAGCCGCGCTAGCGGGTTGGTCCACCGTCCTCTTGGCTCCTCTTTTCTGTGACCTTGCGCAACTTGTCAGCTGCAGGTCCGTGCCTTGCTATCCCTTTAGGCTTCGCCCCCCTTCCGGTGGCATATTCAGGTACAGGCTTTCCGCTTGAATGCATCGCAGCAACCAACGATGACCTTTTACTCGGTGCAATCGCCGCCATGAGCCCCATCCGCAGACCAAACTTACGCAATATCGAATCGACAGTGCTCAAAGTCGGATTACCTTTGTCTGTTTCCAACTGATACAGCGCTCGGGTGGACATACCGCACATCTGAGCAAAGGTTTCCTGATCGAAACCAGTGACCTCCAAACGAAGTCTACGGATAGCCATGCCAAGGGTTAACTCACCATCAGTGTGCATCCGAATGATCTCTTCGATCAGTTGTTTACGCCCTTCTCCAGTCACGGCTTTCATACCAGCCTCCATAACTCAAAGCTCGAGTCCAGATTATTGACTGGAATAGCCTTTGATTGGCGAACATCCAGAGGCATATCTACGAGCAAATCCGGCAGTGCTCTGAACTCATGGGCGGCGCCACGGATTCGCTCATACAGATCATCTGGGGCATACCATTGCGGAAAGCAGGCACAGATCTCACGCCACTGTGGGCTCCCTTTTTTTTCGGCTTCCCATTTCGTTGCCCTGGTTACTCCCTCCGCATCCAGGACCATCGGGGCCAGGTCATAGATCGGGGCCAGATCAAACCTTCCCCTGTACCGGAATATGGATGTGTTGCGACCGTGATTGTCACTGTTGCCAAGGATTCGGTTAAGCAGGTCTCGCCGTATGTATTCAAAGATCAGCTCTGGCACCTCACCGGCTTGCCCGTTTAAGCACCACAACTCAATCAGCTTCGCCAACACAACCTCATGCTTGAGCCTCGACCCCGGCTCTGTGTTACCAAGCAAGGAGTAGACCGACTCTACCGCGATACGCTCAACGCTCCCGCCATTCACAACGCGGTCAAAACGTGGCATCCAAAGGCTGGGCCTTTGAGCTTCTTCCAAGCTCAAACCCTGAGTTGAAACGGTATTCAAACCAAGGCTCGACACTGCTTTGTAGTACTGATACTCAGCACGAAGAATGTTCTTGTCGTTCTCAGTCACCTTGTTCCGCGCGAACTTAACCAGCGAGTGTGACTGCACTAGAGAATCATCAAGCATGGCGTCAGCGTAAAACATCCCGTCACGCCCCTCGACCAACAATAGCTTGGGTGCTTCACCCTGAGCGCCAGTCGCGCCGCCCAGTGCAGCTCCAGCCTCGTAGGCGTACTCAAGAAAATCATTGGTACGCTCAACAACGTCCTGGCGAGCAAAAGCTTCAGCCCCTGTGTCCTCAAGAGCTTCAACCGACTCTTTCACACGTAGATTGCCAATAGGCGATGGCGTACATCTACCCAGTAAAAACAGATCAAGATCCATTTCCGGGGGCTTTTCATCATTGAATCGTTTGATCAGCGACTTCTTTGCATGACCAGCGGGAATGATGTCGAGAACGAAGGCCGGGAAGCCTTTGGTATCCTCAGCACTCCAGTTGGCAGGCAAGTTCACACTGACGGCATGTTCAAAAATGCTATCTATCACATCATAAAAGTCATGCAGATAGGCCGTCTTGTACGAAGCCGTAATGCGCGCACTCGCAACAACCTGCGTATTCGAGATACTCAGATCCAGAGCATCGTGCCATTGGCCGTTTACATAGGTTTGTATAGTGAGGGATTCGTCCATTGCAGCCAACCAAATCGGCATTAAGATGCTGATAACCCTAGTTCACAGCGACCTAATCAGCAATATAAATCTTTAAATCAGTTCCAACCGATCTAGATTCGGCAATTTAATGCCGACTATGACTTACCCCTCTGATGGTCCCCACGCTCCAGCGTGGTAACCGCGCCCTGAACGCTCCAGCGTCCGAGCCACCCGCCTGCACAGCGTTAAAACCGGGACGCAGAGCGTCCCAACAGGCATTCCCACGCTGGAGCGTGGGAACGATCAGTGGGAACGATCGGGTGCAGTGGCGTGGGGTCCTAGGGCGTGGTAACCGCGCCCTCCACCCCGCTGAGATCAGCGTGCAAAGCCCTTCAATCACACCCAAACAAATCCCGCGTATACACCTTGCCCGCCACATCAGCCAACTCCGGCGCCTGCCGGTTAGCTACCAGCACATCACACACCCGCTTGAACTCATCCAGATCGTCCATCACCTGCGAGCCGAAGAACACCCCCTCCTCCAGCACCGGCTCATACACCACCACCTCCACGCCCTTGTCCTTGATGCGCTTCATCACATCCTGAATGGCCGACGCACGGAAATTGTCCGAGCCGGACTTCATCACCAGCCGGTAAATCCCCACGACCTTCGGCTGGCGCGACAAAATCGAATCGGCAATAAAGTCCTTGCGAGTGACGTTGGCGTCAACAACAGCCTTGATCAGATTGTTCGGCACCCGGTCATAGTTGGCCAGCAACTGCCGAGTATCCTTGGGCAGACAGTAACCGCCGTAGCCGAAACTGGGGTTGTTGTAGTGATTACCGATACGCGGGTCCAATCCCACCCCTTCAATCACCTGACGACTCTGCAGGCCACGGGCCTCGCAATAGCTGTCCAGCTCATTGAAGTAGGCCACGCGCATGGCCAGATAGGTATTGGAAAACAGCTTGATGGCTTCCGCCTCGGTCGAGTCGGTGAACAGCACCGGCACATCCTGCCGGACGGCCCCCTGCTGCAACAACCCGGCAAATAACCGTGCCCGCTCACTGCGCTCGCCCACAATAATCCGCGATGGATGCAGGTTGTCATGCAAAGCCCTGCCTTCACGCAAAAACTCCGGAGAGAAGAGGATGTTGTCAGTGGCAAAACGCGCCTTGATCGACTGCGTATAGCCCACCGGCACGGTAGACTTGATGACCATCACCGCAGTGGGGTTGATGGCCAGCACATCGGCAATAACCGACTCCACGCTGCGGGTATCAAAACAGTTGGTATCGGGATCGTAATCGGTAGGCGTGGCGATGATCACAAACGCCGCCTCATGCAACGCCACCTGCTTGTCCAGGGTCGCGCGCAGTGTCAGCGGCTTGTTCAAGAGAAAATCGGAGATATCCGCGTCTTCGATGGGAGATAGACGATCATTCAACAGATCGACTTTCTCCGGAAGGATATCCAGCGCCACCACGTCGTTGTGCTGTGCCAACAACACCGCATTGGACAGCCCCACATAACCGGTACCCACCACCGCGATCTTCAACATACCCCTGCACACTCCCAGCCGATGGACCAGGACATGGTGCAGGGTGAATGTGACAACGCATGTGCAAAGCCCAGCGTCGGGATATTCCAAAGATCATCAGTTCTTAGCCGTTCCGGGTGATACGCCGCCGACGCCAAATACGTTATACAGAACGCTCACCCCCCCATGACAAGGAGCAAGTCATGCCCAAACGTCGGCTCATCCTCTGCCTGGACGGCACCTGGAACTCCAACGACAAAAGCAGCAAGGTCACCAACGTCGTTAAACTCCTGCGCTCCATCCCACCGGTCGCGGACGACGGCACCAGCCAGATTCTCTACTACGGCCGCGGCGTCGGCACCGCCAAAGGAGACAAGATGCGCGGCGGCTTCAGCGGCGCCGGGCTGGATGACAACGTCATCGATGGCTACCGCTTCCTCGGCAACAACTACCAGCCAGGCGATGAAATCTACCTCTTCGGCTTCTCCCGAGGCGCCTACACCGCCCGCAGCCTCGCGGGTCTGATCGACCTCGCCGGCATATTCCACCCATCCTGCCTCGGCCAGCCACTGGATCAACTGCTGGACATTCGCCTCTCGGACCAATACTCCGACAACGACGCAAGAAAAGCGGCCATTACCGCCATCGAGAAGCTAGAGCGCCACGAACAGATCACCATCAAATGCGTAGGCGTCTGGGACACCGTCGGCTCGCTGGGCATCCCCGGTGACTGGGCAAAGACCCTCTCCTTCGCGTCCCGCTGGTACTTCCATGACGTCCACCTGGGCCCACATATCGAAGTCGCCCTGCACGCCCTCGCCATCGACGAAAAGCGCGCCGCCTTCCCGCCCACCCTATGGGAGAAACCCATAAACCAACCGCTCCCGCCGGGGCAGATAGTCGAACAGGTCTGGTTCTCCGGAGTGCACTCCAACATAGGCGGCTCCTACCCCGACAGCGACCTCTCCGACATCACCCTCGACTGGATGATCAAACGCCTCCGTGCCCACACCGGCCTGGCGATCGACATACACAACGTCACCATGGACGCCAACCGAGCCATGCAAGAACGCATTAAAGGCAAAGGTATCGAAAGCCGAACACTGCTGTACCGCGCCATGCTCAGCCACACCTACCCCTACCTACGCACCCTCTGCAACGTACTCACACCGCCCACCGGCAAACTCGACAGCCTGATCCGCAACCATATCAGCCTCGTCAACAGCCGGCGCAACGCACCCAAGCCAGGGGAAGAAACCGTCAACGAACGCCTGCACATCTCCGCCCTGCAACGCTGGCAACTCGAACAAGTCCAGCATGACGCGCCTGCGGACAAAGACACCGACCCAACACCCTATCGACCACCCAACCTGACCGCCGTGATCAAACAGGCACAGACTCAGCAATCCGCGACCATTCCCGTGGTCGGCTGGGACGGCAAACTGATCCCACCAGAAGAAGTGCCCTGGCCCACTAACAACTAAAAAACCACACCCCAGAAACAACCAAGCCGCTGCCTGCAAAAGCAGAGCAGCGGCTTGGGAGCAACTGAAGAAGCGAATTACAACCCAGCCTCCCCCATCACCTCATCAATAACCGCACAGGTCTTCCCGATCTCATCCTCAGTCAATGTCGGATGCACCAGGAACATCAAGCTGGTCTCCCCCAGCTCCCGCGCCACCGGCAACCGCTCCGCCGGGCGCCAGTTGGTATTATCGAAGGCCTTTTCCAGATACACCTCGGAACATGAACCCTGAAAGCAAGGCACTCCACCGGCCACAATCGCCTCGATGATCCTGTCCCGCGTCCAGCCTTCAGCCAACTGCTCGGGCCGCACCTGTACGTAGCACTTGTAGTGCGCATGAACATAATCAGCAGGCAACACAGGCACTCGCAGCGCCGCATGCTGGCGGCAGGCTTCCCAGATCCGCTCCGCGTTACGTGTACGGGCAGCAGTCCAATCGGCCATACGCTTGAGCTGAATGCGCCCAATCACCGCCTGAACTTCAGTCATCCGCCAGTTGGTACCAAAGTTCTCATGCAACCAACGAAAACCCGGCGGGTGCTCTCGCTCATAAATGGCATCCCAGGATTTACCATGGTCCTTGTATGACCACATACGCTTCCACAGGTCCCGGTCGTTAGTAGTCACCATGCCACCCTCACCGCCGGTGGTCATGATCTTGTCCTGACAGAACGACCAAGCACTGATATGACCAATCGAGCCAACCGAGCGGCCCTTGTAGCGAGTGCCATGGGCCTGGGCGCAATCCTCGATCACATACAGCCCGCGCTCCTGCGCCAACGCCATGATCGGGTCCATATCACAGGACCAACCGGCCAAATGCACACAGATCACCGCCTTGGTGCGTTCGGTCAGTACCGCACGCACAGTCTCAGCAGTAATGTTCTGCGAATCAGCATCCACATCTGCGAAAACCGGTACGGCACCGGCGGTAACAATACTCGACGCCGAAGCGAGGAACGTACGTGACGTGACCACCACCTCATCACCCGGCCCGATATCCAGCGCCTTCAACGCCAGATCAAGCGCTACCGTGCCATTGGTCAACGCAATGGCATATTCGGAATCAGCCCAGGCAGCAAACTCCTTCTCGAACTCACGGCCTTCCTGACCAGTCCAGTAGTTGACCTTGTTGGAAAGCAGCACATCACGTACAGCATTGGCTTCTTCCTCGGTAAAGGAAGGCCAGGGAGAAAAAGGAGTGTTAAGCATGGAGTACTCTACTAGACATAAAAAAGTGAGGATGGTGTCAGAGCTCAACCTACCGGCACTTCAACCAAGGTGTCGCATTTGGCAAACCCTTGACCCACCCGGTAACTATATGGCGTCAGAGGTTTCCGCTGATAATCATCTATCAGCATCTGCACATGGTTGGCCCCGGCAAGATGGGTGAACGGATAGCCCCCACCAAAACGGGGGTTGAACTCTAACAGGTAGAACCGACCGTCCCGTTCGAGAAAATCGCAATCCAGATTGCCACGGTGCGGCAGTACGCTAGCAATTTTGGTCACCAGCTCCTCGAACAGTTCGGGAGCAACGGTTACAGCCTTGTCTGTTTCCCCGGCCCGCATGGCCAGCTTTTTCTTGGCAGCAAAGCCGATAAAGTTATCATTCTTGCCATATAGCAAATCCACACCGTACTCGGGCCCCTGAATTACCTCCTGAATAATGACAGGACTTTCAGAGCCGAGTGCCGCCAATGCACTGCTTGTCACTGCCCGATGGCACTGTGCAAAGCCAGCCAATAGCTCCTCGGATGAATCCACCATAAAAAGCCCGATGGAAGCGCTTCCCCAGCGAGGTTTAACGATCAGCGGATAAGAAACCTCACCCGCGGCCAGTGCTGCCTCGGCATCCTTTACATTCAAGTAGGTTGCAGGTGTGTCAATTCCGATTTCACGGGCAAAGCAATAGGTAAGCCACTTATCGGAGCATACTTTCAGCGTTTTGGCCGGCGGTACGTATACAGTAGCGCCGGTTTCTTTCTCAAACCGCTCTCGGTTTTCTGACAGAAGGCCTACTTCTAGATCATTAAGAGAAAACACCATATTGATATTTTCTCTTACGGCGACTTCCTTCAGGGAATTTAGATAATTCTCAGCAAATACTCCTGGCACTTTCACAGAGACATCGCAAGCCTGCAAAGCAGGTGCGGACAAATCCATATCTGTGCCTACGACCTTACCGGAGCCAGTAAGTACGTCTTGAAAATACGAAGCGAGATAATGCCGACGGCCAGCACAGGTGAGCAAAACGGAAGGCATAGAATATTCTCTTGGACTCATATTTGTTTATAGATATCGTTTTGTTCCCATTCATCTCTCAGAATGGATAAAATATATTGATCCTTGAGTTCACCGTGGGACCAAATATCTTTACGCAACAAACCCTCCGTGTACCAGCCTAATGCTTCCGTAGCCTTGACTGCTTTCTCATTTTCAACCAGCTGATGCAGATAAATTCTTTTCAACCCCAACTCGCCAAATCCGTAATTCACTAATAGCTTATACCCGTCTCGCCCCAAGCCCTTGCCCCAATGGCTCTTATCCCCGATGAAGATATAGAGCTCTGCCTTCTGAACTTTTTGATCGACATTTATAAACCCGCCAAACCCTATAACTTCTGAGCTGTCTACCAACTGAAAAGCAAAGTCCACCCGATTTGACGCCAGTACATTCTTAGAGAACCAAGCCTCAGTTTTCGCAATTGATGTCGGATAGTCAAAATTCAATGTTTTTTGCACTTCTGGGTCATTCAAAAACAAAGCGCGTTTTTTTAGATGCTCTTTCTCTAACAAAACCAGTTGAATTCTCGTACCCGTCAGATTAAATTCGGCCATTCATACTCCCAATAATACTTACAATGTTGTCGAAGTAAGATTAAGCAACCCACCAGTATGCCAAAATACAACCCTGCTTCCCGGCGCGATCTCACCGCTCAAAACAAGCTGATGGAGACCAAACATAGCTTTACCTGTGTAGGTTAAATCTAGTGGAGCTCCCTCTTCTCTGACGAAAGAACGAACGAATTCAACCAACTCCTCATTAAACTTTTCGTAACCGCCAAAGCGAAAGTCATCCCGAAAATCCAGCTTTTCCCGTGGAAAACCATCCGGTAGCAGCTTGGCAATTTCGTTGACACCTCGATCTCTCGCTCTAGCGACGGAAAAACCTATCACGCGGCTATGCCAGCCGACCGACTCAATACCAAGCAATAACCCTGCCTGAGTCCCACCAGTTCCGGATGCATGCACAATATAGTCCGGCTGTTCATTAAGCTCAGTTACAGCCGCCGCGTAAGCTGAAGCACCACCATGAGAGTGGCCGCCGCCAGGAATAACAAAAACGGAACGCCGCTTATCCATCTCTTGACACTCAATCATCGCAATAGTCCCAGCGATAGCATCACCGCCGACGTAATGAGCCTGAGCTCCCGCACTCAAATAAAAAAAAGAGTTACCTCTTGCACTTCCGGTAGCAGGACGCTCTCCATGCAGAACCAGGTGTACCTCACACCCCAACTGCGCTCCCATCAACGCGACCACACGCGCATGATTCGACTCAGCACCGCCATTAGTGATCAAAACATCCGGCACGCCTGACATTTCAATTTCTTCCTGCAGTATCCTGTAAGTTTTACGAACCTTATTACCACCCATAAATTGAGGGATCAGGTCATCACGCTTAATCCACAGGTCGATGTTCCACTTCTTAGACAGACGGTCAAGGCGATAACACGGCGAACGCAACACGGTCGAAGCAATCATTATTTCCGCCTTTCATCGCTGAGTTTCTGATAAATCTCCGACGGAACAACCACCACGCCCTCGCGTTTACACACTTGCTTTATGGTCTTGAAAATAATCCTGATGTCCATCCATAAGTTGTGCGTTTTGGCGTATTCCACATCATACTGCAGCCGTTGATCCCATGTGGTTGCATTACGCCCTGTTACCTGTGCCAACCCGGTCACTCCTGGCCGTACGCTATGGCGAAGCTGTTCCTCTTCCGTGTAGTAATCCAGATATTCAATCAGCAGAGGCCGCGGCCCAACAATACTCATATCTCCCTTTAATACGTTCCAAAATTCCGGTAGCTCATCTAGGCTGGTCGAGCGTAAGAATCGTCCAAAAGGAGTGATACGCTCAGAGTCTGGCAAAGGATTGCCATTTGCGTCAACGGCGTCCCGCATGGTGCGGAACTTAATCATTTGAAAAGGTTTGCCATCGACCCCAGGGCGGATCTGACGGAAAAAAATGGGGGAACCAAGCTTACGGCGAACTTGCCAAGCTACGATGGCAAAAACTGGGGACAACAAAAGCAGGCCGGTTGCCGAAGCAACCACATCAAAAATACGCTTCAACATAAACGCTCTTACTCCTTCCGCCATAGGGTGCATTCCAGCCAATCCACCCATTGATCAGATAGTTTCTCACGATCAAACTCCCGCTTCGCCAATGCCCTGCTATTAGAACCCATGATCTTCAACCCCTCACGGTCAGCAGCTGCACTTTCCAAAGCATCAGCAAATGCTGACGGATCAGCAGGAGATACGGCGTAGCCGCATTGCTCATTTTCGATCATCCCTGCCAACCAGCCTGGGTAGTTATTCAGTACAGGTAAGCCAGCGGCGATGTAATCAAAAAACTTGTTGGGTGAGGTTCCGTAATAGAAGGCAGGTATATTTACCAAGACCTGCATGCCCAGATCGGTGGACTGCATAAGGCCGGCAAGGCGAATTTTGATCACTGGATCATGAAACACCACATTATCCAGCGCTTCCCTATTTGCACGCTCCTGCAAGGCCGGTTTGAGTTTTCCGTTGCCGATCAGCAGGAGTTTTATATCACTACGGCCCCGGCGCTTTAGCTCAACAGCTGTATCTAAAACCGCATCCAAGCCGTTTGCCATTCCGTGCGTGCCGGCAAAGATCGCCATCAAATCCGAGTCAGCAATCCCTTCAGGCCGCCATGGCTCAACGTCCGTCGCAAAAATATCTAGATCACAGCCGTTAGGAATCATGGTTATGCGCTCAGCCGGTACACCGCGTTTCTTGATCCCCTCAACAATCCCCGGCGACAACCCTATTACACGATGCGCTGAACGATAGCTTGCCCATTCCAGTATACCCATGATCCATAACAAAACCGGGTTGGTAATCACCCCCATTGCCTTGGGCAGCTCCGGCCAGAGATCTCGCACTTCAAAGACAAAAGGCTTGCCGCGTAGCCACCGCGCCAGAATTCCGGGTATACCTGCGGTTAGCGGTGTCGTTGTTGCAAAGACGAGGTCATACTTTTCGGTAAGGGCCACATTAACGCTACGGAAGGCAAAACTGAGGAAAGTCTTGATACGTTTGGCAAAACCATCGCTATTGGAATACTCGAGATTCAGTTCCAGTACATCGATTCCCTCCACCAGCCCACGTCGTTGGCCGTTGATAAACTCACCAGTCAAACCGGTAGTGCCCCCTTCTGCGCTGCCGCATACCATAGTAACGCTATGACCGCGCTCAACCAGCTTACGTGCCATGGCATAAGATCGTATGCCTCCTGCTCCTTTCGGAGTTTTAAAGTGTTGGTGAAAATAAAGAACTTTCACGGATTATCCCATTCGATGGTAGTGGTTAATACCCCTGGCAGAGCGACTTCTACTTCCAAAACTGGAACAGGAGTTTTTTTAAAGTAGTATCTTGATTCCCAACCCTCGACAACCTCGAAACGTTTGATTGGGGTAGTTGAGGTTACCCTCAGACTAAATCCGTTAGTTTGGATCCGCTGACTCGCTGTATCAATGGTCCAGGCGCCGGGCCTAAGGCGCCACCTTAATATAGCTTTTCTTTCGAAGTTATCGATTTTATCTTCTACTTCCATCACTCCTTCCGATAAAGAGACGCTCCTATCGTGTGCCGCGCCCTTCCAGTCGCGGTAACCCGCAGAACAGTTCTCTTCACTGTCAAAGACGAATAAAGGACTAACATTGCGAGCTTTTAGCCATGCTCCTAGCAGAAAACGACTTAAGCGCGGCATTTGGTCACGACTATCAAACTGTACTGTGTTATGCGACTCCGTTCCGCGGAAATAAACGAACCAACGTTTCTCAGTGTTGTAGCTAAATGAGCCAGCATCCCTCAACCAGTTTTCCCCATTCCACCAAAAATCGAGATGCAAAGCATCTGCTTGACCAGGACGAAACCGATAGCGGGGATAACGCAGGAGCGCCATTGCTCTCGATCTCCTTAAAATGAAATAACCGCCATCATCAAATTGGACGCTTGACGCTTCTGGCAATTGTTCTTCAGGTATGGACAGCCTCAACCAGTGCAGAGGTTGGTTCCAATCCCCGTCGGAGGAATAAGCACGCGCTGAGTGGAATAATACAGAAGCTAATTGTATCGTTGGACGATAATCTCGATAATCAGTATCGGTAAGCGGTAATAACCGGGCTCCGTCATTAGCCCCCAAGTTAGGTCCATCACCGCCGCAGGTCTGAGTGACGTAACGCAACCACTCACTGGCCGCCGCCGCACGTGAGTAAAACTTAAGGCTGAAAGATGGCAATGCCAGTTGGCGCCGCCACAGTTCTACCATGTTAATGGTGTCCAGCATCACCCGATGATAATTGAGGGAGTGCTGGCTAAAGCTCCCGTCCTTCGCTATCAGACGGCAAGCACGATCTTCCAGCCACTTGCGCCCCGACCGCATGAGTTTGCGTCCAATAGCCCTGCCGTTAAGCTCCAACCAAGAACCACCAATGAACAGCGCAGCCGCCTCAGAAGTTCCGTGGTTGTTGTCTTGAGCCATTGCATAGAGCAACGTAGGAGCGATGCGTTGTAGATGTGCTTCGATAAGGTCCAATAGGCCGTCTCTGGTTTCAGTTATTTGGCCAAGCAAGTGAGCAGCCATAGCAAGATGCATCACCCGTATCGATGCTTCTTGTCCGCACTTCCAGTTCGGACCCTTATAAGGAGGATTGGCCTGTAACCAATCCTCAATCCAATAATTCAAACGCTGCAATGCATCTGCTTCGCCTTTGGCTGCGTGCTGGGCGGAAGCTAACACCCAATCAAACCTAGAAAACTCCCAAACTGTTTTAATATCTCCAACCGCGGGGTCGAAATCAGGTATTTCCCACCAATTCCGCACCGGGTCAACAACGCATTTCTTGCTAAAACAGCCACTAAGCCATTGAGGTGGCGTTTGGCTCAACATGTCTAATGTCAGTCCAAATGCCTCGGCTTTCAGATACCATCCAGTGCGCGGAACCGCGCGCTCACTGGCTAACTGCACTGCTGGGATAAAAAATGGACCTGAGGGAGTCACCGATTTCAAGCGTCGAACAGGGTTGAAGCCTGTTTTAACCCCGAGCTTATATAACGCCACACGACCCAAGTTAATTAGCCCAAGCCGGAAAACAGTGGTAATTGTAATCAACAAATTTCTCATTTAATACCCAATCACCCTGAAAACTCTACACAGTTATTCACCCGTTTTATCATTGTTTCAATATTCCAGAAATCGTCCACTTTAGAGCGTGCATTGGCTGACATTCTTTCCAGATTTACCGGTAACAATACAGTTCCAATTGCATCAGCCATACTATGCGGAGAATAATCCTTTAACAGAAACCCCGTCTCGCCATCTACGATTAGGTCTAGTTCGGTTCCATCTGCTAGTCTGGACACCACGGGCTTCCCAAAAATCATTGCATGATTTATAACCAAACCACCTAACCCTGGAACCACTACCACATCTGACGCCGTGAAAAAATTTCCAACTCCTTTAAAGACCTTCCCAAAAAACTTGACTTTCCCTTCTACACTTAACCGTTCGGCTGTATCCTGTAAACATTTTTTTTCTGGCCCATCCCCTACAAACCAAAGCTCGCAATCTAGAAACTCTGGCTTGTTACACAATATCGAAAATGCTTCCACCAAGTCTTTAGGTCGCTTGTGTTGAGTCAAAGCTCCAACATATAAAATCACACGACTAGCGCTTGCGCTCTTCAGGTTTCTTATAATCGCCTCATCTACCTCTGAACGCGCTATTTTCTCATCCATACTGTTAGGCGCGACGATAACCTTACGCTCAGGGACCATTTTAACATTCACATAATAATCTTTTGCCCACGTAGTTCTAGTCATGACGCAGCTTGAACGATGCAAAAGAAAATCAACGATGGGATCAAGAACTTTATTCAGAATATTTTTATTTCTCGTCCGTACTTTGCCTAAGCTCCACCAAACATATCGCTTCTTAAAAAAAAGACAATACACATAAATCGACATGTTATTTATAAAATTAATCTCACCTTCAGTAACCACAACATCAGGCCGATCTTTAATCAGCCCAAAGAGCAACCCAGGGGAAAAGTAGAGAGGGTATCGCTGCCCCTTATAATTGAATACAGGCGACCAAGAAAGAAATTTTTTTAAAGGGAACCCAACATCATTATTTGATAAAGACTTAATATCATTTTTTTCTTTAAAGCCACCATCATACACAATAACCTCATGTTCGGTCTCTTTCATATACCGCGTCAAAAACTGAATACGCCACATAGCCAAATAGGGTTGAAAAAAGGCAACTTTCATATCAATACACATTCTTAAGAAGTTGGTAGATATCCACCTCTATTGTTTTGATAACCTTAGCAGGGACTCCTGCAACAATAGAGTTTTCCGGAACATCCTTAATCACCACCGCATTTGCGCCAATAATTACATTATCCCCCACCTTTATACCCCCTAAAATTCGAGCGCCAGCCGATATATATACGTTGTCACCAATGCTGGGTATCCCCGCCGGATCAAGTTGCCGTCCAATAGTAACGCCCTGCCCAATTATCACATTTCGACCAATCCTGCAGCGAGAATGTAAAACTACGCCTATCGCTCCATATGCAAATTTTGACCCCCGACCGATTTGGCAGCTATAAGGTATTACACTATTGAAAACAATAAAAATTGTATACTTTATTAGCAAAGGGAGAACAGGGACTTTTTTCTTATACAAATAATTCGACACTCTATATAACGCTATTGCATTCATTTCAATAACCTCAGATCACTTAAACTCCAATCCAACCATCAAATATCGTCACATAGATACTGCTAACACCACGAAGCATCTCGCGAAAGTAACCTTCAAACTGACTACAACCATCCAACTAACTCGCTAAACAGAAATCAGAGCAATTGATTTTCGTGAGAAAATGGCCTGCATCAATTGGATTACAGCAACTACAGCAAGCTTCATGCCCTAAATCTCCGGAACTTCAACCACGTTCATACTGACAGGATCACCGGCGTGCGCTATTCATTACATGTATCTGTCAAGAGAACAGGAGTACCCCACTGCTAAAAAGCCATGCGGCAAGCACAATGGCGATATCCACCTTTGGCATCTTAACGCCAGTTATAGACACCGACAACATGGACATACACATAGCCAGCAAAGTACTACTTACAAATGCACCGAACGCGGCTGCCTGAATACCAAACATGGGAATCAACATCCAGTTCAGTAAGACGTTCACCAAACATGCCCCTACAGTTACCGCGGAGATAGATGCCGACCTCTTGAGTGCATACAGTCTATAGCTGGACTTAAGGTATACAATATTCATAGAGAACGAAGCAACCCCCACCAATATAACTGCAAGATCAGTTTTCTCAAAAAAATCGCCAACCACCCACTCATAAACTATTGCTAAAACACTCAGAGCAACACAATACACGGGGACCAAGCACAATGCATAACGACCAAACTGATCAATATAATACTCTCTACGCTTTTCATCTTCACTATACTTATAAATACTAGACTCTATTTGCACAGCCAAAGCAGCATAAAAAAAAGTTACCCCACTGGCAAGCATAAATGAAAATGCATAAACCCCCACATCATGAGCTCCAACATATTCATTTATAAAAAACCTATCTACATTTCCTAACAAAGACGTCGCCAGAAGATGAACCGCAACAGGAGTACCAAAATACAGTGCACTTTTCGTACTCTCAGGCCATCCATTAATAGGCGATTGAAAAACTTTCGGCAAGGTCAGAAGAAACTTCTTTGCAGCAACCAAGAACCCCGAAACAGCAAAGCCAAGCATGAATGCAAGAGCAGGATCTATACCCTGCCATAAAAGAAGATAGAAAACACCGAACCGGCTAATCAATGCCCCCAGACGATGCAGTGAGAACGTAACAACGTCATTATCAACTCGCGCCTCCATAACGTGGACGCGATTCAACACTGTAAACATGGTCCCAACTAAAAGCAAAGCAATTAAGCTAAAGCTATTTTTATAGCCAAAGTACGCCCATAGCAACAACGGCGAGCTTATAATCAATACAAATAAGAGCGGTATCAGATAGCTAGGATCATCTCCCACCGCCGGCCCATTCCTTAACTTGTATTTATCTTGACCCAGCACCGCTAAATTGCAAAGTATAATCTCCATACTATACAGAAGCGCAATCACACCAAACTCTGAGATATCTATAAAAAACGGTAAACTAACAATAGAAACCCAGCTCACTCCTTTTGCCATCATTTCGACAACAGAGAAAAGATTTCTCCCTAGTACTTTTACAACCGCATCCATTTTAAAAATCAATAACCCATCCCCATCAGCCGACTGAAACCTCTAACGGTTTTTCCTGTTCAACACAAAACCATAGAAGAGGTAGGCGGATAAAAACGCCGCAATCATTAACACTACTGGATTAGTAAAGCCGCCTCGAGCCAAGTGAAACAAGGGCATAAAAGATGCTAGCGCAAAGAAAATCAAATACGGTTTTTTTATCTTATCAAGAGAGGCTGCAATTACACCATAAAAAGCAAACACCAAAACACCCAGTATTCCAAAGTTTATATAGGCGTCACCTTGAGCTCCAGCGGGTAAGCTATAGTACTCCACCTTACCCCCCATAGTATTTCCAATAATTTGCTGAGTATTACGCGGCTTGTTTGGCCATATGGAACGCGGTATCGGTGTGAAAAGGAGTCTATAATAAGATTGTCCATTCAGACGAGCCCCGTTATAGTCCATGGTCTCCATAATATCTATTATGGTATAACCATAACCAAGATCCCCCCCTTCCGTTGATCTTTCATACACTGCTGAGAGATCGACGCTACCCTCACCTGCTTCCATAATCCCACGGTAGAACCTAAGGTACGTAGACGCCGACACGATTATTAAAGCAGAAATCAAAATAAAGACCAAATGCCTAGGCTTTATGCCTAGCTTATTAACACCATATTTAATTTGGTCTTTTCTTGCGGCGAGCGAATAGAACACAAAGCCTCCAGCATAAGATATAACTGGGCCCACGATATAACTTCTAGTTCTTAGCGCGTAAAAAATAGCAGCAGCAAAAACTAAAACCAAAATTGTATTTAAAGCAGATACCACCCCCCTGCTGCTAGAGCTTTTAACACCCAAAACAAAAAGTGACGGGAGGGAAAAAATTATAAAGTACTTCCCCAACTCAGCATATATGCCAAACCCTTCCTTGGTCATCGCTCTCGTTAAAGTCGCCACCCCACCAGCCTTATAAACATCTATATAGAGAAGCAATATGGAAGCGACAATTGGAACATATACCAACTTATACCGCGCGCCTTTGAGTCGGCTCGACAAGGAGATCAAATGAATCAAGTCGTCGTATTCCGCATATCTTGCACGACTCCTATTGAACACCAGTCTATAGGACAGTACAAATATAGACACACTTGCACCGGTAATAAATAAGTAATTGAACTGCGTCTCACTCAAGCTATCAGAAGCCATCACTCCGAGATAAGTTATTAAGTTCATCCCGATATAGCTAATAAGAAATAGCGTGAAAAACGATGCAAGCCGCACCGAAGGCAACACAGAAAATAGTGACATCAGCAGAAAAAAACTTCCTAGCCAACCTAAGTAAATCACATTATTAAAAGCAAACCATAGAATATAAAATACTAGGGTGAGACTGCAGAGGGCGAGTTCTATTAAATAGCGCCGAGGGTACGGTGAGCCCACTTGCAATCTGGCGTTCATATACTTACCACCTGCTTCTGAATTAGATTGGCTAGACTTGATCACTACTTCCAAACCCCTCGACAATCTACAACACTACCGCCAGGTGAGCATACATTTTTAAACTGAGTATGATCCACCAGCATCACATGTACATGCGCTTGCGTTGCAGCCTCTTCATATGACACTAACATCTGATTTTCGCCATAGAGACTTAGCTGATTTATATTTGGCTCCACAACATATGTCAAACCAGAATGTTCTTTAATAACTTCCGCAACAATTGATAGCGCCGGGCTTTCTCGCAAGTCATCAATATCGGGCTTAAATGCCACTCCATAACAAGCGACAACCACATCCTTTTCTGTTTTATGGCTATTCTCCTCCAAATAATTTCTTATCGCAGATTTCACCTTTTGTAGCACCCACTTTGGCTTAGCATCATTCACCTCACGTGCAGTTCGAATCAACCTCGCTTCGGATGGGGTCTTACTTACGATGAACCAAGGGTCGACAGCGATACAGTGCCCACCAACGCCCGGGCCTGGCTGAAGGATATTAACACGTGGATGGCGATTGGCCAGCCGTATCAGCTCCCAAACATTGATATCCAACTTGTCACATATAACTGAAAGCTCATTTGCAAAAGCGATATTTACATCACGGAAGCTATTTTCCGTCAACTTGCACATTTCTGCAGTGCGCGCATTAGTAGTAATACACTCGCCTTCCACGAACGTTTTATAAAGCGCGCACGCAACTTCAGAGCACTTAGGAGTCATGCCGCCAATAATACGATCGTTCTGAACTAGCTCACGAAGAACATGGCCCGGCAGCACCCGCTCAGGACAGTGCGCAATCCGTATATCCGACTCCTCTCCATGACTTTGGGGAAAGCTAAGGTCGGGGCGAGCCTCAGCAAGCCATCCCGCCATTTGCTCTGTTGCACCAACCGGAGATGTGGATTCAAGTATTACCAAGTTTCCTTTTTTAAGAGCAGGCGCAATTGCCTTAGCGGCTGATTCGATATAGCTCAGATCCGGGTCGTGATCATCACCACGGAAGGGGGTAGGCACAGCAATCAAAAAGGCGTCGGCCGGCTCGGGAACTGTGGTGGCACGTAGGTAGCCCTCTTTTACTGCCGCATGGACCACCATATCCAGATCAGGTTCTACGATATGAATTTCTCCGCGATTGATAGTGTCGACGGCCTTTTGATTAACATCCACACCGATCACTTTGATCTTGCGCGAAGCAAACACGGCGGCAGTGGGCAAGCCAATATAACCGAGACCAACCATAGAGACAGTATTGAATTGCATTGCAGTTCCTTCAAGGATATTGAGTCGTAGAGTTAAATCAATTAGCGCGCCATGCTAGCAAGCTTTCCCGGATCCGCTTGCATGCTTGGCCATCCCCATAAGGGTTGTGCGCGCGTGACATCGCTGCGTAAGCCTGCTCATCGTTAAGCAGGACGTCCAAATTGTCGCGTATAGCATTCACTTCAGTGCCCACCAGCTTCACAGTTCCAGCTTCTACTGCTTCGGGGCGTTCGGTTGTATCACGCATGACCAAGACTGGCTTGCCTAGCGAAGGGGCTTCTTCCTGAATTCCGCCGGAGTCGGTGAGGATGATGTGCGCGCGATTCATCAGATAGACAAAGGGAAGATAATCCAGCGGCTCAATCAGGTGCACATTGTTGATTCCCTGCAGCAACCGATTTACCGGCTCACGTACATTGGGGTTGAGGTGGACCGGGTAGAGGATTTCTGTATCTGGGTGCGCCTTGGCAATGTCGACCAAAGCCTGGCAGATACGCTCAAAGCCGCCGCCAAAGCTCTCCCGGCGGTGGCCAGTCACCAAAATCAATTTCCTCTCTGCATCAAGAAAGCTGAACTGTTCGCTGAAGGACTGTTGTAGCTGATGGTTGCTGTCGAGTTTTGCCACCACATCCAGCAATGCATCAATTACGGTATTGCCGGTAACGTCGATGCTGCTTTCCTTGATGCCTTCGTTGAGCAGATTCTGCTTTGAGGTCGCGGTAGGAGCAAAATGCAGTGTGGTCAGCGTACCGGTGAGTTTACGGTTACCTTCTTCAGGCCACGGCGAGTAGATGTTGCCTGTACGCAGCCCCGCTTCTACATGCCCTACGGGTATTTGTTGATAGTAGGCAGCCAGGGTCGCAGCAAAAGTTGTTGCGGTATCACCATGGACCAGAACAATATCGGGTTTGAATCCACTCAGCACCGATTTAAGTCCTTGCAAAATTCCTGTCGTGACGTCCGTCAGGTCTTGTCCAGGCTTCATGATATTCAAATCAAAATCTGGCTTGAGTTCAAACAGGTCGAGTACCTGATCTAGCATTTCCCGGTGCTGGCCAGTTACGCAGACCTTTGCGTCGAACCGTTCATCTTCTGCCAACTGGATTGCCAGAGGTGCCATTTTAATGGCTTCCGGCCTGGTGCCGAATACGCAGAGGGTTTTGAGCTTGTTCATAAAATTACCTTTCAGTTGAGCAGAGCTTTGCCCTGCTTTATCGAGATAAAACTCGACATTCTCTATGTGATTGAGGTGACTAGTTGTCTGTTATTCCACGGTGACGGATTTGGCTAGGTTTCTGGGTTTGTCTACGTCAGTGCCTTTCACCAGTGCCACGTGATAGCTGAGCAGTTGCAACGGGATGGTGTAGATGATGGGGGATACGGCTTCGTATACCCAGGGCATCTTGATGTGGGTTATTCCTTCGCCGTTATCTAGGTCGGCCCTTTCGCAGGCGAAGTTGATCAGTTGGCCACCACGGGCGCGGACTTCCTGCAGGTTGGATTTCAGTTTCTCCAGCAGGCTGTCGCTGGGGGCGACGCTGACTACGGGCATGTCTTCATCGACCAGCGCCAGCGGGCCGTGTTTGAGCTCGCCGGCGGCATAGGCTTCGGCATGGATATAGGAGATTTCCTTGAGTTTCAGGGCTCCTTCCATGGCGATGGGGTAATGGGTGCCGCGGCCGAGGAACAGGGCGTGGTGCTTGTTGGCGAAACGGGCGGCCAAGGCTTCGATTTCGTCATTCAGCTCCAGGGTTTGTGCAACCAGTGCCGGCAGATTGCGCAACGCGCGAACGTTGGCGGCGATAAATTCATTGGCGCGGCCACGCTCCTGGGCCAGGGCGGTCGTCAGCCACAGTAACGCCACCAGCTGGGTGGTGAAGGCCTTAGTGGAGGCAACGCCGATTTCCGGGCCGGCCTGGGTGAGCAAGCGCCAATCAGCTTCGCGCACCAGAGAGCTACCAGCTACGTTGCAGATGGCCAAAGTGCTGAGGTAACCCTGTGGTTTGGCGTGGCGCAGCGCGGCCAAGGTATCGGCGGTCTCCCCGGATTGGGAGATGGTAATAAGGAGGGTATTCGGCGGCACAGCGACTTGGCGGTAGCGGAATTCACTTGCCACTTCCACTTGGCATGGCAGGCCGGCTTGTTCTTCTATCCAGTATCTGGCAACCAAACCGGCGTGATAGCTGGTGCCGCAGGCGACGATATGGATATTCTCGATATCTTTGAGGCGGCTTTCTGCATCTGGGCCGAGGATAGCGGTGAGAACGTGGTCATCGCCCAGGGTGCCGCTCAAGGTGTTGGCGATGGCCTCGGGCTGCTCGTAAATTTCCTTGAGCATGTAGTGGCGGTACTCGCCTTTGTCCAGACTGTGTGCTGCGTGCTCATAACGCAGCACGGGGTAGTCCACCGGCTCGTTGCGTTTGTTCCATATGTCGCGGCTTTCCAGGGTCAGGCGGGCGTGGTCGCCTTCGTCCAGGTAAACGAACTGGTCGGTGACCTGCAGCAGTGCCAGGGGATCGGAGGCGATATAACGCTCTTCGCTGCCCTCGCCTATTACCAGCGGGCTGCCCATGCGGGCGCAATATAAGGTGTCGGGCTCGTCCTGGTGAATGACGCCCAGTGCATAAGCGCCGTGCAGCTCGGACAAGGTGGTGCGGAAGGCGCACAGCAGGTTCTTCTTTTGCGCGTAGTTGTGGGCCAGCAGGTGGGCGACAACTTCGGTGTCGGTCTCGGAGGTGAAGGTGTAACCGAGATCGATGAGTTTTTTGCGCAGGAAGCTGTGGTTTTCGATGATGCCGTTGTGCACTACAGCCAGGCGCTCGGATACATGCGGATGGGCGTTGTGTTCGGCGGGTTTACCGTGGGTGGCCCAGCGGGTGTGAGCGATGCCGAGGTGGCCGTGGGCTGGGGATAGCTCCAGGGCTTTTTCCAGCTCGGCGACCTTGCCTGCGGCGCGTACGCGCTTTATGCCGTTGCCTGTGGCCAGTACGGCGACGCCGGCGGAGTCGTAGCCGCGGTATTCAAGGCGGCGCAAGCCTTCAATGAGGATGGGGGTGATGTTGCGTTTGGCGATGGCGCCTACGATTCCGCACATGGTCTGGATTGTCCTGATTGTTTAGTGATTTGTTCGACGCAGGGCGTCGGGACACTTGGAGCAGGACCCATCCATGGGTCGTTGTGACACGCTACCGCCACAAGATTTACCGTCGCTTTCTTGAGGACGTTTACATATCAATTGTTGACGCCGGTATTTTGGCGCGCGGCGGCTTTAGGACCGCTGTTATTACAAAATGTTCAGACTGTCGATTTAAGTTGGTGCAGCGGTACGTGGATTTGGTGTTCGCGGTGCAGCAGGGTCAGCAGGATGATCGCGCGCTCTTCACCGTCTGCCTTGCAGAAGATGGCGTCGAGGTCCTTGAAGGGGCCTTCGGTAACGGTGACTTTGCCGCCCTCTTCGAACAGAGGTTTGCTGTCGGTGTTGGCCAGGCGCATTCTCAGGGTGTCGATGATTTCATCCGCTACAGCCAGGGGTTCATTGGCGAAGGTCACCATCCGCAGTACGCCACGTGTGGAGCGTATGCTGTGCCAATTATCGGTGAGCTTGCACAGATTGATGAAAAGATACCCCGGAAAGAGTGGCTGTTTTATGACAACTCTCTTGCCAAGCTGGATCTTCTCTACCGTATGAAAGGGGCAATAGCAGGGGAAGTGCTGGTTGCGCAGGTTTTCTTCCGCACGGGCTTCCTGCCGTGGCTTGCATTGAATCAGATACCATTGCGCTCTCGTGGAATCATTAGCCACACACTTTTCCCTTTTATTTTGCTCAGGCTCACCGGATAAGGCATGTCTTACATGCCGCGTGATACCCACAAGGAGCGCGATACTACCCAGTCTTGGCGGATTATGACAAGTTTTGATTAATCCGCTGATGATCTATCTCCGGCTGCCACGTTGCGCAACACAACCTTGGTTATATAGTCTGCCAATTAAGGAATAACGATTTCAAACATACGTTTGCATACTTGCGCCTTCTCTCTCAACTGACTTGCCAGCACCCGCTTTGCTTCGGCCTCTCCGTGTACCAGTCGCACTTCCGTTGGCCAATGGCGCATGCGCGTGACGAAGTTAACCAGGCCTTTCTGGTCGGCATGCGCAGAGTAGCCTCCGAGTGTAGTGACGCCAGCGCGGATATTGAACCGCTCCCCTTCCAGGTCCACGTAGCCGCCTCCCGGGCCATGTTGCTGGATGGCTCTGCCGGGCGTGCCCTGAGCCTGGTAGCCGGTGAAGATGATGTTATGGCGCGGGTCTTCCAGCATGGCTTTGAGGTAGTTGATAACGCGCCCGGCGCTGCACATGCCGTTACCGGTGATGACGATAGCCGGCTGGCGAGTGTGGGCCAGCCGGTTGACCATACTCAGGTGCTGCGAGTGGGTGCTGACGGTCAGCAATTGCTCGAAGCCGAGCGGTTTGCGGCCTTTGGCGATTTTGCTCAGCGCTTCTTTTGCCCAGTAGGGTTTGAGTTCGCGGTAGAGCTGGGTGAAACGGGTGGCCAGTGGTGCGTCGAGAATGATCGGCATTTCACTCCAGTCGCCCTTTTGGTTGGTGATGATGTCTTCCAGTTCGTAGAGCAGTTCCTGGGTACGACCGATGCTGAATGCGGGGATCAGCACCGTGCCGCCGTCTGATAATGCCTGCTCCAATGCTGCCTGGAAGCCTTGGCGGCGGGTGCGCCGGTCTTCATGCAGGCGGTCGCCGTAGGTGCTTTCCAGTACGACTACGTCAGCGCGGTAAGGGGTGTCGGGCGGCGGCAGTAATGGGGCGTGGGGTGCGCCGAGATCGCCGGAGAAGATGATACGACGGCTGCGATTTTCTTGCGGGTAATGGACGTCGCATTCTACCCAGGCGGAGCCGAGGATGTGGCCGGCGCGCTGAAAACGTATGCGACATGTGAGATCCGGTTGCTCGATGATGGTTGTCCATTCGCGATAGGGCTTGCCGTTGAGCATGGGTTCGACCAGCTTGATGAAGCGCTCGGCCAGTTGTGCGTCGCGCTGGATGCCGACCATGAAGGCGTCTTCCAGCACAGTGGGCAGCAGCATGGCGGAGGGTTCGGTGCAGTAGACCGGGCCTTTGAAACCGGCTGCGATGAGCCAGGGGAGCCGGCCTACGTGGTCTATGTGAACGTGGGTGAGGATCAGGGCTTTTACGTCTGTTATGGGGAATTCGATGGTCAGGGCGTCGGCTTTGGCGCCACGGTTGGAGGCTTCGGCGCCCTGGAACAGGCCGCAGTCAATGAGGATGCTGGCGGTGGGGCTCAGGTGGAGTTGGTGGCAGGAACCGGTTACGCCGTTGGTGGCGCCGTGGTGTTGGATGTGGGGGTAGTTGGGCATTGTAGAGTCCTTTCTTGTTGTTTTTGTAGGAGGCCCGCCTCGGGGCGACGCTGGCCGTGAGGCCAGCCAATGTCGGCGGGTACGGAGTTGGCCGGCAGGCCCCGGGCGTGCTTTGCACGCCGTCGCGGCGAGTCGCCCCTCCTACAGTTTTTTGTGTTGGGAGAGCGTAGCGTGAGGGCGGTATGCTTTGGGAACCTTGTTGCGTAGATTGTGGTCGAGTACACAGTTTGAAGGTGAATTGAGCTGCGTCATTAAAATCGCATAGTCACTAGGTACTGTTCAGCACTTCTTGACCTTGAATAGGCTTCTCACTAAAGTTGCGCATTAGATCGCCCGCATAACATCGGATGTCACGGTACTGCATGTTTAAATCTATTTTGGTTGTGTGTGTGGGCAATATTTGCCGTAGTCCTACCGGCGAAGCCCTGTTGAAGCAAAGATTGGCAGACAAAGATATAACAGTAAGCTCCGCTGGCCTGGGCGCATTGGTGGGCAAACCGGTCGATGCTACCGCCGATGAGCTGCTTTGCGCAGCGGGTTACGCCCTCCCCGATCATCAGGCGCGCCAGCTCACGCCGCAGATGTTACGTGAAGCCGATCTGGTCCTGGCGATGGAGCAACGCCACCTGCAATCCATTCATTCGCTCGCTCCTGAAGCCCGTGGTAAAACTTTTCTGTTCTCCAAGTGGTCTGATGGCCGGGACGTACCTGACCCCTACCGTCAGCAACGTCCTGCATTTGAGCACGTGTTCAAGATTCTTGATGAGGCTGCCACTGCCTGGCTGCCCTATCTCAAGTAATGTCATTTCAGTTTAAAGAGAGCCCCTGATGCAGAATACGCCTGTCGCTGCGCCACAGAAAACCAGTGATGAAATAGACCTATTGGCGCTGTTGGGCGCCTTGCTGGACAACAAAGCCATCATCATCGCCTGCACAGCTTTCTTTGCCGTGGTCGGGATTGCCTATGCACTGTTGAGTACGCCGGTGTATGTGGCCAACGGCATGATCCAGATAGAAGAGAAATCGTCAGGCGTGGGTAGCTTGCTGGGTGACAGCGAGATGTTCGCCACCAGCTCTCCTGCCGTGACAGAGATTGAGCTGCTCAAGTCCCGCCAGGTGATCGGTCAGGCCGTGGACAATCTCAAGCTGACCATTACCGCCGAACCCAAGCTGTTTCCGGTGATCGGCCCATTTATGAATCGTCGCTTTCAACCTGAGCCGGAGCAGCCGGTGGCGGGAGCCTTTCTCGGTTTTGACAGCTTTGCCTGGGGCGGCGAACGTATTGATATATTCCAGCTTGAGGTTCCACCGACCTATGTAGGCAAGCCACTGACCCTGGTCGCGGGTGAAAATGGCTTTTATACACTGCTCAATGAAGACAGCCAGAAATTGGTGAGCGGCACCGTTGGCGAAGCGGTGGATGCTGACGGTTTCAAAGTCCAGATCGCCGAATTGATAGCTCGACCCGGCACAGAGTTTGATGTTGTCAAGCGCGGCAGACTGAGCACCATTCTCAGTTTCCAGCGCGGAGTCGGTGCCAGCGAGAAGGGCAAGGACTCGGGCATCATGTCCATTTCGTTGCAGCATACCAAGCCGGCTTATGCAATCGCCGTACTGGATGAGGTCAGCCGTCTTTATGTGCGTCAGAATGTCGAACGCAAATCCGCCGAGGCCCAGCAGAGTCTGGAATTCCTGACGGATCAGCTGCCCAAGATTCGCAAGGATCTGGAACAAGCTGAAAACGCACTGAATGCCTACCAGGCCAGCGCAGGCTCGGTTGATATCACCATTGAAACCCAGTCCATTCTTGAGCAGGTCGTTGAGCTTGAGGCTGCCATTTCCGAGTTGACACTCAAACGCGAAGAGCTGCAGCGCCGCTTCACCCGGGATCACCCGAACTATCAAGCGTTGATCAGTCAGATGGGGCAGCTTGAAGGCCGCCGCAATCGTTTGCTGGAAGAAGTCGGTGGTCTGCCGGAAACTCAGCAGGAGCTGCTGCGTCTCGCGCGGGATGTGCAGGTGAGCACTGAGATATACACTCAGATGTTGAACAAATCCCAGGAGCTGGACGTTATGCGTGCCGGCACAGTGGGCAATGTGCGGATCATTGACGAGGCCGCTGTGGACACCAGCGCCCCCGTCAAACCGAAGAAAGCGCTGATCGTGGTATTGGCAACATTGTTGGGCGGCATGCTCGGCGTAGCTATTGCCCTGCTGCGTCATGCACTGAACCGTGGCATTGAGAATCCAGAATTGATCGAACAGATCGGCCTGCCGGTGTATGCATCGGTGCCGTTCAGTAAGGATCAGGAAGTGATGGAGCGCGGCTTCAAGGGTAAGCCTGGGCATGCCCAAGGCTCGCACCTGCTTGCGGCAACCAACCCAGCGGATCTATCTATCGAAGCACTGCGCAGTCTGCGCACCAGCCTGCACTTTGCGATGATGGAAGCGAAGAACAATATTCTGATGATTTCCGGGCCGAGCCCAGGGGTCGGTAAGTCATTTATTTCGGCTAACCTGGCAGCCATCGTCGCCCAGAGCGGACAGAAAGTGCTGTTGATCGACGGCGACATGCGCAAGGGTTATCTGCACAAGCTGATCAGCACGAACCCGGATTCCGGGCTGTCCGGATTGCTGGTGCACACTCACACGCTGGCGGATGTGATTCACAAGACCGAGGTTGAGGGCCTGCACTTCATCAGCCGTGGCACCATTCCGCCGAATCCGTCTGAATTGCTGATGCACTCCAACTTCCAGACGTTGCTGGATCAACTCAGCAAGATGTATGACCTTGTGATTGTCGATACACCGCCTATCCTTGCTGTGACCGACGCAGCCTTGGTAGGCCGCCTGGCTGGCACCAGCCTGATCGTGACGCGCTTTGGCCTGAACCCCGTGAAGGAAGTGGAGCTGACCGTGCAGCGCTTCCGTAATAACGGCATTGAAATCAAGGGTGCTATCTTCAACGCGGTTGAGAAAAAAGCCGCTGCATACGGCTACGGCAATTACGGCTATTATCAGTACGAATACAAATCGGACGCTAAATAATAGATTTGCAATACGGAACCATTATGGTTAAGTGGGTTCCCATGGGTATTCAAGTCGGTATAATCCGACAGACACGCAATTTAAGGAGTCGAGTTATGAAAAAACAAGCAATCGCATTGGTGGCCAGTGGTCTTCTGCTCGCCTCTGGTATGACTTTCGCACAGCAAGATGTACCTGCTGAAGCAGGCGCGCCTGCAGCTGCAGCTGGAACTACCGGCGCTGGCACAGGTGCCGGTGCAGCAGGCGGTCTGAGCTCCTATGGCGGCGTCGCCCTGGGCGTTGCAGCAGTAGGCCTGGCTGCAGCTGCAGCTTCTGACAGCAATGGTGGTGGCAGCGGCACTTCCACTTCGACAACCACCGCTACTACTCCGTAAGTTATAGCAGCGGCTGGATAGAGCCACCTGAAACCTCGTTTTGGGTGGCTTTTTTTTACTTGGAACTCCCACGGAAGAACACCAACCATGATCCGATTCCCGCTTGTCGCCCTGGGCGCCTCCACTCTTCTCCTGCAGGCTTGCATGTTCTCCCCCGGCATGCACATGGATACCGACCGCCTGATCAGTCAGGACTCCGCTGAAAACAGCATGGTGGAGATGGTCCAGATCACGCCCAAGCTGATCGCTCAGGATCAGGCTGTTGCTGACAGGCTGGTAGTGCCTCAGGCGTTGCTTGACTATACCCCTGAAAATTACCGGATCGGCGCTAACGATGCGCTGTTCATTACCGTTTGGGACCATCCTGAGCTCACAGTCCCAGGTGGTCAGCAACAAACCAATGCAGCGAACGCACGCGTGGTTCGAGATGACGGCACATTGTTTTACCCATTCATCGGCAATGTCCGTGTAGCCGGGCTGACCCTCGAAGAGCTGCGAGAAATCATCACCACGCGCTTGGCGCGCTACATTGAGCAGCCGCAGGTGGATGTCAACGTCATTGAGTACAACAGCCAGAAGATCTATTTCAGTGGTGCCTTCGAGAATGCCGGCATCATGCCGGTCAACGCTCAACGGCTGACGCTGTTGCAGGCGGTTGGCCAGGCGGGTATCAATCCTGACACCGCTGATCTGTCCAATCTGCAGATCATCCGTGATGGGGTTACCTACAATCTGGATTACGACCGATTGACCAGCGCTCCCAGCCGCATTGGCGATGTGTATCTGCGCCCCGGCGATAAAGTCCACATGGGCCTGAATGATTCGCGCAAGATACTGGTCATGGGCGAGATCAACAGACCGGGTGCTCTGCCTTACCGCACCAGCAAGATGACCCTCAGTGAAGTGCTGGGCACCGTGGGCGGTCCTTCGCCCTTGAGCGCCAGCGGCAAGGAAGTCTATGTGATTCGCGGTGTCGAGAATCTCGAAACCGAGAAGGCGACGGTTTTCCAGCTGAACGCACAATCGCCCTCGGCCTTTATCCTGGCCAATCAGTTCGAGATGCAGCCACAGGACGTAGTGTTTATTGGCGCGGCGGGTGTGACACGCTGGAACCGCTTTATCAGCCAGTTGCTGCCCACAGCAACCATTCTCTATACCGGCGCACGAACTGAAGATGAAGTAAGAAGCAACAACTGAGGACACCCGGGTGAAGACCATTCTCCGCACGGTCGTACTGGGCATGGCCATGGCTGGCGTGACCGGATGCAATTCGCTGTCAGGCGATGCGCTGCAAACCATGAAACTGGCCATATCTGGTCCTGAGTCGCCGGTAACCATTGAACGGGTAAATGCCGTCAATGGTCCGGCGTTGTCTGCCCGCCTGGGCGCAGCCGAGGCCATGCTGGTCAGCAATGGCGCGGCAACCGGCCTCGTTGAGTGGTACGGAATAACCGAGATGCTGCTGACGCAGCATGGGCGGGTTATTCAGTCTGCGGGGCTGCCCTCTGATTTTATCGCTCCCCTGGTTGCTGGCGACCCCTTCAACGAAGGCCTGCTCAATGTGACCGATGGTTTCGAGATCACCCGTCAGGTGGATTACCCCGCGCAGTACCTGACCGGTTTGCGCCAGCATGCCCGCTACAAGCGTGGCCCCGTTGAGGCCGTCGAATACATGGGCCAGCGCCATATGCTGCAGCGCGTGGATGAGCATATCCGTATGCCGGAGCTGGGTTTCAAGGCAACCAACCACTACTGGCTGGAGCCTGATACCGGTCTGGTACGCCGCAGCACCCAGTACATTGCCCCGGACCTGCCGCCCTTGCACCTCACTCTGTTGAAAACCACAGGGGGTCAGCCATGATCGCCCTGCGCTCTTTTTATCGCGTCGCCGTGGCGGCGCTGCTCACCGGCTCTCTGGCCAGCCCTCTTGCTGCTGAAACCATCACAGTCGGTGGAGCTGTGCTTAAACCCGGTGAATACCAATGGCACCAGGGCGCTCGCCTGCATGATGCGGTGGTCGCCGGCCAGGTCAGCGCACAGGCCTGGCCGCTGGGCGCTGCCCTACTCCGCCAGAGTGCCATTAAACCGCAACAGCGACTGAAGGCTGGCGTGCTCTATGAGTTGCAAGCCAACCGGATGCACGCCCTGAGCGAGAACAATGCCGAGCTGCAGCAGTTGCTTGAGCGCGTGGAGTCCTTTGTACAGCGCCTGCCGGTGACTGGCCGAGTGGTCGCCGAGCTGAACCCCTTTCAGTTGCTCCTGGCCAGCAAGAACGATCTGCTTGAAGCCGGTGATGAGCTGGTCTACCCGAGGCGTCCTGACGCCATCAGGGTGCTCGGTGCGCTGGCGGCTGACTGCCAGCTGACATTTGATGCCCAGCTGCGGCTCAAGGACTATCTGCGCCAGTGCCCTGCTCACCCCGCTGCGGATCGCAATTACGTGCATGTGATACAACCCGATGGCACCACCGAACGGGTCGGCACGGCCCACTGGAACCAGCAGCAGGCCACACTGGCCGTTGGCGCCATCATCTATGTACCGGTGAATCCTTCTGCCCTGTCGCCGGATGCGCAGGATCTGAATAAAGACATGGCGGCGTTACTGGCTACCCAGTACAGCCTGGGAGGCCGCTACAGTGAGTAAAGCATTCAAGAAGCAGGCGTCGGTTTTTGTACCCGCTCTGCTGGCCTTGGCCATTCTGCCGCAACATGCGTCAGCTGATCGCTACCGCACCACCCAAAGTGATTTTGGCGGTGTCGGTCTGTTGCAAACGCCAACAGCGCGCTTTGCCGAGGACGGCGGGTTCAGCTTCAACGCCAACCGGGTATCGCCCTATAGCCGCTACAGTATTTCGGTTACGCCGCTGCCGTGGATGGAAGGGACGCTGCGCTATACCACCCTGAACAACCGCAGATACAGCTCATCCGAAGAGTTCAGTGGTGACCAGAGCCTGAAGGATAAGGCGATGGACGCCAAGTTCCGCCTGTGGCAAGAGTCCTACTGGATGCCGCAGCTTGCGCTGGGCTTTATCGATGCGGCCGGTACCGGTCTGTTTTCGAGCGAATATCTGGTTGCCAACAAGCGCTTCTGGGATCTGGATGTGAGCCTGGGGGTTGCTTGGGGCTATCACGGTACTCGTGGCGATATCAGCAATCCTTTCGGTGGTCTGCGTGACAGCGAGCGTGCGGGCCGCGCCGAAGGTGACCGCGGTGGTAACTTCAATACCAGTACCTATTTCAGTGGTCCGGCTGCGTTTTTTGGTGGTGTTGAATACCAGACGCCGTGGGATCGGCTGCGCTTGAAAGTGGAAGTTGACGGTAACGATTATTCGTCCGAGCCGGGCGATCCCGACTTCGATACGGCGGATTCGCGCTTCAACCTGGGCGCGGTATTCAAGGTCAGTAATGGCATTGATATCAGCGCGGGTTGGGAACGCGGCAACACTGCGATGATCGGCATCACCTTCCATACCAACCTGAAATCGCGCGGACCGGACAAGTTCCTTGATCCTGATCCCGAGCCGCGCCGTCCGCTGCCTGCGGGTGTGTCCGGGCAAAGCGTGGATTGGGCGAACGTCAGCGAACGTCTGAAAGACAATGCCGGCTTCCAGGTGGAAGAAATCGCCATCAGGGACCGGGAAGTCATCATCACCGGTGAACAGCGGACCTATCGTAACGAAGCCGAAGGTGTGACCCGTGCCTCCCGTGTGCTGGATAACAGCCTGGGCGAAGGCACTTATGACTGGTACACCCTGGTCAACAAGCCCCGTGGCATGGCCGTCAGCGAAACCAGCATCAAGCCTCAGCGGCTGCGTGATTACGAACAGAACAGCGCCGATGTTGAAGACCTGCGGCGCGGCATGGTCAACGCCACGCCCAGCGTAGTGGGCAAGGATGTGGTGCACGCCGCCGAGCTGGACAAGTTCGACTGGGGTCTGTCGTTGGGCTACAAGCAGAACATGGGTGGCCCGGACGGCTTCATTCTCTATCAGTTCCTGGCACGCGTTAATGCCGAGTACCGCTTCAACCGCAATAACTGGGTGCGCGGTAACCTGGGCGTCAACCTGCTCAACAACTTCGACAAGTTCGATCAGCGAGGGACCAGTAACCTGCCGCAGGTACGTACCAATATCCGGGAGTATCTGGTCACCTCGGATGTGGTGCTGGAGAACCTGCAGTACACCCATACTCAACGCCTTGATCGTGATGTGTATGCGATGGGTTATGTCGGCCTGCTGGAAAGCATGTTCGGCGGTATTGGTGGTGAGGTGCTGTACCGGCCGTTTGATGCGGGCTGGGCGATTGGTGTGGATGCCAACTGGGTGAAACAGCGCGGCTTCCGTCAGGATTTCGACTTCCGCGATTATTCCACCTGGACCGGGCACATCACCGGTTATTCCCAGACGCGCTTCTGGGATATTCTCGCCAAGGGCAGCGCTGGTCGCTACCTGGCCGGCGATTACGGTGCGACGCTGGATCTGTCCCGTCGCTTTGCCAATGGGGTGACTGTGGGCGCCTGGGCGACCAAGACCGATGTGTCGTCGGAAGACTTCGGTGAGGGCAGCTTCGACAAGGGGATCTATTTCACCTTCCCATTCGACGCCTTCTTCGCCAGGTCCTCGACCTCCAGCGGCACCATCGCCTGGAACCCGCTGACCCGGGACGGCGGCGCGAAACTGGCAAGACAGTACTCGCTCTACAACATGACCAACGCTCGCAACATTGATCATTTCAATGATGGCTTTGGGCAAATGGTGGAGTGATGAGCCACACCACCACCCCGGACGCTGGAGCGCCCAAGGCGCGGGTTCCCACGCTGGAGCGTGGGAACCATCAGGGTACTCCCGCTCTGCATCCCAGCCGAGCCGCCTGACACCATGTGGCTGAACCTCCTCCGCCATTGGGGCCGTTACCGCTTGCTGTACAGAATCCTGTTCTTCTCGGTGCTGTTGCTCGGTATGTACCTCGGTATGCGCCCAGGCCCGCCCCCTACGCCGTTCAAGTTTAGCTTCGTGGACTCGGTCTATCACGCTGGCGGATTGTTCGTCTGCACGCTGCTCAGTTACCTTGCCTTCCCTCGGTGGCGATGGTGGTTGCGTGGCGTGTTGATGTTCAGCGTCGGCGTGGCGGTGGAGTTCGTGCAGTCCTTCCACCCTACCCGCTCGGCGGATATCCACGACATCTATGCCAATAGCGTCGGCGTCGGTGCGGGTTTGCTGGTGGTATTGGTGTGGCAGTGTTATTCCGCACGCAGGGTGACGTCATGAGTACGCGTAAATTCAGAACGGTGTCGGTAGTGGAAGCCATTGCTGAGCAACTCAGCGAAGACATCTTCAGCGGCATGTTTCGCCCCGGAGAGACGCTGATTGAAACGCAGCTCGCCGCACGCTTCGACGTCCCACGCCAGACCATTCGTTCCGCCATCGTGGTGCTCATACATGATGGGATTCTGCGCCGCGAGCCGAACAAGAGTGTTTACATTCCGCAGTTTTCAGAAAGCGATATTCATGACCTCTTTGCGGTTCGCCGGCTGATTGAGCTTGAGGCAGTCCGTATTGTGACCACGGAAAAAACCCTGCCGAAAGAGGCCGAGAACGCCGTCAGGATCATGGAGGTGCTGTGCGATGAAGACAGTTGGGATGAGGTTCTCAAGTTCGATTTCGAGTTTCATCAGACCCTGATCGCCGCCAGCGGCAGCACTCGCCTGCAGAAATTTTACCGCAGTATCTCTGCGGAACAGCGACTGGCGCTGACCTACTTTCGTTCCAGCCATGAAGCTCCCAGCGAGATCGCTCGCCAGCACCGGGTGCTTCTGGATGCCATCCGCCTGGGAGACCCTGAAGCGGCCGTCGCGGCCTTCAGAGCCCACCTGGATGAGTCCGAGGCCTTTCTCAATCAGGCAATACAGTCGCACCGGGAGCGCGCCGGCAACTGAGCTGCCGGGGCACGCTCAGTTGCCGGACGTCAGTTGCCGAGCCAGTTGGGCAGGAACATCGAGATCTGCGGTACGTAGGCCACCACAAATAGCATCACGATCAGCGCGGCCACGAACGGGAGCGCGGCCAGACTCACCTTTTCAATCGACAGGCCGCTGATCGCACTGGCGACGTTGAGGTTGTCCCCCACCGGCGGTGTGGCGAAGCCGATCATCGAAGCAAGAATCATGACCACTCCAAAGTGCACCGGGTCCATGCCCATTGCCGTGACTACCGGCACCAGAATCGGGGCGAGAAGAATGATGCCGGCGATGGTTTCCATGAACATGCCAATGAATACCAGCAGGATCAGGATCACCGCCAGAATCACCCAGAACGGCACGGGCAGTGCGCCGAGAAAATCAGCGATGAGTGAGGGGATGCGTTCGAGTGTCAGAACCCGGGCATAGGTCGATGCCGTGGCAATGATCACCAGGATCATCCCTGAGATGAGGAAGGTCGCTTTCAGCATCACCGGGATCTCAGAGAGCTTTGTCTCACTGTATATGAGTGCCAGCACCAGACTGTATGCCACGGCCACACCTGATGCCTCCGTGGGGGTGAAGACGCCGCCGTAGATACCGCCGAGTACTACGACAGGCATCAGCAATGTCCACTTGGCACGCCACAACGCCACCCTGCGCTCCTTCCAGCTGGCTTTGGGCACATCACCGCCATAACCATGCTTCCTGGACATGTGGCGGCTCATGAAATACAGCAGGAGGACGATGATGAACCCCGGGACAAAGCCCGCCAGGAACAGATCGCCGATTGAGGTGTTCGTGGTAATCCCGTAGATAATCAGCGGAATGCTGGGTGGGATCACGATACCGATACCACCCGCCGTTGCTACCAGGCCGGCGCTGAACCCACGTGCGTACCCCTCGCGGATCATGGCCGGGATCATGATGCCGCCGATCGCGGCGACGGTAGCCGGCCCTGAGCCACTCAGCATCGCGAACACGGCGGTGCCCAGCAGGGTGACGGCGGGCAGACCTCCGGTCATGTGACCGACGAAGGTTTTCGCCGCATCGATGAGCCTGCGAGAGAGCCCGCCATATTCCATGATGACGCCGGAGAGCACAAAGAGCGGGACGGCCAGCAGCGAATAGGAATCCACCGCGCCGAACATGGTCTGGGTGAGATAGTTGACCGGGACCACGCCGGTCACCATTACTGAGAACAGTGATGAGATGCCCAGCGCAAACGCGACCGGCATGCCGAGGATAAGCAGAATCAGGAAGCTCAGAAAGAGAGTGGCAATGCCCATGTATCAGTCCACCTCGGTTTGTGACGGCGGGATGGGAGCAAAGGGCTGTCGGACAATATCGACGATGGTTCCGACCGTATGCTGGACAACGCGGAAAGACATCAGCAGGAGCCCGAGGGGTAGTCCCAGATAAACCAGGTACATGGGGATTTGCGACGCTGGCGCACGCTGACCTGTGCTGAACTGCCGACTCACCATCTCAATTGAGAGCTGTAGCATGAAGAGGAGGAAGGCGAGCCAGAGTAATAATATGAAAAGGCGGATGATGCGTTGGGCGAGAGGCACCTTCTTGCCAATCAGGTCGACGATCACATTAAACCTGACGTGCCGCTGGTATTTCACCGCGTAACTGCCGCTGAGATAGACGAACCAGACCAGGGCGTAGCGGGCGACTTCTTCAGACCAGACTGATGGGTTGTTGAATGCGTACCGCATGATGACTTGAAAAACGACGAGCGTTGCGAAAACGGTTAATGCCACTGTCGCCAGATAGGTCTCCACGTGCTCATCGAAATGCGCATAGATACGTTTGAGCATAGGCAACGATCCCCCGGTGCAGCGACAGTCAGTACGCCCCTGCCGGGGTATTTCCCTGGCAGGGGCTCATTCAGCAGCGTTTACTGGATGGCTTCGAGGTAGGTGGTGTTGCCGGCTGCCTCGAGAATGGCTTTGAGTTTCTCCGTGTCGACTTTGGATGCATTCTCCTTATAGAAGGGGATGGCGGAATCTATCCACTGTTGGCGTTCTTCATCGGTCAGGTCGGTTACCGTGCCGCCTGCTGCGACAATTTTGGCGCGGATCTCGTCGCTGATCGTTGCCTTGAGCGAACGGATCTTGGCGACCATTTCATCTGCGGCGCCCTGGATAATCTGCTGGTCCTCGGCGGAAAGGCCTTCGAAGAAGTCCTTGCTGATGAGGATGACCTCAGGGTCGTAGATGTGTCTGGTCTCGGTGAGGTAGTGCGCAGGCTCGGTGAATTTCGCCGAGAACAGCAGTTCGTATGGGTTTTCAACGCCATCCACTACGCCCTGTTGCAGGGAGGTGAATACCTCAGGGAACGGCATGGGCGTCGGCGCTGCGCCAATACTCTTCCAGTAGGCGATGTGCATCGGCACTTGCATGGTGCGTAGTTTGACCCCTTTCATCTCGTCAGGTGTTTTGACCGTCCCCTTGACCATCGCGAGGTTGCGGAAACCATTTTCGCCCCAGCCCAGTGCAATCAAGCCACTCTTTTCGAGTCCGGCGAGCATCTCGTCGCCCAGTTCGCTGTCGAGGACTTTATAGGCCGTTTCAGCATCTTCGAAGATGAAGGGAAAGTCGAAGACTTCGAGGGATTTATCGAAGTTGGCGAGTACGCCGACCGAGGGCGCTGTCATCTCGATATCACCGAATTGCGTAGCCTCGATCATTTCACGTTCGCCGCCGAGCTGGCTGTCGGGGTAGACCTGCACCTTGATGCGTCCGTCGGACCGCTCTTTCACCAGGTCAGCGAACAGCGCATATCCCTGGTTCTGCGTGTCACCGATTGAAATCACGTTGCCGAATTTGATGGTGTAGCTATCGCCTTTCGCCATAGCGCTGCCACCCCAGAGGGAAATGCCGAGTGCTGCGACAACACCCACAGCAATAAGTCCAGTCTTGCGAATCATCATGAAGCTCCTTTTTTTAGACTTGTGTCCGGAGTACCTGGTTGAATTGCACTGACTATCTGGTTTCACGCCTGGCTATATTGTAGTAGCGAACCTCCTGATATTCCTCGAGACCTTCATGGCTCCCTTCCCTTCCAAGACCCGATTGTTTCATACCGCCGAACGGAGCCGCGGGGTTCGAGGGTACGCCGTTGTTGATACCGACCAGTCCGGTCTCCAGCTGGTCGGCGACGTTCAGTGCGCGGTCGAGGTTTTCGGTGAAGACGTAGCCGGCCAGCCCGAATGGCGTGTCGTTGGCGCGTTGAATTACCTCTTCTTGTGTGGAGAAGCGGGAAATAGCCGCAATCGGGCCGAATATCTCGGTGCTGGCGATGTCGGCGTCGAGCGGGACCCGATCAAGAACCGTCGCCTCGAAGAAGTATCCGGCACCTTCGGGAGCACGGCCGCCGGTGCGCAAGTCGGCACCGCGCGTGACGGCGTCATCAACCAGGCGCTGGAAGCTGTTGACTGCATCCCGATTGATCACCGGGCCCAGGTCCACGCCGTCGGCGATCGAGTGGCCGAGCACCATTTCCGACATGCGCTTGCTGAACGCGTCGACGAAGTCGTTGGCGATGCCGTTCTGCACATAGATGCGGTTGGCGGCGACACAGGATTGCCCGCCGTTGCGCAGTTTGGCCAGCAGCGCGCCCTCCACTGCCCGCTCCAGATCGGCGTCGTCGAACACGATGAGCGGCGCGTTGCCGCCCAGCTCCATTGAGCTCTTGACGATATTCTGCGCAGCCAGGCCCATGAGCGTGCTGCCGACGCTGGTGGAGCCGGTGAAGGAGATCTTGCGTACACGCGGGTCCGCGAGTACGGCCTCGCTGAAGGCTGATGACTGAGTGGTGGTGACTACACGCATCAATTCGCGGGGTACGCCGGCTTCGGCCAGCAGGTCAACCGTGAGCAGCGTGGTAAGGGGCGTGAGGCTCGCTGGCTTGATCACCGAGGCGCAACCGGCGGCAATAGCCGGGGCGATCTTGCGGGTAATCATCGCCATGGGGAAGTTCCATGGGGCGATAAGCAGCGCCAGACCGACCGGCGCACGCTTGGTCAGAATGGTCGAGCCACCGGCGGGGTTATCCCGGTAGCCACCGGCCGGTCGCAATAACTCATCGGCGTACCAGCGCACATAGTCGGCGGCGTATTGCACCTCGCCCTGGGCCTCGGCGAGGGTTTTGCCCATCTCCCGGCTGATGACGTAGGCAAGCCGCTGCTTGTTGGCGATGAGCACCTGATAGGCATTGTGCAGTGTGTCGGAGCGGTGGCGCGGCGTGGTCTTCGCCCATTCGCGGCCCGCCTGGTGAGCAATGCTGACCTCCTCGATGGCCTGCTCCGGGGTCAGGCTCGGCAGCGTGGCGATACGCTGCTCGGTAGAGGGATCGAGCACGGAGAATTCGTTCGCGCCCGGTTCATGGTTGCTGAAACCCGGAAGACTTCGCAGCGCCTCGTCGGACGCTTCCAGGCGCTGGGCTGAAGGTGTTGGCAGACTCATGCTGTGGCCCTGGCTTTACTCGTCCTGGCCTGAGCAGCGTCCAGTACCGCGCGCACCGCACCGACGAGATCGCGGACTTCCTGGTCTGTGGTGATAAAGGGCGGGCTGATCTGTACGGCATTACCGCGCAGTGGGCGGGTAATAAAGCCCTGCTCGATTACCTGATCCGTCACGAACTCGGCGCTGACGTCGCTGGAAAGTTCGATAGCGCCGAGGAAGCCGCCGACGCGCGTGGCAGCGACAAACGCGTGGGATTCAATCGCCTTGAGTTCGCGGGCCAGTACCTGCTCCAGTTCCGAGGAGCGGGCGACCAGGCCTTCGCGCTCCAGGATCTCGAGGTTTTTCAGCGCCAGTGCGGCGGTGACGGGGTGGCCTGAGTAGGTGGTGCCGTGACGGTAGATGGGCGAGTCCGCGCCTTGTTCAAAGAACGGATGCCAGATGCGCGGCGCGACGAGAAGACCACCGAGGGCTGCGTAGCCCGAGGTTACCCCTTTGGCGAAGGCGATAATGTCCGGCTGCAGCTTATAGCGGCTCGACGCGAACATCTCACCGGTGCGGCCGAAGCCGGTGATGACTTCATCGGCAATAAAGAGAATGTCATTCTCGCGGCACAGGCGCTGGATCTCTTCAAAATAGCCGTCCTGCGGCGGATGCACGCCCCCGGTTCCCAGGATCGGCTCAGCGATGTACGCAGCGATGCTCTCTGCGCCCAGGCGCTCGATCGTGGCTGCGAAGGCCGCTGCGTCGTGCATGCCAACGCGCTCGGTGCCGTCGACGAGCGAATCGGTGCCATAGCCCTCTCGGTTGAAGTCGAGACCGGCGATGCTGGTGCCGTAGGCGTGCAAGCCATGGTAGGAGCCTTCGCGGCTGATGATGACTTTCTTGCTCGTGCGACCCACATGGTTCCAGTAACGGCGAGCAAGCTTCAGCGCAGCATCAATCGAGTCGGACCCGCCGCTGTTGAGAATGACCTTGGCATCATTGATGGGCGCTATGCTGACCAGCTTCTCGGCGAGCTCGATCGCGCGGTTGTTGGTGTAGCGGCCGAACACATGGTAGACCTCGAGCGTCTTCATCTGCTCGTAGGCGACCTGTGCCATCTCTTCGCGACCGTGGCCGATATTCGCGTACCAGAGTGACGCGGTTCCGTCGAATAATCGAGCCCCGGTGTCCGTGGTGAGGTAGGCACCTTCAGCCGACACCACATTGATCTGTCGACCGATTACCGAGGGCATGTGCGCCTGGGCGCTCCATAATGCCGGGCTAGTCATATGAGCCTCCTGTCACGTTAGAAGATAATGCACATTGTCATACAATCTCGACAATACCAACTGTAGTACCGCCTTACAATCTGTCAAATCTCCCACGCCGCCGCCCCCGATCGTTCCCATGCTCCAGCGTGGGAACGCATGCTGGGACGCTCTGCGTCCCGGTTCCAACGCACGCAGGCAGCAAGCCCGGACGCTCCTGCGATTGATGAAGGGTCGAGGCGTCGCCCCTTGTCTGCTAGACTCCCGCCCTTACCAGCCGGGAGTCCACCATGAATATCAATCTGCCCTATCACCGCTACCACTTCGCCTTGCTGATGAGCCTGTACGATACGCTGCGGGCGGAGTCTGTGCTGATGGCCCAGACACCAGAGGAAAGCAACATCCTGTTTCTGGAGCGTTTCGAGGAACTGATTACCCAGCTTGAGGCAGGCGATCAGGACGCACTGTATTCCGGCCAGGAGATTCTCTGCCAGATCATCAGCCGCTACCCCCAGGTCGCCCATATGATCCCGCGTGATCTGCTGTGGTATTTCGGTGGGGATTGCCTGCATTACATGCCCGACGATGAGATTGCTCAGTACCAGTTGCTGGACGAGCACCAGGCCGAGGCCGAAGCGCGTGGTGAAGAGTTTGACTGGGAGCAGGCGCGCCTGCTGCTGATGAGCGAACAACTGCGTAACTCCTGAACGCCCACAACCACTGAGCCCACCTCAAGCACCCCACCACCCGCGCCCCACCCGATCGTTCCCACGCTCCAGCGTGGGAACGCATGCCGGACGCTCTGCGTCCCGGTTTCAGCGTCGTGCAGGCGACAAGCCCGGACGCTGGAGCGTGGGAACCATCGGTTGGGGGCAAGCTCTGCGCCCACCTGCCACTCCAGTCACGCCCCACCTCACAACCCCTGCCCTGCGACCCCACGCCGCTACACCCGATCGTTCCCACGCTCCAGCGTGGGAATGCATGCCGGGACGCTCTGCGTCCCGGTCTCAACGCTCCCCCCCTCACCCCAACGCCGTATCCAGAAACATCATCACCCCAAACCCCACCATCAACCCGATGGTCGCGGGGGTCTGATGACCGTTGCGGTGGGTTTCCGGGATGACTTCGTGGGAGACGACGAAGATCATCGCGCCCGCTGCGAGCCCCATGCTGACCGGGTAAGCAATCGCGAAGGCGCTGGACATGCCGATACCAATCATTGCCCCCAGTGGCTCCATAAGCCCGGTTGCGGCGGCGACCAGCGCCGAGCGCAGCGCTGACAGCCCGGTAGTACGCAGTGCCAGGGCGACAGCCAGGCCTTCGGGAATATCCTGGATGGAGATGGCGGTAGCGATGGACAGCCCTACCGGCATATCCCCCGCCGCGAAGCCGACGCCAATGGCCATGCCTTCGGGAATATTGTGCAGTGTGATCGCCATGACAAACAGCCAGACACGGCTGATGCGATCAAACTCGGGACCGTGCCGGCCGCTGAACTCATGATGGTGCGGGGTGAAGTAGTCGAGGCCGAGCATCAGCATCACACCGAGTCCCAAGCCGAGCACCACGGTACCGGCCGCAGCCAGGCTGTTACCGAGAATCCCCTGCGCAGCATCGATTCCGGGGAGGATCAATGAGAAGGCGCTGGCGGCGAGCATCATGCCGGCAGCAAAGCCGAGCATGCTGTCCTGTCGTCGGGTGGAGATGGTCTTCATGCTCAGCGCCAGAAAGGCACCCAGCGTGGTGGCCGCAAAGCCCGCGCTCCCACCCAGTAACGCATGACGCAGGTTCAGGGCGTTGCCACCGCTGACTGCGCTGATGATGCTGACGATGATCAACGCCATGATAATGAGCACCGCCCCGGCCAGGCCGTAGGAGATGTAGGGGCTGCGCTGCGCCTGATCAGCCCATGCGCTGCGCAATTCTGCTGCCAGTGAGATGGTTTTTTCCATGATCGCTTTTTTCGCCAGTCGGACACTTGGATGAAGTCTATCAGCAGACAACGCCAGCACAGCGTTGATTCACTGCAAGCATGTCATTGAGCAAATGTATCGGTGCAGTGGTTGTCGAGAAGGTGTGGGCTCGGACGCTGGAGCGTCCACGGCGCGGTTACCACGCTGGAGCGTGGGAACCATCGGTTTATTTCTGCAGCAATGGTGTTGGTGATGGCCCGGACCGTCTGCGGCCTCGGCATAGCAAGATGCTGAGCCCCCACCCGATCGTTCCCATGCTCCAGCGTGGGAATGCTGCAGGGACGCTCTGCGTTCCGGTTTCAGCGCTGTGCAGGCGGCCAGCCCGGACGCTGGAGCGTCCACTGCGCGGTTACCACGCTGGAGCGTGGGAACCATCGGTTTATTTCTGCGGCAATGGTGTTGGTGATGGCCCGCCCCGTCTGCGGCCTCGGCATAGCAAGATGCTGAGCCCCCACCCGATCGTTCCCATGCTCCGCGTGGGAATGCTGCAGGGACGCTCTGCGTTCCGGTTTCAGCGCTGTGCAGGCGGCCAGCCCGGACGCTGGAGCGTCCACTGCGCGGTTACCACGCTGGAGCGTGGGAACCATCGGTTTATTTCTGCGGCAATGGTGTTGGTGATGGCCCGCCCCGTGTGCGGCCTCGGCATAGCAAGATGCCGAGCCCCCACCCGATCGTTCCCATGCTCCGCGTGGGAATGCATGCAGGGACGCTCTGCGTTCCGGTTTCAGCGCTGTGCAGGCGGACGGCCCGGACGCTGGAGCGTCCACTGCGCGGTTACCACGCTGGAGCGTGGGAACCATCAGAAACGGAGCGCTGGCTCCCTCAGTGCGCGGAAAACCGAGCCCCCACCCGATCGTTCCCATGCTCCAGCGTGGGAATGCATGCCGGGATGCTCTGCGTCCCGGTTTGGGTGCTGCAGACGGTGATCACCGAATTTCAGGCACAAAAAAACCGCCCATTGGGCGGTTCTTCTGTATTTGGAGCGGGAAACGAGACTCGAACTCGCGACCCCGACCTTGGCAAGGTCGTGCTCTACCAACTGAGCTATTCCCGCAAATCTGACGCCGTAATGGCGTCCCCTAGGGGACTCGAACCCCTGTTACCGCCGTGAAAGGGCGGTGTCCTAGGCCACTAGACGAAGGGGACGTATCCGGACTTCACAGTGCCGAGGTGTTAACCCTGGCTACTTGCTGCTTACTTCGCTCTGCGTTGTTTGCTGCAAGTGGCGCGCATTTTAGGCATGGTCCCGAGGTCCGTCAACCCCTCAAGCTGATATTTTTGCAGGTATTTTTCATTTTCCACGAAAACCGTGGCCTACAGGGGAATGAGAACATAATCACGCCTATTGAATCACTTGATTGTATTGGCAGAAGGGATATGGCATAACGACAGCTTTTCGATTATGGAGAAAGCCCGTGTCGCCAACACTTATTGCCGCCCTCGTCGTGGGCGGGCTGATCATATTGATTTGTATCGGCTTTCTCAATCAGACCCTCGAACGCTCACGTTTGGAGCGTGCCCGTGCGTTGGCCGAGTTGCGATCAAGGATCAATTGCTGCGTCAGCATCAGTCACGACTTGCCTGGTCAGTTCATGTCAGCCGAGCTCAAGACCCAGTTATTGCAGATAGAAGCCACTCTGCTGGAGCGTTTGATAAAACTGGATGGCAAGAATGCCAGCCATGTCGAGCAGCTGTCTGACGTACGCCAACAGCTCGACAAGGGCGAACCGCGGATTGCGAACGCGCCCTTGGTGATTACTGATGAAGCGGCGGCGCAACAGGCGAAGCAGTTGCTGGGTGATCTTCTGCAGCTGTTCGAGCAGTCCCGACGCGATGGTGTGATGGATAGCACCACCTTTCAACGCTGGAGCCAGTTGCTGAATCAACATCTTCTCCAGACCACGCTGACCATGTACCAGGCGATGGCCAACGCTGCCATGCAGGCCGGTAAGCCGCGCGTCGCCAAGTTGCAGTATGAGCGCGCTATCGCCTACCTGAACAAGCAACAGCACCCTGACAGTGGCGGGCAACTGGCGGTGTTCCGTCAGCTCTTGGCAAACGCTGAGCAAACTGCGGCGAGCATCGAGCTGGCGGCCGAGGCCACTACCAGCGAGCTGAGCGCGGGTATCGAGGCGTTGGAAGAGGATGACGAAGCCTGGAAGAAGAAAACAATATACGATTGAATATCCCGACGGAGCTTAATACATGTCCCTGACTCTCTACGGGGCGATTCTGTCGCCCTTTGTTCGCAAGATTCGTGTTCAGCTGGCCGAACAGAACATCGCCTATGAACTGGTAACCCAGCCGCCCTTCAAGCAACCTGCCTGGTATTACGAGATCAGTCCCCTGGGGCGTATTCCGGCGCTCAGGGATGGTGATTTCAATATCGCAGACTCGAGCGTGATCGCCCAGTATCTTCAGGACACCCGTGGCGGTGTTTCTCTGTACGGCACAACGCCTCAACAGACAGCGCGCGTGCGTTGGCTGGAAAAGTACGCCGATTATGAGTTGGGCACGCTGGCGACCCTGACTGTATTCCGCAACCGGGTGTTGAAGCCGTTGATGGGCCAGGACTGCGATGACGCCGCGATCCAGCATGCGCTGGAAACAGGATTGCCGCCTTTGCTTGATTATCTGGAGACGCAGCTGGGCGACGGGCTGTATTTTCTCGGCGAGCAATTCAGCATGGCGGACATCGCTGTGTGCTGCCAACTGATCAACATGGCCCACGCCGGCGAGCTGATCGACGAGCAGACCTGGCCGGGGCTGTCATCCCTCCTGAGCCGAGTAACCGCGCGTAGCAGTGTCAGTAGCTTGCTGCCGGCGGAGCATCAGCTGGTGGCGAAGATGATGGGGCGAGTTTAGAGCCGCGGGTTGTTTTGCGGATCAAGCGCCGGGGTTTTGTTGGCCAGACTCCGTACCCGCCGATTTTAGCTGGCCTGGCGGCCAGCGTCGCGGCGGGGCGCCCCTCCTACATTGACCGCGCAGCGGACGCTCCTGCGTCCGGGCCTGCCTTCTGCACAACGTCAAAACCGGGACGCGGAGCCCACCCAAAATGATGGTTCCCACGCTCCAGCGTGGTAACCGCGCAGTGGACGCTCCCGCATCCGGGCTGGCGGCTTGCTGGGCGGTGGGACGGGACGCAGAGCATCCCGGCAGGCGTTACCACCAGAGTAGTTTGATGGCTCCCACGCTTTGCGTGGGAGCCGTGCTGTGGACGCTCCTGCGTCCGGGCTGGCAGCTTGCTGGGCGGCGGGACGGGACGCGGAGCATCCCGGCAGGCATTCCCACGCTGGAGCGTGGGAACGATCGGCTTTGAGTCAGCGTGGGAAGGAGCGGTTGGCGGGCGCGGTCACTGTCCGCTTAGCAGCTCTTTCCCTACCCATGACCGTGCAAACTGCCAGGCGCAGCGACCGTTGCGGTTGCCACGGGCCTGCGCCCAGCGGATGGCTTCTCGTTGCAGCTCGTCGCTCCATTCCCATTGCAGGCCGTGCTCCTGCGCCATGATTGCCAGCCAGTGGCGGACGACGTCCAGGTAGTGCTCCTGGCTAAAGGGATAGAAAGACACCCATAGCCCGAAGCGATCCGACAGGGCAATTTTCTCCTCGATGGCCTCTCCTGGATGCAACTCGCCATCAATCATGCTGGCGGCGAGGTTGTCGCTGCGGTGCTCTGGCAGCAGGTGGCGGCGGTTGGAGGTGGCGTACAGCAGCGTGTTGTCCGGCGTTGCTTCGACAGAGCCGTCGAGCACGGTTTTCAGGGTCTTGTAGGCGCTGTCGTCCGCTTCGAATGCGAGGTCATCACAGAACAGCAGGAAGCGCCAGGGCTGCTCGCTGATCTGTGCGACCAGTGCCGGCAGGTGTACCAGATCACTCTTGTCGATCTCGATCAGTCGCAGCCCCTGATCTGCCCACGCTACCAGCAATGCTCGCACCAACGATGACTTGCCCGTCCCGCGCGCGCCCCACAGCAGGGCGTTGTTGGCGGGCATGCCTTTGACAAATTGCTCGGTGTTGGCTTCCAGCAGGGCTTTCTGCCGGTCTACGCCGACCAGGTCACTCAACCCATGCCCTGCGGTGATCTCAAGCGGCTTGAGCCACCCTCCATCGCCCTGCCCCACCCAACGCGCGGCTTGGGTGTGCGCCCAATCGATAACGGGCGGCACAGGCGGCAGGTTCTGCTCGTAGCGGTCGAGAAAGCGCACGACGCGCTGCATGAAGTCGGCGGTGGAGATGTCGGGCATAGGGGGGTTCCTGGTTGGTGGTTAAGTAGCGCTTGATCGTTCCCACGCTCCAGCGTGGGAACGCCTGCCGGGATGCTCTGCGTCCCGGTTTCGACGTTGTGCAGGCTACCCGTTCGGACGCAGAGCGTCCACGGCGCGGTTACCACGCTGGAGCGTGGGAACCATCTGAAACCGAGTGCTGGCTCCGACCATGATCG